>JBAXGW010000036.1:0-42317 GCA_037139195.1 Bacteroidota bacterium
TACTCCATCCCCTAAAGATAGGCATTTTTTAAGATGAGCTAAGGGGATACCCAGTCTATTTTATTGTTGGCTATATTCCAATTTGCAAAATCTATTGAAATAAAGTGCTTGAATTTGCCATTAACTATTTTATTAATTTCCAAAAAGCAGGTTCCAACTCCGTCTGTATAAGGAGTTTTAACACTGATTACCATTTTATTATTTGGCGAAATAAATGGATAATCGCTGAAGCTAGCAATGGTATCTCCGTTATTATTGTCTAATAAGTCAAACCAGCTATCTTCAAAGGAGGAATGATAGATTAAATATTGTTTATTAAGGTTTGTATTATTAAATAATTCAAAATGACTAGATGGTTGCATTTCACTTTCAAGATATGTTGTATCTTTAATTGTTCGAGAAGTTCCATTTAAAAAATTCAAATTTATTACATTTTTTTCATTTCTAAAATATTGCTTATCTGAAACTGTTTCAGAAATAATAATTTTTTTCAAATAAGCATTCAAACTAACATTTTCAATTTCTAAAAATTCTTTTATATCAACTTCCTGACGACTTATATCTACATCTTTTTTTTCGCCTATAACAGCACCATTTACCATGTAATAATAATACTCATCCTCTTCAGACTGCTCGCCATAATCAAACCTTTGATACATATTATAATTAATTGCAAACAAATCACATTCATAAATATAACCTTTATTATTGACCTCAGAAGGAATTAAAAAGCTATTTAAATACTTTTGATAATCCAATATCACTCTAACTTTTCGCGTCCTGATAGTCTTTCCATTTTCAGAAAATACAGAAGTTGAATCATCAAAATATTTATCAATAATAGCTAAATCCCCATAATTATATCTTCCTATATTATTATTTAGCGAATCTTTAATTAATATTCCATTTTCAGCTTTAACCAATTGTCCATGCTTTTCTTCATATATTCTAATTGACTTTTGTTCATCTATTAACCCAGATTCATTAATCAACAAATTCTTAAAAGTCAAAACTCGCTCCCAGCCATCAGCTACCTTTTCTCTGGTACGAATAACTTTATCTTCAGTATAAAAAAGAAATTCAAAATGTTCAGTAAACATCCCTAAGCATTTAGAGTCAATCGCATTAAAATCAGAATCATACGTTATTAATGAATAAAACTCATACATTTTGCCATACCGATTATATATAAGAAGCGTTGTGAATTTGCTAGATAATTCTAATTTATAAACAATTTTTGATGACAAATAACCTAAATCAATTTCACTTCGTCCATAATCGAACCATTTACCAGCAATTTCAGGAAATCTATTTAATTTTAGTAATTTCATTTCATCCATTGAAAGGGCATTAAATAATGGAGGATAACCAAAATTTTCTTCAAATTTATGAATAGTATCAATAATTGAAGTAGGTGCACTTGGATATTTGCAGATAAAAACAAAGTTCGACTGTTTACTTTGCCCTGAAATCAGTCCAGAAAATAATAATAAGAGCAAGAATACTATTATTCTAGTATTTTTCATTTGCAAAAGAATAAATATGAATAAAAACCAAAAATATATTTTCTGGAAATAACGAACTTATTTAATCACAAAACCATAAGTATTGCCATTATATGTTGCAGAAGCACTATCGTCGCATGTACCAGAACCAAAATCAAGTGATATTATTTCGCCTTTTTCGGGTTTGATTTCTATTGTGCCTTTTTTAATCCAATGGCAACCAACTTGTGAAATCAGAGGGTAGATTATTTCATCAAAATATTCTTTGCCATTAATATCATATCCTTTTGCAGTACCAGTAATTCGCCATACATCATCGTTCATTTTAGGCCACGCAGTGCTTTCGCCCAAATACAATTCAAAAATTCTAGAGCTATAACAATAAAATACGCCTTCTGAACTAGTTATTTCTCCATCACTAACTTCTACAGCAAAATTCAACAAATTATTTGCTCTTCCTTTAAATGTAATTGTTTGCTTCACAAAATACGATATAGTGTAGCTATCTACTATATAGTTCTCAAAACTACAAACTGCGACAGCACCAACTTCTAGCCAAGGCTTGCTAAGCGAAATAATTATTTTTCCGCTTCTCACAATTCCAGTAAGTGAATCGGCACATCCAGCGCCATAGTCAATGGTTATTACTTTTGGGAAGGTAGCTGTATCTTGAGTTATAGTAGGGCAACCATTACTTAAACCATAAAACACATTCGTATCTCTAATAGCATTGTCTACTTGCTTAAATGCATCTGCAAAAATACTTTCCGAAACAGCATCGTCTTTAGCTGCCTGATAACCAAAATCTTGCAAACTCTCCTTTTTACAAGAAAAAAACAATGTTAAAAACACGCTTCCTAAAACAAGAAAAATAGCTCCAATTTTTTTCATAATATTTTTTATTTTCTTTTATATTCTAAAAAAGTATAATTGAATTTATTTTTTTCGTCAGCAGCAAAATGCTCATTTGATAATTCTGACCATTCTTTTAAGCTTATTTCTGGGAAAAAAGTATCAGCATCAAATTCAGCATCTACTTTTGTTAAAAATATTTTTTTGGCTTTATTAAAAGTTTGATTATAAATTTCACCACCACCAATAATAAAGGCTTTTTCAAATTGATTCGCTGCTGTAATAGCATCGCTAATAGTATTTACAACTAAACACCCTTCAAATTTAAAGTCTTTATCTCTTGTAATAATAATTGAAGTTCTTCCTGGCAAAGCTTTTCCAATTGATTCGAAGGTTTTACGACCCATAATTATGGCACAGCCCATCGTCAACTCTTTAAAATGCTTTAAATCCGAAGGCAAATGCCATAGTAACTGATTGTTTTTGCCAATAGCCCAGTTTTTATCTACTGCAACAATTATTGATAATTCCATTCCATGTTATTCTAAAGTTTAAAATTACAAAAAAACATGCGAATTGCAATTAATATTATTATTCATTAGAATATAAATTTATACATTTGTAAAAACATTTTTAATGATTATTGCAAAAGACATTTACAAATCCTACGGTAATCTTGGCGTTTTGAAAGGTATTAACCTTGAAATAAAAGATGGTGAAATAATTTCTATAGTTGGTTCTTCGGGTGCAGGAAAATCAACTCTACTTCATATCTTAGGAACACTAGACAAACAAGACAAAGGTGATGTTATATTTGACAATATAAATATAACCAATATGAACGAGAAACAACTATCATTATTTCGGAATAAAAATATTGGATTTATTTATCAGTTTCATCAGTTATTGCCCGAATTTACTGCTCTAGAAAACATTTGTATCCCAGCATTTATAGCAGGAATAAAGAAAAAAGAAGCTGAAAATAAAGCTTTTGAATTATTGGATTTTTTAAATTTAAAAGACCGAGCATCGCATAAACCAAACGAACTTTCTGGTGGCGAACAACAAAGAATTGCAGTAGCACGAGCATTGATAAATCAACCCAAAGTGATTTTGGCAGATGAGCCATCGGGAAATTTAGATTCGGCAACAGCAAAAGAGCTACATTCTTTATTTTTCGAGCTACGCAAAACAATGAATCAAACATTTATAATCGTTACTCACAATAACGAATTAGCCGACATGGCAGACAGAAAATTACAAATGAAAGACGGGAAAATAATATGAAAACTACAACAAAAAACCACATCCTAAGTTTATTAATACTTTTAGCTTTATGTGTTTCAATTTCAAGTTGCATAGATTTGAATTCAATTTCAGGGAAAGGACCTGTAACCAAAGAAAACAAAAACTTAGACCAATTTTCAAAAATTGATATTTCAGGAGCCTTTGAAGTAACGTACGTCAAATCCGACAGTTTCAAAATTTGCATTGAGACCAATGAAAACCTTCAAAAAATCATATCAGTTAAACTTGAAAACGAACTATTAAAAATTGGGACCACCAAATCGATAAGAAATTTTGATAAGCTAGCACTAACAATTTGCTGCCCTACGCTTAAAAGCATCAATTTAAGCGGAGCAAATGACTTAAAATGCACCGATAGTTTAATCTGCGAGAAACTCATCATTGATATGTCAGGTGCTTCAGATATTAATTTGCTAGGAAAATCTATGGTACTAGAAATTGAGCTGAGTGGAACAGGAACTGTTAATGCAAAACATTTTCCTTCAAACGATATTAAAGTAGACTTATCTGGAGCTGCCAATGCAATAGTTTTTCCTGTTAACAGTTTAAACGCTGAAATATCAGGAGCAGGCTCAATAAAATATTTAGGAAATCCAAAATCTATAAAACAAGATGTAAGCGGAACTGGAAGTATTGAGAAGATTGGAGAGTAAATCAAAATGAAAAGTCTTATATTTCTCTTGGTAATAGCATTTTTATATTCGTGTCAGAATACTTTAAAGAAAGAAAGCAAAGAAGTATTGCTATTGAAAGAGTTTATTGATAAAAATAAACTCAATTACTCATTAGTTAGTTGCGACACTTTACGTCCATTCTTTATACTAACTTTACAAGCTAGAAAGACTGATAGTATAATCAGAATGTATAATGAAGAATCTAATTATATTGACAGTAGTAGTTTCGAAGGAAAAGAAAGAATTATATGCATAAAAAATCAAATTGACTCTTTGAAACCTTTGATAACAAAAGCTGATAGCATTCTACTATATTATTCTTTTTCAGCTAAAGTAAATAATAACTCTAATAACCTGCAACAGGATTGGCATGTAATGCTAAACAAGAAAACCAAAACTATTGATACAATTCTCTTCCAAGTAAACATGGAATACAAATTGTTTTACCCATTTATTAAAAAATGACTAATTAGCTAATTACTAAATCAGCACATTATCAAATTAACCAATCATCAAATTAAATTCATCCTCTGAAATTATCTTTACACCTAGCGAAGTAGCTTTTTCTAATTTAGCTGGACCCATATTATCGCCTGCAATTACATAATTTGTTTTGGCAGAAATTGAGCCAACCACTTTCCCAGAATGCGACTCAATAGTTTCTTTAATGCTATCGCGAGAAAAATTTGCAAAAACACCACTAACAACGAAGCTCAAACCCTCAAGTTTGCTTGATAAAAAAGCGTTTTCCTTTTCTGCCATCTCAAACTGCAACCCGGCTTCATTAAGTTTTGAAATAATAAGCTGATTTTTTGGTTCAGAAAAATAGAAAATGATACTTTCAGCTATTTTATCGCCAATTTCCTCAACTAAAAGCAATTCATCATAAGTAGCATTCATCAATTTTTCTATCGATTTGAAATAAAAAGCAAGTTTTTTTGCCACAGTTTCGCCTACATATCTAATTCCTAAAGAATATAATACCCTTTCAAATGGAACTGACTTTGACTTTTCCAGAGCATCTAGAATATTAGCAACCGTTTTTTCTCTAAAACTTACTATTTTCGTCTTGCCTGTGTTTTCATCAAAAATCGTTTTTTCAATTCCTATTAAATTTTCATACTTCAACGAATATAAATCCGAAAGCGAGTTTACTAATTTATTGTCAAAAAGCATCTCAATTTTACCTTCCCCCAAACTATCAATATTCATCGCTTTTCTACTAATAAAATGCTCTAACTTGCCTTTTATTTGTGGAGGGCAACTTATTTCGTTTGGGCAATAATGATTTGCTTCGCCTTCTTTTCTAACCAGTTCCGTTCCACACTCAGGGCATGAAGTAATATAAATAGTTCTTTCCGATGTCTCATGACGCAATGATTCATCAACACCTACTATTTTTGGAATAATCTCTCCACCTTTTTCGACAAAAACAATATCACCTACTCTAATATCCATTTTTTCAATAACATCCGCATTATGCAAAGTTGCTCGTTTAACAACTGTTCCAGCTAATGCCACAGGCTCAAGGTTTGCCACTGGTGTAATTGCGCCGGTTCTTCCTACTTGATAGCTAATAGAAATTAATTTGGTAGCTACTTGTTCGGCTTTAAACTTATACGAAATTGCCCAACGTGGAGTTTTAGCAGTAAATCCAAGTATCTGCTGTTGATCAAAAGAATTTACTTTTAATACTATGCCATCTATATCAAATGGCAACTCTTTTCTATTTATATCCCAATAATTGATAAACTCCGAAATTTCTTCTAAGTTTGAGCATTTAACAATATAGTTAGGAATTTTAAAGCCCCAACTTTTTGCTTTTTGAATATTGTCGTAGTGATTATTAAAAGGCAATTCATTACTAATAATATAATATAAATAACAATCTAAATTTCGCTTAGCTACTTCTTTAGAATCTTGTAACTTGATACTACCAGAAGCAGCATTACGAGGATTAGCAAATGCCTGTTCGTTATTAGCCTGACGTAATTCGTTTAAGTTATTAAAACTTTCGTGAGGCAAAACGATTTCTCCTCTAATTTCAAAGTAATTAGGGTAATCATTTCCATGCAATGTAAGTGGTATTGTTTTAATAGTTCTTACGTTAGCAGTAACGTCATCACCTTTTGTTCCATCGCCACGGGTAACAGCATGTTTAAGTTTGCCATTTTCATACGTCAAGCTAATTGCAACGCCATCGTATTTTAATTCGCAAACAAACTCCATTTCTTGTTCAATAATTTTCTTAGCCCGAGTTTCAAAATCAGCAATTTCCTCCATAGAATAAGTATTGCCAAGAGAAAGCATAGGAAAAGCGTGAGTTATTTGCTGAAATTCTTTAGTAATATCGCCACCTACTCGCTGTGTAGGCGATTCTTTAGTAATTAAATCAGGAAATATAAGTTCAATATTTTGAAGTCTTTTTAATAAACAATCAAAATCATAATCAGAAATTGTAGGATTCGACAATACATAATAATTATAGTTATGTTGATTTAATTCTTTGGATAATTGTTCAATAAGAACTTTGGCTTCTTCCCTTGAAATTTGCATATTTTTTAAGATAATAAAATACGAATATAATAAAATAGAACATAAAAAAACCCCTTTCGGGGGATTTTTACAATAAGAAATATTTTTTATTTATCACATTCCAACTATTTGAATGTTAGTGTCTTTTGGGTTTACGCATAGAACAGGAATCATTTGTTTATTATAGATTATTTGATCATCCAGTGGTCCAAAAATAAAATTTGGAATTAATTGATCAGGTGAAGTCATAATCATCATTAAATCAGCTTCAACTGTAGCAGCATAATTTAAGAGTTGTTTCCCAAAACTACCTGATTTTTCGCAAAGTTTTGTTGAAAATTTCAATTTATTTTCTTCCAACAATTTCTCTACCTGACCTAAATTATTTGCAAGTCTTCTTTTTGCAAAAGGATCGCTTTCTTGAGAAGCAATAATAAATATTTCAGAATTTAATTTTTTAGCCATAAAAATAGCCCATTTGAACTTTTGGCGAGTATGAACTGAGTTATCAATTGGCAGAACTATTCTTTTATAAGAACCAGCATATTCAGCTTCTTTTTGAATAACAAGAGTTGGAATTTTAACACTTGTAATAACTTTAAGAGCATAACTGCCTATAAGATGTTGAATTCCTTTCTTTCCATGTGTACCCATCATAATCATGCTAGCACTTACTTCCTCTGCTACTTCAGATATTGCAGAAAAAATACTGCCTTTTTTAGAAATAAAATCAGTATCAACATTGTGCTCTTTTTTAATTTGTTGAGCGGTTGTTGCTAATTTTTCATTGATATTGGCAACTGTTAGGTTGTTTTTTCTCAATGCAGCTTTGGTTTCACTATTGATGATATGTAACAATGTAATGGCAAAACCTAATTGTTTAGCCGTGCCAATTGCATGTTTTAAAGCCATATCACCAACTTCAGTAAAATCGGTTGGCACAAGTATTACACTCTGATTATTTTCCATATTAAGATTAATATACATTGATAAACTACAAATTTAACAAAATATTGTTTTAAAACTACATTTTAACATTTATTATCAACAATTTTTTCGATAAATAAATAACAAACATTTGTTCATAAAAAAAGCTCAATAAATTGAGCTTTTTAATTTTTTTATAATCCGACAACGGTAATGCCTATGTCACGAGGGTTAACACAAAGAACCGGTATTTGTTCTGCATTAAAAATAATTTGTTCGTCCCATGGACCTAATATAAAACCAGGAATTGGAACCAACGATTCTTCCTCTGTCATAATCATAATTAAGTCAGCATTCATTTCTTTTGAGTACTTAACTAGTTGATTCGCAAAATTTCCATCTTTACGATTTGAAACTTTATCTACAAAATCAACGCCATTTTTCTCAAGTATATTTTTTATTTGCTTTGTGATACTCATTATTTTGTTTTTTCTAATGGCGTCATCTTCGTATTTAGGGAAAAGGTGTATTGTAGAATTAAATTTCTTGCCTAAGTATACAGCCCAAGATAATTTTTGGCGAGCTTCTGAGCTTAAGTCAATTGGGAAAATTACATTTTTATAACCATGACCAAATGAGCGTTTAGGAATTACAATAGTAGGGCATTTAGAACTTGTTACTACTTTAAGAGCATAGCTTCCTAATAATTGTTGTTGTAAACCAACTTTACCATGAGTTCCTAATATAACAAAGTTAGCTCCAATTTCATCTGCTACTTCACTTATTGTTGAGAAGATGCTTCCTTCACGAGCTAAAAAGTCAACTTCTACTCCCATTTTTTTATTGTAAGATGAAGCAATTTCTTTAAGCTTAGTCTCAATAAACTCTTCATTTTGATTTTCTTTTTTCAAAAGAGATTTTGTTTCCTTGTTAATTACATGCAGTAATGTAACTTTAAAGTTAAGAAACTTAGCGATTTCTACTGCATGGTTTATAGCATTATCACACACTTCAGAAAAATCGGTAGGAACCAGCAATAAGTCATTCATTTTAGATAGCATAGTTCAAGGTATTTAGTTAAGTTTAATATTCATATTTATACTTTGCAAAAATAATACAAAATAGACTGAAAGTAAAATTTTATATTAATTATTTATGTTTTCTTGACATCTGTTAATGTAATAATCGATAAATTTGTCGTCTTTATTACATTTTGCCAATTTGTTAAAAATCTTTAAGCTATCATTATACTCTTCTGCAATAAATAAAACTACTGCATCTTCAAAATCATCTTTTGTCTCTATTTTTATTATATCTGATTTATAGTGACTAAAAAGCACCATTTCATACAAATCAATAGGATAAACCCTGCCTTTAATTTTTAGAGGTCCTAAATATCGATGAAAATAGTCACTATTTTTCTTGGTTTCAAGAATTAAGGAATCAGAAACAATAGCTTGTGCATTATACTGTTTTGACAAATTCTGCAAGCGAGCAGCAATATTTACTGCATCGGAAATTACAGTCATTTCTAAACGATCTACCGACCCCAACGTACCAACCATAATATCACCAAAATGAATTCCAATCGCTATTGCTAAGTCATCTAAACCTTTTCTTTGTCGATATCTATTTATTCTATACAAATCGCTTTGGGTTTCGTAAGCAGCTTTAATTGCATCAACTGGAGATTCGTTAAATACAGCCATTATAGAATCACCAATTAGTTTATCAACAAAACCACTATTATCAGTAATTTTAGGAATCATTCTTTTAAAATAGCTATTGATAAAATTGAAGTTTTCGATAGGATTCATTTCTTCTGAATAAGAACTAAATCTTCTGATATCTGTGAAAACAATAGTTTTTCGTTGAAAAGAGGCATCCCCAGATTTCACTTGAGTTACATCATCTTTCTTTAGATATTTTAAATAATCAATAGGGACAAATCTTTTGTATGATTTTATTGTTTCATCGAGTGTATCGTAGTAGCTTTTCATTTGATCTGCTTTTAATGCAGATTCAGTTATATCAGAAACAATACCATCATAAAATAATGGATTTTTTTTGCTGTCTTTTACTAATCTCGCTGATTCTCTGATAAATATTTGCGTTCCATCTTTTCTAATAAAAGTAGAATCAAAATTTTCTACTTTACCTGTTTTCTCAATTTCTCTTTTAAAACGAGCTCTATCATAACCCCTGGAAGAAATTTCGCGTTCGTAATCAGTAGCAATTAATTCTTCTATCCCTTTATAACCAAGAATTTTACATAATTTTTTATTGGCAATCAGCAATTTCCCTTCTGGCGTGGAGCGATAAACTCCAACTGGTAAATTTTTAAATAATTCAGAATAGTTACTATTTCCTTCAAGACCTTCAACTAACTCACGAACTTGAGCGAGATGAATCATTTTTTGTTTTTGACGTAAAATTTTAGCTGAGTCGGTATAATATTTATGGTTTTCGATAAAATTGAGCTGTTGTTTATACCAACTAACTAGCGAAACATTGTATCCATGAGCATTCCACTCACGAAGAAGTTTTTGAGCAGTAGTAAAAAAATCATCTCTGCCCAAATAATCTAAATCGGCATCGCAAAGAATTTTATCCAATAAGGTACTAGGATTTTGAGGCAATTTAGTTGACAGAATCATATCCGAAATAATTCCAATTTCCTCGGTATTATAACCATATCGGGGCAACTCTGATTTCACAATTTCTACAGATGCATGCTCATTATCGCTATATTGTTTTAAAAATCCAGCATCATGGAACAAAGCTGCAGTTTTTAAAAGCACCAATTGTTTTGCTATTATATTTTCCTTTTCGGCAAGACGCATCGCTGCCTCAAAAACATCTAGTGTATGGTGAGCGCCGTGATAATGGAGAGCCTCTGGAAGTTCGTTTTCCAGACGATTTAAAATATAATTCTTAGCTGCATAAAAATCCATAACTACATCTTTCTATAACTGATTAATTGAATTATGTCTTTCTATGAACAATCTATTAGGTTGAAGCCCCATTTCATCATTAGATAATTCAGGAATTATTCTATCAACAAAATACATATCAACTTCACCTCGGTTTTTAACAGGTTTTTTACCACGATAAGAACATTCAAAGAAATCTTTTATATATTCATAGGTATCGCCAGAAATGTTTATTTTCCATGCCTCGCCAGAAGACTCAACTCGGCTTGCTGTATTAACAGTATCTCCCCAAACATCGTAAGCAAATTTATTTTTACCAACTACACCAGCAATAATAGGACCGGTATGCATTCCTATACGCAATTCCCACTTACTTCCTTCTTCTGATTCAAGAGCAAGTTTGCGCATAAATTCTTGCATTTCGAAAGCGGCTAAAATCATATCTATTGGATTAGATAAGTTTGTAATTGGTATTCCGCCTACACACATATATGAATCGCCAATAGTTTTAATTTTTTCTAAATTATGACGCAAGCAAACATCATCGAAAAACATGAATCTTTTATCCAATTCTTTAATTAGCTGTTGGGGCTCCATAACTTGAGCGATTTTTGTAAACCCCTTAAAATCAGCAAACATTACCGTCGTTAAATCATAAAACTGTGTTTTAGCATAGCCTTTAGTTTTAAGTTCTTGAGCTATTCTAAAAGGCAAAATATTTAATAGTAACTTATCCGATTTTTCTTTTTCAACTTCAATTTCCTGTTGGCGTTTAACTAATTCTGAAGTTCGTTCAACTACAATGTGTTCAAGTCTTTGTTTTGCAGCGATAAGCCTTCTGTTAGAAAGTACAACTCCCAGATACAATAACACAATAAAAATAGCTCCATATAAAAAATATCCCCAAAAAGACAAATACCACGGAGGAAGAATTACAAAAGAGTAACTATCAATTTCACTTATTTTTCCAAAAATATTTCGGGCTTTTACTTTAAAAACATAATTGCCAGCACTTAAGTTAGTGTATTCTTTTGAGCTTGCCTTTCTCCATGCCGACCATTTTTTATCGTACCCTTCTAAAATATACGAATATTCGGTAGCAGACTCGTCGAAGAAATTGGGTGCAGCAAATAAAAATCGCAAAGAATTGAAAGAGTAATTTAGAAATGGAATTGCATTTTTTGATTGTGAAAATAAATTGTTTTCTAAAGAATCGAAATTATGTAGACCATAAAAGATTGTTGTATCCCGTTCAAATGCAATTACCTTCCTAACTAGAGATCTATAGGGCTTTTCATAATGAAAATTTATATTTTTATTGTATTGATATAAACCGTCATCACCACACATCCATACAATATTTTTCTCGCAATAGAAATTATACATCTCCATTTGTGGAATTGGCTGAAAAGGAGCTGAATAAAATTCATATTTTTTGTCTTTGTTTTTTTTACCCAAAACAATATACCGAGTTTTATTATTTTTAGAGTAAAACTGAGCCCAAATATTACCTGTAGAGTCCTTTGCTATTTGATTAACTGAAAAGTAATTGTAAAAAATATGATTAACAAAGCGTTCGTCCTTTTCAAATTTTAATTTACCTTTTGTAAAACTAGGAATGTACATTCCTTTTTTTGATATTATTGATATTTCACCTAATAAATCTCTAACATAAACAGTATTATCATATTCTAATCCAGATTTATCATCTGACATAGTTACGATAAAGTTGTAAGGAGCTATTTTAGAATTTAATATATTATTTTTAACTATCTGAATCACACCAATTTTAGTACTTCCATAATCGAACCAAATTCGGCCAGCATTATCTTGAGCTAGTGAATTTGATTTTTCTTCAGAACCTTTTATTTTTTTTATTAATTTATATCCATTAGCCTCAATTTCGAATACAAATATACCTTCAATAGAAGCAACGAATAAAAGCTCTGGGTTTATATTAGATTGTAGTATTTTATAAAAAGAACCTGAACAAATCTGTTCTGCCTTAGAATCTTTAATGATATGTAAGCCATCTGTAGCAGCTGCTAATAAATCCGTTTTACCATGATGCGTAATTTTTTGCAAATCCCAACATTGTTGTTTTACTTCTTTAATTGCTTTGTATTTGCTAGATTCATAAGTAAACTCATCAGTCCAATCAGGCTGAACATTAGCTTTATCCATATAAAAAGCACCTTGCCATGTGGCAGCATACAATTTGCCATTATAACGTTCAATATCAAGAACACTACCTTTTAGCCCGAAAGAATCGTCCCAAAAGGTTATTGGACTGGATGTTTCTGCCTTTGTAATTCCAACATCTAAAGCTAACCACAAAGCATCTTGATCATCTTGCCAAATATAATTATGAGAGTCATTTATAACACCATTGCTTTTATTAAGCATTTGGACCAAATTGCCTTTAAAATCAATTATTACTGTACCGCCTTTAAGTGTTAAAATAGCTAATAAATTATTTTTCAATAATTTAGCATACAAGACTCTGTTGCTAAGTAGATATTCATCAACTTTTGTATAAAACTTTGTAAGAATCCTATTATTATTAAAAACAGAGTTTTTATCAATTTTATCGATTAAATACAATCCGTTATTAACAGTTACAACTAAATCTTTACTTTTGTTGTAGGGGACGATTTTTACAACTGCTGTGTCCTTCATGCTATTACCATGCACTGGCACTAGTTTTCCCTTATCAAGTAGAGTAATGCCAACACCATCTTGCCAAACAGCAATTTTGCCATGTAAAATAACCATGCTATTTTGACGCTTTAGGGGCCAAGTGGTGATTTTGTTAAATTTCCATTGAAAAAGGTACTTGTGTGTATTAAAGTAAATACCACCTTTATAGTAAAACATGTCAAAAGCAAAAGTGAAATCGCGCTGTTCAGGTTTAATTTTATCTAACAAGGAAACATATTGATATTTACCATACTTATTTGGCTTTAGGTATCCAAACTCTCCTGATCCTGTTACAAAAATAGTATTATTCGAATCTAGAGCTAAACTAGTTACAGTATTTCTTTGTGGCAAAGGAATTAAATCCCAATTTACTCCATCATACTCTATAACACCATCGCCATTAGCAAAATAAATAACACCTCGTTTATCTTGTAAAATTCCCCAATTTTGGGAATAACCTTTATATTCTCGCGGATGGTAATTACAAATAATCGGCTTTCCTATTTCAGATGTCTGACTTTTAGTTTCGTGACAAACAAAAAAAACAAAAAAACAGATAATAAACTTAAACAAAAATCTTCCCATATATATGATTGAAAAACTTTATAAAATTAAAAATTAAAATTAAACAAAACACTATGTTTCTAATATTTATTAAATTAATTCTGCAAAAAACAAAACAAAAGATAAATTTAGGTCTTTGAATTTCATTAAATTAAAAAACAAGTTTAGATTTTGAATTTGCATTTTTTTTTTGTTATTTCGTAGTCTAATAATTCTTCCACGTATTAACTTTTGATTAAAATTCAAATAAAAAAAACATGGCAAATTTATCAACCAAATATCTGGGACTAGATTTAAAAAGCCCAATAATTGTTAGCAGTTCTGAACTTACAAATGATATTGAAAATCTTAAGAAATTTGAACAACTTGGTGCTGGAGCTATTGTTTTAAAATCTTTATTTGAAGAGCAAATAACTATAGAATCACGCCATTCTCAATCATATAACAAACGTTATGGTTTTTCTTATCCAGAAGTAGAAGATTACATAAGCAACTACTCTCATAAAAATACACTAGCTGAATATATTGACTTTTTGAAAAAAGCTAAATCAGAACTTACAATTCCGGTAATTGCGAGCATTAACTGCGTATCGTCTTCTGAGTGGGTTTCATTTGCCAGAGAGATTGAGAAAGCAGGCGCTGATGCTCTTGAGTTAAATCTATTTGTGTTGCCGTCTGATCCAGACCGTTTTCCAGAAGACAACGAAGATGTGTATTTTGATTTAGTAAATAATATCAAAAGAGAAACTAGCTTGCCTATTTCTTTAAAAATAAGCACATACTTCTCTAGCATAGCTTATACCATCAAAAAATTATCATGGACAGGAGTTTCGGGGATAGTTCTTTTTAATCGCTTTTATTCTCCAGACATTGACATTGATAATCTAACAATAAATTCATCAGCTGTTTTTAGTAAACCAGAAGATATTTCTACATCATTGAAATGGATTGCAATAATGTCGGAGCAAGTTGATTGCGATTTATGTTCGTCAACAGGTGTTCACGATGGAACTGGTGCAATTAAACAATTATTAGCTGGTGCGAAAGCTGTAATGATTTGTTCTACTCTTTATAAAAATGGATTTGAACAAATTACTGCTATCAACAAACAAATTGAAACCTGGATGGATAGCAAAAACTTTTCAACAATTGAAGATTTCAGAGGCAAACTATGTGCAAATAAAGCTGAAAACCCAGCAGCTTGGGAACGAGTTCAGTTTATGAAATATTATTCTGGAATAGAATAACACATCAATTAAAAGCTCCAAACTTGGAGCTTTTTTAACTTAATATGCTAATATAGCTATAAAATCTAATTATCTTTGTTTTCTGAAAAAATTCAATTATCAGAAATGTTAAAAATCCATATCGCAATACCAATTTTAGACGAATTGGATTACATTGAAAACACAATAGCTTGCATTAACAAACAATCCTACACTGAATTTCAGATTTATATTTGTGTTAATCAACCTGACTTTTGGTGGGAAGGCGAAAGAATTGAAAAATGTTTAAACAATCAAAAGACCATTGAATGGCTCAGATCAAATCATCCAACTATTATAATAATTGACAAATCGAGTAAAGGAAATGGATGGAAAGACAAAGATCATGGTGTAGGCTGGGCTCGAAAAATACTAATGGATAAAATAGCTGAATCAACTACTGAATCAGATATTATTGTTTCACTTGATGCTGACACCGAGATTTCTGATAACTATTTAGAATCGATAATTACAGCATTTAATGATAATCCAAATGCTTTAGCACTTTCAAATCCATATTACCACAAACTTACCAAGAATGTAAATTCAAATATTGCTGTTTTACGTTACGAAATTTACATGCGCTGTTATGCAATTAACATGATGTTAATAAAATCGCCTTATGCCTTTACTGCACTTGGCTCGGCAATATCATTTCCAATTAAATCATACAAAATGATTAAGGGAATTGCCCCTAAAAAGAGTGGTGAAGATTTTTATTTTTTGCAAAGACTAAGAAAAACAGGCAATTTACTAGTTTGGAATTCTTCAACCGTATTTCCTGCTAGCAGATTCTCAAACAGAGTGTTTTTTGGAACAGGACCAGCAATGATTAAAGGAAATAATGGAGATTGGAGTTCATATCCTATCTATCATTTCTCACTTTTTGAAAATATAAATAAAACATATAAATGTTTCCATCAACTTTTTACCGAAGATATTAATACTCCGCTAGATGATTTTTTTAAAGAAACCTTTGGCGAAGAAAATATTTGGAAACCCTTGAGAACAAATTTTAAAACCTTGAAAAATTTTATTAATGCCTGTCATAATAAATTTGATGGCTTACGTGTTTTGCAATATGTAAAAACAAATCAAGCTAAAACTGGGCTAACTGATGAGATTTGTCTTTATGAAAATTTAAAATACTTTTTTAACAAAGAAATAATTGATAAAAGTTTTAAATTTGATGAATCAAACGTTCTAGAATTAAATAAAATTAGAGATATTTTGTTTGAAAAAGAACAAGAACTACAGAAATCCTGTAAAATAATATGAGCAAACTAATTACTATACTTGGACCAACTGCCACTGGCAAAACAAATATTGCTGTTAATCTAGCGCTTGAACTCAACGCTGAAATTATAAGTGCCGATTCTCGTCAGGTATATCGCAGTATGGATATTGGAACTGGCAAAGACATTAATGAGTATACAATTGATGGAGTTAAAATTCCTTTCCATCTGATAGATATTATAAATGCTGGCGAAGAATATAACTTATTTACTTTTTTAAAAGATTTTCACGCTGCTTATCAGGATATTAGTGACAGAAGCAAACAGAGTATTTTATGTGGTGGTACCGGACTTTATCTTCATGGCGTTTTGAAAGGCTATGAGATGAAACAGGTTGACAAAAATGATGAACTACGTAGTGATCTTGCTAATAAAACAGATGATGAACTTAGAGAAATATTATTATCAAAAGTTAAAGTTCATAATACAACCGATATACTTTCCAGGCCTCGATTGGTAAGAGCCATCGAAATTGCATTGGAACAAAATGAATATACAACCCAGACGTTTCCAGCAGTTGAGTCTGTTATATTTGGTGTTTATCACGATCGGCAAATAGTTAGAGACCGTATTACTAATAGATTGAAAGCTCGCATTGAAGAAGGAATGCTTGAAGAAGTTGAATCTCTTTTAAATTCAGGAGTTTCTGCCGAACAGCTCATCCGATATGGCTTAGAATACAAATATCTTACTCAATATATTCAAGGAGAACTAAGTAAAGACGAAATGATTAACTTATTGAATATTGCAATCCATCAATTCTCTAAGCGACAAATGACATGGTTCAGAAAAATGGAACGTGAAGGAATAAATATTATTTGGGTTGATGGAACATTAGAAATGAAGGAAAAGATAAATTTCATGAAAACAAAAATTTAAAAAAATGATACTTGCAAACCGAGAAATAAAAAATCATCAAGAAATTGAAAACATTATAGCCAAATGTCAAACCTGCCATATAGGATTTGTTGATGGCGAAAAACCTTACGTTTTAGCATTTAATTTTGTGTATGATAATGGTTTAATATATATTCATACTGCTCCAGAAGGAAAGAAGAACGATATATTAAAGAAAAATAATAATGTTTGTATAAACTTCGATACCGATTATGAAGTTTTTTACCGCCATGAACAAGTTGCTTGTTCTTGGGGAATGAAATTTAGGAGTGTTGTAGCAAATGGCAGAGTTGAGTTTGTTGAAACCGACGAAGACAAAATCAAAGTACTCAATCTTTTCATGAAAAAATATGCTGGTAGAGATGATTTTAAATATAATGGTCCATCCGTGAAAAACGTTTGTGTAATGATTATTAAAATTGATAATATGACTGGGAAGAAATACGGATATTAGAAAAAACATTCAACACTGCTCCCTTTTCCATCAAAAAAGCATATCATGCTTGCTTAATATATATTTATCTTCAATAGATTTATACTAAACATTTATTATTAGAATAAATACAAGGTTTTATAATGATTTTATAAATGCTTTTAGTTTAAACTTTGCTTATCTCCTCCTTTTTTACTAATATTGTAATTAAATACTATTATTGATGGATATCCTTTTATTTGCTATTGTTGCTATTATTGCCTTCGCTATTGCATATACAATTGCATTGCTTTCAGCAAAAAATAAAATCAATACCCAAAATTTAGAGTTTGAGAAACTAAAACAAATTGATACTGCATGTTTTCAAGAAAAGCTTAACAATACTGAAAAACAAATGCTTTTAGAACAGCAAAAAGCCAATCAGTTGGAAATTGCTAATATTGAATTGCAACAAGTACTAAAAAATGAACGAAACAAAATCCTTCAACTTTCACAATCGGAATCTTCAAGCCAGAAAGAAATTCAATTTTTAAACGAACGCCTCGACACTCAGAAACAAGAATTGAATCAAATGCAAGTTGCTTTTAAACAAGAATTTGAAAACCTTGCTAATTCTATACTTAAACAAAACAGCAACGATTTTTTGGAAAGTAATCACAAATCAATGATTAGTATTCTTTCGCCACTTAAAGAAAAAATTGTTGATTTTGAACAAAAAATAACGAAAAGTTACGATAAAAGCCTTAGAGACACATTTAGTTTAAAGGAAGAGCTACGCACACTTAAAGAAATGAACATGAAAATTAGCGAAGATGCTAATAATCTTACCAAAGCTCTTAAAGGTGATGTGAAAAAACAAGGGAATTGGGGCGAAATAGTTTTAGAGCGTGTGCTCGAACGCTCTGGACTGACTAAAGGAGAAGAATTTGAAACTCAAGCTACACTCAGAAACGATGATGGCGATTTGCTTCGACCAGATGTATTGGTGCATCTGCCCGACAATAAACAAATAATCATTGATTCAAAGGTTTCTCTAGTTGCGTACGAGCAATATGTGAATGCTGAAGAAAAAATTGAAAAAGAACAATTTCTAAAATTTCATATCGATTCTATTAAAAATCATGTTAAACTATTAAGCGAAAAAAATTATTCAGGAATTAAAAATCTAGATACCCCCGACTTTGTTCTGCTTTTTATGCCAATCGAATCTTCGTTTAGCATAGCTATTCAAAACGAAATTGAACTTTTCAATTTTGCTTGGGATAAAAAAATCGTAATCGTCAGTCCAACTACTTTGCTGGCAACACTTAGAACTATTTCCTCGATCTGGAAGCAAGAAAAACAAGTGCTCAATGCTCAAGAAATTGCACGTCAAGGTGCTTTGCTTTACGATAAGTTTGAAGGTTTTTTGAAAGACTTTGAAAAAATGGAAAATCACTTAAAGTTACTCCATAACGATTACGACGAAGCTAAAAAGAAACTAACTACGGGCAGAGGGAATGTTATTTCGCAAGCGGAAAAACTAAAAGAACTTGGTGTTAGAACAAATAAACAAATTCCACAAACATTAAAATCGGCAGATGATGAAGAATAGTTTATTTTTTGTTTTTATTTTGTTTATCATGTTTTCTTGCGGTCCAAGCAGAATACTTACTAATAGAAATTTATCATTTTTATACGACGAACCTGTTTTAACAATTGAAACTCAAGCTCACTTCTGCCTGATAAATGATACTATTGGACAAGTTTCATTTAAAATAAATTCCAGAGATTTATTGTATGTTAAACAAGATTCTTCTGGCAAATTTGAAGCAAAATTTCAAGTAACTTATACTTTCTACAAGTCTTATGAATCGAAAGAAATCATTGATAGTGGAAAATATATTTACAAAGATTTTTCATATCAAATTGGCGAAAAATCAATGATTAATTCATTTAACGTTCATTTGAAAAAGGAAAAACAAGGAATTCTAGAACTCAACGTAAAAGATTTAGTAAAACAAACTTCAAGCTCAACAATTATCGAGATCAATATTACCCAAAACCCTAACAATCAGTATTTCAAATGCTATACAAAAGACGGTATTTCTGTTTTTAACAACTATACAGAAGTAGGCAAAGAACTTAAAATTCAAACATTTAGAAAAGATTTGAAAAAAATATTTGTAAAATATTATACTTCAAATTTCCCAATTGCTCTTCCACCTTATTCTATAATTGAAGAGAAACCATATATTCTGAAGCCCGACTCTATCTGGCAAATTGACGTTTCCGATGGGGAGTTTTATTTTAACTTCAAAAAGCTTGGTATTTATTATTTTCAAGCTGATACTGCATTAAAAAGTGGTATGACTATGAGTGTTTACAAATCAGATTTCCCAGAAATAACACTTATGGAAACCGCTCTAGCAGCTATGCGATACCTTACAACAAAACAAGAATTTGATAAAATAACTGAAAATGCTGATTTAAAGGTAGGAATGGATAATTTTTGGCTTAATATAGCAGGCAATCCTGACAGAGCGCGTGAAATAATAAGAGAATATTATAGCAATGTTAAGAAAGCAAACGAATATTTTACTTCATATATTGAAGGATGGAAAACCGATAGAGGCATAATTTATATTATCTTTGGTGCTCCAAATGTGGTATATCGAACATCAGATAGTGAAATCTGGATTTATGGGGAGCAGTTTAATTCTAATTCATTGACTTTTAAATTTTTTAAGATTAAAAACCCATTTACAAGTAATGACTATATGCTTAGCCGCTCGCCATTGTATAAGCAGAATTGGTTTAATGCTGTGGAAATGTGGCGTAGATAGGATTTTCCTTGATTATGTATGCCAAAAAAAATATTATTATTAATAAAATATAATCTAACCTTAAAAAGTTAGGAAAACAATAAATAAAAAAAATGAAAGAAAACATTATATTTGGCTTACGCCCAGTAATTGAAGCAATTAGCGCTGGAAAACAAATTGATAAACTGATGATGCAAAAAGGCTTGCAGGGACAGATTTTCCATGAATTATTGCAATTGGTAAAAGATAACGGAATACATATTCAGTATGTGCCAATTGAAAAGCTTAATTATACTACACATGGCAACCATCAGGGCGTAATTGCATTTGTTTCACCTATTACTTACATGCAAATTAGCGAGATTGTTCCTGAACTAATAGAACAAGGAAAAAATCCTTTAGTTGTAATACTTGATAGAATTACAGATGTTAGAAACTTTGGTGCTATTGCTAGAACATGTGAGTGTTGTGGAGTTCACGCAATTATAGTTCCCGAAAAAGAAACCGCACAAATTAATGCCGATGCAATGAAAACCTCAGCAGGAGCATTAAATATAATTCCTGTTTGTAAAGAAAAGAATTTATATAATACTGTAAAATATCTAAAAAGCAATGGTTTTAACGTTATTGGCTGTACCGAAAAATCGGATAAATATATATACAAAGCCGACTATTCAAAACCAACTGCAATAGTGATGGGTTCCGAAGAAGACGGAATATCTCCTCAAATATTAAAAATTATGGACGAACTTTTAGCAATTCCTATTTTAGGCGAAGTAAAATCTTTAAATGTTTCGGTTGCTACTGCAATGATATTAGGAGAAGTTGTAAGACAACGCATGTGAAAAATCGATATTTAATTTTGCATAAAAATTATGAATGAAACCAAATACATGGCAGAAGCAATAAGGCTATCCATTGAAAATGTACAATCTTCAATTGGTGGACCGTTTGGCGCTGTGATAGTAAAAGACGATAGAATTATTGCTACTGGGAATAATCAAGTAACTTCAAGCAATGACCCAACGGCACATGCAGAAATTGTAGCAATACGAAGTGCATCTAAAACCTTAAATACATTTGATTTAAGTGGATGCGAAATTTACACAAGCTGCGAACCTTGTCCCATGTGCTTATCGGCAATATATTGGGCTAAAATAAATACCGTATATTATGCTAACACGAAAGAAGATGCTGCAAATATAGGCTTCAATGACCAATTTATATACGAAGAATTGGAAAAACCCAAAGCAAATAGAAGTATAAAAATGAAGCAAATGCTAAGAGACGAAGCAAATGAAGCTTTTATGATTTGGAATAATTTGGATGAGAAAATCGAGTATTAAACTCAAGGGCAAGTTCATGAAGTTTGCTCGAGAAGCATTGCAACAAGAAAAGAAAGGCTGTCCAATTATTTGTACAGCCCTTCTTTTATAAGGATAATCGAGAGGTTGAAACAACAATAATTATCATTTATTATTGTTTAATCAATTTCTGTTTAAAAATATGATTCCCTGATCTTAGCACAACAAAATAAATGCCATTTGGTTGAGCTGAAAGATCAATTTCACCATCAGACAAACCTTCAGTTTTCATATCAATAACTTTATTACCAATCATATCATAAATTGCAATTTGATTATTAGCTTCTGAAATATTATTAATTGAAAATTTGAAAACACCATCAGAAGAAGGATTAGGATAAACTAATAATTCAGATGTAGAATTACGAACATTCTCAAGCCCAACAGAAATAGCACACAAAGAAATAACAGGAGTTGCTAAATGAACTTCATTATAATTTCCAAGCCCCAATTGACCATTTGGATTTCTACCAAAAGCATATAAAGAATCGTTAGATGTTAATGCTAGTGAATAGTTTGTTCCACCAACAATTGCAACTATTTTTTTCAAATTAATAACAGGAACAGGCACCGAACTTAATGTAGTTGTGCCATTGCCTAAATTTCCATAAGTATTACGACCCCAAGATACAGCAGTACTATCAGCTAAAATAGCATGCGCGTGAAAAGCTCCACCAGCAATTGCAATTACGCTATCTAATCCACTAACCTGAACTGGAAGATAACTATCTGTTGTATTTCCATTTCCAAGCTGACCGTAAAGATTTTCGCCCCATGTCCAAACAGTGCTATCAGATTTTAAAGCAATTGAATAATAACGACCAGCTGCAAGAGCCCTAAAACTAGTTGCACCATAAACTTGCGTTGGAATATTTTTATTTACAATTGTGCCATCACCTAATTGACCTTTGCTATTTTTCCCCCATGCCCAAATTGTTCCATCATCTCTAATTGCTAATGTATGATATTCTCCCCCTGAAATAGCAATTACATGATTAAGACCATATATTTGTGTTGGAACATTTTTGCTTGTTATAGAGCTATCACCTAACTGACCGTCAGTATTTCTTCCCCAAGTCCAAACCGTTCCATCCGATTTTAGAGCAATAGAATGATAGCCTGCAGTTCCAGCAGAAACTGCAATAATTTTAGTTAATCCAAAAACTTGAATTGGTGTACTTGAACTTGTATTTGTGCTGTTTCCTAATTGACCATCGGTATTATCGCCCCATGCCCACACAGTGCTATCATTAAGCAACGCCAATGTATGCTGATATCCAGCTGCAATAGACTTAACATTTGCTATTGTATTTACATTTACTGCAGTAGTTTGTTCAATAGTATTTCCATTTCCTAACTGCCCAAAAGAATTTGCCCCCCAAGAGTTTGCATAATTTCCATTACTACAAATATATAGCGAATGAGACCATCCTGCTGAAATTTTATTATTTGTGATAACGGAGGGAGCTGAAGTTGGACATAATGATACAACTGCTGTTGGAGTAGTTTTGCCTAATAGAGTTCCATCTCCAAGCTGTCCATTCGGGTTTCTTCCCCAAGCAAACAGCGACTCGCTTGAATTCATCGCAAGTGAATAGTTTGTTCCACCTGCAATAGCAATGATTTTTGTAAGACCAACAACTTGAACTGGTGTATGTCTATCAGTTGTAGTGCCATCACCAAGTTGTCCATAATTATTTCTACCCCAAGACATTATTGTACTGTCGGTTTTAATAACTAGGCAATGAAAAGCCGCGCCAGCAATAGATGTTACATTTGTCAGGCCAACTACTTGAACAGGAGTAGGACTGTTTGTTGTTGTTCCGTTGCCAAGTTGACCATATAAATTTTCGCCCCATGTCATAACCGTATTATTATTTTTTAAGGCCAAAGAAAAATATCTGCCACCTGCAATAGCTGTAATTCCTGTAAGCCCAATCACTTGAACAGGAACAAGGCTATTAACTGTTGTTCCGTTTCCAAGTTGACCAATATCATTTTTACCCCATGCCCAAACTGTTCCATCATTTTTAAGAGCAAGTGAATGGTATTCGCCACCTGTAATAGCTATTATGCCAGTTAAACCGACCACTTGAACAGGTAAAGTAGCGCTAGTAGTAGTTCCATTACCAAGCTGACCATCTGTATTTCGACCCCAAGACCAAACAGTTCCATCTGCTTTCAACGCAAGTGAATGATATCCAGCAGTCCCGCCTGATATTGCAACCACTTTTGTAAGACCACTTACCATAATTGGAACTGCAGAACTATTTATGGTTCCATTGCCAAGCTGTCCATCTAAATTACTCCCCCATGCCCAAATAGTGCTATCGTTCTTTAATGCAAGTGTATGCTGATAACCAGCAGCTATAGATTTAATACTTGTTAAACCATCAACTAAAACTGGTAGTGATTTATCAATATTGGTTCCATCTCCTAGTTGCAAGGAAGCATTTGCACCCCAAGCATTTACAGTACTGCCATTGTTACACAGATAAAGAGAATGCGACCAACCAGCAGCAATCTTTTGAGCAAAGGCAAATGGGGTAAAATTTATTATGACTAAAAATGCAAATATTATTTTTAATCCTCTTTGTGTAATTGATAAATTACATTCTATTCTTTTAATGTTTTGATATATAGATTTTTTCATTATAAAGATTTTAAGTTATTGTTTGATTAATTTTTGATAAATTCGACTACTATCTGATGAAATAGTCAAATAATAAATGCCATTTGGTTTACTTGAGATATCAATTTCAACAGGTTCATTTGTATCTGCAAAATCAATAATTTTCTGTAATATAATATTACCAAGCACATCATATACAGCTATTTGCTCTTCAGATTTTGAATCTAATACATCCGACAAATCAATACTAAAAACTCCATTAGCCGATGGATTTGGAAATGCAGTGATACTTTTCGAATGTAATTCACCATATTTTGCTATACCACTGATTTGAAGAATAGAACAAACATTAGTTGATTGTGAAAGCGTATTTCTTTGTAAAAGGGTGCCGTCGCCTAATTGACCGCTTAAGTTTCTGCCACAGCCCCAAAATGTACCATCTGTTTTGTATATTAGGGAGAAGTTTGTTCCTGCTGCCATCCCTGCAACATCGGCAATACCTTGCATTTGCACTGGGATCGATCGATGTGCAACTGAACCATCTCCCAAATTTCCATAAGTATTTCTACCCCAAGCCCAAACTGTACCATCATTTTTCACTGTCATACAATGGAAAGCACCAGTAGCAACAATAGCCGAAGTAATCCCAGTTAAGCCGTTAACTTGCACGGGAACATGGCTTTCTGTAGTAGTTCCATTGCCTAGTTGTCCATAAATGTTTTCGCCCCAAGTCCAAACAGTGCCATCGTTTTTAACAGCAAGAGAGAAAAACCGACCAGCTGACACCTTAACAATACCAGTAAGTCCACTAACTTGAACAGGTGAAGTTTTGTCGATAGTTGTCCCATCTCCTATTTGACCGCTAACATTATCACCCCAAGCCCAAACAGTACTATCATCTTTTAAAGCAAGTACATGATAAGTACCAGCTGAAATCGCCGTAATTCCGGATAATCCTGGAACTTGATTTGCAATTGTTCTATCACTAGTCGTTCCATCTCCCAACTGACCATCGGTATTCCAACCCCAAGTCCACACAGTACCATTTCTCTTCAATGCAACAGAATGCCAACCACCAGCTGAAATTGAAACAATATCGCTCAAAACCAAAACTGGACCAGGAACACTTGTGTTATTTGTACTTCCATTGCCAAGTGCGCCATAAATATTGCTTCCCCAAGACCAAACTGTTCCGTCGCTTTTAAGTGCAAGAGAATGAGCTTCAAGTTGATCTCCACCTCCCGATACTTCAATTATTCCAGACAAACCTGGATCAATAGGATTACTAGAATCAACATCTGAGCCATTTCCGAGCTCCCCAGTAGCATTTTCTCCAAAAGTTTTTATCGTGCTATCATTGCATACAACAAGCGAATGCCAACCACCTGCAGCGATGCGCTGAGCAAAAGACAAATTACTTAGACTGATTAATACTATTAAAACTATTTGAAATATTATTTTTGTTCTCATATTTTCTCGTATTAAATTTTAAAATTTCACTCTTAACGATACTATTAAATTTCTACCTGGAGCATTAATTCCAGATGAATACGGGCGATACATCCTATCTTCAACATTCTCTATTCCGGCAGTTATTGCTACAAACTGATTTGGGAAATAGGCAGCTTTTAGATTTAAAGTATACCAGCTTGCCACATAAGGAAGACCTTTTTCATCTCGTGCATACGAAGCATTTATTCGTTCTGTTAAAGCCAAATCATCATAATCTAATTTAGCATTATAAACCACATAAAAATCAAGTTTCACCTTTTTGTATTCGTAAGTTAAATGGGTACTTCCAAATGTAGGCGCAGCATGTCGCAATGGATAATATATTAAACTATCTGGACTTTGCTCCCTGCCATGCTGATATGAAATATTACTCTTTAAACCAATTCCTTTGAAAAAAATCTCAACTCCTGCTTGTATTCCATACACCTGAATTTTTGAAACATTCTGCAATGCTTGAATTGTACTTTTATTTCCTAAGTATCGAATAGTAGTATCTCCATTGAAAATAAAATTCTTTCTAACCATTGCGTCAACAATCCAAGTATAATAACCAGTTGCGTCAATTTTTAAAAAATCGCCAAACGTTTTCACTGTTCCAATTTCGGCGTTGTAAACTTTTTCTGCTTTTAAATCAGGATTTGGAACAACTAAATAACCAGGTACTGACTCAAAAACTTTTCCCATATCATCAATATTCGGTGCTCTGAAGCCAGTTGCACCATTAATATATATTTGCCATGATTTAAAGGGGGAATATACAAAACCTAAACTACCACTTGAAGAGCCGTTGCTCATCGTCGTTTCTGTAAATGGAAATGGGAAAAAAGTTGTGTCAAAATCGGCTAAAATTAAAAATTGATTATAGCGATAACCTGCGCTAAACAACAATTTAGGATTTAGTTTATACTTTGCACTAATATAAGCTCCTTTTGAGTCCCAAGTTGAGCCGTCTGGATATCGAGTTACAGTTGAATCAACTGTTTCCTTAACAACATGTGTAAGAGAAGCAACAGAATATACAGTATTATGCACTTCTTCTATTCCATAAGTTACCGATAATTTCTCGTTTATCTTTTTATCAAATTCAAGATTAAGGGAAATTGCCTTTACTTTTTCTTTTTGCATGCGAAGTTCTCTATACATAAACTCTCTATCGTAGCGACTCTCTTCAAATAATTGATAAGCTGCAACTAAACTTACATCATCGAATGCAATATTGCTTTTAGAATAGGTAACTCTTAAGCGGTTCATTTGCCACTTTTGTGGCCCGTAATACCATTCTGCCCAACGAAGTTTATTCTTATACGGACCTGATGTCTGCATAACGTATAGCCTGTCATATCGGTTAAACTTTGATGTTTCGGAGGCATGAAAACCATAATCAAAGCTTAAATATTTTGTAGCTTGACATCGTATTTTTTGCATAAAATTTATTTGGCTATATTTTGAACCTACCTGCAAAGTGGAATCCTCATTTGGAACCATATAATCTTTATCATCGTATGTTATTACATAATTTGGACGATAAAAATAATGAATACCACCAACCGAACCTGAACGCAAATCGCCATAATTTGAATAAGTATAACTAGTTGTAAATGCAAGTTTTTTGAGCCCTATATTAATATCTAAATGTCCAGTTCTTTCAGAATTAGCTGTAGAAAATCTTGACAAAGCATTACCTGTAACTACTGGTTTATTGTTGTTTGCACTTGAAAACCTTGATTCTAATGTTTTAAAGCTCATAACTCCACCAATAGCATCACTGCCATACATTACAGAACCAGGGCCAAAAAGTATTTCGGCGCTTTCTGTAGCATTAGCATCAAGTGAAATAACATTTTGAAGATTTCCCGATCGAAAAATTGCAGTATTCATGCGCACTCCATCAACAACTAATAACACTCTATTTGTAGCCATTCCGCGAAGCATTGGAGAACCTCCACCCATCTGACTTTTTTGAATAAAAGCATAACCACTTATTCCAAGTAAATCGGCAGAAGTCTGCGGGTTTTGAAATGCTACTTCTTTAGTCTTTATCTTTTCTACTCTGTTTGGGGATTCAATTTTTGATTGTTCCCAGCGATTTGTTGATATAACTACCTCATTTAATGAGATATTAATTTCAGATAAATGAACTGTAAATTGCAAAGTTTCTAACTGGTTAAAGCTATATATCACCTCTTTGTATTGCTTATGACTAATGATAATACTATCTGAATTACTAAATGAAGCAATATTAGCCTCTCCTTTAGCATTAGTTATGGCATTTTCCCTCGATAACTTGCATGATATAGAAGCCATTTCAATAGGCAGACCAGTTTGTAGCGATTTAATAGATATTGTTTGAGAATGGACAAAACAAGACATTCCTGTAAATATCCACAATATAAATATTCTTTTCATTGTGCTTATTTGACAATTATTTAAAAAAATAATACTCATTTTAAATCAATAAAATGATAAATAAATTAAGCTATTAATTATTTTTTTGGGGAGGGGGATTTGATGGAGCTATAATAGTATCAACATAACTAGGAATTTTAACAAATGCAAATTGCTCTGGAAAAACAGTGTTACAAAAATTAAATAAATTATTATTTGAACTATAAAATTGTAATTTAAAAAACGACTCTATTAACTTTTGTCTTTTGTTTTCATTAGGATTATGACCCAAAGCGTATGCAACAAGATTCTGAAGTTTAATATTTAACTTAGTTTCTTCATAATCTATCCAACACCAATAAAAAATTGTATCAGATATTTGTTTTACTTCAACAACATCATACATTTCACCATTATACTCAAACTCTTTTGTATGCTTCCATTTTAAATCTTCAATTTTCGATTTTTTAGTAAATTTGAGTAAAACAAGCTCATTTTTATCCATGCCAGCAATCATCTTTCGTTTAATCTCCTTTTTGACTTGGGCTTTCTGAAAATACAAAACCAAGTAAGCTCCTGTAAAAGGAACTACCATAAACAAAACCAACAATATTGCAAAAAAATGTTTTTTCAAATTAATATCTTTTCATTTTCTTAATACGCAAATCTATTGAAAAAATACCAAATAAAAAAGGCACCAAATAAATCTTTGGAAAGTTCAAGCCAAATGGTTAATTTTGAAGTTGGTTGAAATTAAGCAACTTTCAACTTTTAGAATTTTATAAACTTTCAAACTTACCATGAGAAAACACCGCATATTCCCCGCATACCAAAACGTAGAAATTTTCGACATTGCAACCGAAGGTCGTGGCGTAGGCAAAATTGACGAACTTATTGTTTTTGTTAAACATGCTATCCCTGGCGATATTGTTGACATTCAACTAACAAAAAAGAAAAGCTCTTTCGGCGAAGCCAATGTTACTAATTACGTTAAGAAATCATCCGATAGAATTGATGCATTTTGTGAGCATTTTGGGACTTGTGGTGGTTGCAAATGGCAGCATCTTTCATATACTCAGCAACTTTACTACAAACAAAAGCAAGTAAACGATAATTTTACTCGCATTGCTAAAATTGAAATACCAGAAATTAAGCCAATTTTAGCTTCTGGAAATGTTACTTTATACAGAAATAAGCTAGAATATACGTTCTCTAATAAGCGTTGGCTTACCAGCGAAGAAATAGGAAGCATAGATAATTACGAAAACATGGAAGGACTAGGATTTCATATTCCTGGTCGTTTTGATAAGGTTTTAGATATTAACAAATGCTATCTTCAAACTGATCCCTCGAATGATATTCGCCAAGAAGTGAGAAAATTTTGTTTGGATAATGGTATTTCATTTTTCGATATTCGTCAGCAAAAAGGAATTATGCGAAACATCATTATTCGCACAACTTCTACCAAACAATTGATGATAATTCTAAGCATTACCGAGCGTAATGAAAAGATTGATTCACTATTAGACTTTTTAGACAAGCGTTTCCCTGAAATTACTTCTTTAAATTACACCATAAATACCAAAGGAAACGATACCATTAGCGATTTAGAAATTGTTTGCTTCAAAGGCGAAGAGTATATTATGGAAGCTATGGAAGATTTGAAGTTTCGCATTGGACCAAAATCTTTCTATCAAACAAACAGCGAGCAAGCGTATCAGCTTTATAGCGTTGCTCGTGAATTTGCTGGAATTACAGAAAATGATACTGTTTATGATTTATATACTGGGACTGGAACCATAGCTAATTTTGTTGCACGCAAAGCAAAACAAGTAATTGGTATTGAATACGTTCCTGAAGCAATTGAAGATGCAAAAATAAATTCACAAATCAATAATATCAGCAATACTCAATTCTTTGCTGGCGATATGGCAAAGGTTTTAAATGATGATTTTTGCAAAACTTATGGCAATCCGGACATCGTAATCACCGACCCTCCAAGAGCAGGAATGCACACCGATGTTATTGATATGCTAATTAAAATAAATGCTAAAAAGATTGTTTACGTAAGTTGTAATCCTGCAACACAAGCTAGAGATGTTGCATTATTAGCAGATTATTATAAAGTTACTAAAATTCAGCCAGTGGATATGTTTCCGCATACGGAGCATGTGGAGAATGTGATTTTGATGGAAAGAAAATAATGAGAGAACGAAAACGAAATAGAAAATTCGGATTTGACTATTCAACTGAGGCAAAATATTTCCTAACAATATGCACAGACAATCGCATTTGCCATTTTGGCAATGTAGAAAACGGGGAAATGATATTAAACGAATTTGGCGAAATTGCAGATAATCAAATATTATGGCTAGAACAACAATATCCATATTTTTTAATTCATAATCACATCGTGATGCCAAATCACTTGCATATTTTATGCGAGATCATTCCAAATTCTCCAGTACGGACAGGTCGCGACCTGTCCCCACAGTCCCTTCCTAAAATTAAATCTATTTCCGAATTAATGGGGGCATTTAAAACAACATCATCAAAAAAAATACACTTAGCTGGAAATACAGATTTCAAATGGCAACGCTCATTTCACGATCATATTATTAGAAATAACACTTCCTACGAAAATATTTTCAATTATATTTCTGAAAATCCTGCAAAATGGACAGAAGACCTATTTATCAAAGAATAAAATAAAATGAAACTCCGTCGACAAAGCATAAACCTTCGCGAACGAATTATTCTTAATTTCGTGCTGGTTGGTGTTGTGTCTGTTTTTGTGGTTTCATTCTACACCTATAATCAAACCCGAAAGGCAATTCTTAACAGAACTTTTGAACAATTAACATCTGTTCGCGTTGTTAAAAAGCGCCAAATTGAAGCATTTTTTAATGATAGAATTCGAGATATTAATTTACTTTCTAAGTCGGAAGAACTTCTAAATATTCTTCAACCCGACAAATCGGATTCGTTGGTTTTGCCAAAACTTAATTATAAAAGCTATATTTCAAATTACATCTATTCATGCGGATATTACGATGGACTTATAATTGCAAATAACGACGGCATTATAATTCAAAGAAAATCAGTCAATAATGATTCTGTTTTATCTATTTCTTTTATCGATAAAAAGTCGAAGGAGTATTTAATGATTTTTAATTCTATCAAATCAAGTTCTGCTAAAATTATCGATTTCGAGAGCAAAGACAAACTTCAACTCAAGGTTGCGTCACCTATTAGAAAGAACAACAAGCTAATTGGTTATATTGCACTTGAAATTCCTTTGGTAGCAATAAATACCATAATGGTTGAAAGTGGAAAAGAAAGTGGTTTTGGCGAAAGCGGCGAATCTTATTTGGTTGGAGAAGATAGATTAATGCGAAGCGACTCTCGTTTTCACAAAAACTCTGTGTTATCTTCGCTAGTAAAAACCTTGAGTGTCGAAAATGCCTATTTGAACAAGGAAGGAACAGAAATAATTTTCGATTATAGAAATATTGAAGTGCTAAGTTCCTATTCTAAACTAAAAATTCCTGGCTTAAATTGGGCAATTTTAGCCGAATACGATTTTGAGGAAATCATGATTCCTATTATAAAAACGCGTAATGAAATAATTCTGATGAGTGTTATTATAAGTTTTTTGATTTTCACTATTGCTTATTTAATTGCCCGACATATCACATCGCCAATTTTAAAACTGAAAAATGCTGCCATTGAAATTGGGAAAGGTAATTATCCGATTTTAAAAATTAATTCAAGCAATGATGAAATTACTGAATTGACGAACTCTTTCAATATTATGTCGTCGCAAATAAAGGAAAATCAAATACAATTGCAGGAAGAAAAGCAAAAACGCCTTTCGGCAGCAATTGACGGACAAGAGCAAGAACGTCAACGCCTTTCGCGTGAGCTTCACGATGGCATAGGTCAATCCTTAGTAGCATTGAAATTTAAAATTGAAAGTATTTTTGATAAAAATAGTTCAAACCAAGAACCACTAAATCAAATTAATACAGAACTTTCTGTTATTTTAGAAGACGTTCGCCGATTATCGTACAATCTAATGCCAGCAGCTTTGAGCGAATTTGGATTAATTATGGCTCTGAAAAATATGGCAAAACAATTGTCAGAAATATCAAAAATCTATATTACTTTCGAAGCTTCAGAAAATTTAAATATTACGAATAAACGTATTAATGTATATTTATTTCGAATTGCTCAAGAAGCATTGAATAATAGCATAAAATATGCTCAAGCAAGTGCCATTTCAATTGATATATTTGATGCTACAGAAAATTATATTATGATGATTGAAGACAATGGTTGTGGCTTTGAATACAGTACCAAATCGCTTTCGATAGGCAACGGAATATACAACATGAAAGAAAGAGCGATGCTTTTGGGCGGCTCGTTTGAAATAGAAAGCAAAAAAAATAAAGGAACTACTGTTCATGTGAGAATACCAAAATTAGTGAGTGGAGAATAGTAAGAAGTGATAAGCATTTACTGAAGAACTGTAAAAAAATAGCATGAAAAAAATAAATATATTTTTAATCGACGACCATCAGATTGTACGTGATGGATTGAAAGCCTTGTTTGACAAAGAAAGTGGCATTGAAGTTATTGGCGAAGATGACGGCAATAAAGCGGTTGACATACTGTTTCCAAAGCAAATTCCTGATGTTTTGTTATTGGACATTTCTCTTGGTGATAAATCGGGTATTGATTTGATGAAATCATTATTGGCAATTTATCCAACATTAAAAATCATAATCCTTTCTATGTATAACGACGAAGAAATTATTTTCGACGCGGTTCAATCTGGAGCTAAAGGCTATTTGCCAAAAAATACTTCAAAAAAAGAAATTATTGATGCAATTAAGGATGTGGCTGAAGGAAACCAATATTTCAATTCTCAAATTGCAAAAATAATGCTTAATAGCGTTATCAACCAGAAAAAACAAGAATCTGTAAAATCAAACAAGCCTTGTGTTGAATGCTTATCAAGTCGTGAAATACAGATTTTAAAGATGGTTGCTGAAGGCAAAACTAATCAAGATATTGCAGACTCTTTATTTATAAGCATAAGAACTGTTGAATCGCACAAAACACATATCATGCAAAAACTCGACCTTAAGACAAGTGTTGAATTAGTTAAGTTTGCAATAAAAAATAAATTGACGGATTTGTAATTCACTCCGTGTTTCACGTAAAACCATTCCGCAAACTACCGATATAAAATTCCGAATTTGTCGGTTTTTTGCTTTTAATAAAATCACAAAATTTGTTGTTATTAAATCCTGAAAAAATTTATGACAATGAAAAAAAATTTACTCTCAATTTTCGTAGTATTTGCGCTATTTTCAAGTAGCTTATTTGCTCAATCCGACAGTTCTAAGGTTAATATTGGAGCTGACTTGGTTAGTCGTTACGTTTGGCGTGGTTTAGATTTTGGTTCTAGCCCTAGCATTCAGCCTTATTATGAATATGCTCACAAAAGCGGATTAACTCTTGGCTGTTGGGGTGCAATGAGTACTTTAGGTAATTATAACGAAGTTGACCTTTATGCAAAATACAAAATTAAAGGTTTTAGTTTAATTGCTACCGATTACTTTTTTCCAACAAGTTCTAATCCATCAGTAAAATCACAACGTTTCTTAAATTTTGGAAGCACTACTACTGGCCATGTTGTTGAAGGAACGCTTCAATGGGAAGGGGGCGAAAAATTTCCTTTAACAATTCTTTTTGCTAGCTATTTTTTCGGAAACGACAAAAATAGCGATGGTTTGAATAATTATTCATCGTATGCAGAAGTTAATTATACTTTCAACTGCAAAGCAGGTGCTACAAATCTATTCGTTGGTTTTACTCCTTACGAAGGTTTATATGGCAACACAATGGGCGTTGTAAACGTTGGACTATCAAGCAAAAAAGAAATTAAAATTACTGATTCATTTTCGCTTCCAGTAAAAGCTTCATTAATTACGAATCCTCAAACATCTAATATTTATTTCGTTCTTGGATTAACACTTTAAACGGTAGATGGTTCAGGGTGAATGGTTCACGGTTTAATACAGTACCAAACATTCATTTTCCTTCAACCGTTCAACTTGCACCATGCACCATTTTTCATTAAATATTAACTTAAAAATAAAACAATTATGATCGACACAGGTTCAACGGCGTTTATGCTATTATCAACTTCTTTGGTAATGCTAATGACGCCAGGTTTAGCTTTCTTTTACGGAGGACTTGCCACAAAACGTAACATTTTAGGAGTAATGATTCAAAGTTTTCTATCATTAGGATGGACAACCGTACTTTGGGTCATTTTTGGCTATTCGCTTTGCTTTAGTGGCGGAGCAGGTGGCATTTTCGGAAATTTCGACAAAGCTTTTTTAGCAGGCGTTGGCTTAGATTCGATGTACACAAACGGCAAAATTCCTGAAATAGTTTTTATTGCCTATCAAATGATGTTTGCAATTATCACTCCAGCACTTATCACAGGAGCTTTTGCTAATCGCGTTACTTTTAAATCGTATTTTATTTTCTTAACTGTATGGCAAATTTTTGTGTATTATCCATTTGTACACATGATTTGGGGTGGCGGTTTATTAGCACAATGGGGCGTTATCGACTTTGCTGGTGGTATTGTTGTACATGCAACGGCAGGTTTTGCGGCTTTGGCTTCAGTATTCTATGTAGGTGCACGCGTTGATAAAAATTCAACTCCAAATAGTATTCCATTAGTAGCTATTGGAAGTGGACTTCTTTGGTTTGGCTGGTATGGTTTCAATGCTGGTAGCGAGTTAGCTGTTGATGGAATTACATCTTTAGCATTTTTAAATACCGATATAGCTGCTTCTTTTGCTACTATAGCATGGGTAGTTGTTGAATGGAGTAAAGAAAGAAAACCAAAATTTGTTGGTTTATTAACAGGTGGTATAGCTGGATTAGCAACAATAACTCCATGTGCTGGATTTGTACCGCTTTGGGCTTCACCTATTATTGGAACTGCAGCTGGCTTATTCTGTTATTATGCGGTTCAGTTTAAAAACAAAATGAAATGGGACGATGCACTTGATGTATGGGGTGTTCACGGAATGGGTGGAGTTCTTGGCACAATATTATTAGGTGTTTTCGCATCAAAAGCTATTAACCCTGCTGGTGCTGATGGCTTAATACTTGGTGGTTCATCTTTCTTTTGGAAAGAACTTATTGCAGTAATTATAGCTTCTGTTTATGCATTTGTATTTACATATATTATGCTAATAATCATAAACTTTATAACACCTGTGAGAGTTTCTGAAGAAGATGAAAAGTCTGGACTCGATGTTACATTGCATGGAGAGCAGGCTTATGACGAAGGTGCATTATAAAAATCTTTCCTTCTAGATTGATTACCTAGATTGATTGTTGTTAATTGAAGGAGGCTGCATTAGTGCAGCCTTTTTTCTTAATAAAATAAAATATTCACATTGTTTTTCAATGTTTTCTCTGCCACTTCTTTAAAATATATTCTTTTCTTATCGTATTTTTTTTGTTTTAAAAAATCAGCAAGTATATCCTTGCGTTGCATTCCAAGAACATTTGAAGTATATTCGATCATTATTAAATAATCTTTTTTTCTTACTATTTCTGTAATTTTCTCAATTTTGCTGCTTTCATAAGCAATATCATTTAACAAAAAAACAGATTCAACTTTAAGAACTGGCTGAAGTTTTTCAATTTTAAAAACACCAATATTTGCAGTGTCTCTGGTTTTCTCCAAAGAGACATTGTCAATTTTAATAGACATCGACCTCTCTTTTATTATTTTAGTAGCTCTTTCATCAATAAAAACCATAAAATATTTAGCATCCGATTTTGCTTTAAATGAACCTGTATTTTTAACATAAAAATACTCGTTTTTGCAAACTTTCGTTTTCTTCAAATCTGAGAATCTATTAGTTAAAGCCACTAACTCTTTATGAGTTTTTGGAAGAACATCAGTATAGGCTAAATCTACAAAATTTGCATATAAACTATCGAAATCAAAAAACATATAACTTTCGTAATAATAAATTGAATCCTTTTTTATCTTTTCATTTAATTTAAAAACAATAATGCTTCCAACCATAATTTCTAAAAATGATTTGCCTCTATAAGGAATCAGAAGCCATCTATTTAAATCGAGATTTTCGGTTAGATGACCTTTTGTTCGAATTTCGTTATAATAATTACATGAAATAATTTCACAACTATCGAGAACATATCTATCCGTACACCAGAATGTTAAAGTCCCATCTGAGCATTTTGTATTACCAATTAATGCATTGTCGCGTTCAAATCCATAATTAGGCAAGATATTTTGCGAAAAAGATGTGTTTGAAGCTGCTTGCACTAATATTAAAGCACAAAGTATTATTTTTTTCATTGCATTAAATGATTAATTGTTTCCTTGCTTTAAACGACAAATACATTTAATTATTGTAATAAAGTAAACTCCTCATCAAACAATTCAACTATATCATCTTCATCTTTCAAATGATATACATACATTCCTAATTCTTGCGCTGGAAGAAGATTTTTTTCTAGGTCGTCGATATAAATTGTTTCCGATGGATTTAGATTGTTTTCGGATAACACTTTTTGATAAAATTCTTTATCGGGTTTTACCATTCCATGATCAAATGAAAAGTAGGCTTTTTCAAATAAATCATCAAACGATTTAACGCCGTGTTCATTCTGCATATCCAACAAATACTTGTCGTAATGAATTTTATTGGTATTGCTCAAAAGAAAAGTGCGATAATTTGATTTGATATTTTTTAGCAGGAATATTCGGTATTTCGGAATGTCTAGTAAAAGGGCATTCCACGCTAAAAGCAATTCTTCATCTGATATAAATTTGTCGGCATATAATTTCAATTCATTGAAAAACTCTTTTTGCCCGATTTCATTTTTTTCGAGTAAAATAAATGTATTTGCTTGCTTAAACTTAGTAACAAGCTCTTCGGGATTTTTTATACCTAATTTTTTAAAAGCATCAATTGTTAACTGAAAATCGATATTAAGCACTACGCCACCAAAATCGAATATTATATTTTTAATTGAACTCATCTTAGTTTAATTTTTAACAAAAATACGTATTTTTACATTTGAATTTATTTATTATGGTTGTGTTTTAAAACAATGTAGGTTTCGGAGCAAAAGCTTGCTATAGCAAGCGCTTTATTTACACAGTGTCACACAGAGGTGAAGCACAGAGTTGCACAGAGAAAATAAAAAAAACAGTGTAACTCTATGACAAAACACAGTGTTACACTGTGCAAAAAAAAAGTTGCCTTAGGCAACAACGTAGAAAGCAAAAAAATCTACAATATTATAAAACAGAACCTTTATTATTAATCAAGCGAAGAAAATTGAAATCAAGGAGTTTTACTTTAATCTTTAAGATAACTTCAGAATTCAGTATTCAGGCTTTAAAATTCTGAAAAAAGTATGAATATCTCAAATAAACAATATACCACAATTTGGCTCAACGAAGATAATCAGTCGGTTTCGGTTATCGATCAACGTATTTTGCCTTTTAAGTTTGAAATTTTAAGTCTTAAAAGTACAGAAGACGTTTTTAATGCCATTTCAGACATGACAGTTCGTGGAGCTCCATTAATTGGCGTAACAGGCGCTTTTGGAGTTTGGCTTTCGGCATTGGAATTGGTTAAGGCAAATAATTATAATTTAGATAATTTAAAAAAAGAAGCTGAATATATTAAATCGTCTCGTCCTACAGCAATCAATTTAGCATACGCTGTTGATAGAATTATGGCGAAAATGTTAGATAGTTCAGATACTGTTTCAATTGCCTTGGAAGAAGCTGAAATCTTCCGTTTGGAGGAAATAGAAAATTGTCGTTTAATTGGTTTGCATGGAGTTTCTATTATTGAAGAAATAAGCAAAAAGAAGCAAGGCGAAACTGTAAATATTTTAACACATTGCAATGCAGGCTGGTTGGCTTGTATTGATTATGGAACGGCTACAGCTCCTATCTATGAAGCTTTTAACAAAGGAATTAAAGTTCATGTGTGGGTAGATGAAACCCGACCTAGAAATCAAGGTGCACGCTTAACCGCATTTGAATTGGGCGAACACGGCGTGCCTCATACCATTATTGCCGATAATACAGGTGGACATTTGATGCAGCATGGAATGGTTGATATGGTAATTGTTGGCAGCGACCGTACCACTGCAAATGGCGATGTGGCAAATAAAATTGGCACCTATCTAAAAGCACTTGCTGCAAAAGATAATAATATTCCGTTTTACGTTGCTTTGCCTCTTTCCACTATTGATATGACTATGAATAATGGTATTGCAGAAATTCCTATCGAAACTCGTTCAGAGGATGAAGTGCGATTTATGGAAGGAGTTGTTAATGGCGAAGTAACTAAAGTTAGAATAACTCCAGAAAATTCAAATGCATTGAATTATGGATTTGATGTAACGCCAGCTCGACTGGTAACGGGATTGATTACCGAAAGAGGAATTTCAAAAGCCGACAAACTAGAAATAGCTAAACTTTTTTAAAATGAATAACTCGAATTTGCCAATTGATGGTTATATAAAGTTTAATTGTGTATTAGAGAAAAGCAATAGCGCAATTCCTGAATTATTTTATACGCAGCTAGAGAAATTTAGAAGAATTTTGTATGATCATAAGTTGATAGGAGTGTATGACTGCGGAATCGGTTATGGCAATATTAGCATGAGGATTGAAAATACGGATAAATTTATAATAACTGGAAGTGCAACAGGCTCATTTCAAGATTTAGACATTGCCCAATACGTAAGAGTTGATAAGGTTGAAGTTGAAACCAATACAGTATATTGCTCTGGCGAGATAAATGCTTCATCCGAAACGATGAGCCATGCAGTTGTTTATAAATCTAACGCCAGAATAAATGCGGTTGTTCATGTTCACAATAAACAGATGTGGGAAAAATATCTTAATGTTCTGCCTTCTACAACTATCGAAAGTGCTTATGGAACGCCTGAAATAGCTAAAGAAATTTCGGATTTAGTAATAAACGAAAGAGGGATATTAATTACTGGCGGACATGAAGAAGGAATAATAACTTATAGTGCTGATATAGAAGATGCAACAAATTTAGTTTTAAAATATTTGAAATAAATTTTGCTTTATTGAATCCTTTTCTTAATTTTGCAACCCTTAAACAGTGAAATGAACTGTTTTGGTCTTTTAGCTCAGCTGGTTAGAGCACCTGACTCATAATCAGGGGGTCCTTGGTTCGAGCCCAAGAAGGACCACCAACAATATCAAGCCTTTCAGAAATGGAAGGCTTTTTTATTTCTATCTCTTTCTATTCTAATATTATACGTAATCATACGTTGCCTTTATTTTTCTTACCACATGTGAATCATGCAACAATCTTCGAAAGTTGTGTAATACTTTTAATTGGAAACAAGGCAACCTTTGCTAAGTGGAAACAATTTCACAATTAAAATACATATATTATGAAAAAGACTTTACACATTTTATTAATAACAATAGCACTTATAGCTATTCCAAATGCAAATTTCGGACAAGCTCCAAACTTGGGTACGGCTTCTAACTTTGTAATTTTTTCAACAGAGGGTGCCGTAAGTAACTCTGGAATATCTCAAATAACAGGAAATGTTGGAACAAACAACGGCTCTAGCACCGCATTTGGCAATGTGAATGGCAACATGCATGATGCAGATGGTACAAGTGCTCAATGTGCAAGCGATGTTTTAACTGCATACAATCAATTAAATAGCACAACTCCTACTTACTTTCCTTCGTCATTATTAGGAAATGGACAAATTTTATTGCCTGGTGTTTATTCAATATCTGAAGCAACCACAGTCAATTTAGATTTAACATTAAATGCCCAAAACAATTCAAATGCAATATTTATTTTCAAAATTCAAGGCTCACTTTCAACAAACGCTAATGCTAAAGTAAAATTAATAAATGGAGCTTTAGCTTGTAATGTTTTCTGGAAAATTGAAGGCTTAGTAAACATGGCATCGGGAACCACAATGAGAGGAACTTTAATTGCAAACAATTCCGCTATTAACATGAACACAGGCGATACACTTGAAGGTAGAATTCTATCAACTGCTGGAGCTATAACTGTAGATGGAGTTTTTGCTTATACTCCTATTGGCTGCGGAAGCCCAACATTAACCGGTGCTACGTATCCAAATCTAGCATCAACAGAATGCTTTGCATTGTTTTCTGGAAGTGGTTCTGTAACAAATGGAGGCACATCAAATATAACAGGAGATATAGGAACTAATGTTGGTTTAACAACTGGTTTTGACGCTTTAAACGTTATTGGATCCATTCATCCTATTCCTGATGTTGCAACCGCACAATGTGCATCTGATTTAGCAAATTTATATGCTTATTTAAATACCCTTCCATCTGATATTGAATTACTCTACCCTGCTCAATTCGGTCGTAATTTAGTTTTAACACCACATACTTATTTGCTAGATGCTGCAACCGTTTTCACCGATACGCTTTATTTAAATGCATTAGGAAATTCTAATTCTGTTTTTGTAATTAAAATAAATGGAGCCTTATCCACAAGCACGTATTCTAAAGTATTATTGATTAATGGAGCACTGGCTAAAAATGTTTTTTGGAAAGTTGATGGTGCTGTAGATATTAATGATTATTCTGAGTTTAAAGGAACAATTGTTTGCAATAATGGTGCAATTAGCATTAATACGGGTTCTCAATTAAAAGGAAGAGCTTTTACAACTACTGGAACTCTACTTACAAATGCTATTGAAGCAAATATGCCTTTGGGATGCACATTTACTCAAGCGATAACTGTAGTTAAAGAAGGCAGCACTGAGTTAGTCTCTATATATCCAAATCCATTTTGCTCAACAACTAATATTTTATTAAATGATGCTGCTTTATTAAACAATAGTGAATTTAGAATGTTTGATATGCAAGGAATTGAAGTAATGAAAATATCGTTGGTAAATCCACTAACTGTTATTAAAACAGGCAATCTATCATCTGGAATTTATTCTTATGCTATAATCACTTCAAGTAAAATTGTTCAATCAGGAAAACTTATTGCTAAGCAAAAATAACTTACCTAAAATTACATAATTATGAAAACAACTTCAATCAAAAAAGTTCTAATTGCATTAGATTACGACCCAACCGCAGAAAAAGTAGCAGAATTTGGATATTCGCTTGCCTCAAATGTTGGCGCAGAAATCATAATAATGCATGTGGTTTCTCTCAGAGCAACTTACTCTTCATTAGGTCATATAACAGTTATGGGATTTGCAGGACATACAGAAATTGATCCAAATACAGACAGTAATATTGTATTAAACAAAGTAGCCCATAATTTCCTCGAAAAAGCAAAACAGCATTTAAATGACACAACAATAAAAACATTTATAGCTGATGGGGACACAGCTGAAGCAATAGTAAGAACTAGCAAAGATATTAATGCAGATATTATTGTTTTAGGCTCACATAGTAAAAGATGGTTAGAAAATATAATTATCGGCAGTGTAGCCGAAGAAGTTTTACATCTATCTAAAATTCCAGTTTATATTATTCCAACAAAAAAAAACTAAAATAAACATTAAAAAATAATATTAATCAAACTGGGTATCCCCTTAGCTCATCTTAAAAAATGCCTATCTTTAGGGG
>JBAXGW010000037.1:0-41607 GCA_037139195.1 Bacteroidota bacterium
TTCAACCCTCCAGATTCTCAGAAAATTACCGGATAAGGGTTGCAAGTTGGGTTAACAATAATAGAAACTTATAGAATATTGATTAAATTTAAACGAAAAAAAACCGCATTATATCAATTTATTTCATAAATAACTGATAATTAAACAAGAAGAACTATTTAAAATTTGTTAAAAATTCGTTAAATTTTACACATACATCATTTATTTTTGTATATTTGTTTTGAAAATTGTAAAAATTATATATAATGAGTGTATTAGCCAACAAAGATTCGAAAATAATCGTACAAGGATTTACTGGAAGCGAGGGTTCGTTCCATGCATCGCAAATGATTGAATACGGATCAAATGTAGTTGGCGGAGTTACTCCAAATAAAGGCGGAACTACTCATTTAGAAAAACCTGTATTTAACACAGTTTCTGAAGCAGTTAACAAAACTGGAGCCAATGTTTCGCTGATATTTGTGCCACCAGCTTTTGCAGCCGATGCTATTATGGAAGCAGCTGATGCTAATATAAAATTGATTGTTTGCATAACTGAAGGCATACCTACTCAGGACATGGTAACAGTTAAAGAATATTTAAAAAACAAAGACGTTCGTTTAATTGGACCTAATTGCCCCGGAATAATTACACCTGGAGAAACTAAGATTGGAATTATGCCTGGCTTTATCCACAAAGCAGGAACTATTGGAGTTGTTTCTCGCTCTGGCACTTTAGCTTATGAAGCTGTAGACCAGTTAACAAAAGTAAATTTAGGACAATCCACTGTTATTGGCATTGGAGGAGATCCAATTCCCGGCACTACAATTTTAGATGCTGTAAAACTATTTATGGAAGATAAAAAAACAGAGGGGATTGTAATTATTGGTGAAATTGGCGGAGGTATGGAAGCCGAAGCTGCTTATTGGATTAAAGAACATGGAACAAAACCAGTTGTAGGATTTATTGCTGGTCAAACAGCTCCTAAAGGTCGAACTATGGGACATGCAGGTGCTATTGTTGGCGGTGCGTATGATACTGCCGAAGCTAAAATGAAAATACTTACAGATTGTGGAATTAACGTTGTTGTTTCCCCCGCAGATATAGGAAACACAATGATTCAAATAATAAACAACAAGAATTAACTAACCCTTAAAAAAATTAATTATGGAAGATCGCGAAATTAAAAGAAGAATTGTTAAATCAGCAAGTGAATTATTCTTTTACCATGGTTTTAGCAAAGTTACTTTAGATGAAGTAGCTGAAAAAATAGGAATCAGCAAAAAAACTATCTACAATCATTATGATGGCAAAAGAGAAGTTTTAAGAGCAGTAATTCGCACTTACCAAGAAGACATGGAAGCTGTAATTGCTGATGCTATGAAAGCTGATAGCTCAGATTTCGTTGCAAAATTCAAAAATAACCTTACTGCTATAGCTGTTGAACTTTCTGTTTTAACTCCTCATTTCTGCGAAGATATGTCAAAAAATGCAGTTGATATTTGGGAAGAATTTTTAGAATTCAAACGTGCAGTTGTAATTAATCATTTCTTCAAACTTATTGATTTAGGTATTAAAAATGGTTCTGTAACTAAAAAAATCAATAAAGAACTTTCTGTTTTAATGTATTTAACAGCTACTGAAAATTTAATTAGCACTAAATACATTAAGAGTTTACCAAAAGAAACTTCTGCTAAAATACCAGCATCTAACATCGAATCATTTAATGGCATGATTGATGTTCTTTATTTTGGTATACTTTCAGATGATGCTAAATCAAAATCTAAAAAATAACAATTTAATGTTTTTATTGAAAGAGGAAAGTCAATCGATTTTCCTCTTTTTTTTGTTTGTTAAAAAAAGTTAAACTCCTTAATCAATAAGCATTATCTTGGTTTTGTTTACGTATTTTTGTGCAGATTAATATGTTTGTTCGAAAAATCACAAAACCAACAAAAAATGGCAAAAAGCCGTCACTTAATTTTAACTTTATTTTGTTTAACGTTTTTTAGTTTCTCTTATTCTCAATCGAATACAGATACTGTAAAAATAAATTATACAGATACTAATAGCATCTATTTAAGCAATTCTATTTGCTGCTTTCCTGAAATCAATATTCAAATAACGCCTCCTCAATATTTTTCAAAATTACCCAATAATGCCATAGGTTTTATACACAATCCAACGGCTTCGTCAATTCAAATAGCTGAAATTAAAAATACAGCTTACTTTATGGTAATTAAAGGATTAGATTCGGCATATTTTCGAAGTCAAAATCTGGATTTTCTTAACAGAAAAGATGTAGTAACAAATGATGGGAAAAAAGGGGTTTTGTATTTAGTGAAATTCAAAGTTGAAGGCGTTGAATTTGAGCGAATAATGATTTTCACTGGCGACTACAATCGAACTATATGGCTAAATGCAAATTTTCCAGCAATGGGTCATGAAACACTTTATGAAGTCTTGCTATCGAGTTTATTAACAATAAAATTCTAACTTGATGCTAAATAATTTGAAAATTTTAATCCTTTCTTTATTTTTTCTTTTAGCTTCTAGCAATGCTTTTTCTCAGGTTAACCTTCAACATGATATTAACTGGCAAACAACTAATCAAAATATGTGGGGTCCTAATGGTTCGCCATTTAATATAAATTTCGATTATACACTTTTTGATGTAGGTTTTGATACAGCGTTAACTATTGGCTCAATGAATGCTGGTACTGGTGTTGAGTTTAATCTTGCTGCAGGCTTTGATTTAGGTTCTTTTTTTTATGTACGAGGTTTCACTACAGGATGGGTTGACGCAGCTTACCCCGTGAAAATTGATTTGCAATACCCTGATGTAAACACCTATTGTCCAGGTGATATTGTTACAATGAATTCGGGTTATCACGTGAAAAATGGCTGGGATTTAACAACGTACTTTCCAAAAGCTGGAGAAATTGGGTTAGATTTGAAGTTTGGGTTTAATATTGATGCAAATGTTGTTACTTGTGTTCCTGTTGTTGGTTGTGATACAAATACCTTATTTCAAAGCAATGTTCCAACTGATACAATGCATATTTTTTATTTGAATGGGCAAACTGGTGAAGTTGTTTATCCTTGTACTAGCGGAGGATCTTTTCAATTTTGTCATGACACATTATTACCTCTTGTCTTCGACAATTTATTTGGTACAGGTTTAAGTGGTGAAATCACAATTCCTTATGTTCAAACAGTTGATAGAATTGATTCTACTCAATCTTGTGCTCATAAAAACATGTATGCAGACGGTGATAGCACTTGGGCGAATTTTGAATTAGATATTATTGAATTCTTAGGTTTTGTTGCCCAAATACTTCCTCCGCCACAAGGTCCTGCAATACAACAGTTTCTGGGAATGCTTCATGGTACTTATGATTTGGGTCTGATTCAAATAGAATATGATTTATTTGCTGCTTGGATGCAAATGCAAAGCACAATGAAACAAAACTTTACTTTTGAACCAACTGTTTGGACAAACCTAACTTTTCCTACCTCAGTTGAATATACAGTAACCGACCCCAATAATTCCGATTCTATTGTTCATGCTGGAATGTCTGATTTAGTTAGCTTCGAAGCGTGTTATGATTTAAATTTTAAATATCCTTGTTCAGGCTTTCCAATAATGGATGTCGGCTTATCTCATTCATTAACAAATGATTTTACTAATCACACTTGGGATAGCTTAACTTTTGCTTTTGCTTATAAAGCATTAGAATTTCAAATAACTTTGCCTTTTTTTAATGCCTTGCCACCAACAACAATACCAACTTCTTGCATAAATATTCCTTATTCTTGTGCTGAATCTACAGATTCAACAAATTGGTGCAGCTATCAAGAATGCATGCCAGGCTTAACAAATCCGCCGGTTTTAATTTTATCCTCTACTATTGATATTGGTCCTTTATTTCATGACACCATTCCACTTGGTTATTTGCCATTAACTTGGTATAATAACACATGGGAATTAGCTGGTTTTCAAGATTCAGTATTTCCATCTATAACATTTGCAACTAACTGTCCACCTTTTGAGTTTTTATCGATTGATGGAAACAATGTTCATTGCAATGGATATGCCACAGGAGCTGTTACAGTTCAAGTCAACAATGGATTGCCACCATACACCTTTTCATGGTCGAATGGAGAGACTCATATTACAAATAATACAAGTGATAGCATTGTTAACGTCCCCGAAGGAACTTATATAGTAACAATTTCCGATTCTCGCGACTGCCAATTTATTGATTCTATTGATATAGTAGAAATAAATCCGGCAATATTAATTAATTTTAATATTACAGATGTAGATTGTAGAGGCAATTCCACGGGAAGTATATTAGCAACAATAAATGGAGGCACTCCTAATTACACCTACCAATGGTCTCCAAGCGGAGGAAGTCAGGCTAATACTACGGGATTAAGTGCTGGTGAATATATTTTAAGTATTACAGATGCTGCTGGCTGCAAAACCTCAGATACCGCTATTGTAATTGAACCAGACACAGCACTGGCTATAGTAATAAATAGTACAACTAATATTTTGTGTAACCAAGGTTCAAATGGCTCAATTGATATTAATGTATCAGGAGGAACTCAGCCTTATTCATATTCTTGGAGTAATGGTAGCACTTCTCAAGATTTAAATTCAATTATTGCAGGAAATTATAGTGTAACGGTAACAGACAATCACGCTTGCAAAGCTTCTGATTCTATTGAAATTATTCAACCCGCATCTTTTGAGATTATAGTAGATAAAAAAGATATTAGCTGCTTTGGAATGATTGATGGCTCTATTGATTTAATAATCACTGGGGCAACTTCACCTTATTCGTTTATATGGAGCACTGGTGCAAGTAGCGAAGATATAAACAGCTTGGCTGCTGGAACTTACTCTGTTACAATTACCGATGCAAATGGATGTAAAGCATATTCTACTGCAACTGTAATAGAGCCAACTGAGCTATTGGCAACAATTTCGGGTGTTGATGTTGCTTGTAGTGGTGTTTATACAGGCAAAATTGATTTAACTGTTACTGGCGGCTCAACTCCTTATATATATCAGTGGAGCAATGGTGCAATAACTGAGGATTTAAACAATCTAAGTGGCGGAACATACAGTGTTACTATAACTGACGATCACTTATGTAAATATTATTCGAGTATCACCTTAACCGAGCCACAAACTCCAATACAAGCAACTTTTGCAATTACACATGTGAAATGTTTTGAAGGAGCTGATGGTGCCATTGATATGACTGTTAATGGAGGTACTCCTTCATACACTTTCACTTGGAGCAATAGTGCGAATACTGAAGATTTGTCAAATGTGTCTGCAGGAACCTATTTTGTTACAATTACCGATGCAAATCAATGTAAGCTAATAAAGAGCAATATTGTTAATGAACCGGGCGAATTAATTCTTACAATGTGCAATGATAGAACTATTTGCTACGGACAAACAGTAACTTTGTGTGTTCAGCAAACTATAGGTGGGTCTTTACCATATACATATATTTGGAATACAGGTCAAAGTGGACCTTCAATAGATGTAAATCCTTTAACAACTACAACCTATTCGGCTCATGTTTTAGATTCTAAAGGATGCCTTAGTGCGGAACAAAATATAGTTGTTAATGTGAATCCACAACTCAGCATCGATGTATACATTTCAAGAGATTCTGTTTGTCCAGGAGAAATGGTAATGATAGGCGCAAGCATGATTGGTGCAGCTAATCCACCAGTAGTGTATTTGAGTAATGGAATGTATGGACAGCCCCCATTTATAGTATATCCAACAGTTACTACAATTTACACTGCCTCAGTGTTTGATGCATGTAATTTTCAAAGTGCAAAAGATTCGGTACTTGTTACTGTTATGCCAAGCCCTATGATAAATTTTGAAGCCATACCAAACGAAGGCTGTCAGCCAATGGACGTGCAGTTTAATGAACTTTGCCCTGAAAATGATTTAACTTTATTGTGGAATTTAGCAAACGGAGATATTAGTTCACTTGAAAATCCCACAAAGAATTATCCCGATGCCGGCGCTTATGATATTTCATTAACAGCAACATCTGATTTTGGTTGCACTTCAAAATTAGTTAAGGAAGATTATATTGTAGTTCATAAAAAACCTACAGCAGAAATAGATGTAAATAAAGAATTTGTTGATTTACTTGACCCTGTGGTTCAATTTTACAATTACTCATCTACAACATACGAAAGTTATTGGAATTTTGGAGATGGATCTTTTTCCGGTCTAACAAATCCTGAACACAAATATTCAGATGCTAAACCAGACACTTTTAATGTTGTGTTAATTGCCGAAACAGAATATGGATGTAAAGATACCGCATATAAAAACATCGTGTTAAGAGAAATTTCAACTATTTATACTCCAAATGCTTTTACTCCTGATGGTGATGGATTAAATGATGAATTTAGACCACTTGGAGTTGGAATAGAAAAAGAAAACTATCATTTTGTTGTGTATAATCGTTGGGGTGAAGTTATTTTTGAGACTAAAGACTCAGAACAAGGTTGGGACGGTACATTTAAAGGCGAGCTAATTAGTAAAAACGATGTGTATAACTGGATTGTTTACTATACTGAAAATACAGGATTAGCTAAAAAAGTCGAGGGTTTTGTAGTAATTCTTGGTGGCGAAAGATAATTCTAAAATTTCGGATATATTTAGACCAGCTTTTTGTTTTTTAAGACAAAAATATTATAAATTAACAACAAAATATTTTTTTTGTACTTATTTCGCTGAAAAGCTTTGATTTACAGTTTTTTTTTCGGAATTTTGTTAAATTATATTAATTGTATAAAAGTTTGTAAACAATTACAGTTGTATGTTTAAATTAGAATTCGAAAAAAATCAATTAATAAATCTCGAATATTCCTTAGAAAGAGAGTTTGTTCGTGCTAATCGAGCTGGTTCCTTTGCCAGTACTACCATTATTGGCTGCAATACTCGAAAATATCACGGACTACTAATTTGTCCGCAGCCTGCAATTGATAATGATAATCATGTTTTGTTATCTACATTAGACGAAACTATAATTCAAAAAGAGGCAGAATTTAATTTTGGGATTCACAAATATCCTGGAACTTTTAGTCCGAAAGGGCATAAATACATTGATTCTGTCGAAATATCACCAATACCAAAAACAATTTATAGAGTAGGGGGCGTTGTTTTTTCCAAAGAAATTGCATTTGTTCACGACGAAGATCGAATACTAGTTAGATATACTTTAATTGAAGCTCATTCACCAACAATCTTAAGATTAAAACCGTTTTTGGCTTTTAGAAATATTCATAAACTAAGCAAAGTCAACGATTTTGCAGAAAAAAAATATTCAATAATAAAGAATGGAATCAAAACTAGGATGTATGTTGGTTATTCATATTTGAACATGCAATTTTCCAAGCCAGTAGAATATGTGCATGTGCCTGATTGGTATTATAATGTTGAGTACATCCGCGAAATTAGAAGAGGATACGAAGGTCATGAAGATTTATTTGTTCCTGGTTATTTTGAAATGCCAATAGAAAAAGGCGAAAGTATTTATTTTTCTGCTGGTATTGACGAAGTTTCTCCAAGCGAAATTGCTCACTTATTTAAATCAGAGATAAGAGTAAGAATTCCTCGAGATAGTTTTGAGAATTGCTTAAGAAATTCGGCACAACAATTTATATCTAAACGTGGAAATAAGGTGGAAGTTATTGCTGGTTTTCCTTGGTTTGGTCGATGGGGACGTGATACGTTTATTGCAGCACCTGGCTTAACTGTACCTTTAAAAAATCTTCGATTATTGAAAGATATTATCGACACAATGATTGAAGACATGAATGGGCCTTTGTTTCCCAATATTGGAAGCGAAAACAATGCTGCTTATAATTCGGTAGATGCTCCTTTGTGGTTTTTTTGGACATTGCAGCAATATGCCTACAATGCAAACAAACAATCAAGTATTTGGGCTGAATATTCCGACAAAATGAAGCAAGTGCTTTATGGATATAAAAATGGAACTTCCTATAATATAAAAATGCTTGACAATTGCATGATATATGCAGGTGGTCATGGCGTAGCTCTAACATGGATGGATGCAGTTGTTGCTGGTAAGCCAGTGACTCCTAGAACAGGAATGCAAGTAGAAATAAATGCATTGTGGTATAATGCAATAAAATTCAGCATTGAAGTGTCCGAATTAGCTGGAGACATGGATTTCGTCAATGAATGGCAACCTATAGCTTCAATGATTGATTATACTTTTAAGGAAACTTTTTGGTCAAAAGAAAAAGGTTATTTAGCCGATTTTGTTGATGGTGATTATTCCGATTGGTCGGTTCGTCCTAACCAAGTGTTTGCAACTTCATTGCCCTATACTCCATTGAGCGAATCAATCAGAAAGTTAATATTAGATAAAGTTCAAAATGAACTATTAACCCCAAGAGGATTAAGAACTTTATCACCAAAATCGCCTAATTACAAGCCGATATATTTTGGAAATCAAACCGAAAGAGATTTAGCTTATCATCAGGGCACTGTTTGGCCATGGTTATTTGGTCATTTTGCCGAAGCTTATTTGAAAATACATGGAAAATCGGGAATAGCATTTATTCAAAGAATAGTTGATGGATTTGAAGGGCAAATGATGGAACATGGCATTTGTACAATTTCCGAAGTTTGCGATGGCGATCCACCTCACAATCCTGGAGGAACAATTTCTCAAGCGTGGAGTGTGTCGGAAATACTTAGAGTTATGGATATGTTAAAAGTATATTCGAAATAATGGCAAAAGTACTAATGTTTGGATGGGAATTTCCACCTCATATTACTGGAGGACTTGGAACTGCATGCTATGGATTAACAAAAGGTTTGTTAACTCATGGAGATGAAGTGGTTTTTGTTGTTCCAAAAGCTTTTGGTGATGAAGATTCTCATGTTGCAAGAATTTTAAATGCCAGTGATATTACTCTTAGTTTTTCTAAAGAAGACAAAAACGAAGTATGGAAAAAGTTGACCTATATTGAAATTAATTCAACTATGATTCCTTATGTTTCGCCTGAGGAGTTTGTTAAAGTTAAAAGCAGAGCATATTTAGACAAAACAATATATACAAAAGATATTTTTTCTGAACATTTTGAATTCTCAGGGAAATACGGTCCAGATTTGATGAAAGAAGTTGCTAGATATGCTCTTGTAGGAGCTAAAATAGCTGCGGAACAAGATTTTGATATAATTCATGCACACGATTGGCTTACTTACTCTGCTGGTGTTGCAGCAAAGCAAGTTAGTGGAAAACCATTAGTTGTTCATCTTCATGCTACAGAATTTGATCGTTCTGGGGAACATATAAATCAAGATGTATATAATATTGAACACATGGGAATGCATGCTGCTGATAAAGTTATTGCAGTTAGTAATTTAACAAGGCAGATTGCAATTGAAAGGTACGGCATTGACCCAAATAAAATTCATACAGTATATAATGCTGTTGAACCATCGGAAGCTGAAAGAGTTGTGTATTCAAGGCATGTAAAAGAAAAAGTTGTTACGTTCTTAGGTCGTGTTACCTTTCAAAAAGGACCAGATTATTTTGTTGAGGCTGCTTACAAAGTTTTGCAAAAAGACCCAAACATTCGCTTTGTAATGGCTGGTAGCGGAGATATGCTAAATAGAATGATTAAACGAGTAGCTAAATTAGGAATTTCTACAAAGTTCCATTTTACTGGTTTTTTAAAAGGCGAGGAAGTGAATCACATGTTTTCAATAAGTGATGTTTATGTTATGCCATCAGTATCTGAGCCATTTGGAATTTCTCCTCTTGAAGCAATGAGATCAAATGTTCCAGTTATCATTTCAAAACAATCGGGTGTTGCCGAAATATTGCATCATGCTATTAAAATAGACTTTTGGGATATTGATGCTATGGCTGATTCAATTTACGGACTGGTTCATTACCCAGCATTATCCAAAATGTTTATTCGGCATGGAAAGTCTGAAGTAGATAATTTGAAATGGGAGAATGCTGCTTTTGAGGTTAGTAGAATTTATAAAGAAATGTTAAATCAATAAAATATACGATATGAGGGCTTTGTGTTTTTATTTTCAGGTTCATCAGCCATTCCGATTGAAAAAATATCGTTTTTTTGATATTGGTTCTGACCATCACTATTACGATGATTTTCAGAATAAATATATAATGAATAGAGTTGCCAATAAATGCTATTTGCCAACCAATGAAGTTCTTCTGAATTTGATTAAAGAATATGGAAGACATTTTAAAGTTAGCTTTTCAATATCTGGTGTAGCACTCGAACAATTTGAATTATACAAACCAGAAGTTATTGATAGCTTCAGAGCGCTTGCTGATACTGGTTGTGTTGAGTTTATAGCAGAAACTTATTCGCATTCATTATCGGCTTTAAAAAGCAAAACTGAATTTTTCAATCAAGTTGAAGCTCAGACAAAAAAAATTGAACGTTTATTTGGCGTAAAACCTGTAACTTTTAGAAATACCGAATTAATATATTCTGATGGCATAGGCGAAATGGTTGCAGAAATGGGTTACCAAACTCAGTTAACAGAAGGAGCAAAACAAGTATTAGGATGGAAAAGCCCTAATTTTTTATATTGTAATGCAATTAATCCCAAATTAAAGCTATTGTTAAAGAATTTTCAGCTTAGCGATGATATAGCATTCCGTTTTTCGCAACAATCGTGGGGCGAGTGGCCGCTTACTACAGAAAAATGGGTTAGTTGGCTAAATAACATCGATTCAAGAGAAGAAGTAGTAAATCTTTTTATGGATTACGAAACTTTTGGAGAACACCAATGGCCAGAAACGGGGATTTTTGAATTTATGAAAGCTTTACCATCAAGAGTTCTGGGATATTCTGATTTTAAGTTTAAAACACCTTCTGAAGTATCTCAACTATTACAACCTGTTGCAGCTATTAATGTTCCGCATCCAATTTCGTGGGCAGATGAGGAACGAGATTTAACGGCATGGCTTGGCAATGAACTCCAAGATGAGGCATTTAACCATCTATATTCATTAGAAGAAAAAATCAGAAAATGTTCTGACGAAAGACTTATTAGAGATTGGCGATTGCTTCAAACAAGTGATCATTTTTATTATATGTGCACTAAGTTTTTCTCTGATGGTGATGTTCATAAATATTTCAATCACTACGACACACCTTACGATGCATTTATGAATTATATGAATGTATTGTCTGACTTTATAATTCAGCTTGACAATAGTTCAAATTTTAATCCATTACCATATAAAACGGATAATATTGACTCCATCATTGAAAAAGCAATAAAACTTATTGAAAAAGATATTATTGAAACTTCAGTTAAAATAGATTCCAATGAAATCTGTGAAGAAGAGAAATCAGTAAAACGATTAAAAAAACTTGAACTTAAAAATATTAAAGATTTCAGCAATTATAAAATAAAGAAAATTATAAAAGAAATTGATTTAAATATCCTCTCTCATTCTTTAAAAGGAATGCCGCAAATTGTAAAAGATTGCTTTCTTGATAATTTAGGTAAAAATGCAAAAAAAGAAGTGGAAGAAAAAATTGCCTCGATGGTAAAAGTGGGCAAAGATGTTATTGAAGAATACAGGATAGTACTTCTAGAAGTAATGGAAAAACACAGATAAAAAAAGGAGCTTCGCTCCTTTTTTTATCTGTGTTTTTCTTCATTCGATTTGCAAATCCCTGTTAACTAGTGTTTGTATATAAACTCAGAATCTTGTTTATAAAGTTCGAGAGCTAGGCGAAGGAAATGTTGAAAACCAAGGAGTATACATAAGTAAATGCGATGAACTGATCGAGAGTCGAATTGACTGTTTTCAATACGACGACAACGAAGTTATCTGACTATATAGACAGGCATTAACTAGCCAAAAATCTTTCTGCTTCAATAGCAGCCATGCATCCAGTTCCAGCAGCAGTAATTGCTTGTCGGTAATGATGATCTTGAACATCGCCTGCAGCAAATACACCCAAAATATTTGTTTGAGTTGTTCCTGGTTTTGTAATTATATATCCTGTTTCGTCTAATTCAATTTGCCCTTTAAATATTTCGGTGTTAGGTTGATGTCCAATTGCTACAAAGAATCCTTCTATTTCAATATTTTTATCTTCACCTGTTTTTAAATTTTTTACAACAGCATGAGTAATACTTTTGCTAAATCCTTCTTTTTTTCCTACAATTTCTTTAGTTGACGAATTCCATAAAACTTCAATATTAGAAGTGTCTGCAACTCTTTTTTGCATGGCTTTAGAAGCTCTAAGCTCGTCTCTTCTAACAATTAGATATACCTTTTCGCAAAGGTTAGATAGATAAGTTGCTTCCTCTGCAGCAGTATCGCCGCCGCCAACAACTGCAACTCTTTTCCCTTTATAGAAAAACCCATCACATGTAGCACAAGCCGAAACACCATAACCATTATATTCTTTTTCAGATTCTAAACCAAGCCATTTTGCTGTTGCACCAGTAGCAATAATAATAGTTTCGGCTTCAATAGTTTTTCCATCGTCGGTATTTGCGATAAAAGGACGTTTTGACAAATCAACACTATTAATTATACCCCATCTAATATCTGCTCCAAAACGTTCGGCTTGCTGTTTTATATCTTCCATTAGTTCTGGTCCTGAAATGCCTTTTGGATAACCAGGAAAGTTTTCAACTTCGGTTGTAATAGTTAATTGACCACCTGGTTGAAGTCCTTGATAAAGAATTGGCTTTAAATCTGCTCTCGAAGCATAAATTGCAGACGTGTAACCAGCAGGTCCAGAGCCTATAATTAAGCATTTTGTTTTTTTAGTCATGATATTTTTTGTTAATGTTTTTTTAAGTTTTGTAAATTTGAATGCAATTTAATAAAAAAAACAATAAAAATGACCAATAATTTAACTTGTTTTTTATTTTAATTAACGTAAATTTGCACAAATAAATCGGGCTGTGGCGCAGTTGGCTAGCGTGCTTGTCTGGGGGGCAAGAGGTCGGAAGTTCGAGTCTTCTTAGCCCGACATTTTGAACATTAAGAGACATTGTTTTAAGTGTCTCTTTTTCTGTTTTTATACCACCTTCAATTATTTACATACTAAAACAAGTAAATTAAGAATTTTAAACACTTTTTTTTTTTGTAATAACAATAATTATCCTATTTTTGTCATTGAAGAAATTACACTCAAAAACTATTGTTAAACTAAATTAAAAAAGAACATGAAGAAAACATTACTTTTTAGTATTGCTTTATGTTTTGGAGTTTTTGCTCAAGCTCAAACCCAAACCATTAAGGTTCCTGCTTCACTAAGGAATCAAGCAGTTAAAAGACCAGTTAGAAACGCAGTTGACATGCCAACTAATTTATCTAAGGCTTCAAACCCTTCGGTTAATTCACAGGCTGCAATTTCAGACAGTAAAATCGGAAGCACTGTTTATGATTTACAAACTAATCAAGCTATTCAAAACCGCATTGTAAGATGGTCGGATGGTACTATTGCTGCTACTTGGACTCAAGGCAACGCTTCAACTTCTTATGCTGACAGAGGAACTGGTTATAATTATTTTGACGGAAATAATTGGGCTGCAATACCAACTGCTAGGATTGAAAGCAACAGAACTGGTTGGCCTTCAATTTGTAAATTTGGAGCTAATGGTGAAATAACAGCTAGTCATAATGGTGCAACAGGTTTAGAAATATGCAAACGTACTACTAAAGGTACTGGTGCTTGGACTCAAACATTATTAACTGGACCTACTGGCTCAGCTGCTACAGGAACACCAATGTTATGGCCTCGTATGATTACTAATGGTCCAAACAACGATAATATTCATATTATTGCTTGTACTGATCCAGGTACTTCTACTGCTCCTTTCCTTTATAAAGGACAAACTTGTGCTTTGCTTTATTCAAGATCTACTGACGGTGGTGCAACTTGGGATAAACAAGGTGTGGTATTATCTCAATTAGATTCTAACTTTTATAAAGGATTTGGTGGAGACTCTTATGCTTGGGCAAATCCTATTGGAGACACCATAGCTTTCGTTCTAGGCGACAATTGGGTTGACGGTATTTTAATGAAATCAACTGACAATGGTAATACTTGGACTAAAACTGTTTTCTTTCAACATCCATATCAAAAATGGACTGATGCAGTATTGACACCAGATACTCCTTATGTAGTTGATGGCGCTATGAATGTAGCTTTAGATCCTCAAGGAAAAGCTCATGTGTTTTTTGGATTCCAAAGAGTTTTAAACACAACTGCAAATGATAATCTAACATCATATTTCCCTTATATTGATGGTATGGGCTATTGGAAAGAAGGACAACCTGCTGTTACTGATTTAAACCCTTCAACTGCTCCTTGCTTAATTGCTGCTATGCTTGATGAAAACGGAAATGGAACTAATGATATGGTTCTTCCTGCTGCTACAAGTGACCCTGCTTCAGTTGGACAATACTATATTTCATTAACTAGTATGCCTTATGCTACTATTGATGCACAAGGTGGAATTTATTTAACTTATTCTTCTGTATCAGAAACAAAAAACAATGGTACTCAAAATTACAGACGTTTATGGGCTAAAAAATCTACAGACGGTGGTACAACTTGGTCGAACCCAACTGATTTAGTTGCAGATCCAATACATGATTTTGATGAGTGTGTATATGCTTCTATGGCTAGAGACGAAGATAGTAAATTGCATATTGTTTATCAAGCAGATTCAGAACCAGGACAAAGTTTAAATACTGTTGAAGCTGATGCTCCAGGACCAAATGATATAAGATATTTATCTGTTACCAAAGACGAAATTGGTGCAAGCATAGGCATAAATGAAGTAAAAACTATTTCAAGTACTAAAATTTATCCTAACCCAACTAGCGAAAATGCTTCTTTAGCAATTAGCATGAAATCAAATGCAGAGCTTACTGTTTCTATTGTTAATTTAATGGGACAAGTTGTTAAAAGCGTTAATTACAATGCTACAACTGGTTTAAATGTTCTTGATTTAAATGCCAATAGCCTTACTGCTGGTATTTATTTAATTCGCGTACAAAACGGAAAAGAATTATCAACTCAAAAACTTATCGTAAGATAAAAAAAAATAAAATTATCTAAAGGGAGGCTGTCCGAAAAGTTTTGGACAGCCTCTTTTTTTTTAACCGGACAACAATGAAATTAAATAAAGAGTCGAAATATTATAGGTGTAAAATTAATGCATGTTCGACTAATACCCGATTCATATCCGGATTACATAGGGTTGAAGTAGCACCTATTTATTAGTTGATAAAACCACCAACTAAGTTAATTAAGCCGTTTGTTTTATATTTCGACTATTTTGGTTTCGCTTCGCCAAGCACATTGTGGTTGTAAAAAAGAATATTTAAATATTTTTGTTAAAATAACTGAAATACATTGATGATTTTGTAAATAGGTTAATTTTTTTTATACATTTGGGGGATAAATGAAGTATGACATATGTCGTATAAAGGCTGGCAAAATAGCTTTGTTTGTATCGTAAATTCATACATAAGCCCTACATGAAATTGCAAACGAAGATACTAAATGAAAAAAATACTAATAATTAACAGAATACTATTTTTCTTGTCATTCTTTTTGCCATTTGTTATATTGCCACACTGTGAAGGGTCATCCGAGATGGAAAAGAAAGCTAAACATAAAGCATTTCAAGATTCTGTTCATATTGCTGATTCTTTGAAATATGACGCCCATATTCTGAATTTAAAAAATAATGTAGCAATTGTTGCATCAGATTCATTAAATAATTTTTCAAACTTGACAAAACACACTGAAAATATTGATGTAAAAAAAGAAACAAAACCGGTTTTAATTGAGATTCATGAATTTTTTAAATGTCCAACTGAATATTCAATAAGTGGTTATGGTCTAGCTTACGTATTTGTAGTAGGTTTTAAATTGAAATTGGTTAATATAATTGGACTTGTATTTTCATTGAGTTTCTTGTTTTCTTTTGTTGGAATTATCCTATTGTTTAAAAACCATAGACACAGAATTCAAACTATAGTGCCTTTAATTTCCTTTGCAGCATTTATTGTTTTTTTGAGTTATATGTTTGTGGTAGATAAAATAACTTTAGAGGAGATTTTATGGGGTTTATGGGTAAGTTTAACTTTAAGTTTGACTAATGTGATAATAACAATAATAAGGAAAAACAGAGATAGGTCTAGTTAGGCGTAATAAGGACTACTAGCCCCAGCATAAACTATTGCATCCACAGTAATTTCTAAACTTAAGATGAAACTACCAATAGACATAGAAAGAAAAATTGACCAGCTTTTCATTGATTTGGAAGACAAGCAAGAAGTGAAAAAAATAATTCTGCGTTTATGGTCAACAAACCTCAATGTAGGTGAAGAACAACTGGTAAGAAGTATTTTGACAATTTCTAATGGTAATACCCAAAAACTAAGAGATATAATTAAAGACTTATATGTCGACCCAAGAGATGTAATTATGACAGCTGAATGTCTTGCTGGGAATCCTGGTCATTACTTTATTCCAACCTTTGACGAAATTGAAAATGGGAAATAACTGGTGATAATAATCAATTGAAAGCCTTGAAAATAAAATTGGTATGCGATGAATTCAGAGTAAAGACTTATTTTTAATTAAGACTGCAGAATTTGCAAGTTAGAAACGTCGCACAAATTGTTGCTAACTAAGTCAGACTTGACCCAGTTTAAAATAACTGAAATAAATATCTGATTTTGTAAATAGGTTAATTTTTTTTATACATTTGGAGAATAAATAAAGTATGGTTTTACCTTGGTAAGCCATTAATATAAGGAGGGTTAAAACCAGTTTGCCGTAAATATAAACAAGTTCCTTGCAATTGTAAAGACAACTATGATTCGAACTATTATACTGACCATAATATTATTTCTTACTTGCAATATTATTCTTGCAGACATTCAATGTGAAAAATGTGACATTACAAAAGTGAAAATTGTTAACGAGCATTTAGATAGTTTAACATTTGAAATAGTTAATAATTTCTTATGCACGTTTGACAGTTCCTGCAAATCAAATACAGAATATTCAGAATGGAGTAATGAAACGCTTTTTAAAGTTATAAAAAAAGCACCGACTATTTTCTTTCAAGTTATAGAAAAAGGGGAAATAAATAATGAATTACTACTAATCGAAATAGAAAATCCAATTCGGGACTTTGAAATTCAAAAAATATATAATCAAATTAAAACTAAAGTATTACCTAGCGACTTGAAAGAAAAATATTTAAAAGCTCTAGAAACTGCAATAAATAAGCCAACAACAGAAGACAAAATTTATGACACAATATTAAAGTTAAAAGAAGTAAAGGAACGAGCAGAATATATTGAAAGAGAAAGTAAAGGAGCAAGACACATAAGAATTGAAATTACAGAAAGACCATCAGAAACAAATGGAAAGTATTACTGGGTAAGAGTTGGAGAAATTAACGATATAGCTTTTGTAACACACTTTAATTTCATAGTGTATCAAGACAAATTTGAAATTAAATATTACGACACGAAAAAAGACGCTATTATTAGTCTAGTCTCTTGGAGACAAGGACAGAAAAACAGCAAGTAACAGCACCTTGCAATTCAATCGGGGCTTAGGTGGCAGTTGATAATATATTAATTACATTTGTAGCTGTCCGACAGTGAGGTAGTTTTAAAACCCGTGCTAAAAAAAGCTACCGCAGTTGTGCTTCAAATATCAGTTGAAATAAAAAATATATTAAATTTTACAAAATAGTTTTTTTAGCCTGCTCGAAATTGTAAATATAGAATTAATAACAAAAAACTTTGCTCGTGTAACTTAAACAACTTATACTTTAATGGGGAGAAGGAATTATGACAATAAAAAAAATTATTCGCTGGGTATTTATATTATTAACAACTACTTTATTTGTTTATTACTTTTATCCTGAATCTCAATTGTCTTCAAACATAAAAATTGATTCAATTGTAATTTGTAAATCAAAGAGAGAATTACTTGCTTATTCAAATGGACGACTAATTAAAACCTATAAAGTTTCCCTTGGCAAAAATTCCATTGGAGACAAAGAGTTTGAAGGCGACAAGAAAACACCAGAAGGAATTTATTATATCAACGCAAAAAACCCAAATAGTGGTTACTATAAGAATTTGGGAATATCATATCCAAATGAGCAAGATATTGAATATTCAAGAAAATTAGGGAAGCCTACCGGTGGAGATATAAAAATTCACGGACTTAGAAACGGGATAGGTTTTATTGGGAAGTTTCAGCGTTGGTTTGACTGGACCGCTGGTTGTATTGCATTGACTAACAAAGAAGTTGACGAACTTTATAACAATGTAGAAATTGGGACGAAAATAGAAATTATACCATAATACGAAAGAAAAATCAATTGCTAACAACATCATGCAATTCAATCGGGGCGCAAGTGCCAGTTGATAATTTAGAATATATTAATTACATCTCCTCTGTATATTATATTGCTTTTTAAAGGTCAGAGGGAACCATACATAAATTTTCAAAAGGTATTTTTTTATTTTATAAATTTATGTTGGTTTGTAGCTGGTGGTCAGTGAGGTGGTTTTTGAAACCTGCCCGAAAAGAAAGCTGTCTCACGCTACCTGCAAACAGAATAAAGCATACATGCAACGAATAAAGCCTTTAATTGATGCAGAATACGCAACGATAATTTTGAAATACAACGATTAATAGTTATATTTGTTGCAAATTTTAAGACAAATGAGTAATTACATACATCAAAAAGAAAATTGGCCAAATTTTACATGGAATAACGATGTTTTCGTTAATCTATTAAGTGAAGCAAGAAACTTACAAGGACGTTTAATTGGTAAAATGGAATCTTTTGGTTTTGAATTAAGAGATGAAGCATTACTTGAAACATTAACTTTAGATGTTTTAAAATCCGCAGAAATTGAAGGAGAATTATTAAACCCTGAACTAGTGCGTTCTTCAATTGCACAAAGACTAGGGATGGAATTTGCAGGCGCTATTATGTCAGATAGAAATGTTGATGGAATGGTTGAGATGATGATTGACGCAACTCATAACTGTTTTAAACCATTAACTATAGATAGATTATTTGACTGGCATGCTGCATTATTCCCTATGGGCAGAAGTGGAATATTTAAAATAACCGTTGCTGACTGGAGAAAAGACACAACTGGGCAAATGAAAGTTGTGTCTGGTACAGCAGGAAAAGAAAAGGTCCATTTTCAAGCTCCCGATGCAAATCAAGTAGAATTTGAAATGAATCGTTTCATAAAATGGTTTAACGAAGAAAGTAAAATAGATTTAGTTATAAAAGCAGCCATTGCTCATTTATGGTTTGTAACAATTCATCCTTTTCAAGATGGTAATGGAAGAATAACAAGAGCATTAACAGATATGCTATTAGCCCAGTCAGATAAAAGCACACAACGTTTTTATAGTATGTCTGCACAAATTAGAATAGAAAGAAATTCTTACTATGATATTCTTGAAAAAACACAAAAGGGGAGCCTCGATATAACAGAATGGATAGAATGGTTTTTATCTTGTTTAATAAACGCCTTAAAAGCAACCGATAATGTATTAAACAGAGTTCTATTAAAAGCAAATTTCTGGAATAAAAACTCGAAAACTATTATTAACGAAAGGCAGAAAAAGGTGTTGAGCAAATTACTTGATGGGCTCGAAGGAAAATTAACATCCATCAAATGGGCTAAAATAGCAAAATGCTCAAAAGACACTGCAATCCGAGATATTAATGACTTAATAAATAAAAACGTTCTACAAAAGGAGTCAGCAGGAGGAAGAAGTACAACTTACGAATTAAAGAAATAAAAAATGCCAGCAGCTAACAGAACCTTACTATTTAGTCGGACCATCAGTGCCAGTTGAGAATTTAAATATATTAATTACATTTCCTCTGTATATTATATTGCTTTTTTAAGGTCAGAGGGAAGCATACATAAATTTTCATATAATATTTTTTTTGTTTTATAAAATTTATGTAGGTTTGTGGGTGGTTGATTGTGAGGTGGTTTTTAATGCCTGCAAGAAAAACAAGCTGCCGCTATAGCTGTCATTGTAAAAAGAAATTGAAGTATGAGTAGATTATTATATCTTTTTTTAATTATCATACTTATTCAATCGTGTAAACCTGGAATAAGAGTCGACTCTAAAAATTCTGACTCTTATTATTACCAGCCTGTGTCGTTTTTAATTATATATTCACCAAGAGGGAATTGGTTTGAATTAGATTATAGAGTTCTTTCTACCTTGCCTTGGAACTTTAAAGTGCTTTCTGAAGACATTGGAAAAAATAATAATGCTGTTTTCTATAAATACCACAAACAGACTAATTTTGATATCGAATCATTTACGGTGAATAACAATGTAATAAAAGACAAGAACTTTGTATATACTATTTCTGAACAAAATTCTTTCATTCCTATACTTGGAGCTGACATTAAAACTTTTATTTATTTAAAGCCTAATTCGGTAAATCAATTAGTTTGGGCAAAAGATAAACACCGATTTTACTTTCATGATAAACCTGTAAAAGTTGATTTTGGAACCTTCAATTTTATTAATGAAAATTATTTTTACGATAAAGATTCTATCTATACTACATATAACACAACGATTATAAGTATTGATGTTTTTCAAGGGAAATTAATCCCTATAAACAATCAATATTCAAAAAACAATTCAAAAATATTCTTTTTTGGTTATGACAAATATAGAAAGCTACCAATTAATAATTTTGACGCAATTTCTGTAATAGCTGATAATATTTTAAAAATAGGAGATAAAATTATTTTCAACGGAGAAATATTTCCAATTAATGACGTTGATGCGAAAACTTTTACTGTATTACATAAAAACTCAAACTATTATAAGGATAAAAAGCATATTTATTACAATGACACAATTTTATCTAACGATATTAAACGTTTTACACTTTTATTTGACGACAACAAGGAATATCCAGCTTATTCTAAAGATTCAAGGCATGTATATTGGGGTGGTAAAATTGTTGACAGTATAAATGTTGACAATTTTCATTATGATAATAAATTACATAAATGGACAGATGGAAATAGTATTGTAGATGCTGATATTGCAACAAAAAAATCAACAAACCGATAAGCCACGCATAATAAAAAGTGGGGTTAGATGAATTTGGAAAGTTCAATTATGTTTAATAAATTTAAACCGATTGACAATATGTAAGCTTCCCTGAAAATAGACCATTAAAAAATAGAATTCGGTTCATTCAAATTTTCTTCTTTTCCTAAACTCCATAAAAATACCCCAAAAGTTATTTCTAACTTTCAGGGTACAGTTTAATCTAAGCTTCTTCAGTTATTTCAAAAATATTATTCTTTCACAAATCGTTTAACTTCAACCCTACTAACACTCGATATTTTTACAATATAAATTCCTCTATTCAAATTACTAATATTTATTTGAACTTTTTCCGAAGAAATGTTTTGATAAAGAATTTCTTGTCCACTGATATTAACAATTGACAATTCAGAACCTAACGCCATATTTTCTATGGTAATAAAATCAGTTGCAGGGTTTGGGTAAACGTTCATATTAGTTTTCTCTATATTATTATTTGCTATTCCACCTACATTTGCCTCCGATACCAATAATGAAACACTACTATTTGTAGGATTATTAGCGTTAATTATTATATTTACAGGAGTAGATTGTTTTCCAATGTACTCAGCAAATACATTGTAATCAGCAAAAGCGATATTATTAAAAGAAAACTGACCAGTAGCATTTGTTTTTGTATGGGCTACTAATGTGCTATTTGAATTATTATATAAGTAAATATCAACATTATTAATATCATTCGATTTTGTGCCTGTAACAGATGTTAATATTCCACCAATTGAACCACTTCCAGGAGAGAATGTCATTGGCAAAAGATGAATATCTGCTGAAACTACAGGGTTATTTGACTGTATAGATATTGCATCGTTCCAATCTAATACATCACCATAATAAGTTGGAGCATAATTATTATATTCTACTGAAGAACTTGTTAATTCAGCCTTTACATAATAGTTGTTGAAATTTCCTTTATTAAAACTATAATAACCATTAGTAATATTCTGAGTTGCTACAAGCGATACAATTCCAAATATTTTGCCATATAAATATACAATACCCTTATCAATAAGCTGTTGTCCAAAATAAACACGACCTGTAATTAAATGATTAGTATCAGCACTATTAATGGTAATTGAATTTGACGACACACATCCATTTGCATTTGTTACATTTAGACCTACAAAAAAATTAGTATTATAAGGCACTGAGTAAGTTAAAGTAGGAATAGTATCAATAATAACACCATTAATAATCCATTGATAAGTACAAGCTGGACAATTATAAGTAGCAGCAAAATTATATGTAAGAGTATCAACTAAAGAGCTATCAACTGTTACTCCAATATTTGGAATTGGACTTGAAAGAACTGATACAACTACGTCATCACTTGCAGTACAGCCTTCAACAGTAGTAACTGTAACGGTATAAGTGGTCGTACCAACAGGAGTAACAACAACATCAGACATCATACCTGCATTATTGCTCCAAGCATAATCTGATCCACCTGAAGCAGTCAATGTAATACTTTGCCCCTCGCATGTAGACACATCGCTTCCTGCATTTACAATTGGCAAAGGAACAACTGATACGACTACAGTGTCTCTACAAATTGCACCATTTGTATTTGATTCAACAAAATAAGTAGTAGTTACAGTAGGATTAGCAATAATTTGAGCTCCATTTCCATTTAAACTCGGATCATAAGGAATAGAACCCCAAGTAAATGTAGTTCCATAATAAGTACCATAAGCCGTTAGGCTAACTGAAGTGCCATTACAAATCATTTGATCAGAACCTAAAGACAACATACAATTATTTGGGTCAAGAACACTATCAATCAATTGCACTTGAATATCACAAGTATTTCCATTATATCCATCAATCATAATATATAAGGTTTCACCAGCGTTAATACCCGAAATTATATTATTGTAATTTGATTGATTGTTAGATAATCCGCTTGTGTATGAAATATCAGACAAAAGCGTAAATCCACCATTATTGTATCTATAAAAACCAAACTGAGCAGTTCCATCAGAATTACTGCAATTTGAAATATTAATATTAAATGCCACTTGTGAAGATTGAGCAACAAATTTAAACCATGAATTGTTTTCTATGGATCCTTGAAATAATGATGAATTGGATGAAAAAGATGTTGGCAAATCAATAGTATACGCAGAAGACGTTGAAGTACAATATCCCAAATCATATTGTATTAAAGTTGCATCCTGAAAATTATCAGATGATGTTATTCCTTGAACGCAAGGAACTTGTGCTTTTGCTGAGAATGACACTGACAATAGAAGCATTGCAGCAAAAAATAATTTAATGTAATTAAGTGTTTTCATAATCTATTTAATTTAGGGTTATTTTAATACAAGACTACTCAATTGTTCGATAAGTTGCACGGTAAATAAAAAAAATAAATATAACGCAACCACTTTTTTTTCAACATATTAAACTAATAACATATTGTAAAAATTATCAAAAAACAAAATCGAAGCGTTTGGTAATTTGATAAATTTCACGTAGGTTTGTGTATTGGTATAGAAACAAGAAATATGAAGCAAGAAGTTAAAGTCCTTATCTAAGGCAAAAAGCAGATCAAAACAAATATTATTCCGTCAGAATTCTTGATTCTGTATTCTTGACTCTTTTTTAAACTTTATAAACATTAACAATTTAACGAAAGAAATGGCCGACGACAAAAAAATTATCTTTTCAATGGTTGGAGTAAGTAAAATCTACCCTCCACAAAAACAAGTATTAAAAAACATCTATCTATCATTTTTCTATGGTGCTAAAATTGGCATTATTGGGCTAAATGGCTCAGGTAAATCTTCGTTAATGAAAATTATTGCTGGAGTAGAAAAATCATTTCAAGGCGAAGTAGTTTTCTCGCCAGGCTACACTGTAGGATATTTAGAACAAGAACCTAACCTCGACGACACAAAAACGGTTCGTCAGATTGTGGAGGAAGGGGTTCAGGAAGTGGTTGACTTAGTTAAAGAATATGAAGAAATAAATAACAAATTTGCTGAGCCAATGAGCGACGACGAAATGAATAAACTCATTGAACGTCAGGGCGAATTAACCGAACTATTAGACCATCACGATGCTTGGGAACTTGACAATAAGCTTGAAAGAGCTATGGATGCACTTCGTTGCCCAGAAGAAGATGCTTTAGTAAAAAACCTATCGGGAGGTGAAAAACGTCGCGTTGCACTTTGTCGCTTACTTTTAAAACAACCTGATATTTTATTATTAGATGAGCCTACTAATCATTTAGATGCAGAATCGGTTCAATGGTTAGAAATGCACTTACAACAATATAAAGGAACGGTAATAGCAATTACGCATGACCGTTATTTCCTTGATAACGTTGCAGGTTGGATTCTTGAGCTTGATCGAGGCGAAGGAATTCCTTGGAAAGGAAATTACTCTTCTTGGTTAGACCAAAAGACCAACCGACTACAACAAGAGGAAAAGCAAGAAAGCAAGCGTAGAAAAACCCTTGAAAGAGAATTAGAATGGGTTCGAATGTCTCCTAAAGCACGACAGGCAAAATCGAAAGCTCGTTTATCGGCTTACGATAAAATGATGGACGAAGATGTAAAACAAAAAGAAGAACGCTTGGAGTTATTTATTCCTAATGGTCCACGCCTTGGGAATAATGTAATTAACGCTTCAGGTGTTTCAAAAGCCTATGGCGACAAACTTCTTTACGAAAACTTAGAATTCAATCTTCCACCTGCAGGTATTGTTGGAGTAATTGGACCTAACGGAGCTGGTAAAACTACGCTTTTCCGAATGATTATGGGAATGGAAACTCCTGATAGTGGTGAATTTAAAGTTGGCGAAACAGTTAAAGTTGGCTACGTTGACCAAACTCATGCTGAAATAGACCCAGAAAAAACTGTTTATCAAGTAATTTCTCGCGATGCTGAAGTTATTAATGTTGGTGGTCGTTCATTAAACGCAAGAGCTTATGTTTCACGCTTCAACTTTAGCGGTGCCGACCAAGAAAAGAAATGCGGCATACTATCGGGTGGTGAAAGAAACCGTTTGCATTTAGCACTTACACTAAAACAAGAAGCAAACGTATTGCTATTAGATGAGCCAACAAATGACATCGATGTAAACACATTACGTGCATTAGAAGAAGGCTTGGAAGGATTTGCAGGCTGTGCAGTTGTAATATCGCATGACAGATGGTTCTTAGATAGAATATGTACTCATATTCTAGCATTTGAAGGCAACTCAAGCGTTTACTATTTCGAAGGCTCTTATTCCGATTATGAAGAAAATCGCAAAAAACGCCTTGGCGACGAAGGTCCTAAGAGAATTAGATATAAAAAGTTGATTAAATAAAATAAGAAAGTCCGGTTAAATCGGACTTTTTTATTTAGGTTTATACACTATAAAACAACACTGTTCTTATTTACTGAATCTAAAACACATTCCATCTTATTTGTTTTTTATTCAACTTAGAATTAATAAATTTGCAATATCAATATCAATACAATTACTTGTCATGCTTTTTAATTCATTCCACTTCATACTGTTTTTCATTCTAATCACCAGTATCTATTATATCATACCACATAAGTTCAGATGGTCGCTTTTACTTTCTGCCAGCTGCTACTTCTACATGGTATTTGTTCCAATATATATTCTGATTTTGGGTTTCACCATTGTTATTGATTATTATGCAGGCATACTTCTTGAAAATTCAGAAGGAAAAAAACGAAAATATTTTTTGGTCGCCAGTCTTATTGCAAACATTGGCGTTTTGGCAGTTTTTAAATACTATAATTTCCTCAACGAGAACATCACTGCACTTCTTCACGGTGTTAATTGGAGAAATCCAATTCCTTACCTTTCCATTATGCTTCCAATTGGTCTTTCATTCCACACTTTTCAGGCAATGAGCTATACCATTGAAGTATACCGTGGAAATCAAAAAGCCGAACGTCATTTTGGCATTTATTCTTTATATGTAATGTTTTTCCCTCAATTGGTTGCTGGACCAATCGAAAGACCTCAAAACCTAATTCATCAATTCTATAAAAAACTACAATTTAATTACGAAAAAGTTACATCTGGACTAAAACTAATTGGCTGGGGATTTTTCAAAAAAGTAGTTATTGCCGACCGATTAGCTGTTTTTGTAAATGGAGTTTATTCCGACATTCCAAGTGCTAGCGGATTATCAGCTCTTATTGCAATTTTATTCTTCTCGTTTCAGCTATATTTAGACTTTTCTGCTTATTCCGACATCGCAATTGGCTCTGCTAGAGTTCTTGGCATCGAACTGCGATTAAATTTCATGCGTCCATACCTATCCACTTCATTCTCCGATTTCTGGAAACGTTGGCACATTTCGCTAAGCTCCTGGTTTAAAGAATATTTATACATCCCACTAGGTGGTAATAAAAAAGGATTTAAGAAAAAAATAATATTTTTACTTATTGTTTTTGCAATTAGTGGACTGTGGCATGGAGCGTCGTGGAATTTTGTAATTTGGGGCGTTTTAAATGGTTTGTTTATTATTATTGGCGATAAGTTAATTTTCAGCAAATCAAACACATTGGCAAAAAAAGCTATTAATTCGCTAATAATCTTTTTATTATGGACTTTTTCATTGATATTCTTCCGAGCAATTACCTTTTCAGATGCAATATTAATGTTTAAAAACATTGGTTTTAGCAATCCCGAATTGATATACAACTATGGGTTAAACAAAGCAGAATTTTCATTATCACTTTTTCTGATTGCGTCATTTATCATTTTAGAAATTTTTCAAGAGAAAAAGCGCATACTGCCCATTATCAATGCCGCAAATATTTATATACGATGGAGTTTATATATTTTATTAGCACTTTCAATAATCATTCTGGGTTCTTATGGTGGAATAAACGACAATAGTTTTATTTATTTCCAATTTTAATAAATTAAATATGAAGACTTTTATTATAAAATCTATTTTATTTATTTCAATAATTATTTCAATTGTTGCTCTAATTGATTATATCGGCTTTTTCAAACAAGGAACCTCTGATAATCATGCAGAAAAAAAATGGAACGCCTATTATGGATTGTCAAAACAAATAAATTTCGATGTGCTAATGGTAGGCAATTCTCATCTTTACACGGGCATAAACCCTGAAACATTTTCTAACATACTTGGGGTAAACTCCTTTATTTTAGCATCGCCAGGCACATCAGTTGCCGAAATATACTTCTCACTTAAAGAAGCGCTTACTATAAGCAAACCCAAAATTGTAGTATTAGAAACATTTTGCATTGATCAAACTATTAGCAAAAAAAGTACTGGAGCCGAGCTATCTGATTTATATAAAAGTTTTGATGCACGCAAAAGCTTAATTCAAAAACTAATATCAACTCCTTATCTTTTTAAAATAGACAATTATCCTTTTGCATGGTCGAGTATGGTAAGAAACCATAGTTTTATTTTTAACAACAAAGATTTGATAAACGAAAATATAGATAAATTCAATAATAGAGAAAAGCTAAAAAAAGAAGAACAAAAAGATTTATATCTTGGCAGATATGTCAGGTTTAACAAGGGATTACAAGAAGATGTATTATTGAAATATAAATCAAACGGAGCGCCAATTGATGGAGAAAAAATTGCAATAAGTGATGAATCCATTGAATACACAAAAAAAATATCTGATTTGTGTAAAGAAAATAAAATTCAACTTGTTTTATTAACATTACCAATGTACGAAAAACATATAAAGAACTACTCAGCCTGGAAAAATACTCTTAAAGAAAAAATTTCATCTGTAAACGCACCTTGGATTGACCTTCAGGAAGCAGACAACTACAAAGGATTTGCCGAAGATTGTTTCGAAAACACATACAACTTCAATCAACACATGACGTTTCAGGGTTCGCTTGTTGCAAGCTACAAATTAGCAAGTTTTATCGAAGATCAATTTCCAGGATTTTTGCCCTTTAGAAAAAACGAACCCGATTGGTTTAGAATGTTTTATGGAAGATATGGTTATTTTGAAAATAACAGCCCAGCACCCAACGACCCTAATAATTTTACTATAATGAAAATGGCAAAGTTTGATAGCCTAAAAGTTATTGCCGTTGAATACTTAACAGAGAATGATCCTGCGACAATGCTTGTTAAAGTAAAAAGAGAAAGCCTCCCAAAAGTTGATTTAAACAATACAGAACTAATGATGACAATGGATGTAAATTTTACAAAATCAACCAAAGAATTTATTATCCCTATTCCAAAACATCCACATCACTTAACGCCGTATTATATTTTATATCAAACTAATATTAAACGAGTAAACATAAAAGAGATCAAAAACATTAAGGTTCGAATTAAATGATTTAATCATAGTCTTAGCACAGTTTATATAAAAACGCCAATAGAATTTGTTTTATATTCTAATCTGCATTAATTTTATATAAAATAAATAAAAATGAAAAGACTTTTTCTCACCACCATTTTGACTGTATTTTACTTTTTTGCTATTGCACAAATTCCAGCTGGATACTACGACGAAGCCAATGGATTAACTGGTTCAGCCTTAAAAACTAAACTTCACGATATAATTTCACAAGGTTTTGTATCAACGCCATACGGTTCGCTTTATACAGCGTATGCACAAACAGATACTAAAGGAAACAACATTGTTTGGGATATGTATTCTGATATTCCAGGCGGTCAACCATTATATACTTATTATTATGGCAGTGGGACTTGCGGGAATTACACTCAAGAGGGCGATTGCTACAATAGAGAACACTCTTTACCTGCAAGCTGGTTTAATGATGCAACACCTATGTACAGCGATTTGTTTCATGTTTTTCCAACAGATGGTTATGTAAATAATAGAAGAAGCAACTTCCCTTTTGGCGAAGTAGCAACCCCAACTTGGACTTCTTCTAACGGTAGTAAATTAGGAAACAGCTCTTTTCCTGGCTATTCATCAACTGTTTTTGAACCCATTGATGCATTTAAAGGCGATTTTGCCAGAAATTTTTTATATATGGCTGTTCGCTACAAAGACGAAATGCCAAGTTGGGCTAGTCCAATGATACAAAATGGCGATTATAATCAATGGGCAATAAACCTTCTACTCAAATGGCATTTGCAAGACACTGTTAGCACAAAAGAAATCAATAGAAACAATGCAGCTTATCTAATCCAACATAACAGAAACCCATTTATAGATCATCCTGAATGGGCAACTTTAATTTGGCAAACTACCACTGTTTTAGATGAGTCACTTGAAACAAGATTATCAATTTATTTTAATAGCGAAAACGATATTTTAACAATAAACTCAAATACAAATATTTTTGATTTAACAATTGAGGTTTATTCAGTTACAGGCCAATTAGAGTTCGAATATAAAAACATCAATTTATTAAAAACACCGAAAGATATTCCAATCACAATTAACAATGGTATTCATTTAATTAAACTTTCAAACAAAGAAATAAATAAAACAGTGAAAATTATTAAAATTTAATCTTTAACACAACGCACAGACATACCATATTTTTTACTCAAACTTGTCCTATTTACAGAATCGAAATCATAGCCCATCCGTCGAGCCCACGCTTCATTACTTGAATCAAAATTCGCATCCACACCCCACCAATAGCCATAACTCCCCAAATCAACAAAATATCCAGAAGAACTTCGACAACCACCTGGAAGAGCTGTAAAACCTGATATATTACTTGCATTTAAATTTGGTGTTAACCAATGAATCGTTCCTGCTTCTTTTAATTTACCACCTGCTAGGTTTTGATTTAAAAATATTGTTAATGCCGACCATTCGACATCTGATGGCACATGCCAACCTATTGGACAAAGTTTGCTTGTACTTACCGTATACCAACAATACAAAGCGCCATAAGTTGCTTTATTTGCTGCTTCATTATTTTCATACCAGCAATAGCCAGGCATAGCAATATTAATCCACGAATTAAAATCACTAACTAGGGGTATCGAAGTACCATCATTATACTTAGTAGTTTTAAGATTTTCTGCCATCCAAATTTGATTACCAATTTTAATTGTATTGTAAAAATTACCATCAATATCTCTTAGTCGCAGAGCGCCTTCTGAATACAACTCTCCTATTAAAGCATCAACGTATGCTTTTGTTGCAGCGTCTTGTAAATCAGTAGGATTAGTTAAATTTTTAATTTGTCTATTTACTGAATTATTGATAGCAGCAACATCTGAAAGGGTCTGCGTTTCTGTATAACAATCTAATTTATTATTCCAATTAGCAGTGTCAGCGCTTGAAATTCCAATTGCTATTGAAGTGCTATAAATGGGATCCATTTCATTAATTTTACCGGTAACAGAATCAGCAGTTTTTGCATGCAGGGCATAAGGTACACTTAACAATTGACTTGTAGCTATAATTGTATATATTGTTAATGGCAAGTCAACGGCAATTTTTGTTTCTATAAAATAAGGAATGTTTTTCCAACTTATTGTATCAAAGCCTGAACCACCACCGATTTCAATACTTACTAAGCCATTAATATTGGTTAATGGCATTTGTATTTCAGTATAAACTAAAGTGCCATTCGCTGAACCTTGTCGAATGTTAATTTCCATTCCTATTTGCGTATTGGCAACTAACTGATTATTATTTTTTCGAATTACTGCCTGATAACTCATTTTTTGATGAGAATTTTGAGCCAAAAGCACGCTTGTGAAAAATAAAATATTTATAATAGAAAATGTTTTTTTCATGTGTATATTTTTAATTTTTATTTCAGAAGTCTCATAAAACCCAGAAGGCTTAGCATAGCGAATACACAATAATCATATCGATTTGTGTTTATTATTTCTGTATTTTATTATAATTACTGTTAATGTTTGAGTTGGATCAAATAATAGTTTTATTTGCAATTTTCAATAGAAATTTAACTATTTCCTATCAAAAAATGGATTTTTTCTACTAACGCTCAATGGTATACCATAAGCGATTTTAACATCAGAAGCAAACAATCCAAGTTGTATTGCAGCCTTCCCAACAGAAAACATTACTCTATTGTCTATTCTATTATCCATTGCTATTGAAACAGCTGAACCAATTGCTATTCCTAAATCTCCAGTATTAAAAACACATGGAGTCAATAGATTTTTAGCATCACAATTCTCGAAGCCACACAATCCGCAACCTAATAAACCAATAGAGCTAATTCTAGTTCCTATTAAAACAACAGACTTACTAAATAATATATTTTCGGCATCACGATGAAAAAACTCTCTTTCGCCAGCTATTTCATGCATTTTCGCCGATAAGCTTAATATTTCGGAGCCATCAATAATAAGCATTTCTAAATTATCAATTCCACGAGCCTTTGGAGCTGTTTTTGCAGCCACAAGCATCATTTTAGCAACTGTTAAAATGGAATTTTCAAAACAATCACTTTCTAAATATTTTGTCATAAAAAAGTTAAAATAGGTAGTACGACGAAAAATAATATGCAAATTTATAATATATATCTGTGAAAATTCAAAAAAATAGTATATTTACACCCATAAATTGTTAAGTTATGTCAAGAAAATTTTATTTTATATTTATCGTTCTTATCTCCATAATAAGTTCATGCAGCACAGATGTAGATCTTAATTCCGACTGGAAGGAAACGCCCATTGTTTTTGGACTATTAGAACCTCAAAACGATGTGCAATACATAAGAATCAATAAAAGTTTTTTGGGAAGTGCTGATGCTTATCAAATGGCTCAAGTAGCAGATTCTTCTAATTATCCATACAAGCTTGATGTAAGTGTTCAAAAAGTGATAAATGGCAATGTAGTTAAAACATATTATCTTGACACAGTAACAAAACCAGGCATGGGCGAAGGAATTTTTGCAAATGATAAAAATTTAGTTTACTTTTTCAATACTCCTTTAACAAGTGACCCAATAAACACAGATGCAGAATATCGATTATTAATTAAAAATCCTGTAACAGGACTTGAAGTAAATTCAAAGACAACAATTGCAAAAAAAGCAGAATTAAGCAAGCCATACATAAATTTATCGAGTCCACAAATTAGCTTTTACACATATAATGGCTACTCTGAAATTGAATTCGAATGGCTTTCATCTTTAAATGCAAGAATTTTTCAATTGTATTTACGCTTTAACTACGTTGAATATCACCCTGGTTCAAATGACTCAGTTCAAAAATATTTCGATTTGAATTTAGGTCAGTTTAAAGCTCCTTCAAGTAATGGTGGGTTTAAAATTTCTACAAAATTAAATGGTCAAAGTTTTTACGACTTACTGTCTGATAATATAGCCATAGATCCTTCAATTAGAAGAAAAATTGGACGTTTATCAAACCCCCAAGATCAAATTGATATTATGATTTATGCAGCTGGCGATGATTTATCAACATACATGGAAGTCAATGCTCCCTCAAATTCAATTGTTCAAGACAAACCTAACTTTTCCAATATTGGAAATGGACTTGGATTATTCTCTAGCAGAACTCTTAAAACTATTCCAAATGTTCGCTTAAAAACAGAGTCTTATTTACATTTAAAGAGTTATGAAAAAACAGAGGTTTTAAACTTTGATTAAAAAAAACTGACAAATAGACATTACAGACTGCCATATAAAACTATTCCCGAAAACCATTATGCCATATTTTCACAAATAGTGAAATTTTGCTTAATGGCACAAAACTTGAAGTTTGCCTCCCAAATATTTTTATTGAAAATTAACATATAAAACGAAAATAAAATGGGAAAAATTATTGGCATCGACTTGGGTACTACCAATTCATGTGTTGCGGTTATGGAAGGCAGCGAACCTGTTGTAATTCCTAACAGCGAAGGCAGAAGAACAACTCCTTCGATAGTTGGATTTATTGATAACTCAGAAAGAAAAGTAGGCGACCCTGCAAAAAGACAAGCTATCACAAATCCTACAAAAACAATTTCATCTATAAAGCGATTTATGGGCGAAACATATGATAGAGTTACAAAAGAAATTGGTCGTGTTCCATATACAGTTGAAAAAGGAGATAACAATACTCCAAGAGTGAAAATAGACGAACGTCTTTACACTCCACAGGAAATTTCAGCAATGATTCTTCAAAAAATGAAAAAAACTGCTGAAGATTATTTAGGAACTGAAGTTACAGAAGCAGTTATCACTGTTCCTGCATATTTTAATGATGCTCAAAGACAAGCAACAAAAGAAGCTGGCGAAATTGCTGGTTTAACAGTAAGAAGAATCATCAACGAACCTACTGCAGCAGCTTTGGCTTATGGATTAGACAAAAAAAGTCATGATTTAAAAATTGCTGTATTTGATTTAGGTGGTGGTACATTTGACATTTCTATTTTAGAATTAGGTGATGGCGTTTTTGAAGTTAAATCAACTAATGGTGATACTCACCTTGGTGGCGACGACTTTGACCACGTTATTATCAACTGGTTAGCAGAAGAATTCAAAAATGAAGAAGGAATTGATTTGAGAAAAGATCCAATGGCTCTTCAACGTTTAAAAGAAGCAGCTGAAAAGGCAAAAATTGAACTTTCGAGCTCAACATCCACTGAAATCAACTTGCCTTATATCATGCCAGTTGACGGAATTCCTAAACATTTAGTTAAAACACTATCTAGATCAAAATTTGAACAACTAGCTGACACTTTAATTCAAGCTACTTTAGAGCCTTGTAAAAAAGCGATGAGTGATGCTGGTCTTACAGCTAACGACATAAACGAAGTTATATTAGTTGGAGGATCAACTCGTATTCCTGCTATACAAGATATAGTAGAAAAATTCTTTGGCAAAAAACCATCAAAAGGCGTTAACCCTGACGAAGTAGTTGCTATTGGTGCCGCAATTCAGGGTGCAGTACTTTCTGGTGAAGTTAAAGACGTTCTATTGCTTGACGTTACGCCTCTTTCACTTGGAATTGAGACTATGGGTAGTGTAATGACCAAATTGATTGAGTCAAATACAACTATTCCAAGCAAGAAATCAGAAGTTTTCTCAACTGCAGCCGACAGCCAAACTAGCGTTGAAATTCACATCTTACAAGGTGAAAGACCAATGGCTCGCGACAACAAAACTATTGGAAGATTTTTCTTAGACGGAATTCCACCAGCACCAAGAGGCGTTCCTCAAATTGAAGTTACTTTTGATATTGATGCTAACGGTATACTACATGTATCTGCAAAAGATAAAGCAACAGGCAAATCGCAACAAATTAGAATTGAAGCTTCTTCAGGTTTAACTGATGAAGAAATCAAAAAAATGAAAGCTGAAGCTGAAGCAAATGCAGATTCTGATAAAAAAGCAAAAGAAGAAATCGACAAATTAAATAGCGCAGATCAAATGATTTTCACAACTGAAAAACAATTGAAAGAATATGGCGATAAAATCCCAGCAGAAAAGAAAGCTCCAATTGAAACTGCTCTAGCTGAATTAAAAGAAGCTCATTCTGCTAAGAATTTAGCAACTATTGAAACTGCTTTAAACAATTTAAATACAGCTTGGTCAGCTGCTTCGGAAGAAATGTACAAAGCTTCTCAGAATGCAGAAGGCAATCCTGAAGCATCTCATCAACACTCAAATGATAACAACCAGCAAAAACAAACTGCTGATGCAGAAGTTACTGATGTTGATTTTGAAGAAGTAAAGTAAACACGATAATTGAATGAATGAAAAAGCCCCGAAATTTCGGGGCTTTTTCATTTAATGGTATTAAGATTTTAATTTCTAATTACTTTAGAAACAATATTTCCTTTGTCAGTTTGAATCATCAAATAATAAACTCCGAAGGCTAAATCACCTAAATTTATTTGCTTCTCAAAGCGACCAACAATCTTACCAAAATTTGTTGAAACAATTTCTTGACCAATTGTATTTACTAGTTTAATCTTAATATCAGTTTCGTTATTTACCGAGAAACTAACTGTAATCAATTCATTAAAAGGATTAGGGTAAACCCTTAAATTTGAAACATTATTTTTTTCGTCAATTCCTACCATACTTGTAATAACAACTAGTAATGAGTCTTTATCAACGCCACAAGCATTAGTTGCAGTGCAAACAGCCCAATAAGAACCAGTTGCAGGATAAGTATGGCTTGGAGAATTTTGTGTTGTTATAGCACTACCATCACCAAAATCCCAGCTAAATGTAGTTCCAAAAAATGAATAATTATAGAAATTCACATTGTTAAACGATTGTGTCTCGCTTATATAAACTTCTGGCTTCGGATTTACTATAATTGTTACTGGACCAGCAACACCTGGACAGCCATAAAAATCAGTAACAGATACATAATAATCACCTTCTTCAAATGCTTTAATATATTCTGAAGTTGAACCACTTGACCATTCATAAGTATGATAAATAGTATCAAGATTTAGATTTACATGGCTATCTTTACAGAATGTGGTATCACCATCAGGAACAATCTTAGGATCAAAAACGGGTGCATTTACAATATTAAATGGTATTGCATTCCCAGTGCAATTATTTGAATCTGTAACAGTAACAGTATACGACCCAACAGTAGAAATTGTCGTTGATTGAGTAATATCACCATTTGACCAATTGTAATGATCAAAACCAATACCTGCATCAAGAGTAACCGTATTATTTAACCCTGGGCAAAATGCCATAGGTACAGATGGCGTAATTTTAGGATTTGGAGATTTCCATACATCAACAATTACAGCATCAGTAGCAGAGCATGCACCATTAGATACCGTTACTATATAAACAGAAGCATACGAAGGTGCAACTGTTATAGCTGCAGTTGAAGGACCAATATTCCAAGAGTAAGTTGTTCCGCCTGTTGCAGTCAAAGTTGTTGTTGTACCTTGACAAACTGTAACATCAGCTCCCGCATTAGCTACCGGCATTGTATTAACTGATATTTGAACTGCGTCTGTATTAACACATCCATTTGCATCTGTTCCTGTTACTATATAATTAGATGTTGTGGTAGGCGTAAATGCTACTCCATTTGTAATTCCATTATTCCAATTATATGTGCCATTTGTACCAGCACCAGTTCCAGTAAGAACAATTGCTAAACCTTCGCAAAAATTCAAATCAGATCCAGCATTTATATTTGGTTTAGGAGCAACTGTTACAGTAATAACATCAGTTGCAGTACATCCAGTATTAGTAACAGTAACAGTATAATTTGATGTTGCAGGAGGATTAAAAGCAACTCCATTAACAATACCATTTGTCCATTGGTAAGTTCCACCGCCAGTAGCAGTTAAAGTTGCCTGATTTCCCTGACAGACCGTAATATCATTTCCTGCAAAAGCAACAGGCAAAGGATTAACAACCACTGTTACTTGAGCCGAAACAGTAGCAAAACCATCGTCAATAGTAACGGTGAAGGTTGTCGTTTGTGTAGGGCTAACTATGGGATTTTGAGTTAAATCAGAACCAATTGGATTCCATGTATATGCAGGATTTGCAGTCCATGTATAATCATAAGTTCCTGAACCACCTGAAGGAAATGCACCTAAAGAAGCACTTTGACCCGAACAAATTACCAACGGAGTAGAACTAGCAACAACACTAAGCGTGCTTCCAGTAATAACTATTGCAACTTGATCAGAAGCAGAGCAGCCAGAAGCATTATCTGTAACAGTAAGAGTATATAAAGTGGTTCCAGCTAATGCAATGGTATTAGGGTCTTCAATTGTATTTGAACCACTAATTGAAGCGGAAGGTTGCCAAACATACGATAAACCTGCACCAGAAGGTGAACCATTTAAAGAAGTTGATATACCCATTGAAATTGTTTGATCTGGACCCGCATTTGCATTTGGAAGAGGTAAAACAGTAACAACTACATCATCTGAAGCAGTGCATAAACCATTGGTAACAGTAACAACATAACTAGTGGTAGTTGTTGGATTCACTGTAGGATTATTATTTGTTGAAGTCCAAGAACTTGAAGGATTGGTAGCCCAACTATAAGTCCCACCACCAGTAGCCGATAAATTGGCAGATACACCATTACAAATTGAGCTATTATTTACTGAAGCATTTGCTGAAACTTGAGTTACATTTACAACAACCGTATTTGAAGCAGAACATGCTCCATTTGAAACGGTAACTGTATAAGTAGTGGTTACAGTTGGGTTTACAATAGGAGTTGCAATTGTATTTAAATCAGAGCTATGCGTATTCCATGCAGCAGCAGGATTAGTTGCTGCCCAGCTATATGTATAAGTCCCAGTTAGATTGCTTGTAAGAACAGAAGTAGAACCAACACAAATTGTTGTTTGACTAGCAGATGGAGTAAACACCAATGGGTTTACCGAAATTGTCGAAAATGCGCTACTCGAATCTGGACAAGCTAAATTTCCTTGTAAAACTCTGGCTTGATAAGTAGTAGTTTGACCTGGTGTTACAATAAGTGGATTATCATTTTCGTGTCCCACTAAATTTGGATCCGTTGGTGTTGAAGTCCAAGTTACACCATTAATACTTGCTACTCCTCCAACGGTTAATGTAGAAGAGCCGCCACACATAACAGATGGAGTTGAAGGCGTAATAACAGGAGTTGCAATCCCTGAATTTGCCTTAATCTTATAATTACATACATCGCCGCCATAACCATCAATCATAACATAGTATGTTTGACCAATAGTTAAGCCATTAGTAACAACAGTTGACGTTGAATTATTTTGCAAAATACTTGAACTAGTACCTGATGTCCAAGCTAAAGGTGATTTCAATACAAAACCATTACAATTAGTTCCAGAATAAATTCCAAATTGAATTCCATAAGCATCGGTACAATGCGACACCGTAACATCTAATGACACGGTTGTACTTGAAGCAACGAATGAAATCCAAGAATTGTTTTCAAGAGATCCATTAAATAACGAACTTCCGTCTGTCATATTTCCTGGAGTATCAACAGTATATAATCCGCTTGTATTTCCACAATAATTATTTAAATTACAGATAAAAGTTGCACCTGAGCAATTATCACCAGCTAATTCATTGGTTCCACATGAAGCAACACAAGCCATTTCTGCGCTCCAACCAGAATAATTTGAGCTTCCGTCAGAAGTAAATTTAAACGTTAAGGATGTTCCAGTAGATACAATTCGGGGGGGATAAGTATATGAGCCAGTTAAAACAGCAATTAGATTAGCTGGATTAACAGTTGGTCCGTCATAAACATATAAGAAATCGGAACCATCTTCAGTATCAAAACTATTAAATGTTGCCTGCACACTTTGTCCAGTGGCTGAAACATAAGTTACTGTTTTATTTTCATTAGCACAATATGTATAACCAGTAAACCAATTACCACAAGCACCTGAGCTTTCAAATATTTCGTTACATGTTGTTCTTATCGCATTATTTGGGCTACCCATTACATAGGTAGTTTGCGAAAAAGTGTTTGTATTTACTAGAAACAATGAAAAAATAAATATATTTCGTATAATTCTATTCATAAACATCTATTTTTATTGATTTATATACTGTCTTTTTATTTTATCATATTCTGCTTGAATTTCTTCCCAAGACAGCAATACAATATTTAAGCACTGTTCAGTTTCTCCAACGTGATTCCTTTTTCTAGCATCACGATTAGCCGAATATTTTGTAATATCAACTTGTTTAGCATCAATTACAGGACATAAACTGCTTTTAGGAGTTTCTATAAAAAACGATGATGAATAATAAAAATTAACTTGCATTACCTTGTAATAAGGCATTTCTAATATTTGTTCTTCTGAATAATGTTTTTTAGCTCTAGAATCAATTAAATCCATATTTTTAACATTCTGAGCAATAGCAGTGCTAGTAAACAAAACTAGCAAAATAAATTGTAAATAGAGTTTTCTCATATAAGGCTTTTTTAGTGGCATATTCTACAAATATAATGATGAAAACTAACAAGTCAAATATAAAACTAATTAAATTGCATATCAGATTAACATTTTTTAAGATAAACGACTTATTTTCAACAAAAAGGGTTGTGAAAAAAATCACAACCCTTCACTTAAACTGTAAATAGCAAAAATTATTCTTTTACAATTTTGGCAAAAATAAATTTTTCACCTTCCTGAATTTTTATTAGATATACTCCTGTAGGCAAATTTTGCAAACTAATTTTCGTTGTAAAATCTCTATTAATTAGATATTGGTTTTCTGACATGATTTTTCCAAAAATATCATAAACTGTGATTGATGGATTTTTTAATGTTGTGTTATTTAATTCAACATTAACATAATCAACTGTTGGATTTGGGTATATTTTTAGATTCCCTAAATTATCACTTTCAAAAACACCTGTATTATCTACTAAAATTATCTCTAGCGAATCTGTATCAGTTCCACAAGTATTACTTGCAGTTAATACAACATTATATACTCCCGAATTCTGATAATTATGAGTAGGTGAATCTAAAGTAGAATTTGTACCATCACCAAAATCCCAAGCATAGGTTGTTCCAAAGAATGAATAATTGTAAAAATCAACAAACAAAGAACTATCATTATAACTGAAATTCACCACTGGCAATGGGTCTACTATAATATCCATTCCATTCGCAGTATTTTGACATCCATAAGAGTCGGTTACAGTTACAGAATAACTACCACTTTCAAATACATAAATAGAAGATGTTGTTGAACCACTCGACCAAAGGTAAGTGCTATACAATTCATCTGTAGATAATACAATATTTTCTCCTTGGCAGAATTCCGATGGACCATCTGAAATAATTACTGGATTAATTGCTGGAGCATTTATTATGTTTACAACTTGAGATACGCTCTCGCATCCATTTGCATTTGAAACCGTCAAAGTGAACGAACCCACTTGGTTTACAGTGATATTTTGAGTAAACAATCCATTCGACCATTCATAACTTGTATATCCTGATGGACCATACAGCGTCACAGAATTATTTAATCCAACGCAAAAAGCTGATGGAGAAGATACTGAAACATCTGGTTGTAGTATAGTCGATACAGACACGGCCACATTATCTGTTCCTGAACATCCTTGTGCAGAATAAGCTACCACGTTATATACAGTTGTTACTGTAGGCGACGCAATTGGATTATAAATTAAATTATTACTTAAACTCGAAGCTGGACTCCAAACATAACTTACGCCTCCACTTGCGTTAAGCGTAGTATCAGCTCCATTGCATATTGTAACATCATTGCCTGCACTAATAGTTGGAAGATTATTAACTACTACATCTATTTTGGAGGTATTTAAACAACCATTTCCATCTGTTACCTGAACTAAATATTGTGTAGTAATGGTTGGAGAAACTGTTGGATTATAAACATTACTTGTATATCCAGGAGGTATTGAATACCAAGTATAATTAACTCCGCCAGATGTAGACAATTCGCTACTTAAACCTTTGCAAATAGTATCAGGACTGGCAATTGTTACTGGGACAGGCAATGGATTTACAGTTATTGTTGCTGTACTTCCAAAGCTATTTCCAAAACAATTTGCATCGCTAACTGCAGTTATACTATATGTACTTGTTGCATTAGGACTTACACTTACAATTTTAGGACTAGAAATTATTCCTGTTATTGTTGTTTGTGTGGTACCATCAGTATAAGTTATGTTCCATGGTCCCAAACCAGTTAATGTCATGGTTAAATTAGTTGTAGCTCCATAGCAAATCGATGTTGTACCACTCAAACTAGCAGTAGGCAATGGATTTACTGTAAAAGCGCCAGATACAGGACTTGCAGCAGTTCCACAGTCAGTTGTTACAACACAGTAATAATAAACTACTCCTACCGAAGTAGCATCTGGAGTATACGCAGAATTTATTGCTCCTGTAATTATATTTCCACCTGTACTTACTGGAACTGTATTACTATACCATTGGTAAGTTTTATTTGTCCCAACAAGTACCAAACTAATTGGATTAAATGAATTCCCTATGCATATAGTTTGGGCTGCTGTAGACTGAGACGCAATAAAAGTAGAGCTTGTTGGATTTACATTCATCGCTCCTGAGATTCCACTCTTTTGTGTTGTACCATCGCATCCACCTGTTACTACACAATAGTAATATAGCGTGCCTACTACGGATGCATCGGGAGTATATGTTGACGACTGTGCGCCTAAGCCTAAGTTCGTGCCTCCTGTGGTACTTGCTGTGGTATTACTAAACCATTGATAAGTTAAGTTTGTACCTGTTGCCGTTACACTGATTGAGCTAAACGATGATCCTAAGCATATTGTTTGTGTCCCTGTTGATTGGGAGTTGATGAAATTCGAGCTTGTTGGATTTACATTCATCGCTCCTGATATTCCACTCTTTTGTGTTGTACCATCGCATCCACCTGTTACTACACAATAGTAAT
>JBAXGW010000038.1:0-41111 GCA_037139195.1 Bacteroidota bacterium
AATTATCAACATATCATATTTAATATCAATCAAATATACCCCGAACTCACGTTAATTAATAATTGTCACTTTCAAAATCCGCCAATTGAACAAACTGTTTTTTAAGTATTATTTTGATGTAACGAGGATAAATATTCTTGTTTCAATAATAGTTGGATTGCAGGATATTGCAATTTGTTTTGGTACTTTTGGAGCATTAATTTCTTTTGTAATCTATCGATACTTCAAAAATGATCAATATTATTTTTATCTAAATCAAGGCTTTACTAAAACAGAATTAATGCTTAAGGTTTTTATGATTAATTTTACTATCTCCTTCATTCTGTATCTCCTTTTCTACTAACAAAATATCAAATGATAAACAGCCTTAAATTAGATTCTGTAGATATGCGATTTGGCAAAAAACAAATTTTGACAAATGTTAATTTCACTTGCAATACTGGTGATGTTGTTGCAATTTTTGGCAGAAATGGTTCTGGCAAATCTACATTGTTGAAAATACTGTTTGGCACACAAAAACCTAATAAAATAGAGCTTTACATAAATAATAGTAAGATTGAAAAAATAAGCACAAAAAACAAATTACTAGCCTATCTTCCACAAAACCCTTTTTTGCCAAAAGACATTACGGCAAGGCAAATAATTCAAATGTATTTTTCTGATGGAGAAACACAAGACAAATTGTTCTATTCGCCACTAATTAATAAAATTGAAAAGCAAAGAATTGGCGAACTTTCCTTAGGCGAACAAAAATACTTGGAATTTTTGCTTATCATTAATTTAAATCATCCTTTCATCTTGCTCGATGAGCCATTTACGATGTTAGAGCCAATGCAGATAGACTTGGTAAAAGATGTTTTAACAAAGCAGAAGAATGATAAAGGAATAATAATTACAGACCATTATTATCGTGATGTTTTTGAAATAGCAAATAAGAAAATCATTATAAAAGAAGGGGTTTCCCACGAAATTATAAATATGAGTGAATTAGCTGATTATGGCTATATTTCTTAAATAAATTGAGAATTATTTTCAAGAAAAATATTGATAATTCCAAACAGTTTCTACAAATACCACTCAACTGCTTTTTCAATAATCATTTTGTGGTCGAAGGCCATTTCGGGCAGGGCATTTATATCAAACCATTGTGCATCGGCAGCATCGTCGTTGGCTTTTATTTTACAGTTATTTTCATTAGTAAAACCCACGAAAATTGTGCTTATTGTTCTATGTCTAGGGTCTCTTCCAATTGCATCAAAAGTGTAAAATTGGCTTAGCGCAACATTGCCAAGTCCAGTTTCTTCTTCCAATTCTCTATGAGCAGCATCAATCAAGGTTTCGTCCATATCCATAAAGCCACCTGGTATTGCCCACAATCCTTCAAAAGGATAATTTTTTCTTTTAATTAACAATACGCTCCAAGAACTTTCTTGTTTAAAAAAAACGAGCGCATCAACGGTAACTGCAGCACGAGGATAATCGTAAGTAAATGACATGAAATTTATTTTAATGTTTTTTTAATGTAATTGCTAATCAAATCAGGGTGAGTTTCCATTGGGCAATGTCCAGCTCCTTCAATAATATACATTTCGGAGTTTGGTGTTTTGCTAAATGCCTTTTTGCCATATTTTATGTCTATCCATTTATCGCAGTCGCCCCAAATAAAGGTAGACGGAATATTTTTAATTTTAGAAATATCAATATAGCTTTCTTTTGCTCTTGCCATGTCGAAAAGCAGGTTAGTGGTATGCTTAATTTTAAATGGTTTTAAATAACCAATAATATCTTTTCTATTGGGCTTTGAGGCATACGCGGAACGTAAAAGTATTCTTACTCCAATTTTGTTGATTAAAAATGTTTTCAATAAGCAAGATATTGTGTTTTCTGAGAATTTGCTATAGTTTCTCGATTTAACGGGTATTGTATCTTGAAATAAACAACCGTCAACATAAACAAAATTTCTTGTCTTTTCGGGTTTTTGAGCTCCCATCGCCGCAATAACGCTACCACCCATCGAATGGCCAACTAGCGTCCATGGCAAAGTGTCGTTAGCACTGCTATCGATTGAATCTAATATTTGCCAAATCCACTTTGCTCGGTTAGATGTAGAATGATTAATGTTTCTTTCTCGTCCACTATAGCCAAATCCCGGCAAATCAATAGAAACAATCTTTGCAGAGTCGGAAAAATATGGATAAATTTTTCGCCAACTAAAGGTTGAGCCACCCATCCCATGAACAAATACTATTTTATGCGAAAAGTTTTTGGGTTCCCAAAGTCTAAAATGGATTGAAAGTGAATCAATATTGGCATAATTACTCTCAGCAAAAGGCATTTCGATAGAATTATTTTTCTTTGAAAGCATACAACCAAATATTGAAAAACTTAGGATTAAATAAATTATATGCGAAACAATCTTTTGCAAGCGCTTAAATATTTAAATAATTAAGAAAAGAATCGTATCGATCTCTTAAATCTTCTTCATAATCACCTTCATCAAAAGATGCTTTTACAATATAATCGTAACGATGAAAAGTTTGTAGTATTGGAGCAACATCGGTTTTATTAATTTTCAAGGTTACTTCTATTTGCATCGAATCATCAGATGTGATTACAAAAAGGCTTAATATTTTTGCATCGTTGGATTCAACTATCTGAGCAATTTGTTGTAATGAATAATCGTGAATTCCCATTTCCAAAACTATAATCCCACCTGGGTTTTGAACAGCAAATAGCTTTGAAGCATAATCAATAATGCTATTTTGAGTTATTACTCCTAAAAAAATATTTGTTTTCTCGTCTAAAACAGGAACTATTGTTAGTTTTAAATCGCTAGCAATTCTAATAACATCATAAATGTGTTGGTTTTGATTGACATAAGGTCTGTTTAATGATAAAGTATGGTTCCCAACAACTTCATTAGGTTCATTTAATGAATAAATGTCATTTTCGGAAATTAATCCTAAAAACTCTTCGTTATTTACAATTGGTATATGAGCTACTTTGAATTCTTCCATCAACGACAATGCTTTTGAAGCAAAATCAGATGTTCTAAGGGGAATAATAGTATTTGAAATAATATCTTTTGGAATCATAGTTTAATACTCTTTTGGTCAATTTGCATGTACAAACCTACTGTAAAAATATAGTAAATACAATTATAAAAAAATAATTCATAAAAAATTGCCGATAAATAAATAAAAATACGTACTTTTATTGTATTGAAAGAGCAAAGCGAGAAATATATTTTTCAACAATGTATTAATTTAATAAAAATGTTTCGCATTTTTGCACATTCAAATAACAACTAGAGTTGAAACATGACTAAATTAAGTGTAAACATCAATAAAATTGCAACAATCAGAAATGCCAGAGGCGGAAATATGCCTGATTTAATTAAAATGGCACTTGATTGTGAAAAGTTTGGAGCAGAAGGAATTACTGTTCATCCTCGACCTGATGAAAGACATGTTAGATATAAAGATGTATTTGAACTAAAGCCAGTTTTAAAAACGGAATTTAATATTGAAGGGTATCCATCCCCAGATTTTATTAATCTTGTAAAATCAATAAAACCTGCACAAGTTACCTTAGTTCCCGATGCCCCCGATGCTATTACATCTAATGCAGGCTGGGATTTGATAAAAAATGAAAGATTTCTTACCGAAATAATTGAAGAATTAAAATCATTTGGTATTCGCACTTCTTTATTTCTCGATCCTGTAATTGATATGATTAAGGCGGCTTCTAACACAGGTACTGACAGAATTGAGCTATATACTGAGGCTTATGCAGTTGGATACGCTAAAGATAAAGATAAAGCAATACTTCCTTATATTGAAGCTGCCAAATGTGCTTATGACATTGGCATTGGCTTAAATGCAGGGCATGATTTAAACTTGCATAATTTGCATTTCTTCAAGCAAAATATTAAAGGTTTAAGAGAAGTTTCTATTGGACACGCCTTAATATCGGATGCTTTGTACTTTGGAATGGAAAAAACAATACAATTATACCTTGACGAGTTGAAATAATTTCTGTTTCAATGAAATTAAATTTTATTAAATTAGGAGCAGGTGAGCCATTGATTATTCTACATGGTTTATTTGGTATGCTTGATAATTGGATGACTTTAGGAAAAAGGTTTTCAGAAAACTATGAAGTTTATTTGATAGATCAACGAAACCACGGCAAATCGCCACATTGCGAAAGTCATACATATTCTGATCTTTGTGAAGATTTAGATTTGTTTATCAAAAACAATAATATTGTTAATCCTAGTTTGATAGGTCATTCGATGGGAGGGAAGGTAGTTATGAATTATGCCTTGAACTACAATCAACAATTAGCTAAAATAATAGTAGCTGATATTGCCCCAAGAAACTACAGTGTTCATTACCTTGATATTGTTGATACAATATTTAAAATTGACATTAAGTGTATTACATCAAGAGCAGAAGCCGAAAATACTATTACAAATCTTGGGGTTTCAGTTCCAATAACTCAATTTTTACTAAAAAATCTTGAACGTATTAGTTCAAATTCTTTCAAATGGAAGTTTAATTTAGAGGCGATTTCTGCGAATAGAGAAAACTTAGGAGTTGAAATATTATCAACAAATAAATTTGAAAACCCTGCATTATTTTTAAAAGGAGGAAATTCAAATTATATCAAAAATAGTGATAATGAGCTAATTCTTAAATATTTTAAAAATTGTCAAATAGAAACCATTCCTAATGCAGGGCATTGGGTTCATGCCGATGAGCCCGAATTATTTTATGAGAAGGTAAATGATTTTCTTGGAAAATAGATTCTTAATAATTTCATTTATAAACAAAATACCTCATAATAATGAGTAAGTCGGATATCAATAAAAGTATAACTGATCAGATTGAATCTTTAAATTTTATCAAAACAGCTTTTCTGTATAAATCTGTAATCATTAAAGACTATAACAATTTAAATGAAATTGAAAATAAGTTGTCAATTTCAAAAATGGGATTTTTTGTTTATCTCATTTCGAGTATTGTATGCGGTGGATTGCTTTATATTGCTGGCTTTGCACAAGTATTTGAGTTTAGTTTTGCAAATTTGTCTAAGTCTGGATTGCTGATAATTGTTACATTTGGAACAATTGCACAAGCTTGGAGGCAAAATATTGTTATTGAACGCTTGAAAATGATTAAATTTTTATTGAGTTTGAAGGTGGAATTAGAAAAAGAATAAACCTATTTCACAAACTCACCTATCAGCATCTTCAAATCAATAATTCCAAGTAAATCAGATGCGAAGATAATTATTACCGTTACAATTACCCAACGAACAAATCCAGCGCCCCATGTAACAGCATATTTTGATGCATAGTAAGCTCCAATAACATTGCCAATTGAGTGAACTAATCCGTACTGATAATTAACTTTGCCTTCTAGCATAAAAACTAATAAACTTGCAGGTGTATAAGCCAATACTATAAAACTTTTTATTGCATTCCCTTTCACTACGTCGTAACCAGCGCCCAAAACAATTGCCGAAAGCAAGAAATATCCTACTCCAACATGTACATAGCCACCATAAATACCAATAATAAAAAAAAGAATCCAAAGTTTAATGGATATTTTTTTTTCAAGAATATCAGGCTGCCCTTTTAACCATTTCTCAGGGTTGTATAAAATGAAGAAAAGCATAATCAACATTACTATGCCAATGGAAATACGTATTGCTTCTTCATTTATGTCGACAGCAATTTTCGCTCCTAAAACAGAGCCAATAACAGCCGGTATTGCAAGTGTTATGGCTTTTCTGAAATCTAGTATTTTTTGTTTTCTAAAACTAACAACAGAAACAATATTTTGTATTGCAACTGCTATACGGTTTGTCCCGTTGGCAATATCTGCAGGCAATCCAACGCCAAACATAAAAACGGAAAATGAAATAACTGTTCCTCCACCAGCAAGGGTATTAATGAATCCTACTAGGACTCCTGAAACGATTAATATTGCTATTTCTATCCAACTCATTTTTTATGGTTCACGGTAAATGGTTCACGGTAAATGGTTCAAAAAAAGAATTACTAACAAAAGAAACCCTTTACCCTGCACCTTTTACCATTTGCCGATTAACTGAAAGATTGCATGTCGCATAGGCGCTTATAAACTCTATCCAAATCTATCAACTCTTGATGTGTGCCTCGTTCAACAATTTCGCCCTGTTGCAAAACAATAATTTCGTCAGCATGCTGAATCGTTGATAAACGATGGGCTATTACTACCGAAGTTCTATTCTGCATTAATTTATAGATAGCTTCTTGAACCAACTTTTCCGATTCTGTGTCTAAAGCCGATGTAGCTTCATCTAAAATCATTATTGGTGGGTTTTTCAGAACGGCTCTGGCAATACTTATTCGTTGTCTTTGACCTCCAGAAAGCTTGCTTCCTCTATCGCCTATAAATGTTTCATATCCATTTTCCATTTGTTCTATGAACTCATGAGCATTGGCTATTTTAGCGGCTTCAATTACTCTTTCCAAAGTTATATCTTTCATTCCAAAGGCAATATTGTTTAAAACGCTATCGTTAAATAATATGGATTCCTGAGAAACAATTCCCATCAAGCCCCTAACATCAGATATTTTATAGTCTTTTATATTATTGCCATCAATCAGCAATTCACCTTCAATACAATCGTAAAAACGTGGAAGCAAATCTGCAAGCGTAGATTTTCCACCACCCGAAGGTCCAACCAATGCGATAGTTTTTCCTTTGCTAATTTCTAAATTAATATTTTTCAGTACATATTCTTTCTCGTAAATAAACGAAACGTTTTTATATTCAATCTTTTTGTCGAAATCTTTTTTCTCAATTGCATTTTCTTTTTCAATAATTTTTTCCTCTGCATTTAATATTTCGTTCACACGCTCAACCGATGCAACGCCTTTTTGAATATTGTAAAATGCCGAAGAAAAGGATTTTGCAGGTGGTATTATTTGTGAAAACACCGCCAAATACATGATTAATGAAGATGGACTAAGCTCCTTGCCTGAAGAACTAATTACTAAATTGCCCCCAAACCATAAAATAATAACCACCACTAATGTTCCCAGGAATTCACTTAAAGGGGATGCTAAATCACGTTTTCGGTAAAGTCTAATGCCAAGTATAGTATATCTTTGATTGATTCCTTTGAATTTTTTATGTGTGTAATCAATTGCATTAAATGCCTTAATGATTCGAAGACCTGAAATAGTTTCTTCAATAGTTGAAAGAATAACTCCCATTTGAGTTTGTACTTTAGTTGAGGTGCGTTTTAAACTTCTGCCTATTCTAGCAATTAGAAATCCAGTAACTGGCAATAGCACAAATGCGAATAATGTTAATTGTGGGCTGATTACAAACAGTGAAACGATGAAAATTAGGATTGAAATGGGGTCTCTAAATATCATTTCAAGTGAAGACATGATAGACCATTCAATTTCCTGAACATCACTTGTCATTCTAGACATTATATCGCCTTTGCGTTGTTCGGAATAATAAGAGAGCGGTAGAATAAGGATTTTCTTTAATATGTCGTTTCGAATATCTTTAACTACACCATTTCTGATAGGTGCTAAATAGAACATTGCTAGATATCTGAATAAATTTTTGATAAACACACACACTACAACAAGAATGCAAATAAATAGAAGAGCCTCAACTTTCCCTCCTGATTTAATTAATGCCCCAATTTGATAGTTGAAAAAATTGACTAATGCGTCTTTGTTAAAGGCAAATTCGGGTTTTACTAAAGTTGTTTCTGTAATCTTTTTATCGTCGAAAAGAATTTGCAAAAATGGCACTATTGCCGTAAGAGAAAACAAAGAAAAAAATACAGATAAAATATTAAACCCTATATTTAGTAGTGCTAAACCCCAGTAAGGAATAACATATTTGAGAATTGTAGAGACCTTTTTCATAACCTGCAAATATAAGTTAATTAATAGTCAAATTCAGAAATTCTTGTCAAAAAAATGCATCATTAAGAACAAAATTATATCTTTGTATTCATGGAATCAACTAGACAAGCAAAAGTAGGTAGACTTATACAAAAAGATATAAGTGCAATTATACAAAGAATTTCAAAAGAAATTTTTAGCGGAACGCTTATCACCGTTACTCGTGTAAAAGTTACACCAGATTTAATGATGGCAAGAGTGAATTTAAGTGTTTTTGGTAAAACACCAAAAGAAGCTGTAATTGCTCATTTTATTTCAATTAAAAGTGAAGTGCGATTTGAATTAGGACGTATGGTAAAAAATCAACTCAGATGCATTCCAACTCTTGAGTTTTACATCGACGACTCTTTGGATTATATTGATAATATTGACCGCTTACTAAAAAGCTAAAATCTTGAATTTATCGGTTTTCATAGCTAAAAGATACCTGATTTCTAAGAAGTCGCATAATATTATTAATATTATTTCTTGGATTTCGATACTTGGAATTACTATCAGCACAATGGCATTAATTGTTGTGCTTTCGGTATTTAATGGCTTTGAGGATTTGGTTATATCGCTTTATAGTTCGTTCGATCCTGATATAAAAATTTCTTCAACTGTTGGAAAATCATTTGATGTAAATACGTTTCCCCTTGATAAAATCAAAAAAATAGAGGGAGTAAATATTGTTTCGGAGGTTTTAGAAGAAAATGCACTTCTGAAATACGAAGATAAACAATATATTGCTACTTTAAAAGGCGTTTCGAAAGAGTTTGCTTCAATGACTAGCGTTGATACAATGATTGTTGAAGGTGATTATATTTTAGAAAAGGGCAATGCTAATTATGCAATTCTTGGATATTTAATTGCCTACAATCTTGGGATTAGAGTGCAAGATGCAAATGCTCAATTAAGTATATACGTACCTAAGCGTGGAAAATTAAGTTCAACCGACCCATTAAATGCGTTTTCTATAGATTATGTTATGCCATCGGGCGTGTTTTCTGTGCAACAAGATTTCGATAGCAAATATGTTCTGCTACCCATTCGGCAGGTTCGTAATATTATTGAAAAGCCAAATCAAGTAAGTGCAATAGAGCTTTCGATTAAACCAAATGCTGAATTAGCTGCTGTTCAAAATCAGCTGCAAAGCCTATTGGGAAGCAAATATGAAGTTAAAAATAAATTGCAACTCCACGACTTTCTATATAAAATAATGAAATACGAAAAATATGCGGTTTTTTTAATTCTATCATTCATTCTGCTTTTGGCTATCTTCAACGTAATAGGTTCGCTAACAATGCTCATCATAGAAAAGAAAAAAGACATTGCAATATTGAAAAGCATGGGAGCAAGCAATCGACTTATAAAAAACATATTTTTTTGCGAGGGTTTATTTATTACTTTATTTGGAGCAATTGCAGGTATGATATTGGGATTAATAATTTGTGTTATTCAACAACAAACTGGCTTGGTTAAACTTCAGGGCGGCGATTCATTTGCAATATCAGTATTTCCAATTTCATTGAATCTAATGGATTTCGTGTCTGTATTTGCTACCGTTTTTTTAATTGGAGTTTTCGCAGCGTGGTTTCCTGTTAGAAAGATAAGTAAAAAGCATTTGTCGGATTACCGTTCGCTTATAGTTAGATAGAAAAATTAATTTAAAACAAGGCGTAATCTATGCGAGCGTCAAAAAAATAATATTTTCATGAAAACAAATTGGTTTCCTTTATTTTCAACAAATTTCTTAACCGTTTTTAGCGATAACCTTTTAAAATGGCTAGTTTGCTTTATTAGTATTAAATGGGTGCTCGATATTCCAGAATCTACAATTATAGCCATAGCGTCAGCTATGCTGGTATTGCCTTTTATATTTTTGTCGCCGTTGGCTGGCAGATTAGCCGTGAAATACCAAAAGAAAAAGATTTTCATGTATGGTAAAATTGCTGAAATTCCTATTATGCTAATTGCTGTTGCAGGATTTATAACTCAATCCATTTATCTTGTTATGACAGCTGTTTTGTTGCTTGGGATTCAAAGCTCGTTGTTTTCTCCATCAAAATATGGATTAATAAAAGATGTAGGTGGCGAAGAAGGTATTTCTTTTGGAACAGGAACCATGGAAATGTTAACGTTCTTTGGCGTATTGATGGGGACATTTATGGCGTCTGTTTTATCTGAAAACCCTCAATTATATATTATTATATCGCTTTTAATTGGTGGTTCGCTGCTAAGCTTATATACATGCACCCGAATAAATGCAAACGAATCGCAACCAGATACCACAAATGTTATTAGCGCAAACCCCATAAAATTTATTTTCGAATCATATAAAAAAGCCCAAACTATTGACGGACTTAATTATGTTATTTTAGGCTTGTCCTTCTTTTGGCTTGTTGGTGCATTGCTTCAAATGAATCTAAAAGTATATTGTCCAAATGTGCTGCATTTATCTGATATTGAAACGGGGATAATGATGATTATCGCAGCTGTAGGAATTGGTTTGGGTTGCTTTGTTACTGGGATTATTTCGAAAGACAAAGTGAAAATATCGCTAATTCCGATTGGTGGCATAGGAATGATTGTGTTTTTTCTGTTGATATACATTTTGAACCCACAACCAATTCTTTTTGGAATGCTCATTTTCCTTACCGCATTTTCATGTGGAATGTTTAAAATACCTTTAAATTCTTGGATTCAATCGAATGTAAAAGGCAGAATGCTTGGCGATATTTTGGCTTATGAGAATATATGCGAGTTTGCTTTTATCTTAATTTCATCGCTTATCTTTTTTATGTTTGATAATCGAACGATTTTTCTTGTTTTGTTTTTTATTACTTTGTTTATACTTATTGTTTTAATTTTTAAAATACCTGGATTGAAAGAAGTATTTACTAAAAAAACAGACTTAAATAAAATATAAATAAGTTAGAAGCCTGTTAGCATTGAAACTCAACAGCCTTCTAATACCAAAACACGTATTAAAATAGTCCAATAATTATCTTTCGACTACGCTCAAGATGACTAATAATAGTCTCCCTGAGCGTAGTCGAAGGGTTGATAGATTGGGCAATATTGAATATCCAATTAGTATAACTTCAAATTAGAATTTATTATTTTAAACAAATTGTTCGATTGTTTTTTTTAGATATTCTGCTGGAACAACTCCAGATTGTTGCCATTTAATTTCGCCATTTTTAAAGATGATTAGCGTTGGAACGCTTTGAATTCTATATTGAGCAGCCAATTCGTTATCGTCATCCACATCAATTGTAACAATTTTTGCTTTATCTTTAATCATTCCATCTAATTGATTTAGAATTGGAGTCATCATTTTGCAAGGTCCACACCATTCAGCAGAGAAGTCTACTAATGTCGGTTTATCTGATTTTATTATTTCTGAGAAATTTTGCATATTTATTTGTTTTAAAGTTTAATAAATCAGTTAGATTTTATACATTGTGCCATCTGCCAGCATTGTGAACATTGGTATAGCCTTCTCTTTTTAAAATATGCACTGCAGTTGCACTTCTAGCTCCCGATGCACAACAAGCAATAATTGGCTTCTGCTTGTCTTTTAATTTATTGATATTTTTAGCTAATTGGTCTAGCGGAATATTAATAGCTTTTTTATGATGTCCGCTTTGGAATTCGCCTTTTGTTCTAACATCTAATACTATTGCACCATTATTAACTAGTTCCTTGTAATTTACTTTTTCGCCAGCGGCAAATAAAGATTTAATGAAATTTATCATTGTTAATTTGTTTTTGTTAATGAATATTATTTTTTAGCTTTTGTATTAATCTTAAGAGGTAGATATAAAGGGCAAAAGCCAATTATACTTGTCAAAATAAAAACACCAGAAAATATTAGTAATACAATTGCAGCAAGACCAGAAATTTGGTTTAAGAAATAAAGTGCAATTACAATAGCTGCAACTGACACTCGTGCGATTTTGTCAATCAATCCCATATTTGCTTTCATAGTTTTATGTTTTAAATTATATTCAAATTTATAACTATAAAAGCTGTTGGTTTGGAACAATTGTCACATAAGCCAAAAATATTTTTAAATTAACTCAATAATATTTCTGCCTAGTTTTACCAATTCCTTTTGCTCCATAGTGCGAAGCAATCTACTTATAACTTCACGTTGAGTATGAAGCTCGTCGGCTATTTGTTGATGTGTAATAAGAAGGGCTTTTGAATTAAGGGCTTCGGCACGTTTGCTTAAATAATTTAATAATTGTTTATCCATATTATTAAAGGCAATCATATCAATTACTTGTAGCAATTCGGTGAATCTTGTGGCGTAAGTATTATTGATAAATGCTCGCCATTCAGGATATTTGAACCATTCTTCGATTAAATTTGCTGGGAGTTGAAGTATTTCTGATTCTGTTTCAGAAATTGCTTTTATCATGCTATTTCCCTTAACAGAACAACAGTTTAAAGACATAGCGCATGTTTGACCCGAATTTAGATGATACAGAAAAACTTCTCTACCATCTAAATCTTGTCTAACAATTCGAATACTTCCACTAATAACTAATGGAACAAAAATTATTTCCGAACCCGAAGAAACTACAATTTCATCTTTTAGAAATGTCTTCTTTCTTGAGTTTTTGTTTATCTCTTCAATTAATTTTGGGTCGTGGAATATGCTATTAGTCATTTCGTTCTAATTTCTTTTTTCAGCAACCATTAAAAATATTGGATAATCTCTTTCTACTCCATTTTGGTCGGTTCTTTTAATTGAGTAACAAACATTATGGTTGATATTTTCGAACGAAAAAGATTTTAAAGTATTTTGCAATAATTCAGGTTCGAACCCTAAATGGACTTCCGCATTATAATCGTGAAAAGAACCATCTTCTTTGCAAAGGTCAGCAATGACTAATATACCATTCGGATTTAGCATTTTATCAAACTTTGAAATAACAGATTCAACATCAACTACATGATGCAATGCCATTTGAGAGTATATAATATCGAATTTTTCGGAAGTATAATCTTCTTTCTCTAAATCAAAAACAAGGGTTTTTATATTTGAAATATTTGCTTCAATAACTTTAGCAGAAGCAACTTTGCTCATTTCAATGGAATTGTCCATTAAAGTAATTTCCTTAAAGTAATCCTTAAGAGCAAAACTAAGAAGTCCAGTTCCTGCTCCAAATTCTAAGGCTTTCATTGATTTGTTAAATGAAATACTTTTGAGCATTTCTGCTGCTATAGCTTCTGTTCTTTGAATATGAATGGAATTATTATCCCAATCTTTTGCAACTGAATCAAAATGATTTGTCATAATATATAAATATGGTAATTAAATTGTCATTTAAAATTTACTCGGAACTTCAATAAATAGAATGCTGCAAATATACCAATTATTTAGCTACATAGTCTTTGATAAGCTTCTATAAATGACTTTAAAATAAAACAACAAAAGATTTTTTTTAAATAAATATTTAATTATATATTTGCACTGTGTTAATAATAGCATAGTGGCAAAAACTAAAGAATATACAATACAAGCTCAGATATGGATAAATGAAGGGAGTAATTCTTTTCTTGGACCAGGACGAATTATGTTGCTTGAAAACATCATTAAAACTGGTTCAATTACGAATGCTGCTAAAGAAATGAAAATGTCCTATAGACAAGCTTGGCAATTAGTTGAGGATATGAACAAACATGCTAAAGAGCCACTTGTTGAAAAGATTCTTGGAGGCAAAGGTGGAAGTGGGTCGAAAGTGTCAAAAGCAGGAGAAAAAGCTATTATTTTATTTAAAGAACTTGAGAATAAAATTAAATTATACTCAGAGGAAGAACTAAAAAAAATACAAATGTAAATTTTTTTTGTTATCGATATGTAATATCATGCATATCGAATTAATAATATATATTAATCAAACTATTATTGCGTATGAAAAAAAAACAAATATTATTAAGTTTAAGTGTATTATCACTCTTAAACATTTATCAAGCAAAAGCCCAAACAACGATAGATGCTGAAATAAGACCTCGTATAGAATATAGAGAAGGGTTTAGAAAACCCCTAATAGACACATTAGCTCCGAGTTTTCTGACATTACAGCGAACTCGATTAAACATTGATTATAGTGGGAAAATACTAAACGCTCGTATCTCATTTCAAGATGCCAGAATATGGGGAAATAGCGACAATAAAACAAATTATTCAAAAATCGAAATGAATGAAGCTTGGTTTGAATATCTTATTGTATCGGGATTATCTTTAAAAATGGGTCGTCAGCCATTAAAATACGACGACCAAAGATTGCTTGCCGCTCCAAATTGGAGTAATACAGGGACTTCCCATGATGTTTTAGTGGCAAAATATAATAGTAAGATTATTCAAATGCACACTGGTTTTGCATTTAACAATAGCAAGGATACTCTTTATAATTATTCATACGCTTATACTCCCAAGCAGAATTATAAAATGATGAATTACTTTTGGCTTTCTAAACCTATTTACAAAGGGTTAAATCTAACTTGTATAGGAATAGTAGAAGAGTTTGAAAAGAAAACAAATAACAATATTCTATATTCAAGAGTTACTTATGGAGGGAATTTAATTTATTCTAATGACTCTTCAGCATGGGATGCCACTCTTACAGCATATAAACAAGAAGGAATAGACCCAAATAAAGCTTTTGGGGCAAAATATGCAACATTAAATGCTTATTTTCTTGCAGCAAAAGGGTCATATAAAATAAATAAGAAATTGACTGTAAATGCTGGTATTGATTATTATTCAGGCTCTTCAACTACTATAGCTACAAATAAATCAAATACTTTCAATCGCTTGTATGGAGCAACTCACTCTTACAATGGCTCTATGGAATATTTTGTTACACTTCCAACGCAGGGTTTAAAAGATTTTTATTGTGGAATTAGCACAAAAATAACCTCTAAATTTTCTATAGATTTGTCAGGACACACATTTTATTTTGACAAAAAATTTATATATAAAAACGTTGGAACTGAATATTGTTTAGGTCAAGAAATTGATTTAACACTAAATTACGTTGTTTCAAAAGAAATTTCTATACAAGGAGGCTATAGTCAATTTTTAAAATCAGGTTCTACAAAAAAATACTATAAAATGTATAATGTTAAAACATATCAGCCTCAATGGGCGTTTATTATGTTTACAATTAGACCACAGCTCTACAAGACTCCAGTAGTTAAAGAAAATAATTAGTTAAAGAATTTAATAAAATCATACAATGAAAAAAATAATTATTATAATGCTTATGGCTTTATCAATAAGCCTACAAGCTCAGAATGTTAAAATTGCAGCTGCAGGGAATTTAAGATATATCCTTGATGAAATTGTTTTGAAATATAAAGTAGTGAATCCGAAAGCAAATATTATTATTAATTTGGGAGCATCAGGTTCTTTGTTTCAACAGATTACAAATGGTGCTGATTATGATATATTTATGGCTGCTGATAAAATATATCCAGAAAAACTAAAATCTCAAGCAATGGCTTCAGGTGATGTTAAAACCTATGCTTTTGGCAAATTGGTTATTTGGAGTAATACAATAGATGTTTCTAAAGGCATTGAAGTTCTTAAAGAGAAAACTGTTAATAGAATAGCTATTGCTAAACCAGAGGTTGCTCCTTATGGAAATAGAGCTATTGAATGTTTAAAGTACTACAAACTTTTTGATGCTGTAAAAGATAAAATTGTTTATGCCGACAATATTGCTCAAGCCGCACAATTCGCACAAACTGGCAATGCCGAAATTGGCTTTCTTGCTCTTGCTTTAGCAATGGCTCCAGAAATGAAAGGAACATATTATATATTAGACCCGAAAAGTTATAAACCTGTTGAACAAGCTATGGTATTGCTTAAAAGCTGGCAAAAAAATCCTGAAGCAGCTAAGTTCATGAAATATGTTTTAAGTAGCGAGTGCAAACCAATTTTTGAAAAATACGGATTTATTGTTCCTTAAAATATGAATACACTAATAGGTACAATAACACAAATTCAGCAATCAAATGCAATTTTACTAGTCGATATTGATGTTGATGAGCATTGCTTTTCGGCTTTACTTATCGAATCCACTACTCAACTAGAATGGCTTTCAGTAGGTAATAAAGTAAAATTGATATTTAAAGAAACAGAAGTTTCACTTGCGAAAAATTTATCAGGATTAATTAGTTTACGTAATAGATTGCAATGTAAAGTTTTGACTGTTCAGCGTGGCGAATTGTTAAGTAAAATAACATTAAAATTTAAAAACTATACAGTTGTTTCTGCTATAACAACACGCTCTGTTGATGCTTTGCAAATTTGTGTTGGCGACGATATTGATGCTTTGATAAAATCAAACGAAATTTCATTAATGATGATTAATAATTAGTTATGGATGCAGCCTTTGCCGAAACACTATGGATTACATTTAAACTTGCGAGTTTAACAACATTAATACTTATATTTATAGGATTGCCATTTGCATATTGGTTAACATATTCTAGAATTAAAATCAAACCATTAATAGAAGCTCTTGTAAGCATGCCTATGGTATTACCTCCATCTGTTATTGGATATTATATGTTGATTTTATATAGTCCTCGAAATTGGTTTGGAGGTTGGTTGGCTAATGTTTTTAATGTTCGACTTGCATTTTCTTTTGAAGGCGTGTTAATTGCCTCTGTAATTTTCAGTCTGCCTTTTATGATTCAACCAATACACAATGGATTACGTTCATTGCCTGATAGTTTGCGTGAAGCCTCCTATATTTTAGGAAAATCAAAATTAAAAACATTTTTTAAAGTTCTTTTGCCTAACATTAAACCTTCAATAATAACTGCAATTGCTCTTACGTTCGCTCACAGTATTGGGGAATTTGGAATTGTTCTAATGGTTGGGGGTAATATGCCAGGAGAAACCCGTGTTGCATCGATTGCAATATACGATGAAGTTCAATCTCTTAATTTTGCAGCTGCACATCAATATGCTTTAATTCTTTTCGTTGTTTCGCTTATATTATTAACCACTATTTATAGTGTAAATAAAAAATATGATTCATGGAAAATGATATAATTGAAATAGATATTGAAAAAATGATGTTTACTGCAGATGGCAATGTAAACCTGAATATTAAAACAACTATTCAATCTGGTGAATTAGTTGCGTTATTTGGTCCTTCTGGTGCAGGCAAAACAACTATGTTAAGAATGTTAGGAGGTCTTACAAAACCAGATAAAGGGCAAATAAAATTTGGAAAAGAAATATGGTTTGACTCGGTAAAAAAAATTAATATACCACCTCAAAATAGAACTGTAAGTTTAATGTTTCAAGATTATGCTTTGTTCCCAAATATGAACATTGAACAAAACATTGAATATGCTCAATCTAAGAAGGATAAAAGCAACTTAATAGAATTATTAGAAATCTTTGATTTATATGAATTAAGAAAACGCAAGCCAATTAGTTTGTCGGGAGGACAAAAACAGCGGGTTGCGTTGGCTAGGGCTTTTGCCCATAAACCTAAATTATTATTGTTAGATGAACCACTTTCTGCTCTTGATTCAGATATGAGAAAAGTTTTGCAAAAAGAAATTGCGAATGCTCACAAACTGTTGGGTGGCACAACTATCATGGTTAGTCATGATTTGAATGAAGTGTTTAAACTGGCAACAAAGGTTTTGTGTATAGAAAATGGACATATTATTCGCAGTGGTACTCCCGATTCAATATTTTTAGATACTAGCATTAGCGGAAAGGTTCAGATTACAGGACAAATTGCTTTTATTGATAAACATGAAATTGTAAATATCGTTACAGTAATTTCTGATAATAATCAAATTACTAAGGTAATAGCATTTGATGATGATATCGAAAATTTGGAGATTGGAGATAGCGTTATGTTGTATACAAAAGCATTCAATCCAATAATAACAAAACTACGTTAATGTATAATGCTATTTATAAATGCTTTATATGTCAGAAATTTATTCTGTTATTTTTTTTACATCTAAAGGAACTAGCACTCCAAAAGTTATATTTCTGCCGATATTATAAATTCCAGAATATTTAAGCCGATTTAAATGGTCGAAATATTTAACGTTTGTAAGATTATTCCCATTTATAAATATAGTCAGCAATTGCTTTTTAATTTTCACATCAAAACCAATCGACATATTTACCAAGGAATATGCGTTTGTTTCAGTTTCAAACACATCGAATCTATTCTGTTTCCAATGATGCGATATTTCAAGCATTACGAATGCATTTGACAGCATTGCCGATTTTTTACTTTTAATATTCCACCTTATCGAATGTTTTGAATTAACAGCAGGAATAAATGGCAGTGGGGCTTTGGTTGAAAGATTTTCACCGTGAACGTAAGCAAAACTGTTTTCAAAATGAATTACAGATAATGGATGAATATCTAATGAAAATTCAAAACCTTTGAGCAAAGAATTTCCTTGAACAAATCGATAAACTGGATAGAAATTATCATCCACAATCCGAGCTTCATTATTCAAGTTTCTAGAATAAATATAGTTTTCAATAGTATTATAGAACGCACTAAATGTTGTATTTATAAAACTTGTTCCTGCTTCAATTTCTCCATCTATTTGAAGACTTGTTTCGGGCTTAAGTTTGTTATCGCCTAATTCATATCTAAAAGTTCCTTCGTGAATTCCATTTGAAGCAAGCTCTGCAATATTAGGTGCACGATAGCCTCTTCCTACATTAAACTTAAAATTTATTGCCTTCGATAATTGATAAGTTAGTCCAACACCGCCTGTAATTGCAGAAAAACTAGCATCAAAAGCATTGAAGACCGTATCACCTTCATTTGCTTTAAGACCTAGTGAGTCCAGACATAATAACTCCCCATTTATCAACCTTACGTCATAGCGAATACCAGCATTAAAAGTTGTTTGTTTATTTGATTTTTTCAAGTATGCAAAACCGCCTATATCTTGCAAATTATAATTCGGCACTAAAAATTCAACCCCTAAATTTTCATTTGTTTGAGTCATTCCGGACAGTCCAAAAACTGATTCGTAATTATTTTTCAAAGGCACTTGATATTTCACATCAGAAGTAATTGATTGTAAATGAAAAAACAAGCCGGGTGATTTTTCGTTTTCAGAAAACTCTTTTCTATCATTTGTTTGATAACCAACACTTAACTTCAATTGATTTTTGTTCAATATGATATTAGAAACGGAACTTATTTTTGTATGCTGAACATTTTGAAAAGGTAAATCCAACTTTCTGCCTTTTAATACTTTGTCAGACACAATATCCCCTTCTGCATTCACAAATTTATTCGATGCGGAATCTCGCTCTCCTTCAATAGCACCTAAAAACGCATTATACTTACTAATATGCAAATGCGAATAGCCCCATTTTTTATTTAAGCCAAACATTGCATTATAGTTAGTTTCATTAAATCCTGAATTATAAATGTACTCGCTAGGCGTTCTATATGAAGCAGAATTTTTATACGTTCCTCTCATTCTCCAAATCAATCCTTTATGATTGCCTTCAAACATAAGACTGTTTGCTGAGAGTCCATTATTGGTTGAGAAATTAGAGTTAAATTCTCCATGAATTTTACCAATATTTGCTGGAATAGGTTCTAAAATATTTATAACTCCACCCATTGCATCAGAACCATAAAATAAGCTCGCAGGACCTTTTAAAATTTCAATTCTATCGGCAGAAAACTGGTCAATTTCAATTCCATGTTCATCGCCCCATTGATTGCCTTCTTGTCTAACGCCTTCATTAAGCGTAATGACATGGTTGTAGCTCAATCCACGAATTACAGGCTTAGAAACACCACTTCCTGAAGTTATTTCAGAAATACCTGGAATAGATGCTAATTTGCCTATTATGTTTGTACCACCAATTTTTGCTAGTTCATTTTTATCAATGGAAACAATAGATACGCTTGTTCTAGAATTATCGCTGGAGATAGCACTACCTGTAATTACAATTTCTTGAGCTTCAATAGTAGAAAACTCCATAAAGAAATCTTTAGAAAAATCAGTAGTTATTTCTAACTGTTCTGTTATTGTTGAATATCCTAGAAATTTAATTTGAACTAAGAAATTTCCTTTGGGCAAATTACTAATTTTAAATTCGCCATTTTTGTCTGATACTGAACCTGTTTTAAGGTCGGGAATATAAACTGTTGCTCCAATTATAGTATCTCCATTCGCTTTGTCAAATACTTTACCCTTGAAAGTTATTTGAGAAAAAGCAGAAGTACTCAATAATAGAAACAACATATTGTGTACTAATATGTTTTTCATTTTATTACGTATTGAAATTGATAGAAAAATTAATATGGATTACAAGCATAAGTTATTTAGGAAAATAATTAATGCTTGAATTAGAACTATGAATTCACAATTTCAACAGGCGGTGCTCGTAATAAAAAGGAATATTCTAGGTGATTATAAAATAATTGAGGATGAAAATTTGATGAGTAATTGTAATCTTGGGTTTCAGGCTTAAATAAGAAAATAGGTGAATTTGACGAAAAAATAGAAAACTCGAAGTTACAAACAAAGCACTTTTCATGGGTTAACTTTATGCGAGAATCTTTATTGTCAGTATATCGTTCGTGTTCATGATGATGCTCGAGCTTAACAAAACTAGGCAATAGGAAAACAATCAATAAAAATATTGAAATTATATTAATTGTTTTTCTTTTCATGAATAGAACTTTTCTTGCTTTTTGTAAAATCAAATATAATCAATATTTATTTGATATTTTTAATTTATAGGAATGATTGTAATGTATTTTGGTGCTTTTTACTTTGATAAAAATACCCCAAAAGTTTTTCAATATAACTTTTGGGGTACTATTCAAAAAAGATTTTTTTAATTAGTGATTACAAACATGTCCACCTTCTTCTGAACTATGATTTTCATGCTGTTGGCAACTCGAACCACTATCCGAAATTTGACCACTTACATAAAGTTTAACTATTTCTGTTGGATTTCCTGAACAACCACGAACAACTTCTATTCCCGAATTGTTGAGAACATTTATTGCTCCCCCGCCAATGCCACCTGCAAGCATAACTGTTACGCCTTCATCAGCTAAAACACTGGCAATATTCGATTTACAACCACAACCTTGAGGCGATTGCATGGTTTGTACATCTGCGATTTCGTTGTTTTCTGAAATAGTATAAATTGCATAAAATTCGCAATGACCGAAGTGGTCGTCAATTTTATCTATACTTGATACTGGAACTGCTATTTTCATATTGTGTTTAAATTATTTATTATTAATTGAAAATCTGTTATCAGACTTTTTTGATTCAAAATCTTGTATTTTATTTGTAAGCCATCCTAATTGAATATTTTCAACATTATCAATCATTGGTAAACAAGGCTTTATATCAAGCAAAGGTGTTTGGTCAAGCATATCGATGTTTTCAACAGTTAGAAAATTATTATTTATTTCTATCAATTTCACAACTGTCATTCCAATCGGATTTGGACGAACAGGTGCTCGAGTAGCAAAAATTCCTCGTTCCATATTATCCATAAAAGGTTTCACCAATAATGACGATTGCTCCACCAAATGCAAATGATAAATCAGTATAAGATGCGAAAAACCATTCAAATCTTTCAATCCGAGTTCAAATTCGGGGGAAATTTCAATTCTGCCAACAACTCCCTTTGCTCCAATATTTTGAATTGGTATGTTTTCAAGGGTTTTAAAAGGCGAATGAATTATTCCGATTGGTTTATAAGCTACATTTTGCATTTATACTTTTTCTAATCCTTGTTTTAAATCATCAATAATATCATTAACATCTTCTATACCCACCGCAAAGCGAATTAACTCATCTGTAATACCTGCTTTTAGTTTATCTTCTTTCGATACTTTTGCATGCGTCATAGAAGCTGGATGTTGAATTAATGTTTCTACTCCTCCTAGCGAAACTGCTAAAAGTGCCAGATGAACATTATTCATTAATGTTTTAGCTCCTTCAAATCCTGATTTCAAACCGAAACTAATCATAGAACCATCGCCTTGCATTTGCTTTCTTCCTAACTCATATTGAGGATGCGACTTCAAGCCAGGGTATCTTACCCAAGCAACTTTTGGATGATTTTCTAAAAATTCAGCAACTTTCATAGAGTTTTCTTGAGCTCTATCAATGCGAATAGATAAAGTTTTTACTCCACGAAGCACCATATAAGCCTGATGTGGATCCATATTGCAACCTAAATTTATCATCATAGTTCGCAATTGTTTGTCGAGTTCAGCTGTTTTTGAAATGATAACTCCAGCAACAATATCAGCATGTCCGTTGATAAATTTTGTCATTGAATGAAAAACTACATCAGCACCAAAATCTAACGGTTTTTGCAAATAAGGACTGCAAAATGTATTATCAACAACCAAAAGAATTCCATGTTGATGAGCAATTTCTGCACAAGCCTTTAAATCTGTAATATCCATTGTAGGGTTGGCAGGAGTTTCGATATACAACATTTTAGTGTTAGGTCGAATTGCTTCTTTAATGGCATTAATATCTGTTGTGTTGATATAAGTAGATTCAAAACCAAATCTAACACATTGTTTTTCCATTAAGCCTCTAGCTGGTCCATAAACAGCATCCGTACTGATGATATGGTCGCCACTACTTAAAAGAGCTAAATATATTGTTGAAACCGCTGCCATTCCAGAACTTACTGCGATAGCACCAAATCCATTTTCCAAAGAAGCTATTTGTTTTTCTAAAGCATTAATAGTCGGATTTCCAATGCGAGTGTATATAAATCCATCACTTTCACCTGCGAAACATTTTGCTCCTTCTTCTGCTGATTTAAAAGCAAATGTAGATGTTTGATAAATTGGAGTTGTTGCAGCACCATATTGGTCGTGCATTTCGCCTCCGTGTATTAATTTGGTGTTGAAACCTGATTTTTCTGTGTTCATTTTTTTGTTATTTAAGAGATGTTATTATTTCAAACTTGGGTGGATTGGCAATGGTTTTCTTTACTTTGCATAATTCAGCAGCATTTATTACTGCTGCTTTATATTTTTCAGGGAAATCTGCTGGAAGTTGGATGTCTAATTTGATATCAGTTGGCAATCCTGTTTCTTTATTATATTGAGCAGATTGAATGATTTTTATTCCATCCGTAGAAATTTGTCTGTTATCACAAAATCCTTTGATAAAAATACCTGCACAAGTTCCAATTGAAGCCAAAAAAAGTTCAAATGGTGATACTGCTGAATTTTCTCCACCTGCATTAACAGGTTGGTCTGTTCTTACTGAATGACCATTAATGTGTGCGGTTATTACTTTTCCGCCGTCGAATGTTATTTCCATAATGTTTGAATTTTAATTTATTTTTCTAAAAATTTAAGTGGGTTATGATTGAAAACTCGGTCTTTTACAACCAAGGTTGTTGAATCCATTGTAAGATTTCTTGTTAGCAAGATATCATGACCTAAACAAATCCCCATAACAATTGTTAAATCTACATCTTCTGTATTTAATTGCTCAGCTTGCCCTAGTGGATTGCACGAAACTTTATGTATGCAACTTTTAGCATTTACTTCGCTTTGTTGTAGACCTCCAACACTGCATGAGATTCCAATTATATTAAGTCCTAATTCGGCAAAAATAGCTTGCAAATTTTTTGCATCTCGCTCCATTCCATAGCAATAAGCCAATCCTATCTTTTTATAGTTCATTAATTTGGCAAATTCTACAATTTCAGCAATCCTTGAAAGTGTACCTGCCCTTCCATTATCAACTAACTGTGCTGCTGATTCTATAACACTCTTATTCTCATTTATTTGATACATCTGACGAATATATTCCTTATTAAAAATCACATCACTACAGGAACCTTGCTCTTTTCGGCAAATCTTATTTTCACAATTTAAACAATCCATAATTTTCTATTTAATAATGTTCACACTAAAAACATCGACCCCATTTTCTTTAACCATTTGCATCGCTGCTTGGTTTTGCATAATTGCACCTCCCCAATAATCGTGATTATAAACATAAGGTGTTTTAAACCAGCTTTCTATATTCATTATTATTTCAATTTCCTGAGTTTTATTCTTGGTAATTTCAAATGCAGAATTTGGCAATTTTACATTAAAATAATTTGGAACAAAGGCATAAATTGAATCCGTATTGCTCATCGCATTGCTTTGGTATAGTTGTCCAATTCCTAAATGAAATGCAAAAGATTGTTTCACAGACAAGGTATCAATCCATTTCCCATTAATCATCATATAATGATAGCCACCTCCAAGTACGTTTGGCCACATCATATTTACTTCGGGGGCATTTACAAACATAAAAGATTGATTCTTTTGCGTATTTATTCCAAATGTGAATGAAATAGAATCGTAAGTTCCAGTAGGTATGCTATCAAAAACATTCCAAGTAAGCGTTGATGGAATGTTAACATCCACATAATTAATATCTTTCCAATCATCTATCAATTGGGTTGTTCCATCGTTTTTATGCAAAGTAACATCCGAAATAAAATACATAAGTTCATTTATTTCATAGTGATTTCCTGCTTCATTAACATATATCATCGAGTCTTTTTGCAGAGAAATTCCTTCAATTTTATGACTAAATCTGAAAACAATTTTCCCTGAATCTTTAATATTAATTTCTGGCACTTCTTTTTTACAAGAAACACCAATAATTACAAATACAAATAAAATAACTTTATATATCTTCATAATTATCAGATGCTTAAATAAATATTTATAAAGAAAACTCTGCCAGGCTCATATAATTTTGCGGTTGTGCCGATAATTTTCCGATTAAGATGTTCGTAATAAGAACGGTCGAATATATTGTTAACTCCAGTTGTCAAACTAGAAAATTTGTTAATTTTATATCTAACCGAGAGATTTATCAATCCAAATCCTGATGTTTTTTGTTCATACATAGCTTCTGAAACGTTGTTCTGATTAGCAACTAATCTTAATGCTATTTTAGGTATTAGTTTGCCTTTCAAAAACTTATAATTGATACCTGCGGTTGCTTCAAATGGAGGAATTTCAGACAACGGGTCATTGTTTAATTCTGATGAGCCAACAACTTGAGTTCCTTGAACAATATATTTCGTTACTTTAGGAATTTCAGCATAAGTGTAAGCGGCAATAATACTTGCACCTAATTTGTAATTTTCGCTTGATGTGTAGCCAAATTCAAAGCCTTTAAAAGTAACATAATCAGTATTAACAAATTGCTTAACTCCCAAAACACCTTGAGTTTGTGGTTTAATCACACTACTAGGAAGCAAATCTGCTGAAATAAAATTCTGAACATAGGAATAAAAAGCATTAGCAGACAAATTCCCATATTTTTGCTTGGAAAAGACAAATGTAAGGTCTGCTTCATTGTTAATTTCTGGTTTTAGTTGAGGATTTCCTAAATAATCATAATTATCATATCCCACAGCCATTAATTTAATGAAACGCTCTAACATATTTGGGCTTCTAGTTCCTCTGCCAATTGCAAGTGAAACCGAAAAATTTGTAGTTATTTTTTTTGTAATCCCTAAGTTTGAACTAATATTTACAAATTGAGTTTTTAGATTATTGAAGTATTCAACTCCATTTTTGACAATAAGCAAAGTGTCTTCAGAAATGGCATTATTGAAATCTGCTCTTAAAGATGCATTAATAGTAGAAGACTTAAAAATTATTTTATCTTCAACAAAAACACCTGCATTTTGAATCGAAGCATCTTTCCAAAGATTCGATTTCTTTGTAGATGTTGTTCCCATCATTTGCATTGTCATTGTGCGAGTTCCATCTTTATTAATGCTTTCAAAATCAAATCCTGAATTAAAAACATGTTTGCCCGTTTGCATTCCTGTTTCAATACGTCCACCAGTATTTGTTGCATTTACATCTGAAATCATTTGTTTGCTATTCCACGTTGTCCGTTTGCTGTTATCCATAACATGGTCAACATTTGATTGATATACTTTTACATCAAGTGTTTTAATAAATTTTGATAAATTCTTTATGCTGTAATCTAAAGAAATTATTCGAGTATCGTCACTTTTTTCATCCATTGGCAATGCAGGATACAGAACATCTCTGCCGTGGATCTCATACAATGATAGAATCAAACTTTGATTAGCTTTAGGAGAAAATCCAATCTTTGCTGAATAATTATATTTTTTAAAAGATGAATTAAATGTTGTATCATGACATTCTAAATTACCACTTTCATAATTCCCATAGTTTCTATAAGCTCCAGATAAAAGAAAATATACTTTTTTGTTTCCTCCATATATCGAAATATGTTCTTTCTGTCCGTTCCAATTAGTTTCAAATCCATACATTGCTTTTGCGTGAACTTCAAATTTGTCATAAGGTTTTGGTTGCTCCGAACTCAAATTGATAAAACCACCAAGCGAAGAGCCATATTTCAGCATATAAGGTCCTTTTATAAGTTCTATTTTTTCAATATCTTCTATTTCAATATGTGATGAAACGGGGTCCATTCGATTAGGACATCCATTTTCAATTTTAACGCCATTATCTAATACAACATTCAATTGACTAAATTTCAAGCCACGAATTACGGGGTCTACGGCTATTCCGCCTTTTCTAACTCCCGATACGTTGGGTATTGACCTTAAATAATCTCCAACATCTCTTGTAGTTTCAGTTTGTAATTGCTCCTTTGTAATTTCTGACTTTATACAAGGATTTGTTTTCAATATGCTATCGACAATTGTAACAGATTGTAGAACAATAACTGAATCCTTTTTCACTTGAGAAAGACCTGTTTTAACATTAAAAAAAAGTAGTATTGTTTGCAACAATATTATAGTGCTAAATTTATTTTTCTTGTTCATAATTATAGTGTTTTCCGCTATTAGCTATATAAACATGTTTAAAGTATTCACAATTATTTGTTTCATCAAACTGCAAACCCATTTCCTCCGCTTTTCGTTTAGAATGTTCTTCGATATTATCATAAAATGCAATTCCTCCTGATACTTCAAAAATATGTTTTAATTCGTCAAGTGCTTCCTTTGGAATTTTCCTCATTGCACCTTCGCCTTCTCCCTGATAATTTCCACCACATCTTTCATAAACTTCTTTTGCATTTTTACGAATCCAATCCCAAACTGGCCCTTGTTCGGGGTGCATTTCTGTAGTGATTCTTTCAACAAACATACAATAACCTGATTTTAGAATTTCATCACCAATTGTTCGTTTTATGGCTAAAGATTGACGTCCTTTTTCACTTTCAACAAAATAGCCAAGTTGGTGCGACAAGTGGCGAAGAGCTTGAATGATAAAACCTGGAGTATTATTTTTTGGACAACGAGTTTTGCACGACAAACATTCTCCACAATACCAAATAGTATCACTTTTTAGCAATTCGAGGATTTTATCATTATTTCTTGTTTGAACTGTAACTGCTATAACACGTGGGTCATAATTATAAAACCCAGCAGCAGGACATATTGCAGTGCAAGTTCCACAATTAATACAAGCATGTAATCCTTCTAACATGCGAACATCCAACTTTAGCATTGAATATAAATTGTTATTCATTTTCTGTCTTTTTATTTAAACTTTGCAACTCTGTTGAATCAAAAGCATTACAGTTCTTACATTTCACATGGTTTTCAATGCCATCAATTAATTTATGGCATTTCTTGCATTTGAACCAATCTTTTTCAAATGTATAATTGCCACCTTCAATTTCTATAGCTTTTCCTTCAACAAAAGCTTGAGCAATAATTTTCAAAGCTTTATTATAGATTCTTGTAATTGTAGGTCTTGATACATTCATTAATGTGGCAGCATCTTCTTGCGAAAGCATTTCATAATTAATTAATTTTATACTTTCATATTCCTCAAATTTCAACTTTATTGGTTCTATTTCACAAAGCGGTAATCCATAAGGCTTAAAACCTTTCATAATAGGAGGATTAACAATATTTCTGCTTTTTTGTGGTCTTGCCATTTTTTCTTATTATTTAAAATAACGGCACAAATATAATGAACGTATGTTCATAAATAAAATTATTATCTATATATTTGCAAAATAGTTTTGAACACACGTTCATTAAATCAAAAATATATGGAACTTGAAGAAAGGATAAAATTATCAGAAACAAGGCAGTTTAAAATGGTCTTCCCTTGCACATTAAATGCCAATGATAGTTTGTTTGGAGGTATGGCAATGCAATGGATGGATGAAGTTGCCTATATTACAGCCATTCGTTTTACAAGAAAACAAATGGTAACAGTATCTGCTGATAAAATTAAATTCTATTTGCCTATTAAATGCGATTCAATAATTGAGATTGTAGGAAAAGTCGTTAATGTTGGAAATGCAAAGATTGATATTCAAGTTGAAATATTTAGCGAAGAAATGTTTAATAATGTAAGAGAAAAAGCTATTGAAGCAACATTTGTTTTTGCTGCGGTAGATATTGAAAATAAACCTATTGCAATTAAACTAGCGTAAAAAAATAGCTTAAAAACCTAAGACAACCAAATGGCTTTAACAATAAATTCAGAAAAATGCACCCAAGACCACAAATGTTTAATGTTGAATTTTTGTCCAGCACTTGCAATTACTCAAGTTGAATTTAAGTTGCCAGAGATTGATAATGATAAATGTTTTGAATGCGGAAATTGCAAATATTATTGCAAGCAAAACGCAGTAGAGAAAGTTGTTGTAAGCGCTTTATTAGTGCATTAGTTTTGCTTGTTCTTAAAATAATTGAGTCGATAGATTTAAATGTTTAAATGAATTATATAATTTTTTTTAATACTTTTGATTAAAATAATTGTATTCATTAGATATTCTTTAAGAATTTATTTGTTGCCAATGAAAATAGCTCTCTCAATTTTCCGATTTTTTTTATCACTTCGATATAAGGTAATTTTAAAAAATCCTGAAATCCTAAAATCTTCAACTTCCAAATTTATTTTACCTAATCATCAGGCTTTAATTGATCCTCAGATTTTATGGGCATACACTGCCAAATACTGCACCGCCTCGCCTGTGGTAACTGAAGGGTTTTATAATATTCCCGTTTTGCATAGTTTATTCGAATCAATGGGAGCTGTTCCAGTTAGCGATTTATCGGCTGGAAGTCGTGATACTGAAGTTCTGAAAACAATAACAAATCAAGTAAATAATGCTCTAGTTGATGGTAAAAATGTTTTGCTTTATCCATCGGGGCAAATTGCTGGTCAAGGCTACGAAAAGATTTTCAATAAGCAAAGTGCTTGGTCAGTTGTTTGCCAAATGCCAGAAAACGGGCAAGTTATTGGTGTTCGCATTAGCGGATTATGGGGAAGTATGTGGTCGAGAGCATGGATTGGTAAATCTCCAAGCTTTTTTACAACAATGCTAAAAGGCATTTTCTTTACTTTTGCAAACTTATTGTTATTTCAACCTAGAAGAACGGTTACTATAGAGTTTGAAGATATTACAGATCAAGCTAAATATGCTGCTCAAAAAGGCAGAAACGAGTTTAATAATGAACTTGAAATTTTCTATAATAAAAACGGCGAAGAACCTGTTCTCTTCTTAAAACACTACTTCTTTGCTCCAACACTTAAACGTCAATTGCCCGAAAGGATTGAATTTTCTGTTAAAGATGTGATGTCAGCAAATGCAATTAATGTAGAAGATATTGATAGCTCTGTTTTAGAAAAAGTATATGATATATTAGTTAAACAGGCCAGTGTCAATAAAAACGTTTTAAGTCCAACATCAAATTTGACATTGGATTTAAATATCGATTCACTTACATTGGTTGTTATTATTAATGAAATAGAAACTGTATTTAACAAAAAATCGACCATTGAAATTTCTAATATTAAAACCATTGCCGACCTATGCAGCATAGCCGAAGGAAAGTCTGTTGTTGAAACATTAAAACCAAGCTCACTTTCAGAACATAAAGCTCCAATTAAAAGCAAGGTTGATATTAATGATAGCAAAACCATTCCCGAACAATTTATTAATGAATTTAAACATTATCCAGAAGAGAGTTTTGCATTCGATAAAATTTTAGGATGTACCACGCGTAAGGAATTTATGCTTAAAGCCTACGTTGTTTCAAAAATAATACGCAACGAAGTAAAAGAAAAGCATGTAGGTATTATGCTTCCAGCATTACAAAGCACTACACTTCTAGTTATGGCTTCGTATCTAGCTGGCAAAATTCCAGTTATGTTGAATTGGACAATGGGAAAGAAAACACTTGAACATTGTATAGAAACAGTTGATTTAAAGCATATTTTAACTGCGAAGTCTTTCTATGATAAAGTTGAAGAGCAACTGTCGGAAAACACAAAACAAAAATGTATATTTTTCGAGAAAAAAGTTCAAACATTAGGATTATCAACTAAACTGTCGGGCTTATTCGCATACATATTTAAGCAGTTACCAAATACAAAAATTGACGATATTGCTGTAATCCTTTTTACTTCAGGCAGCGAATCTGCTCCTAAAGCAGTGCCTTTAACCCATAAAAATATAGTTTCAGATTTAGCAGGTGTTTTCAATGTAATTAATATTAAAAGCTCCGAAATTTTATTAGGAATGCTTCCGCCTTTTCATAGCTTTGGATTTACAGTACTAACCATTTTCCCGTTAATTTCTGGTATTAAAGTGGCTTATACTCCCGATCCAACCGACAATAGAGAAGTTTTGAAAATCATAAAACATACGCAATCGAGTATAATATTAGCAACTCCCACATTTTTAAAGATGATTCTTTCAATTGCCGAAAAAGACGATTTGCAAAATATTCATTTAGGAATAACTGGAGCAGAAAGTCTGCATCCGAGCATTATTGAAACATTTAAGCAAAAAACAAATAAAGATGCTCTTATATTAGAAGGTTACGGAATAACAGAGTGTTCGCCCGTTTTAACAATAAATCCTATTGAAAAGCAAAAAGCAAAAAGTGTTGGTGTTTTTATAAAAGGAGTTGAATTTCTAATTACTGATATTAATAGTTTTCAAGCACTTGAAAATGGGAAAGAGGGGATGATTTTAGTACGCGGTAATAATGTATTTAATGGATATCCTGATAAGAGTATATCTTCCCCATTTGTTGAGGTTGCAGAAAAAAGTTATTATAAAACGGGAGATTTAGGTTATGTAGATAGCGAAGGCTTTTTATTTATAACTGGTAGATTAAAGCGTTTTATTAAAATTGGAGGAGAGATGATAAGTTTGCCAGCTATTGAAAGTGTTTTATTACAAAAATATGGATTGTCAGAAGAAACAGTGCTAGCCGTTGAAGGAAGCGACAGTATTGAACCTCCACAAATTGCTTTGTTTAGCAAAGTTCCAATTAATAAAGATGAGCTAAATAGTTATTTGCAAATCCAAGGATTTTCTAGTTTAGTAAAAATCCACAAAGTTTATCAAATTGATGAAATTCCTTTGTTAGGAACTGGAAAAACAGATTATAAGGTGCTGAAAGGATTGATTAATTAGTGTTCGTCCACAGAGTCAGAGGCTTGCCCATAAAAAAAAGAGAGCCGAAAGGCTCTCTTAATATTAATTTCCTAAATATGTTTTAAGCAATTTGCTTCTCGAAGTATGTTTAAGCCTTCTTATTGCTTTTTCTTTTATTTGTCGAACTCTTTCTCTAGTTAAATCAAACTTGGAGCCGATTTCTTCCAATGTTAAACCATGATTTAAACCTAATCCGTAATAAAGATTAATAACATCACGTTCTTTTTCAGTTAAAGTAGAAAGTGAACGTTGTATTTCTCTTTGAAGAGATTCAGTAATTAAACCAGAGTCAGTTGTAGGTGAATCAAAATTCGATAAAATATCGTATAAACTATTGTCTTCATCTTGAACTAATGGAGCATCCATAGAAACGTGTCTGCCAGATATGCGAAGTGTTTCCGCAATTTTATCCTCGGGCATTTCCATGATATCGGCTAATTCTTCAGCAGTTGGGGGTCGATTAAAAATTTGTTCTAATTTCGACGCTTCTTTTGTAATTTTATTAATTGAACCAACCTGGTTTAAAGGTAATCTAACTATTCTGGATTGTTCAGCCAAAGCCTGTAAAACAGATTGGCGAATCCACCATACAGCATAAGAAATAAACTTAAATCCTCTAGTTTCGTCAAATCTGCTAGCGGCTTTAATAAGTCCTAAGTTGCCTTCGTTAATTAAATCTGGCAAACTTAATCCCTGATTCTGATATTGTTTAGCCACTGAAACCACAAAACGCAGGTTTGCTTTAGTCAGTTTTTCTAAAGCTACTTGATCTCCTGCTCTTATCCTTCTTGCTAAATCAACTTCTTCATCTGCTGAAATTAATTCTTCACGTCCAATTTCTTGAAGATATTTGTCTAACGACGCGGTTTCACGATTTGTGATTGATTTAGAAATTTTTAATTGTCTCATTAGTAGTCTTTTTTTCGTCTAATTCATTAAATGTTCAAACAAAATTAATGCACCGCAAGATTAGGCTATTTTTTTGCGTTTAGCAATATGTCTTTAGTGCTTCTTATCAAACAATTATTAACAATTGATATTAATTTCTTGTTTTTCAGCATATTTTATGTTACTAATTTGAATATATTTTTTTGTATTTCAAATTTGCATTTTAGTGAAGTCCAATTCCATAATACGCTTTAACACCATTAGGATAAACGCCTTCAAACAATACTCCATCTGATTTTGATTTTAAAATAGTTGTAACATCATTTATATTGTTTATTGGAGTTTTATCAATTTTTGTGATTATAAAACCAGAAGCTACACCTGCATTTTTCAATATTCCATTTCCAATTGTTGTAACTTTCAAACCACTTGATATTCCTAACCTTTGCTTTTCTTTTGGAGTTAATTCTTCAAATGTTGCTCCCAGACTAGTTGATAAATCGATATTGCTTTTAGGCGCATTTCTAATATCACCATCTTTATCTCTTAAAGTTACTTCAACTTGCTTTTCAGAACCATTTCTCTTTATAGTGAATATAACTTTGTCTCCCGGACGGTGTCTGCCAACTAATTCTTGAAGCTCAGGTACATTATTAACTTTTGCGCCTTCTATAGCAATTATTATATCATTAGCTTCAATCCCTGCCTTTTCTGCAGCACCATTTATAAGCGTTGATTCTACATAAATTCCAGCAATTTCTTTAATTCCTTTTTCCGAAGCTAATTTCGAATCCAAATCACGTATGGTTACTCCTAAATATGCTCTTTGAACTGTTCCAAACTCAAGCAAATCATTTACTACTTTTTTTACTATAGTAATTGGTATAGCGAACGAATATCCAGCATACGAGCCTGTATTTGACGCTATTGCAGCGTTTATGCCAATCAATTCACCATTTGTATTAACCAAAGCTCCACCGCTATTACCTGGATTTACTGCTGCATCAGTTTGAATAAATGATTCAATTGCGGTGCCACCACCTAAAATATTAATATTTCTTCCTTTAGCACTTATTATGCCAGCAGTAACAGTAGAGGTAAGGTTGAATGGATTTCCAACAGCTAAAACCCATTCGCCAACTTTTGTTTCGTCTGAATTGCCATATTGCACAAAAGGAAGACCTTTTTCATCTATTTTAAGTAAAGCCAAATCAGTTGATGGATCTAAACCTATAACTTTAGCGGTATATGTTCTTTTATCATTTAATGTAATTTCAATGTCATTAGCATTTGCAACAACGTGGTTGTTAGTAACAATATAGCCATCTGCAGAAATTATTACGCCTGAACCTGTTGCAGAATATTGTTGTGATGGTTGTTCGCCCCAAAAGAAATTAAAAATAGGATCGTTAAAGCCTTGTTGTTGATATTGTGTTTTTACATGCACTACTGCATGTACTGTCATTTCGGCAGCTTTTGTAAAATCTTCGCCTAAAGGCAATGCTCCATTTTCACTTACAAGCTTAATTGGACTTTGCGAAGGTGTGTTTCCAATTTGTCGATGATCATTATTGAAAAATCGATTAAAAATAGCAATAGATGTAAAGCTTGATAACAATGCTATTGCAAAAATTGAAATTATCTTTTTCATAGCTTTAAAGTTTTAAATTTGTGAAATTTTATTACTCAATAATTATACAAATAACGGATTTATGTCTGCTATTATTTGAAATAGCAAAGTTAAATCTTAGTTAAAACATATTAATAGTATTTTAACTTTTATCTATTGATAAGATATTCAATTATATATAAGTTGTTAACAGGTGTTTAAACATTATTTTGTGAAATATTGAAATTTCATGTAGGTTTGTATATTCAAATAGATATGTCATCAAATGATTTTTAATACTACACAAAGTTACAATATGAGGCATAAATTTTTATTAATAATTTTTTTAATTTTAGGTATTCTTATAGGGTTTATTGTTGGAGGGGTTATTGTTTCTAGACAATACGATAGAATGTTATTTAGCTTTTTTAAAAGAAACGATGATGTATCTACCTTAAATAAGGATACAATAATTAATCAGCATAAAAATAATTTTGCAAAGGCACAAACAAAAGCTCAAATTAATAGTTCGGTAGCAAATGCAAGTGAAAGAAAATATATTATATATTCTGACACTTTGGCAATTGATAGCTCATCTTTAAATAGTGTTGATAATCAAGAAATCATTGTAAAAAAGGATGTTTTATTAAAAGCATTGAAACTTTATATTTACAATGCTTTGTCAGCTGATAAACGGAAAAAGGATAATTATTTAGATTCTTTACTTATTGATGACCATTATTCAAACAAATCACAAGATATTATGGTTGTTGAATTTTGGCAGTCTCCAGTTAATTATAAAGGGTATAAAATGTCTAGAACAAAACTTGTGTTGTTTGGTCTAGAACCGCTTGATAATATGATGTTGAAATATATTGATGGGACTATGTATTTAAAATATGGAATAAAATATTTTAAATTGAGTTATTCTGATGAATTTCAGCCTTATCAATTAATTTTAAATGATTAATTAATATGTCAACATTACATTTTTATAAATATCACGGAACAGGTAACGATTTTATTATTATAGATGATAGAAATAATTTTTTTGATCTTACAAATAATGAATTAGTTAAAAAGCTTTGTGATAGAAGATTTGGAATTGGCGCTGATGGCTTAATGCTACTACAAAAATCTGTCGATACTGATTTTCAAATGCTTTACTATAATTCTGATGGAAAACCTGGATCGATGTGTGGAAATGGTGGAAGATGTATTGTAGCATTTGCAAAACATTTAGGTATTATTAATGAAAGAACTACATTTAAAGCCATTGATGGAATTCATAATGCGGTAATAATTGATTATTCTGAAAATAAATCTATTGTTGAATTGGAAATGATTGATGTGTCTGAAGTTAAATCTTTTGATAATTACTCTATACTTGACACAGGCTCTCCTCATTATGTTCAGTTTGTTGATGATGCCGAATCTATTAATATAAACGAAATTGGACCAGCAATACGGTATAACAGTATTTATGGAAAATTTGGGGTGAATGTTAATTTTGTAGAATTGATTGATAGTCATACATTATTTGTAAGAACTTATGAGCGTGGAGTTGAAGCCGAAACACTTTCGTGTGGAACTGGTGTTACAGCAAGCGCTTTAGTTGCATGTTCTAAATCAATTTTGGGCGGCAATGAAATTGACATCATTACAAAAGGAGGCAAATTGTCTGTTGGATTTCAAAAAAATATATCTTCTTTTGTAAATGTAAAGTTAAAAGGTCCAGCCGAATTAGTTTTCGAAGGAGAATTTCAAATATAATTTTATGAGTCAGAGTATCAAAGGTGATAAAGTTTTACTGCGTGCCATGGAGCCAGCCGATATTGAGCTTTTATACATTTGGGAAAACGATTCTGAAATTTGGAGAGTAAGTAATACTATTGTGCCATTTTCAAGAGCAACCCTTGAGAAATATATTGAATCAGCAGAATCAGACATTTATGAGATAAAACAATTACGATTAATGATTCAGTCATTTTCTTCTAACAATGAAACTGTTGGGGCTATAGATATTTTCGATTTTGATCCGGTTAATTGCCGTGCTGGAGTTGGTGTTTTAATTGGGGAAAAAGCAAATAGAGAGAATGGATATGCTACAGATGCACTCAGATTATTAATCGATTATTGTTTTGGTACTTTAAATTTGAAACAAATTTATTGCAATATTTTAACTGATAATACTGCAAGTTTATCTCTATTCGAAAAGTTTAATTTTGAAAAAACAGGGTTGAAAAAATCGTGGGTTCGTCAGGATGGAATTTGGAAAGATGAATATATGTTACAATTGATAAATAGAAATAGAATTTAATATGTTTAAAAAGTATCGTTTTGTTTTTTATATTTTAATTGCTATTGTTTTAGTAGGAGTTGTAATGTCATACAGATATTATAATTTTATTTTTGGTAGTAATGTGAAAATTAATCAAGAATCAACGTTCTTGTATATTCCCACGGGTTCTGACTTTGATGATGTAGTCAGTATTATTGAAAAAGACAACATTTTGAAAGACATTGAATCTTTTAAATGGCTTGCTGAAAAAAAGAATTATATTAAAAAAGTTAAAGCAGGAAAATACAAGATTAAAAATAATTGGAGTAATAATGATTTAATTAGGTTACTGCGTTCTGGAGATCAAACACCAGTTAAAATAACATATAGCAATGTGCGTTTTTTATCAGATTTAGCTGGAGTATTGTCGCATAATATTGAACCCGATTCTATCGCTTTTAAAAATGCGTTCTCTAATCCTGAAGTTTTTTCAAAGTACGGCTTTAATAAACAAAATTTCATATCAATGTTTATTCCAAATACCTACGAGTTTTTTTGGAACACCTCTGTAGAAGATTTTATTGAACGGATAAACAAAGAATATAAAAAGTTTTGGAACGAAACCCGTAATGAAAAGCTCAAAAAAACAGGTTTAACAGAGGTTGAAGTTTCTACAATAGCTTCAATAGTAGAAATGGAAACAATAAAAGTTGATGAAATGCCTATTGTAGCTGGCGTATATATTAATAGGTATAGAAAAGGCATGAAGCTAGAAGCAGATCCAACATTGAAATTCGCAGTTGGTGATTTTACAATAAAAAGAGTTTTGAATATTCATAAAGAAGTTAATTCTCCTTATAACACATATATGTATGCGGGTTTACCTCCAGGTCCAATTTGTTTACCTTCTGTTCAGGCTATTGAAGCAGTATTGAATTATGAAAAGCATGACTATTTATTTTTCTGTGCAAAACCAGATTTTTCTGGATATCATAGCTTTGCAAAAACAAATGCACAACATCAGGTTAATGCAAAATTATATTGGAATGAGTTGAATAAAAGGAACATAAAATAAATTGTTAATAATTATTTCTAATTTTAAGATTAATTAATTGGGTAATAAGTAAAGAAATTTTATTTTTACCGACGAATAAAAACGAAATGCCACAATTTATAAACAATAAATTTATTAATACAATGAGAAAAACATTATTCCTATCAATTTTTTGCTTAATTAGCTCTTTAGCGTTTTCTTTAAATCCATCTAGAGAATATGCTGTTACTCCAGGTGACTTTGGTTTAAATTTTGAAGTTGTAACCATTCCTACTGAAGACAACCTTAATCTTTACGGATGGTTCTTTTCTGCAACTAGAGAAGGTTCTTCTAAAGTTGTTATAATAAGCGATGACGGCGAAGGTAATATGGCCGATTTATTAGATGTAGTTAGTAGTTTTTTATCACTAGGTTACAATGTATTAACATATGATTATAGAGGATTTGGTAAGAGTGATGATGCTAATCCTGCAATAAAAAACAATTTTTATATTTATGCTCAGTTTGAGAAAGATTTGAATGGCTCAATTAATTATGTGAAAAAGTATTATTCTAAATTAAGAACTATGCAGCTTTATGGTAGAGGCATTGGAGCAGGTTTGTCTATTGCTGTTGGTGTAAATCGCCCAGAGGTAAGCAAAGTTGTTGCTGATTCTCCTTATTCTACTTTAGAAGGAATGAAAAATAGATTAAAAGAAAAAGAAAGCGTCGATGTATTGTTGCCTCTAGGCTTTGATAAAAAAGGATTCGAACCTGAATACGCTCTTCAGTCTAAAGGTGCAAATATGGCTGGAATTATGTTTATAGGTGGTGATGCTGACGAAATTGTGTCTACAAAAGATATTAAAGCATTAATGAAATTTGCTAAATGCCCTTCTTATTCCTATTTTGTTAAAGGTGCAAATAGGTTTAGAACTATTGAAGCTGACAAGGAAAAATATTTTCAAGAAATTGAAAAATTTTTAAAGTAATTATATTGATTTTATCATAGTTTAAAGGGGGATTTATTTCCCCTTTTTTATTTGATTAATTATTGATTTTTAAATGAATAAAATAGTAATATTCTTTTTTTTTATTGTTATTAGCCAGGGAGCTTTTTCTCAAATAAATGATAGTGTATTAGTTAAAAAAAACAGCCGCATTGTGTTGTCATCTTGTGGATTAGCTGTCGGTTACGTTAGTTCTATATATTTATTAAATCAAACGTGGTATAGTAATTATCCAAAATCGAGTTTTCATTTTTTTAATGATAATAGAGAGTGGATGCAGATGGATAAAATAGGACACATTTCTACTGCTTATGTTGTTTCTTCATTAGGAATTGAGCTAATGAAATGGTCTGGAATAAAAAGAAAACCAGCAATATTGATCGGAGGATCAATAGGTTCATTATACATGACAACAATAGAAGTTCTAGATGGGTATTCATTAGAATGGGGAGCTTCTTACGGAGATATAATTGCTAATACTATAGGATCTGGCTTAGCAGTCCTTCAGGAATTTTCGGGAAACAAAATTGTTGATTTAAAATGGTCGTACCACGAAACTAGATATGCAAAGATGCGCCCAAATTTATTGGGAAACAATTTGCCTCAACGTATGCTGAAGGACTATAATGGTCAAACGTATTGGCTTAGCTTTAATATTAAAAATATAATAAAAAAGGGAAGTATTCCACCATGGTTAAATATTGCTTTTGGTTATAGCGTTGATGGAATGCTTGGAGCATGCAATAATCCTGTGAGTTATAATGGTGTATATTTCTCAAATTATAAAAGAACGCGACAATTTTTCTTATCATTTGATATAAAAACAAATAGCATAAAAACCAATAATAAAATTTTAAATAGGGTATTTAAGGTAATTAATGTAGTAAAATTTCCACTACCTACAATTGGATTTGAGCATGGAAAATCTGCGTTTTATCCGATGTATTTTTAGTTTAGTATTCGACTTGTTAACATATTTAGTTTAATTTTTCGATTTAGCTATAAATTTTATATTGTTTTGGCAACTATTAATATATATCAACGTCTAAATTGTAATAAAATCCCGCCATAATGAAAAATAAAATATTTTTAATTTTGAGTTTGATTCTAATTCAAAATTATTCACTAAAAGCACAGATTGTTATTGATAATACTGTAACTCCTCTGCAAATGGTTCAAAATATTGCTGGAGCAGGAGTAACTATAGGTGCTGTTAGCTATACAGGTTCTCCTCTTGCACGTGGTTCTTTTAATGGAACGTCGAATTTAGGAATAACATCTGGGATTCTTTTATTTACTGGAGATGCAGCCATTGTTCCCGTTGCAAATACTTCTGCGAATGCAGGTGTTGATTTGAGTTTAGTTGGTGATAATGATTTAGATAATTTAACTAGTAACACTACTTATGATGCGTGTGTATTAGAGTTTGATTTTACTCCAACTTCTGATTCTATTAGTTTTAGATATGTTTTTGCATCAGAAGAATATCCAGAGTATGTATGCTCAAATTATAATGATGTTTTTGCTTTCATGATTACTGGCCCAAACCCTTCTGGAGCTGCTTACAACAAGAAAAATATTGCATTAATTCCTGGGACGGTTATACCTGTTGCAATTAATTCTGTTAATCCAGGTGTAGAAGGTTCTAACGCAGTTCTTTTTAATCCTTGTCCTGCTCCAAATCAAACTTTATCATATAGTAGTCTTTATTTTGACAATACTGGAGGCGCTAATGTTATGTTCGATGGATTCACTGTTCCTTTGGTTGCAAAATGTGCTGTTGTACCTTGTGCTTCATATCATATAAAACTGGCAATTGCTGACGTAGGAGATGGTATATATGATTCTGGAGTATTTATTGAAGCAAATAGCCTTACAGGTGGTCAATCGGGAACACTAACTGCTACTAGTCCAGTTTGTATTGGTGCAAATTCTGTTGTTGATATAACTCCTGGCGCTGCTAGTTATGTATGGAATTTTGACGGAGGAGTTGCTACTCCTCCAGGTGGTGGTGGCTCCCATAATGTAAATTGGGCAACCTCAGGAACAAAAAATATATCATGTACTGCAACATTTGGTGCATGCCCAGTTGTTGTTACAACTCAAGTTATTGTGAATGTTCCTCCAACTGTTTCGGCATCAGCTAATCCTGCTGCTACTTGTGGGGGGTCGTCTACATTAACTGCTACTGGAGGTACTGGTTTTGTTTGGAGCTCTGTGCCCGCAAGCACCATAGCTTCAACTGCAAGTCCTGTTGTTACGCCAGCTGCATCCACAACTTATACAGTTACTGTAACCGATGCAAATGGTTGTACTAATACAGCTTCAACATCTGTAACGGTTAATTCATCAGCTACAATTGTTGCTTCTGCGAATCCTACTGCAGTTTGTCCTGGTGGTTCAACAACCATAAGTTGTACTTCAGTACCTGGAGCTTCTTATTCCTGGAGCACTGGGCAGATAGTTTCTAGTTTTACTGATGCTCCAAATGCCACAACTACATATAATGTTACAGTTTCTTTAACTGGGTGTACTACAACTAGCTCAGCAACTGTAACAGTAAGACCTTTACCAGCTATCAGCGCTGGAAATGATGGCAATACATGCCCTGGCATTGCAATAGGCTTAACAGCAACAGGAGGCGCATCTTATGAATGGAGTTCTCCTTCATTACCTGCTAATTTGCTAACGCCAACTATTTCAGTATCACCAACATCACAATCCACCTATACTGTAACTGGCACTGACGTAAATGGTTGTAGCAATATAGACCA
>JBAXGW010000039.1:0-40640 GCA_037139195.1 Bacteroidota bacterium
CATTTTTTTACATTTTATTAAAACTATGGATTTTCAATCCATAGTGGTTTATTTGCTGTTTTTTAGTTCCCATTTCCCATCTGTAACAGTAATTTTGTTTTTGATTTCAAGTATGTTTACGTCTAGTGTATCAGATTGTGTAAGTATTACTAAATCCGCAATTCCTTTGTTGTTGTTTTTCTTAGAATTAGGCGTGTTTAAATGTTCTTCGGATTCTATGTATATTAATATTCTTGGCTTGAAAAATCGAGTCAAAGCTCCTGATTCACAAATTATTAATTTGTCATTCCCAATTTGATTTAAAATTTTTTCAAAAGCTAATTCAAGTTTAGAATCATCAGTTTCGATATAAAATACCGGATTTGCCCCAGCTTGAAGAAATTGCGAACTGTCTTTCTTTGAAATCTGATTTTCTAAATAAATAATACAATTCTCTGATTGCCAGAATATTTGTTCTTCAATATCCGAATTATGTTTGTGAGGCGAAACCTTGATTGCAACTATTTCATGATTTTTAGAAACTGTTTCAATAATAGATTTAACAAGGGTAGTTTTCCCAACATTCTGACATGAACCACAAACAACCAATAGATTTGATACTTCTTTTCTCATATAGTTTATTTTGTCAGGTCTTCAAGTGAATTTATATTCTTGAAAAGTTGCTTGTTAAAGAAACTTTGCGATTCATTGATTTCAGCTTTTCTGAAATTTGAAATTGGAATTAATCTTAAAGGAGAAAAATCATTTTGTTCAAATAAATCTTCAATAATTGGAATTAGCGATTTATTATAAATTGCACAAAGTGGCTCATAAAGAGAATTGTAAAAAGGCATTACAAGTTCTGCATCAGATTGAATCTGAATTAGATAGTTTATTAGTTCTGATGAAACCAAAGGCATATCGCACGAAATAATAATGTTTCTTTCTGTTTTACTAGCTTTTAAACAAGAATAAATTCCAGAAAGCGGTCCAAATTTGCCTTTTTCGTCTGCAACTTTTCGGAAATTATATTCAGATAATTTGTCTGTTTCGGAGCTGATAATTATCTCATTACAGCATTTCTTGAGCAACTCAATTGGGTATTCAATCAATTTTTTCTCATTATAATTAACAAGGCTTTTTTCGATTCCCATTCGTTTGCTTTCGCCACCGGCTAAAATTATTCCTGAAATTGAATTCATTTATTAAATTGTGAAATAGTTTTTAATGCTTTTGTCTGATATATAGTTCATTGTTGTTCCGACAATCATGCCAATTAAATATCCATAAGGCAATCCACAAGCAATTAATGCAACTAGAAGTGAAATGAAAAAGTTTTTTTTGGAATCAATAATATCTTTTATGAAAAGCATCAGATAAATGCCTTCAAATAAAAGTATTACGCCCAGTATTGGAAGTGGAAATATTTTTACAGTCTGTTCAAAACTATTGGCAAAGAAAAATCCGAGAATTAAAAAAAGTATTCCATAAATTACAACAGAACCACCTGTTCTTCCTCCAAAAGCATAATGACCAGTTAATCCGCCAGAACCATGGCAAGTAGGTATTCCTCCCAGAAATGGATTGATAATATTGATAATTGAGTAGGAGAGACTAATTTTACGAACCGTAATTTTCTTTTCAGGAAACAAATCATTGGCAATTTGATTGGTTGCAATAATCGAATTCCCAATTGATAATGGAATTTGAGGTAGTGCTAAAATCAAAAATCCAGTTAAAATGTCAGTCCATTTTGGATTGTTTATTTTAGGGAATGAAACGCTTACTGCATTTGTAATTTCGAAATTATTAAACTTAAAAATCAAGGAATAAACTATACCAAGCAAAATTATGAATATTGCAGCTGGATATTTTCTATTGCCTATTAATACTATAGTTATTATAAAAGCTACAGCCGCTAGTCCATATCCTAAAAGCGAATCAGAAATAATATACTCTTTTAAGGCAGTCATACTCAATTGAATACCAAGACCGAACTGAATTCCTCTTACAACCACTTTAGGTATGTATTTAGAAATCAAATCTATTAATCCAGTTAGAGATAAAACCAGCATTAATATACCGATTGCTAATCCTCCTCCATAAATTATATTTGGAGCAATTTTTTGTGTAATAACTAGCATTGCAACAGCTTTTAAAGGCTGAACAGGCATTGGAATTCCATATCTTATCGCCGTTAAAATCTGCATTATTCCGTAAGTTATTAAAACACTTGCGGCATCAAGACCCGAAGCTAGAATCATCCCAATAATCAATGGCAAATCAGTTCCTATATCGCCAAAAGCACCTGCAAGTTCATTGCGGTCAAATCGAATTCTATTTTTGAATATATCTTTTAATGCCATTAAATCATTTAATTAAAAATAAAGCCTGCTAGAAAAACAGGCTTATATTATTTTATACAAAGTTAAAATGTTTTGGTTAATTAAATAGTTAGTTAAGAAAGTTTGTAATCGAGGCGTGTGAAGATGTTTGAAAGTAGAAGTTTATTAAAATAAATGATAATTTCAAACTCAAACACAACGATGAGTATGGGCTTTCTTAGCTGATGATCAACCGCAACCTCCTGATGCACCTTTTTTCTTCTTAGTAGGACAAGCTGCTGGTTTTGGTGATGAAGTAGCTGGTGCAGGAATAGCTGTTGTTTGAGTTGAATCAGAAGTTCCACCACCTAAAGCTGTGCTTGCAGCTCTGCGGAAATCATATTTAGCCAATTCATCGTCAGTTGCATTGGTAGATGGCTTTATCGGATTTAGAATGGTTTCGTACCAATTATTCATTCCACCTTGAAGTACGTAGATATTTTCGTAACCTTTTTGGCGACATAACATCCATGCTTCAACAGCTTCGGTATTTCCATTTGAAAAAAGCACAATCATATTTTTATCCTGATTCATAAATTCAGCTTGCTCGTCGCTAGTGATTTCTGAAATTGAAATATTTGTAGCATTTTCAAGACTGAATTTTTGAAACTCAGCTGCATCTCTTACATCTACAAGTTTTAATGTTGGGTCTTTTTCAATAATCATTTTAGCTACATCATCCGAAGAAATGTAAAATGATTTTTCTTTTAATTCTGTAATAAGTTGTTTCTCGCTCAGTTTTGAAGGCTTAACTGATTCTTTAGGAACAAATGCAATGATTAATCCAAGAGAAACTAGCACTATTGCTATTATATTTAACTTTTTCATATCTATTAATTTAAATCTTAATTCTTTTCTATTCACTACTCACTATTCACTACTTAGTATTCTTCTCTTGGAAACTTCTTTTCAACCCATTCTGCTCCATAAAACATTCCAATTGCCATAACAATAAGCACTAGCATAAATAGACCATCGCTAATTCCTATGAAATCAGAAATTTTAAGAGGTCCTTGTGGGTTTGCTTTATAGATGGTTTCCCAAAGTGGAAATCCAAATCCAAAAATTGCAACGCCTATTATAATTCCAAGAATAAAAATCATTGCATCAATTTTTCCTATAGCAGCTGCACATACACTAGTTCCTGGGCAAAACCCTCCTAAGATAAAGCCAATTCCCATAAGAACTCCGCCAATTATTGCTGAATATATAAAGGTGTTGTTTACATAAATTAAGCTAAGGTCTATCCAGCCAAATAGACTGAAAAATAATAATCCTAAACCCGCTGTTATAGCTGCTGTGAAGAAAACTTTCATCACTGTCATATCGTATCCGTAAAAAACGCCAGCTAATTTTCTGCTAGATGAAAAGCCTGATTGTTCAAGAACGAATCCAAACCCCACACCAATAAATAATGCGATTAAAAGGTTTAGATTTTCGAAGTTCTCTATATTACTAACTAATGGTCCCATAATTTCGTTTTTTTAATATTATTAAATCCAATTTTTTCTAAAAAAGTAAGCCATTGCATATCCAGTTCCGAAAATACAAATCATTGTAAGAAAGCCTGCAACAGATAAACTTGCCATTCCCGACAATGCTGCTCCACTTGTACAACCTCTTCCAAATTGAGAACCAATTCCAAAGAATACTCCACCTAATAAAGCGAAGATTAGTCTGCGTTTTGATGTGATTTTAGGACTGTGTTCTACTTTAAATTTCAATCTACCTGATAATGCTCCAGACAAGAAGCCTCCAATAAGAACGCCCACAACTTCAAGAACAATCCACCATTTGCCATGGTCTTCCATTAACGATTTATAAGTGTTACCAAAAAAGCTGTTCTCTTTTACAATTGGAGACACACAAGCTGCAATTCCGTTTTTAAATGCACCACTTGCACCTAAGCCTTCGCCAGCAAAAAAGTAGGCAGACAGTAAAACTATTCCTAATAGCACACCACCAATGTATGGATTAATGTGCGGTTTGATTTTTGAATTTTCCATATTCTAATTTTTAAATTATATTTTATCCTTTGTTACTTTTAAACTTCATCTCATAAACTGAAGTAAAATTGCCCTTAGGTACTTTTTACTTTCAACTTTTCACTTTTAACTAATAAACGTATTGACTAGCTTGCCCGCCATAAACAATAACGAATCTTAAAATTAATCCTCCAAGCAGTATTAATATTGCTGCAATTTTTGGATTGATTTTATAACCACGTAATTCTAGTATTTCTAAAAATGCTGGAAGAATTAAGCCTAAAAACACAACAAAACCCCAAAATGCTACCGTATATTGACCACCTAAGAACATGTGAGCGGCATCAACTTGAGCTTGAGTACTGGCTAAATATCCCATGAATAAGTGGATGATTAAAAATAATTCTATAGCAATCATTAATAAGTCAACTTTGCTAAACCATTTGATTTCTTCGTGGTCTTTAGAAATTAGCATGATGAATGCGGCTGCAGTTGATAAACCAGAAACTAAAAATAACATTCCCAGAGCCGACGTATTCCACAAAGGACGTGCATTGAAAGCAGATAGAAGTATTCCTGTGTAAATTCCAAGAATAATTCCAAAGATTAGCAACATCCAAATAATTACTTTGAAGTTTTTAAGGAAAAACTTTTCTAAGTTTTGCATCCATTTGTATTTCCAATCCCAGTTTTGGGTTTCTGATGAATTTGTTTCAATAATACAAGTTAAGTTTTTAGCACATCTATGATTTGTATTTATTTTAGGGAAAACAGTTTTTAGATTAAGAACTGCATAAATAATTGATAATGGAGTAATTAACATTAAAGTCCAAGCGCCCCATGACATGGGCGAATTCAATCGAATTGTGGTGTATAATCGCCAAAAATACAGTTTGTGGTGCAAGTCAATAAAGAGAGCCATTAAGCCTATTGCTAAAAATATAGGAACAAACATAGGTGCAACTTTCAGTGTGTTGAAAAGCTTTTTATCTTTATTGGTTAAGGTATAAAAAGCTGCATAAATTATTAAACCAGCAGCTAAACCGCCAAGAAATAGATAAGTAGCAATTTCCCAACCCCAAGCATGAAGTACTGGGTCGATGCCGTGATTCATTCTGCCACTTGTTATTAATTCTTCTTTCATATATTAATTGATATTTATATTAGAAAATATAGTTTAGGATCAGTTCCAGCTTCTGGAATTAATGTTTTCCATTTTCTTGTTGCCAAAACTTTTGAAACATCGCTTTCGGGATTGTCTAAATCTCCAAAATACATGCATTTTGTTGGGCAAACTGAAACGCAAGCAGGTTTCAAACCGTCGGTTAAACGATGTAAACAAAAAGTGCATTTGTCAACATAACCATCAGGATGTGTGTATCTTGCATCGTAAGGGCAGGACTGAATACATGCAGCACATCCAATGCATTCGTTATGTGTAACGGTAACTATACCGCCTTCTTCCTTATGACTTGCTCCCGTTGGACAACATCTTACACATGCTGCATTTTCACAATGACAACATCTTTCAGAACGATTTTCTAATCTTAAATCTGGATATTTCCCATCTGTTGTTTCTACAATCCAATCCCTGCAAAATCCTATTGGAACATTGTTTTCTGTTTGACAGGCTACTACACAGTCGCTGCATCCAACGCATTTCATTGTGTCTATTGCCATTGCATATCGCATAATTTATTGCTTTTTTTTAATTTTTAATACTTTTCTTATCGGTTCAAGGTACGCGGTGTATGGTAAATGGTAGCTACGCAGTTTTTTTTGCCCTGAACCGTTCACCTTGTACCGTTTACCTTTTTAAATTTCAAAAGTCACAAAGTTTCCTCTCATTCCAGTTCCTCCCATAATAGGGTCAGTCATTACATTTGTAATAAGTTCTGTATCAGAAGCTCCTTTGCCAAAACTTTGATTCATTCGTTTGTCTGTATGACCAAATCCATGAACTATATAAACAGAGTCGTGTCGGATTCGTTCGGTAATTCTAACTTTTATTGAGAACGAAGAAACAACATCATCTTGATTTTTCAGTTTTACATACTGACCTTCTTTCAAATCCCAAATTTTTGCCACTTTTGGATTAACCCAAACCGTATTTTCATCCATCAAATCCGTAAGATTTGCATTGTTTGTGGTACGGCCAAAAGTATGCATTGGAGCGCGACCATAATTCAAGCGATAATATCCTTCAGCTGGTTCGGGGTGTTTGGTGTAAACTGGAAGCGGAGGGAAACCTTCTGCCTCAAAAGCAGTTGAATATAATTGAACTTTACCAGAATCTGTATTGAATTCGTATTTAGAACCTTTTGGAATATAGAGTTCATGATCAGGAGTTGGAATCGTTTTTACACCAATTTTTTTCATTTCTGCTAACGAAGAACCCATTTCTTTTAATTCCCAATCCAATTCTTCTTCTTGAGTTTTAAATGGGAAATAGTCTTTTAAGCCAAGTTTTATTCCCAATTCTCGGGTCATCCACCAAGCTGATTTCGTGTCATTTAAAGGTTTTGCAGCAGGCATTCTTAAAGAGATATTCGCTTCTCTATTTTGGCTAACACGAAGAGAATCAAATCTTTCAAGGTAGGTGCATTCTGGAAGAACCACATCAGCCCAGCCCGTAATTTCCATAGGCATCGTGTCAACTGCAACTAATAATTCTAGGTTTTGAATTGCTTCTAAAGTATGAGGCGTATTTGGAAGTGTTTGAATTAAATTAGTTCCAACAACAAACCAAGCTTTAACTAATTTTGAATTATCAGCATTTTTCTTTGGAATTGAAGCGTCAACAATAACATTAGAAAGACCCAAATCTACTAAATTGTATTTGCCATCGGTAGTGTCTTTCCAAGTCCACTTAGGTTTTGGGAATTCTGGTAAGTGATGATGTTTCATTTCTGCTTTGTCAGGAAGATAAAAGCCTCCTTTTTGTCCCCAATTACCAAATAGTGCATTCAAAATAGCCACAGCGCGAAGTCTTTGAGTATCATCGCCGTACCAAGTAGTATGTCTTCCTGGGTGTATAATAACTGCAGGACTTGCATCGTGCATCGCTTTTGCAGATTTAACAATTACATCAGGTTCAATTGTTGTAATTCCATAAGCCCATTCAGGGGTAAATGGAGCAACGTGTTGTTTAAGTTGTTCGAAGCCTTCACAGTTGATTTCAACAAATTGTTTATCGTACCATTCGTTTGCAATTACAACATTCATCCATGAAAGCAGAAGTGCAATATCAGTAGCAGGTTTTATTGGTAGCCAAAATTTTGATTTGCTTGCCGCTGTAGAAAAACGAGGATCAACCGTAATAATTGTCGCCACTTTGTCAATAGCATCGCTCATTTCTTGAACTTGAGCATTATGCATATTTTCTCCCAAATGAGAACCTATCAAAACCAAACATTTTGTATCTCTTATGTCTAAAGGTTCGGGAGAACCTAATCCAGCTCCAAAAGTTGCAGCAAAAGCAGTTTCACGAGGACCCATACATTGTGCAAAAGACGGTTTTGCAATATTATCAGAACCAAAAGCTTTTATTAGATTTGTAAAATATTTACCGCCAGAACCATGATGAAATAAAGCGATGCTTTCTGGACCAAATTTGCCAGAAATATATTTCATTCGCTTAGCAATCAAATCAAAAGCTTCATCCCAACTAGCTTCTCTAAAAGTTTGTTGTCCTCTACTGTTATTAACTCTAATTAGAGGCTTCTTCAATCTGTCATTATCGTAATATGCACCCAATCCTCCAGTTCCTCTTGGGCAAAGTCTTCCATTGCAATGTGGGTCTGCATCATTTCCTGTTAGTTTCTGAATCTTCCCATCTTTATCTGTGTGAGCCCATCCAGCACATTGCCAAAAGCAAATTTCGCAATAGGTTGGAAAACGCCCAAAACTTGCAATTGCTTCTTCATCCGACATATTTAATAGTTGATGCAGAATTGTCCCTGAAACTGCTAATCCGCCCAAACCAAGTGCTGATATTTTAAGAAATTCTCGTCTTTGCATAAAAATGGTTTTTATTATTTCAAAGATAATAAATAAATATATAAATATCTATATAAGTAGATAGAAAAATTTTAATTTAGAATTTGTTTAAATAAATTTCAACTAAATCGTCCAATACAATATTACAAAAAAAATGAATGTAAATGTGTTTTAAGTTTAAAAAATAGAATTAATTGTTGAATAATATGCAATAAGAATGATAGGATAAATTGATGTAATTTAAAGAAAAACAGTAGTTTTAGATTTGTTTATTCATTTTTCAAGAAAATTGATTACATATTTTTGTTGAAATATATTTTAAGGCTCAATTACAGGAATCAATATCCATATTTCTTCCACAATTCTCTCAAACGTTCTCTTATTTTTAATTCGGCGGGATTGTTCTGGGGTTCGTAGAATTTGGTTTTTTGAATTTTTTCTGGAAGAAACTCTTGTTCTACAAAATTGCCTTCAAAATCGTGAGCATATTTGTAATTTGCACCATAATTCAAATCTTTCATTAGTTTAGTTGGTGCATTTCTAATAGGTAGCGGAACTGAAAGATTGCCTGTTTTTCTAACAAGGTCTTGGGCTTTATTTATAGCCATATAGCTAGCATTGCTTTTTGCAGATTGAGCCAAATATATCGCTGTTTGTGAAAGAATTATTCTTGATTCGGGAAACCCAATTTTACTAACTGCATCAAAGCAAGTATTTGCTAAAAGTAAGGCGTTTGGATTAGCATTTCCAACATCTTCAGAAGCTAGAATTAGCATTCTCCGTGCAATGAATTTGGGATCTTCACCGCCTTCAATCATCCGGGCAAGCCAATAAACAGCGGCATTTGGGTCGCTTCCACGCATTGATTTTATAAATGCCGAAATTATATCATAATGTTGCTCGCCATTTTTATCATAAATGGCTATGTTTTGCTGAATAACTTTTTGAACAACTTCATTATTAATAATAATGGTATTAGTTTCAATTGCTTTAGTTATTAACTCAAATATGTTCAGTAGTTTACGAGCATCACCTCCAGAAAATCCCAGCAGGGCTTCGTATTCTTCAAGTCTGATTGTTTTGCCTGTTATTTGAGAAAATCGCTCTATTCCTTTATTTAATATTTCTAGTAAGTTTTCTTTGTCGAGTTCTTTTAAAACATAAACCTGACAACGAGAAAGGAGTGGAGTAATAACTTCAAACGAAGGATTTTCGGTTGTAGCACCAATTAGTGTTATTGTTCCTTTTTCTACAGCTCCAAGTAAAGAATCCTGTTGACTTTTATTAAATCGATGGATTTCATCTATAAATAGAATTGCTTTTGGTTCTTTTGCAGCTTGTTCAATAACCTCTCGTACGTCCTTAACACCAGAAGATATGGCACTCAAGGTGAAGAATTTACAGTTGCAAACTTGAGAAATAATAGTTGCTAAAGTTGTTTTTCCCACACCTGGAGGCCCCCAGAAAATCATAGAATGAATATTCCCAGATTCAAGTAATTTTCTTAAAACAGCATCTTTACCTACAAGATGTTCTTGCCCAAAGAAATCATCCAGCGATTTTGGACGCATAATTTCTGCTAAAGGTTGATTGGTGTCTGACATAAATTGATTTTTATATTACAAAAGTAGTTGAATGATGAATACTAAAGCAGAGATTTTATAATTTCTTTTCACATTTCATGAACCTGCTTTTTAAATATTTTCCTTTCCCTTATAAAACTATACCGTTAACTGATTCAAATTGTCCGAAAACTGATTCTGACTAGTTTATTTTGCAATCGTAGACTAATTTTATTTCATTAACTTAATTACCCACGCCATGTTAGTTAAAAAAATAATTTCAGGGGAGAAAGAAAGAAAAAGAAATGCATTTTTAATCATGAGTCTTGTTGTTTCATTTTCAATAGTTATTTTTTCTTTTGAATGGGGAGAAAGAGGTTATGTTAATGCTTTTAGCACTTCAACCTTAAATAATAAGGCTTGTTATAAAGAAAATTCGGCAATGCAATTAACTTCATTAGAAAAGTATGTAATCACAAAAAAGGGTGCTGAGGTAAATGATACTGAGGAAGAAATAAAATCTACAGATGTTGTAGAATCATTTTCGATATATAATAATCAAGAAACTGCATGTAATGATCCATATATTATTGTTGACGAGATGCCTGAATTTCCGGGGGGTGATGAAGGTAGAATTGAATTTTTTGCCAACAATATAAAATGTCCTGATTTGGCGCGACAAAATAGGGTGGAAGGAACAGTTTACATACAGTTTGTAATTGGAACAGATGGCTCAGTTAAGGATGTAGCTTTAGCTCGTGGCATTGGCAGTGGTTGCGATGAAGAAGCTATAAGAATTGCTAAAATGATGCCTAAATGGAAACCAGGAAAACAAGGAAATAAATTGGTTAATGTTCTTTGTACAATTCCAATTAACTTCCAACTCAGTAAATGAGTACACTACTTTAGTTTTGGGGTTTATTAATTTGAAAGAAGAGGTTTTTACAACCTCTTTTTTTGTGAAAATTAGAAAAATGAAATACTATTGAGAAATATAATTTTAAATGGATAGGATATTAATAATAATTGACAGGGTGTATAATTAGAATTTGTGAAAAATATTTTTTCTCTATGCAACCAATTTCGATTTTGTAATGTCTTGTATTTAAAACTAAAATAATACATTATGAAAAAAATTATTACACTTGCAATTTTTGCTGTTTTTAGCGGATTATTTGCAAAAGCACAGGATGTCTCAATCGTCCATCCTAGCCAAGGAAGTCAAATAGAAAGAGGAGCAGAGCTTTTTGCTGTTATTAACAAAAGCCAAAAAAACAAATCCATGCGTATTCTAGCTTCTGATTGGAAATGGGATACTATTTGTACATACACTACATTGGGTGTTTATCAAAGATTTACGCAAACTATAGATGCTAATGGCAATATTGCAACCAGGTTAGTTGAACAGAAAGATAATAGTAATTGGATGAATTTTGAAAAAAGTGTTTATACTTACGATGCTTACGGAAAGCTATTGTCGAAAAACAGAGAAAGATGGCTAAATAATACTTGGAGTAATTCTGAAAAATTATCATTTACTTACGATGCTAATGGAAATAAGTTAACAGAAAAATATGAAAGGTGGCAAAATAATACCTGGACGATTGATTGGTCGTATACTTATACATACGATATTGATAATAAGATGTTGACGAAATCAACTGGTAATGACTGGATTACAACATATTCCTATGATATTAATGGAAATCTTATGACTGAATTTAATGAATATCTTGGGGCTACTAATTGGGAAACTAACTCCCGTATTAATTATAGTTATGATGTTAATAATAATATGACGATAATATTGTATGAACAATGGAAAAATGGGGCTTGGGAAAATTATTATAAAACATTATATACTTACAATTCGAATGGAAATATTTTAACCTCAACAAATGAATATTGGGATAATAATACGTGGATGTCTTATAATCCATCTTATACATATACTTACGATGCTAATGGAAAGCGATTGACAGATGTTTATATAGCTGGAAATCCAGCTTCGTATTCAGAATTAGGGACATATCAATATGATGCCAATGGAAACATGGTGGAACGAATGTTCGAAATTCATGACCAATGGAACGGTGTTCAGAACATCAATAAATACAAATATACTTATGCCTATGATTCAGAAGGACATTCGATTAGCGGTAAAGGCGAAAGATTAAATAATGGCGTATGGGAGCCTGTAAATGGAAATGTTGCTTTCCCAAGTGGACAGAACAAGCCATATTCTTTATACTATTGGAGTGATTATCCTTGGTTTAATTTTTATTGTGATTCAATTTCTAATATATATCGCTTCGATGCAAGTGATGAGAATTCTAATTTAACTCAAGACAGTTGTTTCAGTATGTCAATAAGCAGTATGAACAATAGCGGTTCGGCAAATGTTTGGGTAAGTGATTCTACAGCGGTTTATTCTTATTTATGGAGCAATAACGTGACAACCCCTTGGGTTAATAATTTAAATTCAGGATATTATTGCGTAACTGTTTCAGGATATAATGGTTGTGTTAAATCTGGTTGTGTATATGTGAGTGCAATACAAGATACAACAACTGTTCAAGATAGTTGTTTTAGTATAAGTGTTAGTAGTTATAATGGTTCGGCAAGTGTTTGGGTTAGTGATAGCATTGGGGTTTATTCTTATTACTGGAGCAACAATGCAGCAACGCCTACAATTAGCAATTTAAATTCGGGATATTATTGCGTTACTGTTACGGGATATAATGGTTGTGTTAAATCGGCTTGTGCATATGTAACAGGAACACAAGATTCTTGTTTTAGTTTGCAAATATATACAATGGATAACAATTCTCTTGGTGGTAAAACTGTAAATGTTAGTATAAATGCTAATTCATATAATAATGTTTATAGCTATTTGTGGAGCACTGGAGATACTACTAATTCTATTTCTGGGATAAATCCGGGTACCTATTGTGTAACTGTTTCAAATCAATATGGTTGTTCGAGGAGTGCTTGTACTTATATTTCGGATACAATTCAACTAGACACTTGTTTCAATTTATCATTATATGGTAACTCCATTCATGATGCAAATCAAAATGATGGAATGGTTGGTGCATATGTTTCTGCATCCTATAATACAAATGATTCGTTAGAATATGAATTTTTATGGAATACAGGTCAAACAACTCAATGGATAGATAGTTTAGCAATCGGTTTATATTGTGTAACTGTTACAAATTCATTAGGCTGTGTTCGAACAGCTTGTTATGAAGTAGTTGATTCATCTGCTTATAATAATAATTCATTGTCTGTATACATTGATGCTCAAGCTTCTTATTCCGATTCAAGTAGTTGTACGGGTTCTGCAGTTGCTTCGGTGAATAATAATTCTAATTCAAACCAATTTATATGGAGCAATGGCCAAACATCTCAAGCAATTTATAATTTGTGTCCTGGTTATTATTGTGTAACAGTAATCGATATTTATGGTAATCAGGCTGCATCATGTACATATATTGAAGATTATACTAATTATGATTCAACCAATGTGGTAGTTCCTACCGATACAGTGGCATCAACGTTGGACTCTTGTTTCCTTAATGGAGTTATAGATTCAGCTTGGGTAAGTGGCGTTTACGCAAATGCAAATGGGGTATATGCTGAATGGCATATTGTGCAAAATGGTGTTGAAATGATAGTTGCTATAAGCTATGCAATAGATTCTGCTGGAACTTATCAATTAAATCTTGTAATTAATTGTTTAAACAAAAGTCTTAATTTGATGTTTAGTGATATTTATACTGTTACAGACGAAGATTTGGAAATACAAAGTGTTTTCGAAAACCACAAAAAAACGCTTATAATAATGCCAAATCCAGCTGTTGATAATATACAGGTGAATTATATTGGAAATGCAAAATATGAAGTAATTAATATGCAAGGAATGTTGGTACTTCAGGGAGAAATTAGAAATTCAGAGAAAATTAATATTTCTGAATTGACTTCAGGTTGTTATATTTTAAATTTACACAATGAAAAACAAAGTTTAATAGGACGATTTGTTAAATAGTGATTACAAAAACAGGTATTCCTAAAATGAGGACTGAAAAAGTCACCTTATAAATAAAAGCGATTAAGTAAAAATCAGATTTACTTAATCGCTTTTTAGGTTTCTAATATTTTTTTAAACGATTTGAAGACATGCAGTTGCTATTATTTGTAAACTATTTAATAGCTCGTAAATTGCAAGGCCTGTATAATGCAAATAATGAGTAAGAATTATCTCATGTCAATAACTTGAACACCTGGATAACTAGCTTTGTTAAAAGTAAAAATACTTTCGTTTATAGAAATATTTGGCGTGAATTTTATAATTTTATATGTGTATATGGTGCCATTTTTTTCGTGAATTGATGCGCTTGTTAACTGTTGTTTGTTTTTGTCAATTATTAAACGAACTTTGAAAAAAGATTTTCCTTTTATGGGTGTTAAGTCAATTATATGAACAGGAACTCCATTTTGAATTTCTTCTTTGATATATTTGTATTTAAAGCCTTTTTCCCAAATTGTGAAAATGCTAGTTGGATTTATTGCCTCTTCATCTTTAGATGCATTATCAACATTTACTTCGTTTACATCTTTCAAATAAGTCCAAGTGGTTTTTCCATCCGAAATTACCGTTTGTGAAGCAAGTGTTAAATGGTATTTATCTCCTTTTAGTTGAATTTTGCCTTGTTGGTTTTCGTTAATTTTATCTTTTGTATTAACCATTGATTGCGAAAATTCGACCTGCATTGATGTATACGTTTTTATTTTTGCAGAAACACCATCCAGTATTGATTTTGCTTTCGGGTCTTGAGCAGCAGGTTGGGCTATTGAAAAGCTCAGCGAAAAAATAAATAGTGCAGATAATAAACCAATTTTTTTCATTGCGTTAATATTAAAATATTGTTAATTAAAATTTCTTTTCTATATCACTCAATAACTGTTCCAAAGTTACAATGTCTTTTATTTTTACTTCTCTAGCTTTAGAGCCTTCAAATGGACCAACAATTCCAGCAGCTTCCAACTGGTCGATGATTCTTCCAGCACGATTGTATCCTAACTTCATTTTTCTTTGAATTAGAGAAGTTGAGCCTTGTTGATGCTGTACAATCACTCGGGCTGCTTCCGAAAATAACGTATCTCTATCTCCTGCATCAATATCACCATTGCCTTCCGATTGTTCATCTTGAACCTCGGGTAGTAAAAATGCATCAGGATAACCACGTTGTGCTCCAATAAAATCAGCAATTCTTTCAACTTCAGGCGTATCAACAAAAGCACATTGTATACGTGTTAAATCATTTCCTGTTGAAAAAAGCAAGTCACCACGTCCTATTAACTGATCGGCACCGCCACTGTCAAGAATTGTTCTTGAATCTATTTTTGAGGTTACTCTGAAAGCTATGCGTGCAGGGAAATTTGCTTTTATTAATCCAGTTATTACATTTACCGAAGGGCGTTGCGTTGCAATAATTAAGTGGATTCCAATAGCACGAGCTAATTGTGCAAGGCGAGCAATTGGCCCTTCAACGTCTCTGCCTGCTGTTTGAATTAAATCAGCAAATTCATCAACAACTACTACAATATATGGTAAGAATCGGTGACCATTTTCTGGATTCAATCTTCTAGATTTGAATTTTTCGTTGTATTCTTTAAGGTTTCGAACCATTGCATCTTTCAAGAGATTGTAACGGTTGTCCATTTCAATACATAAAGAATTAAGCGTGCTTACCACTTTTTTGGTGTCAGTTATAATTGCTTCGTCTGAGCCAGGTAATTTAGCTAAATAATGACGTTCGATTTTGTTGTAAAGCGTTAATTCTACCTTTTTCGGATCGACTAAAATAAATTTAAGCTCTGATGGGTGCTTTTTATAAAGCAATGAGGTTAGAATAGCGTTTAATCCCACAGACTTACCCTGACCAGTTGCTCCAGCCATCAATAAGTGAGGCATTTTAGCTAAATCGAAAGTGAATGTTTCGTTAGTAATAGTTTTTCCAAGAACAATAGGTAAATCCATTTTTGAAAGTTGGAATTTCTCGGAACTAACGACCGAACGCATTGAAACCACTTCTGCAATTTGGTTTGGAACCTCGATACCAATGGTTCCTTTTCCAGGAATTGGGGCAATAATACGAATTCCTAATGCAGCAAGACTTAGGGCAATATCGTCTTCCAAATTTTTAATTTTAGAAATTCTAACGCCTGCTTCTGGAACAATTTCATATAAGGTAACAGTTGGTCCAATGGTAGCTTTGATTTGAGCAATTCCAATTCCGTAGTTTGCTAGTGTAGAAACAATTCTATTTTTATTAGCTTCCAATTCTTCTTTTTGAACGCCTTGGGTATTTGGAGCATATTGCTCAAGTAATTCGATGCTAGGAAATTGGAAATTGGGTAAGTCGAGAGTTGGGTCGTATTCTCCAAATTCTTCAACTTTATGTTTTGCTAATTCATCAATATCCGAATCATTCATAACAGCATCCGTAGGTTTTTCTTCTACAACTTCAACGCTAAAAGGAATTTCTTCTTCTGTCTTTTCTACCTCAAGTTCAAGGTCGTTGCTAGAAATTGGTTTTTCATATACAATAGGAGTAATTTCCATAGGAATTTCGTCAACTGCTACCGAAATTTTCTCTGCTATTATTGGTTCTTCAATAATTGGGTCAACAACTTTTTGAAGAACGATAGTATCTTCAATTAATTCATCCTCGTCTTCGTCAATTTCATCAGTATCATCAACGTCTTCTTCGTCCTCATCAATTTCATCTTTGGTAATAAGAACAGGTTCCAATGCAGCTAATTCTTCTTCTGTTAAATCTTCTTCGTTGATTTCTGTTGTTACTGGATTGATAACGGTATTATTTCTAACAGCGTTGTATCTTGAAGCAGAAGATGTATCTATTGCCGATTCTGATTTTTCTTTTTTCTGAGGAATCAAACCACCTAGCCAAGCAAATTTTGTATCGAATACAAGAACTGAAAAGCCTATCATCGAGAAGAATAGGAGCAATGCAGTTCCGGCTTGACCAATTAATGAAATTGACCACATTTTAGCTTGGTAACCAAAATTTCCGCCAAATATTAACTGATTATCTTTATATAAAATTAATGAAGCAGCTATTGAAGTCCAAATCATTACAAAAACAGAATATCGTATAGTTTTTCCAAGTGGAAGTATTGAAAAACCAGATGAAAGTTTAAAACCTAGAATAAAAAAGATAAAAACAAAAAGATATGAAGCAATTCCAAACCATTTGTAAATAAAAAGATATGCTAAGAAACTGCCAAATTTACCTAAAATATTTTCGGCAAATATAGTACGGTTTGCAAATGTATCTAGCCAACCACCTTCAACTGGAAAAGCAACGTCTAGTTTCCATGTGAAAATAAACGAAGTGAAGGCTAAAACCAAATATATTGAAGCTAGGAAAAGAAATAATCCTAATATGCGAACAAACTTATCACTTAAGCGAAAATTAAATTTTCTGCCTTCTGATTTTACCGTTTTCTTTTCCGATTTTTCTGCTTTTGGTTGATTTTTTATGGTATTGGCTTTTTCAGTGTCTTCAACTTTTTCTTTCGGTTTTTTGCCAATTTTTTCCTCTACCAAAGGCTTGGGCTCGTTTTTTATAACGTTTTTTATTGTATTTTTTTTATCACTCATTAAAAGTAGAAATCAATTTTTTGCAAAGATAAATAATTAAACCACTTCTTCTTCAATCCTTAAATTATCAATAATAAAATTTTGCCGTTCAGGTGTATTTTTGCCCATATAATAGTTTAGCAAGTCTCTGATATTTTCGTGTTTCTTCATTATTATTGGCTCTAATCTAATTAAGGGACCTATAAAATGCTTGAATTCGTCGGGTGAAATTTCTCCAAGTCCTTTAAATCGTGTGATTTCAGGGTTTGGACCCAGTCGTTGGATTGATTCCTGACGTTCTTGTTCGTTATAGCAATATTTAGTTTCCTTTTTATTACGAACTCTAAAAAGTGGGGTTTGCAAAATATATAGATGTCCGTTCTTTACAATATCTGGAAAGAACTGCAAAAAGAAGGTTATCAGCAATAAACGAATGTGCATCCCGTCTACATCGGCATCGGTAGCGATTATGATATTATTGTAACGAAGATTTTCTAAGCCGTCTTCAATATTTAATGCATGCTGCAAAAGGTTGAATTCTTCGTTTTCGTAAACTATCTTTTTTGATAATCCAAAGCAATTCAGTGGTTTCCCTTTTAAACTGAATACAGCTTGTGTATTAACATCACGAGATTTTGTGATAGAACCACTTGCAGAATCTCCTTCAGTAATAAATAAGCAACAGTCTAAACGTCTTTCGTGGTTTGAGTTATAATGAATTCGGCAATCGCGAAGTTTTTTATTAAAAACACTTACTTTCTTGGCACTTTCGCGAGCAATCTTTTGAATGCCGGCCATTTCTTTGCGCTCTTTTTCCGATTGCATAATTTTTTTCAGAAGAAGTTCGGCAGAATCGGTATTTATGTGCAAGTAATTGTCGAGTAGTCTTTTTACTAAATCAGAAATATAAGTTCTAATCGTTTGTCCATCAGGTTCTATATGTGTTGAGCCCAATTTGGTTTTGGTTTGTGATTCAAAAACGGGTTCCTGGATTTTTATGCTAAGTGCTGCAATCAAAGAAGTTTTAATATCGGCAACATCAAAATCTTTTTTATAAAACTCGCGTATTGTTTTTACAATTGCTTCGCGGAAAGCTTGTTGGTGCGTTCCACCTTGTGTTGTATGTTGCCCATTAACAAATGAATAATATTCTTCTGAATATTGTGAGTTGCTGTGTGTAAAGGCAAATTCTAAATCATCATCTTTCAAATGAATGATAGGATAGACTACTGGAGTATTGATGTTCCTTTCAAGTAAGTCTTTTAAGCCATTTTCAGAGAAAAAACGTTGTCCGTTGAAATATATAGAAAGTCCTTTGTTGAGGTATACGTAGTTCCACAAAAGGTTTTCAACGTATTCGGTAATATAATGATAATTGATAAAAATGCTGTCATCAGGAATGAATGAAACAATGGTTCCATTTTGGTCAGTTGAATCAACTTCAGGATGCTCAACTAAAATATTCCCTTTTTCAAATTCAACTATTTTAGTTCGACCTTCACGAATAGATTGGATTTTAAAATATGAAGAAAGAGCGTTAACAGCCTTTGTTCCAACACCATTCAATCCAACGGTTTTTTTGAAAACTTTTGAATCGTATTTTGCTCCTGTGTTAATTTTAGAAACGCAATCGATAACTTTGCCCAGTGGAATTCCACGTCCAAAGTCGCGAACGGTAACTTGTTTATCTTTTATATTAATATTGATTTTTTTACCATTTCCCATGATAAATTCATCAACAGCATTGTCAAGAACTTCTTTTATTAAAACATAAATTCCATCGTCGTTGGAAGCGCCATCGCCTAGCTTTCCAATATACATTCCCGGACGCAGACGTATATGCTCTTTCCAATCGAGAGACCGAATGCTATCTTCCGTGTATTGTTCGCTCATTATAATACCTTTTTTGCAAATTTACAAAAATTGTCAATTCAAAATTAAGAATAGAATTAAGAATTAATCACAGGTTATGAACTGCTTTTTGTAGTGAGTGGTGATTAGTGATTTGATTTTCGAATCTGGAAGTAAGAAGACAGAATCAAGAATCAAGAATTCTGAAGTTTTACTGAAGATAAAGTCCTGTTTCCTCTTGTGAACTTTGTGTTTTTCTTAGCGTTCCTTGTGGTTTGAAGAGTTTGAAAGTTCATAAAGTTTGAAAGTTGAAAGTATTTGATACAAGGGGTAAATTGGATAAATTTGTTTTGGTTAACTTTGTGTTTTCTTCATTTGCTTTGAGGTTTATGTTTTAGCGTTTAATTTCAAACACCCTTTCCTTTTTAAAGGCAAACTATAAAAAGACCCTTGTGTTTTTAAAGGCAGAGTTTAAAAAGGAAAGGGTGATAATAGAAAATTGCTGATAATGAGTTTGTTGAAAATAGGAGGAGAAGTAGTTATTTGTTGCAATGAAATTTATGTGTTTTCGTGGAGATTTTGTTTTGATGATTTATAGTTTTATGTTTGTAGCAGTAAAAATATTAAGAATATAACTAGCTTATGAAATTAAAAGTAATTTTAGCATTTCTATTTGTTCTTCTGTTTTTTGTGAATGGATTTTCTCAAAATAGAAAGACAACATTGGCTGATGAATATTTTAAAAATAAAGAATATAAAAATGCATTGAATGTTTATTCTAAAGCATTGAAAAATAGTTTTTTTAAAAATAGTGAGAGCTATAAAATTTTATATTTGAAATTTAAGATAGCTGAATCAAAAATGTATCTGAATGATTCTTTAAATATTCAACTTTTTAATGATTTTATCAATCAATACCAAAACATCTCTTTAGATAAAAGAAGCACTAGTTTGCAAAAAGCTCTTTTATTAATCGCAGAGTCAAAAAACTGCTTGAAAAATTATAAAGAATCTGAATGGTATTACAACAGAGCAATTAAAGAATTGGATAGCATCCCGGATTATTTTAAATTTAAATACGCAGAATGCTCTTATTCTCAAAATAGATTTGGGCAAGCTAAGAAATTGTTTGATGAAATAATGGTAAAAGGAGATTTTGAGCCTGAATTATCAAACTATTTATTTTTGTGCAACTCCAAGCTTGATGAAAGTATCTCTGGTAGTATTAAAGAAAAAGATACTTTAGTAATAATAATGAATTATCTAAATTGTTTTGGAGGAAAAGATTATAAGTTGGAAATAATAAAAACACCTGCAAATTATCGTGTAAATTCATATAAATTAAAGATAGACTATACAGACCATGTTTTGTGGAAAGATTCTGATTCACTTGAGGAATTAGGTTTGATTAATAAAAAAACATGGGAATTCTATAATACTCAGCAAATTAATGATTCAGCTTTTCAAATATTCTTTGATTTTGAAAATGAATTAAAAAATTACATTCAATTTGAAGTAGGAAGATGTACTCTTAAAGCAGAGTTTTCAATAAAGATGAATTTGAAAAGTTATAATGTTGATATAAATGATTGTGCTTATTTGGGTTGGAATATTATTAAATTTCTTAAAATAGAAATTTAGGTTTTAAAAATAGATTATTTCGAAGACACTTTCTACTTTCCCACTTTCAACTCCACCCAAACAGGCAAATGGTCGCTGAATCCACCTGTATAAGTCATTCCTGTATAGGTTCTAAAAGGTTTTTTGCCTAGAAATTTATCGTCTTCCATTAATAGAAAATCTGATTGATAAATGTGAACGTCTTTTTGTGTGGTGTAAACTCCATTTTTGCTTTCTAACATTGCTCCAGAAACTATAATCTGGTCGATAATGCCGCCGTGGTCTTGGAATTTATGAGTCCATAGCCGTTGATTGTATTGTAAATCGTAGGATAGATTATATAGTTGATTGGGTTTTATCGAATTTGTTGGGACTTGAGCGCCTAGTGCTTCCGTAATACTTCGGTCTTCGGGTTCATCGTTGAAATCGCCAATTAATACTATTTTAGAATTAGGGCTGGCTTGCATAATTGAATCTGTAAATGCTTTAAGCAATTCGCCAACATACATTCTTAGTGGATCGGTTTCTTTTGCTCCGCCGTATTTTGAGGGCCAGTGGTTCACAAAAACATGGAGCGTGTCAGTATTATTTACTAAACCTTTCACATATAAAATATCTCTAGTTGGTCGGTTCGATAAATCTTCGGGATAGCTTATTTTTATTGGTCGGTCTGAAATTGGAGAGAACTTATCTTTTCGATAGATTAAGCCCACATCAATTCCTCGCGAATCGGCAGATTGATAATGTTTTATTTCGTAGTTATATTGAACTAAAGGTGTTCTGTTTATTAAATCTTGCAGGCATTTTCTGTTTTCAATTTCACAAAAACCCACAATATCAGGCATATTTCCATTGCCAACAGCTGTTATTACTTTGTAGATATTATAAAGTTTATGTTGGTATCTTTTAAAAGTCCAATGATAATTGCCTTCTGGTGTATAATCATCATCATTTGTTAGTGAATCATTATCGGGATGAAATAGATTTTCAGTGTTATAAAACATTATTTTGAAGTTCGAAGCAGAATCTTCGCTTTGAGCTGATAAAAATGATGGTTTGCAAAATGTCAAGAGGTAAAAAGAGAATATTAAAAGTGTTTTAAATACCGCTCTTCGATTCACTTCGGCTCCGCTCAGTGACCGATGAACAGTGTGATTTGATAATAATGATTTTATCATAAATTTTATTTTCTACTTTCCACTTTAAAGCTTTCCAAACACTGGCTTCGGCTCCGCTCAGCTACCGTGGCTTTTCGAATTTTACTTTCGAGTACCACCTTGCACCATGCACCTTGAGCCGTTTACCTTTTATATTTTTATTCTAACTTGAACTTTCACTTCCGTTTGCGTATTTCCATCAATTTCATTTAATCCCGAACTTATTGTTGTTTTATTTGCATAATAACTTTGAGCAATTCTAAACCAAATATCGATGCCTTTTTTTAGCGAATATTTCATTACAAGATAAGCTCTTGAGCCTTTATAATAATATGCAGGACAAGAAAATGCGTAAAGCATGTCATTTTCATAAGCATAAATTCGTGTATCATAGTTTTCAGTATCGAATAAAGCATATCTGCAACTAAAACTAATTGGTTTATTTGGGAAAGAATATGAAAGGTCTTGATAAATTAAATATCCATTTTGTTTTGCTGTATTTTCTAGTTGGCTAACTTCAATTCGGCTCTTTAATGCTAGATTTTTAGTAGCCTGAAAACTAAAATGGTAGCGGTATGATGATTTTTTAATATTGTCTAGTTGTGGAATATTAGTTGTTTCAACACTTGAGTTTTCTTGCTTTAATCGGTTTTTGTATCTTACATACATCGAAACTTTGCTGCTAGGAATATAATCGAGCTGAAATAAATTGTCATGACCATAAGATGGCGACGATACACGATATTTGAGCCATGGATATTTGTACATATCGTGATATGCCGAAAATGAGAAATGTGGAATAGGAAAACATTGAATGCCTATGTAAATTCCTTCTTCATTTTGTGCAGATGAATTGGAGCTAATAGCAGCTGAATATAAGTTTTGATAATTTGCATCGTATTTTCTATATAAAGCCGACACCGAAAGAAACGTTGCTAGATGAGCTTCAAATCCTTGTAAAAATGCCTTGCCTCCATTTTGACTGGTTGATGCTTCTCCAAAAAAGCTAAATGGTTGATAAAAATAGCTGTAATCGATGCCGTAAACGGTATTTTCTTTTCCCGAGAAATCAAAAAGTTGGTATAATGATTTTGAGGGAACTAATGCTTTGTCAAAAGTTTGATGATAAGCTGTTCCGCCAATTTTAACGTTTTTGTATTTGTAGTTGAGGTTAGTTCCATAAATAGTTTCGGTAATTGTATTTCTATTTTCTAGCGTTGTCATGGTATTATGGTAACCAGTTTCTATGAAATTTGAGAAATATTCTTCTTCTGCTAGTGTATCCGTGTTTTCAATGCTAGCATCTAATTTATTTTTTGAATATAAGACCGAAAAATCAAAATGTCCTAAGTCGATGGTACTAGCTATTCCTTTAAAAAATCTATTTTCATTTGTCGAAGAATAGGATTTCACGCCGCTAGCAAATTTTCTGATATTGATAACGCTTGCTCCCTTTCCAAAAGACATGCCTGGGGATAGCGTTAAGCCTTGTCCAAATGAAACTTGATAATCGCCAATTGCTAATGCTTTTAAATTCCCTGTGTTTCCAACAAAGAAATGTGCGGAATAAAAGTCGTATCCTTGCTTTTGTGGATCTTTAAAAAATGCTTCGCCAGCATCTTTTTCGCCAGTAATTCCAAAACTAATATTATTCGAATATTTGAAACGGTATTTTGAGTATATTTTATATGGACTGCCAAGGTATTGTTTATTGCTGTTTTTCAACGAATCTGTTTGATTCGAATAGCCAGCTTGTTCTTCTAAAACACGGCTTCCACGAATAATAACTTGTGTTTTACCGTATTTAATGATGTTTTTAAAATTCAATTGTTTTGTAGAGTCAACAGGTAAAACAATGATATATGGTTTTATTGCTTCAAATGATTTGTTGTCGAACCCATTGATGTTTAATAATTCATAAATGCTTATTAACTGCCCATATCGTTGACGATAATAAAGAAAATTGCTGATTTGTATATCGTTGAAAATTCTTGATGCTGAAAATTCCGATTCGCTAGCTATATTTAGGTTTATTGGATTTTCTGTTAGTTGTTCTATTGCATCAGTAAGCTCCGAGAAATCGATATCCTTTGTTTCGTCAGAATTTTCAATGTTATTATCAATATTTGTTTCAATTATTTTATCAGGATTGGTTTGCGAAACACCAGAAAATGAAAATAATAGCAGAATAATAGCTATATAAAACGCAAAGCTTTTCATCTTACAATTTATAATTTAAAGAAAATTGACTCGACAAACCAAGCATTGAATGGTATCTGGCAGAAAAATCGATAACAAAACGATTGAATTCTAAGCCAATGCCAAATGTATTGTAAAACGGATTTGATGATATTCCTAATCTTATATATATTGGCTTTGCTAAATGGTATTCAATTCCTCCATTTACCGAAGGTTTGAAGTTTAGGTCTTTTTGTAATTCTATTGTAATGTTAGTTTTATCAGAAAATTTATTTAAAAATCCTAATTTTATTAATGTAGGGTATTGTTCATTATAATATTTTGAAACTTTTGCTCGTGTTGGATTAAATATATGAGTTGCAAAGCTTGTGTTTTTGCTTATTTTAGAATAAAAACCAATTTCTGCTGCCAATGCACCCGATTTCCCATAATTTTCACCTGTAACTGTTTGCAAATAATTTAGTTGTATTCCAATTGATATTTTTTCTGAAAGCCTTTTGCCGTAAGCTAACCCAATTCTTGATTGATTAAATAGTTTGTAGCCAAAGTAATTTACGGCTAATCCAAATGTGCCAGATTTTGTGGGCAACGCAAAAGCAGCATTCTTCAAACTGGTTTCTTTAAGCCCAAACCTATTATCGTAGAAAACTCCCAACGATGGTTTTTCTAAAAATGCTAATCCTGCTTGATTGTTTTGAACACTCCACACGTCGGTTTGGCAAACTCCTGTCATGCCCAAAGCAGTTGATTTTGCTCCTGATACAGTAAAAATATCTTGAGCAATTGTTGAAACAGAGAATAAACTGAAAGCGATTATAAAAAATAGTTTACACATGTTTTTTGCAATATTATGCAAAGATTGTAAAAAATCGGAAACCACTAAAAATATTTATATTAATAATTGTGAAATAATGAATAATTTTGCTTAAACATAATACGGAAACAATGAATTTAAGAAAAATTGATTTTTACCTTTTGGGGTTAATTATTATTAGCTTTTTTGCTCGCTTTTGGCATTTGTCGGATTGGTCGCTTAGCAATGATGAATTAAGTGCAATTTCAAGATTAAACTACAATTCCTTAAAAGATTTGGTTTATTATGGCGTAATGACAAACGATATGCATCCGGCTGGGGTTCAGGTTTTTCTTTATTATTGGACTAAATGTTTCGAAATTACTGAATTTTGGCTTCGCTTTCCATTTGCTTTAGCAGGTGTTATCGCTGTTGTATATTTTTACTTATTATTAAAGAAAATTTTTTCAAAAGAGGCTGCTTTTCTTGGTGGGTTGTTTATTGCGTTATTGCAATTTACAGTGCTGTATAGTCAATTAGCTCGCCCGTATAGCCCTGGATTATTGTTTGTAATGATGTTTGCTTATTATTGGTATGCTTTTTTTATTGAGGATAATAAAAAGCTAATCACCATGTTTCTTTTTGGTGCTTCGGCTGTATTAGCTGCAATTACACATAATTATAGCTTTTTAGTTGTTTTAATAATGGGAATCAGTGGTTTAGTTTTTATGAATAAATCAAAAATTCTCCCGCTTCTTATTACCGTAGTAGCTTCATTTGTTGTGTATTTACCAAATTTTAAAGTTTTTTATTTTCAAATGGGTATAGGCGGTGTAGGAGGTTGGTTAGGTAAACCTAAAAATGATTGGATTATTGATTTTCTGTATTTTTCTTTCAACCAATCATTAATAATAGCAATTGTTGCTTTAGTTCTCTTTGCCATTTCTATTTATTACATAATAAAAAATCCAATTTCCAAATCGAAAATGCCTTTGTTATTTTTATTTTGGTTCATTGTTTCTTTTCTAATTGGTTTTTATTATTCTCGATTGAAAAATCCTATACTTCAATATTCTACACTGGTTTTTACTTTCCCTTTTTTAATTGCATTTATAGTTTATGGAATAGATTTATTAAAGGAAAAGTTAAAAAAAGTCGCTATCATCTGCATTGCTGTCATTTGTTCTTATTCTTTTGTATTTGAGCAAACAAGTTTTAAAGAATCTACTTTTGGCGATTTTAAAGGCTTAGCAAAAGAAATTGTTGAATTAAATAAGACTTATAAAAGCGATTCAATTGAACGTATTATTCAGTTAAATAATCCAAATTACATCAATTTTTATTTAAAAAAAGAGGGCAGTACGCTCGAATTTTCACAATATATAAATCATGGCGAAGAAGAAAAATTGATTGAATTGAAAAAGATTGTTCAAAATTCAAACAAGCCTTATTTTATGGATTCATATCTACTTTATCAACCAAGCATAATAGAAGATATAATTAGCTCTGAATATCCTTACATTATTTACAATACATCAAAACTTGGATATACAGTTAGATTGTTTTCAAGAAAATCAAATCAAGGAGAAAAACTTCCTTTGCTTGAAATTAATAATGATTTTGAATCGGCTGATTGTTGGACTTCTAAAATTGTTTTGGATACAGTAAATCCAATAAACGGGATAAAAAGTTTTATAATGAGTGATAGTTTGATGTATGGACCAACAATTAGAATTCCATATTCTGACTTAAAAAATGCGAATTATTTTATTGCTTCTGTTGATTTTATTGCAGATACAGTGCTTGCAGATGTTTCAATGGATTGCACTATTAGTAATGCCGATAGTACACTTTCGTGGCAATCTCGTCCATTCAGGTATTTTGATAAAGCAGGAAAACTATCAAAATTAATTTATTCGTTAGATTTGCCTAGTGGTATAAAAAGCACGGATATAGTTTCGTTTTATATCTCTAATGCAAAGCTTGAAACTGTGAAAATAGATGATTTTAATATTAAATTTTATCGTAAATGAAAAGCTTTATAAATCTTGATATGGTTGATTTGCAAGGCGATGGCTGCCACCTTTTTATTTCTTGTAAAATTAATGGAAAGGAGGCAAAAATGCTGGTTGATTCTGGGGCTTCGCGTTCGGCTTTTGATATTGAACAAATCAAAAAATATATTGTAGAAGAAGAGCATGAAGCAAATCAGCAACTTACCACTGGTTTGGGTTCTAATACAGTACAAAGTTATTTTTCGTTGTTTGACGAATTTCAATTAGGCGACTTTGTATTGAGGAATTATCAAGCTGTTTTACTAGATATGAGTCACGTTAATGCCTCATATCAGGCGATTGGGTTAGAAGAGATTGTTGGAGTTATTGGCGGAGATATACTTTTAGATTACAAAGCTATTATAGACTATAAAAAGAAAATTTTGTTGCTAAGAACACATAAGAGAAATAAAATATTTATTAATTTTAGCAAGTAAAAAACATTGAGAGGTTCAATTTAAAACTTTATTTTTCATGAAAAAAATAGTAGTTATTTGCATTTTATTTGTAATTTTTTCTATAAAAATATTTGCTCAACCAACTTCTGTTTGGTTGGTAGGACCAATGTTGCATATTAACTTTGGTGGTGAGAAAGTTAGAGTTTCTGGCGGAATAGAAGTATCGCGATGGAATACGAGTCATTTCCCTTATGGTTATGATTTTGGTGTTGAAAAAGAAAAGCAAAAAATTCGTTTTTATTTTGAAGGACAAACAGGCGTTTTTCTTGCTGGGCTTTCACTTGGACCAGTATTAGAATATAGAACAGATGAAAGCAAATTATATGCAGGTATGCAAGGTTCAGTATGGGCAAATTATGTGTTAGGACTTGATTTCAGATTAAGAAGAATTGGTCATACAACCATAAAAAGCCCTGGTGTGTATTTCAAAGTGCCTGTTAATAAGGCTTTTTACGATTGGGTGGATGAAAGTTCAAAAGAAGATTCAGACGGCAATTCGCATCTTTTTGATTGGGATTAAATATTGAGATTGTTGGGAAAATTCAAATTTAATTATTAGAATGTCCTTTATGGCTTAACTTTTATCAATTTACTATACAGTATTTGATGATTATTTAATTCAATTTTTAATGTGTAAACTCCGTTGCTAACCGATTCATTAAAAAAATACTCAGTTGCATTTTTATTAAAGGTCTGAATAGTTTGTCCTTCAAGATTGATAAGTTCGATTTTAAGAATTTCGGCGTTTTCGATAGAAAAGCTGTTTGAACATGGGTTGGGATAAATTTTCACGGAACTATTTTTTTCTTCTTTAATCCCAACGCCCCAAGGTTTTGCTCCTTTGAAAAAATTTAAACCACCAGCTTCGTTGCCAATTATTGCTTCTGGATAGGTGTCGTTATTGATGTCTTTCATTGTAATAGATGAATAGGCACCAAAATTCGAGCTTAAATAGCTGGGATTAACCAATTCAAATGATCCATTTAAATTATTATCAATAGATGAATAATAAAAAAAATTACCTGATTGAGAGCCTACCATTAATCGGTATGAACCATTTAAATCATAGAAAAAAGGCTTTGAATAACCAAAGTTTGAGTTCAATGTGTCTGTAACTACTACGTTTCCTAATTTAGAAATTGTTGGTGTATTTGAAAATACAGGATTGCTAGTTGTTCCTGTATTTTGAAAATAATACAATTTCCCATCTTTTGCCCCAACAACAAGGTCGAGAAGCCCATCTCTATTTAAATCTAATAATTGAGGTGAACTATAATTGCCAATATCAATATTTGAGTAACTAGCCGAAATGTGCTGAAAATTAGGAATATTAATATCGTTAGAAATATTTTCTAAATAATGTAATTTCCCATTTTGGTCGCCCAAGATAAGTTCGTCTTTCCCATCGTTGTTTAAATCTCCAAATGTTGGAAATAATCCTATTGTTTTTAGCGAGCTTAAATTTGCTACATCATCAGAAATTGCTTTAAATGATGGATTTGAGTTACTTCCAATATTTTTATACAAGTAAATTCTTGAGTAATAATAAGAATAAATAGAGTTCAGCGAATCTTTTGAGCCAGAATATGTGCCGTAGTTGCTCACTAGCAAATCGGTTAACCCATCTTTGTCGTAATCGTAAAGCATTGGATACGAATGTTGACCTATGTCGATCATGTCATTTTGCAAAAAACCTTTTTCTTTATACTTGAAAATATTTGCTGAGCCAGTGCCAATATTTTCGTACCAGCAAATGCCTTTGTAGGTATCTGAAACTCTTGGATCGTCGGGTGCAACTACTAAATCTTTTTTGCCATCATTATTTACATCTACAAAATAAGCAGCTGGCATAGAAGTTATATTTATGGTGGTGTCGTAATTTGGAAAAATACTATCGTATTGATTAATAATTGCATCAGAACCTGTTGAATTTGCGTAAAGCGCATACATGTTTCTGAAGTCTATGTCGCCAATTAAAAGATCAATATTGCTGTCGTTGTTTAAATCTATGGCACTAATGGTCGATCCAGTATGTCGAGTTGCTTTGGCAGTGAAGTCGTTAAGCAATTTTGAGTACGGGCAATTAATGTTAAGAATAATTTTATTTGCATTTTCGCTTTCGGCAAAACTTCCCCAGCAATTATTTGCTAAAACATAATCTAAACTATCAGCATTTCCATATTTTTCCATGGACAAATTAATGTATAACTGAAGGTATGAACCTAAGATATGAAAAGATAAAATATCAAGGTCGCCATCCTTATCAATATCGACAAATGCTGGAATATCAACTGATGAAACATAAATATTGTTCATGTTTCCAGTGCCAAAATCTGCCAATAAACTATTTGTTATTTGAGTGAATTTTAATGCAGTAGTTGTTGACGTGTTTTTGTAGACAGCTATTCCTCCTGAAGAATAGGTGAAAATATCTTCTTTTTGATCACCATTAAAGTCGGTAAGTAAAGCCCAATCATGAAGAACAGGGAATCTATTTAGGTAATCAATGGAATTTTTAAGTTTAATTTCACCCGAACTAGCGGATGTATTTATTAAATTATAAATTTTATTTCCATTTCGCTCAAAAATGAATAAATCTTTTTTGCCATCTAGATTAATATCGATGGATGAAAATTGAGGTGTGTTTAATCCGCCCAGCCAAGCTAGTTCTAGTGGTTGGTTAATATTATTTGTAACAATAGTTGAATCATTAAAATAAAATCTAAAATCATTGTCGGCTTGTTGGCTTAATGCAGGCTTAATTAAACATGATAGTACGACAAATATGATTTTTTTTAAAGAATTCATTTCTAAGTTTTTCACAAATCTATAAAACAAAGTTTAAAACACAAAGTTAAAAGCATAATATTTTTTTTATTGTAGCTGATTCTTTATTGATGGGGTTTTTAATCGTTTTATGTTAAAATAGGAAAAGATTTAATTTCTAAATTATTGTTTAATTTTAAATGTTATTCTATATTTGCAGGCTGAATAAAAGTGAAAAAGTAATAATATCAATTAAATAGTTAAAAAAGTAAAGATATGCAAAACAAAGGTGCGATAAGATTATTCGCAATTCTACTGGCGTTAGTGTGTGTATTCCAGTTGTCGTTTACGCTGGTAACAAGATCAGTTGAGAAAAAAGCAACAGAATTTTCGACTAGCGAAAAAGTAATGGCTTTAGCCAAAGAAATGGGAAAAGGTGATGCGTTTAAAGAGAAATATTTTTTAGATTCTATTTCTAAATCGCAAGAGAAATATTTTTTCGATTCTATATCATCGACTCCAGTATACAACTTACTGATTAAAAACTACACATACAAAGAGTGTAAAGAGAAAGAGATATGTCTTGGACTTGATTTAAAGGGTGGTATGAATGTTACTCTTGAGGTTTCTGTTGTTGATATTGTTAAAGCTTTATCTAATAATAGTGTTAATGTTACATTTAACAAGGCTATTGATAAGGCAGTTATTATGCAACGTACATCACAAGATGATTTTATTACTCTTTTTGATAAGGCATTTACTGAAATTGATCCAAATGCAAGACTTGCTAGTCCTGATATTTTCAATACACGTGAGTTAAAAGACAAAGGGATTACTGCTAAGTCAACAAATAAAGAAGTAATTGAAGTTATTCGTAAAGAAGCTGAAGGTGCAATTGATAGAACATATAATATTCTTACTAATCGTATTGATAAATTTGGTGTAGCTCAACCTAATATTCAAAGATTAGCTAATACTGGACGTATTTTAGTTGAACTTCCTGGTATTGGAGATCCTGATAGAGCAAGAAAAATACTTCAAACTACAGCTGAATTGCAATTTTGGTTAACCTATGAAAACTCTGAAATTTTTAATAGTATTGATCAATTAAATCAAAAGTTAAGCACTTTACTTAGTGGTAAAAAACTTTCAGATTCTTTAGGAAAAGACAGTTTAGCAAGTATAAACGATACTATTGCTAAAAAAGATACTAGTAATCTTGCAAAAGCAGATACATCTAAAAATGATTTATTAAATAAATTAGACAAAGATACATCTAAGGTAAATGAAAATGCTGATATGGCAGAATATTCTAAAAAGAATCCTCTGTTTGCATTACTAAGACCTGCTTTAATTGAAGAAAAAGGACAATATTATCCTGCAAAAGGACCTGTAGTTGGAACTGCATCTGTTAAAGATACTGCAAAAATTAATAGTTATCTAAGATTAGCACCTATTAAAGCTGCATTGCCAAGAGAATTAAAGCTATCATGGACTGCTAAATCAATTGATAAAGATGGTCAATATCTACAATTAATTGCTTTAAAAGCTATCAATGCACGCGATTCAAAAGGAGCCGCAATGGAAGGCGATAAAGTTATTGATGCATATCAAGATTATGGTCAAAACGGTGGTGTAGAAATTGTTATGGTTATGAATGGTGAAGGAGCCACAATGTGGAAACGTTTAACTGGTAACCAAGAAAATATTGGAAAAAGCGTTGCTATAGTTTTAGATAATTATGTTTATTCTTTCCCAACTGTTAACGAAGAAATTCCTAATGGACGCTCTTCAATATCTGGAAATTTTACAGTAGAAGAAGCTCAAGATTTAGCAAATGTTCTTAAAGCGGGTAAATTACCTGCTCCTGCTAGAATAGTTGAAGAAGCAATTGTTGGTCCTTCATTAGGACAAGAATCTATTACTGCTGGATTTACATCTTTTATTATTGCTCTTTTAGTTGTTCTTTGTTTTATGGTTTTCTACTATAGTAGAGCTGGTTGGGCTGCAAATGTTGCTTTGTTTGCCAACTTTTTCTTTATAATGGGTATTTTAGCTTCCATGGGCGCTGTTTTAACTCTCCCTGGTATCGCTGGTATTGTTTTAACAATGGGTATGGCTGTTGATGCAAATATTATTATTTATGAGCGTGTTCGTGAAGAATTATCTTTGGGAAAAGGATTAAGATTAGCTGTTACTGATGGGTTTAAACATTCATATAATGCTATTATCGATGGTAATGTTACCACATTATTGGTGGGTATAATTCTTTATATATTTGGTTCAGGCTCAATAAAGGGTTTTGCAACAACCCTTGTAATTGGAATTTTTACTACTTTGTTTACTGCCATTTTTATTACACGTTTAATTTTAGAAAGAAGACTTGATAGAAATTTGCCTATTTCGTTCTTTACTAAGTTGACTGAAGGCGCTTTTAAAAAGATAAACATTGATTTTATGGGGAACCGTAAAATAATGTATATAGTTTCTTCTGTAATTATTATCTCGGGTACAGTTTCTCTTATTACTAGAGGATATAATTATGGAATAGATTTCACAGGTGGTAGAACTTATATTGTTGAGTTTTCAAAAGATGTTGTTACCGAAGATGTTAAAGGCGCTTTAGCTGTCAATTTAGGAAGTTCTCCTGAAGTAAAAACATTTGGTTCAAACAATAAAGTGAAAATTACTACTAAGTATTTAGTTGATAATAATAGTGTTACTGCTGATTCTGATGCAGAATTAAAAGTTTATGAAGGATTAAAGAAATTTTTGGGTAACGATGTTACTTACGAATTGTATAAAGAGAAATATTTATTAAGCTCACAAAAGGTTGGTCCTTCAGTAGCAAGAGATGTATTGTTTGCGGCCTATATGTCTGTGTTCCTAGCTTTGATAGCAATTTTCTTATATATTTTGGTTCGTTTTAATAAATGGCAGTTTGCTTTAGGTGCTATTGCTTCTTTAGCTCATGATGCATTCTTCGTACTATCTGCATTTTCTTTATTGAATGGAGTTCTTCCTTTTGCATTGGAAGTTGATCAAGGCTTTATTGCAGCGGTATTAACCGTTATTGGTTATTCAATTAACGACACGGTAATTATTTTTGATAGAGTTAGAGAATATTCTGCTGAACATAAAAAATGGGACATTAAGCAAATTGTAAATGGAGCATTAAATAGCACTTTAAGTAGAACAATAAATACAGTTGCTACTGTAATATTTACTTTGCTTGCTATATTTATATTTGGTGGAGATGTAATTAGAGGATTTACTTTTGCAATGCTTATTGGTGTTATTGTTGGTACTTATTCATCGTTGTTTATTGCATCACCAATTTATTATGACACAATGTTGCGTTCATTAAAAAAAGCAGAAAAAACGGATAAAAAATAAATGTAAAAATCGGTTCTTTTTAGAACCGATTTTATTTTTTTTAAGATAATTTTAAAGGATTAGTTCTTAGTTTAAAAGGTTAAAATCATGATTTTATGATTTTTTTGCTAAAAAATATTAGAACAATGTTTTTTAGTAAAAAATAAATGATTATTTTAGCACCCTATATAGAAGACTTTTTAAGAATAAAATAAAAACGTATTATGAAAATTGTAAGGAATTTAGCAATTTTATTAGTTTTTGTAACTTTTAGTGCAAGAGTTAGTGCCCAAAGAAATTTTTCAGCAGAAGCAGATCAATCATTTAATTTAAAGCAATATTCTATTGCAATTGATATGTATGCTAAGGCTTACACTAAAGTTAAAGGAAATAAAGCTGAAAAAGCAAGAATAATATACCAAACAGCACTTTGCTATAAGTATATGAATGATCCAAAAAAAGCTGAAACGTGGTTTAAAAAAGCAGTAAAAATAAAATACGAAGATGCTCTTGTGTATTTATATTATGCTGAAGTTCTTAAAATGAATGGAAAATACGATGAAGCTCTTATTCAATTTCAAGATTATAAACAATTAGCTCCTTCTGATCCAAGAGGTGATAATGGTATTGAAGCATGTAAACTTGCTTCAAGCTGGATACAAAATCCTACAAGATATGAAATTGAAAATATGAAACAGTTTAATTCTAAACAAGCTGATTTTTCTCCTTGTTATGCTGATAAAAAATTTAAATCATTATTTTTTACTTCTAACAGAGAAGATGCTGATGGAAGTGATATTGATGCTTGGACTGGTGGAAATTTTACTGATTTATTTTTTGTTACTCTTGACAGAAAAGGCAAATGGAGCACTCCTGTTGCAGTTGGAGAGCCAATTAATACAAAATTTCATGAAGGAGCATCTTGCTTAAATGATAAAGCTAGCACAATGTATTACACTCGTTGTGAGTTTGAAAAGAAAAAAGAACTAGGTTGTAGAATTTGGGTGTCTTCTAAAAAAGGACCAGCTTGGGATTTGCCAGAAGTAGTAACTTTGTCTTCTGATACTAATTTAGCTTTAGTTTATCTGCATCCAACTCTAACTGCTGATGAATTAACTTTGTACTTCTCTTCTGATATGCCAGGTGGACAAGGTGGAAAAGATATCTGGAAAGTTACACGTTCTAAAAAGACTAAGCCTTGGGAAAACCCAACTAATTTAGGTCCAACAATTAATACTGCTGGAGATGAGATGTATCCTTATATTCATGATAATGGTACCTTGTATTTTGCTTCAAATGGCCACATGGGAATGGGTGGATTAGATATGTTTAAGGCTGAACCTCAAGCTCAAGGTTTTGGAACACCTCAAAATATGAAGTTTCCTATGAATTCATCATTTGATGATTTTGGAATTATTTTTGAAGGTATTTCAGTAGAAAAAGGTTATTTTTCTTCTAATAGACCTGCTGGTAGAGGTGATGATGATATTTATGCTTTTGTTTTACCTCCTCTAATTTTTACACTTAAAGGTATCGTTACTAATGACTCTACAAAAGCGGTTATGCCTAATGCTATTGTTGAAATGAAAGGTTCTGATGGAACTGTAGTATATGATACAACTGATGTAACAGGTATGTATAAATTTGAAAAACATCAAGTTCTTCAAAAAACAACGTATTCCCTTTCTGTTAAAAAGAATAAATTCTTAACAACTGAAAAATCAAGTGCAGAGGTTACTACAGTTGGATTAGAATTAAGTAAAGATCTTGTTCAAGATTTAGCTTTAATTCCAACTCCAAAAATTCCAATTGTTCTACCTGATATCCTTTACGACCTTGCAAAATGGGATTTAAAACCTCAATATCAAGATTCTTTGAATGGGTTATATAATACACTTATTAAAAATGATAATTTAGTTATCGAACTTTCATCACATACCGATATACGAGGTAGTTCAGAATATAATGATTCATTATCATTTAAACGTGCTAAGTCTGTTGTCGATTATTTAATCACAAAAGGTATTGCTGCTGATAGAATGATACCAAAAGGTTATGGCGAAAGACAACCTCGTACTTTAGATAAAGATAAAATTGTTATTTATAACAATAAACCTTATTCTTTTACTAAAGGAACACAGTTAACTGAAGCTTTTATTAATGCATTAAAAACTGATGACGAAAAAGAAGCTGCTCATCAATTAAATCGTAGAACTGAATTCAAAATCCTAAGAGAAGATTATGTTCCTACTGAAAACAGCAAAAAAGTTGAACCAATGAAAATTGAAATAATGAATAATGAAGGTGGTGCAACTGAAGGAACTGATGCTGTTAAAAAAGAAGAACCTAAAACTACTGAACCTAAAAAAGAAGAGCCTAAAAAAACCGAAGGTAAATAGCTTTTCGTAATTATATAAATAAAGACATCTTGTTTTTTACAAGGTGTCTTTTTATTTTTGCTTTTTTTATATTTAATAATTCAAAAATGAACCAACAAAAATACAATTTAAGAGGAGTTTCTGCATCAAAGGAAGATGTTCATAATGCTATAGCTAATGTTGATAAAGGAATATTCCCAAAAGCTTTTTGTAAAGTTGTTCCTGATTTATTGGCAAATGATGATAATTATTGCTGTATTATGCATGCAGATGGTGCAGGTACAAAGTCTTCTTTAGCATATTTGTATTGGAAAGAAACGGGTGATATTTCTGTTTGGAAAGGAATTGCTCAGGATGCTATAGTTATGAATATTGATGATTTACTATGTATTGGAGCAACAGACAATATTTTACTGTCTTCAACTATTGGTAGAAATAAAAATTTAATTCCAGGTGAGGTTATTTCTGAAATTATTAATGGCACTGAGGAATTTCTTGCCGAATTGCGTTCGATGGGTGTTGGGATTTATTCTACAGGAGGAGAAACTGCGGATGTAGGTGATTTAGTAAGAACAGTTATAGTTGATTCAACAGTTATTTGTAGAATGAAAAGAGAGGACGTGATTTCTAATCATAATATTAAAGCTGGAGATGTTATTATTGGCTTAGAATCTTTTGGAAAAGCTAGCTATGAAAAAGAATATAATGGTGGTATGGGAAGCAATGGTTTGACCTCAGCGCGTCATGATGTTTTTACTAATAAATACGCTTCTTTGTATCCTGAAACTTTTGATGCATCTATACCCAAAGATTTAATTTATAATGGTTCAAAAGATATATCCGATTCTGTCGAAAATGCTCCATGCAATGCTGGTAAATTAGTATTGTCGCCTACCAGAACTTATGCACCTGTGGTTACTGCTGTTCTTTCAAAACACAGAAAAGATATTCATGGAATGATTCATTGTTCGGGTGGTGGACAAACAAAAGTTTTGCATTTTATTGAAAATATTCATATTGTAAAAAATAATTTATTTAATTTACCTCCTTTGTTTGAATTGATTCAAAGTGAATCTGGAACTTCTTGGGAAGAAATGTATAAAGTTTTTAATATGGGTCATAGAATGGAATTTTATGTGCCAAAAGAAATTGCAAATTCGATAATTGAAATTTCGAAGTCGTTTAATATTGAAGCAAAAATTATAGGTTATTGCGAAGAATCTAATACAAAAAAATTAACAATAAGTTCTGAATTTGGCGAATTTATTTACTAATGTTTTAAATTAATAATTAATAAAAATAATAATGTTACTTGAGAAATTAGAAGCTATTAACGACCGTTTTTTAGAAATAAGCGAATTTATTATTCAACCTGAAATTATGGATGATATGAAACGCTATGTTAAGCTTAATAAAGAATACAAGGATTTAATGCCTATCATCGACGCTTATAAAGAGTATAAAAACCTTTCTGAAAATATTGATAATACTAAAGAAATTATAAAAACGGAGAAAGACGAAGACTTTAGAGCTATGGCAAAAGATGAATTAGAAACTTTTGTTAATAGAAAAGAGATTTTGGAAGAAGAAATCAAATTATTACTTATTCCTAAAGACCCACAAGATGATAAAAATGCAGTTGTTGAACTTAGAGCCGGTACAGGTGGAGATGAAGCTTCTATTTTTGCTGGTGATATGTTAAGAATGTATTCTAGATTTGCTGAGCTGCGAAAGTGGAAAGTTGAAGTTGTTGATTTTACCGAGGGAACAGCTGGTGGTTATAAAGAAGTTATTTTAAACATTATAGGCGAAGGTGTTTATGGTGTTATGAAATATGAATCAGGAGTTCATCGTGTACAACGCGTGCCTCAAACAGAAACACAAGGCAGAATTCATACTTCTGCTGCTTCGGTTGTTGTACTTCCAGAAGCTGATGAATTTGACGTTGATATTAAAGCAAGTGATATTAGAAAAGATACATATTGCTCATCTGGACCTGGAGGACAATCTGTAAATACTACCTATTCAGCTGTTCGATTAACGCACGTGCCTACTGGTATTGTAGTTGCTATTCAAGATGAAAAATCGCAACTTAAAAATGCTGAAAAGGCTATGAAGATACTAAGAACGCGTATTTATGAGCTAGAACATCAAAAATATTTAGATGGTGTTGCTTCAAAACGTAAAACGATGGTTGCTACTGGCGATAGAAGTGCAAAAATTAGAACCTATAATTATCCTCAGGGTCGTATTACTGACCATAGAATAGGAATGTCAGTTTTTAATTTACAATCATTTATGGATGGTGATATATGGGATATGATTGATGCATTACAAGTTGCTGAAAATGCTGAGAAACTTAAAGAGGGAGTAGCTAATGACTAGAACTGAATTGATTTTTCAGATAAACAAAAAGAAATCTTTTTTATGTATTGGCTTAGATACAGATATAGAAAAAATTCCAGCTTTTTTAAAATCAAACGAAGATCCAATTTTTGCTTTCAATAAAGCGATAATTGATGCAACCCATGATTTATGCGTTGCTTACAAGCCAAATATTGCGTTTTATGAGTCTTTAGGAGTAAAAGGATGGATTGCGTTGGAAAAAACAATTGCTTATTTAAATCAAGTATACCCAGATATTTTCACAATTGCCGACGCAAAAAGAGGCGATATCGGTAATACTTCAAAAATGTATGCAAAATGTTTTTTTGAAAATTTAAATTTTGACTCAGTAACCGTTGCTCCTTATATGGGTTCTGATTCTGTTAAACCATTTCTTGGATACAAGAATAAATGGGTGATTTTACTTGCATTAACTTCAAATGAAGGAGCTTTTGATTTTCAGTTTTTAAAGAGTGCTGACATTATGCTTCACGAAAGTGTATTGCAAACTTCAAAAGAATGGGCTAATGAAGAGCAGTTGATGTATGTTGTTGGAGCTACAAAAGCAGAGTCTTTAGCTTCGATAAGAAAAATTGTTCCAAAATCATTTTTATTGGTACCTGGTGTTGGTGCACAAGGTGGAAGTTTGCAAGAAGTTGCTAAATACGGATATGTGAAAGATGATGTTGGTTTATTGATTAACGCTTCGAGAAGTATCTTATATGCTGACAATTCTGAAAAGTTTGCTGAATATGCCAGAAAAGAAGCCGAATTGCTTCGAGATGAAATGAGTATGATAATAAAAAGTTATCTATAAAAAATAAATCTTATTGTCTTGTTCGTTTTTGTATTTAGCAAGTTTCAATATTTTAATTTTCCCTATTTTTTGATTCCAAATTTTTAATGTTTTAATGCTTTGAATATTATATAATTCTTGCTTTTCATGAAGATTTTCTTTTTGTTGCTTTTGAGTATGTTATCATCTGCTTTGTATTCTCAGAATTACTTAAGATATTATAAAAATACAAATAAAGCCGAGGTGAAAATTGTGGAAGCACAGTACGATTCTGCATTATTTTATTATGACAAAGCTTTTGCATCTGTTGATATAAAGTATATCAAAGATTTATATAATGCAGCTATTTGTGCTTCATACACAGGAAAGACATCAATCGGCATACAATATATTACAACTATTTTATCAAAAGGAATTTCTTACAAATTAATTAAAAACAGAGCGTTTAGTCCTTTAAAGACTGATAAATCATGGTCTATTATGATGAAGAATCGAAAAATGTTAGTTGAAAAAGGCAGACGTAATTGGAATTATAAACTTAAGGCAGAGTTGGACTCAATTTATAAATTAGACCAAAAATTCAGAAAGAAAGCGGGTTCATATAAGGTGTATAGAGATACAATTAATGCTCTGGATAATGTTAATATGAGAATAATGAATGGAATTATTTCAGAATTCGGATATCCAGATGAAAACATTATCGGCATTAAAAGGCTGATTGATATGTATATGCCAGACTATTATATAATTATAAGACATTATTATCAAAAAAAAGGATATGATTTATCTGACGTACTTTTAAAGGAAGTAGAGAAAGGACATCTTCATCCTCGTGTATTTGCAGAACTTGAGGACAAAAAGAATAATTGGCTTTTTAAAGATGATAAATATGGAACTGTCGTTTTTATGAAAACAAATGGAGTTATTAAAGAAGTTAATCGCTCAAATGAACAATTATTAAAATATAACATAAATAGAGAATTAATTGGATTGGAATCTTATGAGGATTACAAGCGAAAAGTTGAATTTTCTGAGAAAAAAACACCTTTTTGTTTCTGCATCAGTGAGGGAATAGTAAATTTTATAATGAAGAAAAATTAATATAACTCACTCCTTAATAATGGATGTATTTCTCCTATTAAAAATACCAATTATTTGGTAACATTGCTTCAAAATACTATGAAAAACGAGCAAAAAAAATTTATTTGATGCTCGTTTTTTTTTAAT
>JBAXGW010000040.1:0-40386 GCA_037139195.1 Bacteroidota bacterium
TGCTTATTTTGTTGATTTTCAGTAATTTATATTAATTTTTAACGAAGTATTGATAATATCAACATATCTTTTATATATTTGTGTCATAAAAGTTTCATAGGTAAATCTTCAAAATTCTTTTTTATGAAAAAACAATTGCTCCTTATATTACTGTTTATAATTATTATTACCACAAAAGGTAGTGCTCAGTTTGTTAATTATAACACATCAAATAGTGGCTTAGTAAATAATGTAGTTCAAGCAATAGCTATAGATTTACAAGGCACCAAATGGTTTGGAACACAAGGCGAAGGGGTCTCAAAATTTGATGGTGCCACATGGACAAGCTATAATTCATCAAATAGTGGTTTAGCAAATAATTATGTTCTATCAATTGCTATAGATTCGCAAGGAAACAGATGGTTTGGAACTGAATCAGGAGTTTCAAAATTTGATGGCACTGCATGGACAAGCATTACATTGTCCAGCAATGGTATATACGGCGATCTTATTTATTCAATTGCGATAGATTTGCAAGGGAATATATGGGCTGGTGATACTTACGGAGTATGTAAATTTGACGGCACCACATGGTCAAGATTTGACACTTCTAATAGTGGTTTAGTGAGCAATTGGGTTTCTACAATTACTATAGACTCACAAGGGAATAAATGGTTTGGAACTGAAGCCGGAGTTTCAAAATTTGATGGTACTACATGGATAACATACAATATATCAAATAGCGGCTTAACTAGTAATAGTATTAGTTCAATTGCAATAGATTCGCAGGGCACCAAATGGTTTGGAACACGAGGCGAAGGGGTTTCAAAATTTGATGGAACATCTTGGACAAATTATAAAAACTCAAATAGTGGTTTGACAAACGATTATGTTTTATCTATTGCCACAGACTTACAAGGGGAAAAATGGTTTGGAACTGGAGGAGGCGGAATATCAAAATTTGATGGAACGACTTGGACGAGTTACAAGTCTTCAAATAGTAATATTGGAAGCAATCAAATACACTCAATAGCATTAGATCCACAAGGAAATTTATGGGTTGGCAGTGATTCTGGGGTTTCTGTTTTATCAAATCCTAATAGCATTGCAGATATTTCAAAAAAAAATAATTTAAAAATATATCCAAATCCTATTTCAAACGAATTGAATATTGAAATTTTGGGAAACACCACAGATGCAAAATTTGAAATTGCAAACGAAGTTGGACAAATAGTATATTGTGGCAAAATACATGAAAGTACAAAAATTTCAACTGATAACTTTTCGAAAGGCATTTATTTCCTAAAACTTTATTGTGAAGATGGAATTGAAGTCAGAAAGTTTGTTAATAGATATTAGCTAATAGACCTTCAAGGATACAAAAACCTAGAAGGGCTCTAAATAATTGAAAAAGACTCTCTTTCGGCTCATTGTAAAAAAAATTTTGTTTTATTCTTCTTTTTATCTAAGTTTGATGAAATTTAAAACTCATTAGCCATGTTCAATAAAGAAGTATATATTAACAGAAGAAATCAATTACGCAAAAAAATATCGAGCGGCATTGCTTTAATATTAGGCAACAACGAAACTCCTATGAATTATCCTGGAAATACCTATCATTTCCGTCAGGATAGCAGTTTTCTATATTTTTTTGGATTAGATCATGCTGGTTATGCAGGTATATTGGATATCGACGAAAACAAAGATATTCTTTTTGCCAACGACCTTGATATGGACGATATTATTTGGATGGGTCCTCAACCTTCAGTTAAAGAACAAGCGAGTAAAGTTGGAGTTGAAAATACTATGCCTTTTGATGAACTTCAAAATTACATTCAAAAAGCAATAAGTCAAGGACGTAAAGTACATTTCCTGCCACCATACAAGGGCGAAAACAAAATACTTTTAGAAGCTTTAGTTGGCATTAAGCCTGCACAACAAAAAGAAAATGCATCGATAGAATTGATTAAAGGCATTGTCTCTTTAAGAGAAATAAAAGAGAAATGCGAAACTGAAGAAATAGACCGTGCTTGTAATACCGGATATTTAATGCATACAACGGCTATGAAAATGGCATATCCAGGAATGTCGGAGCGTGAAATAGCTGGAATTATTGAAGGAATATCGCTTTCAAAAGGCGGAGTAACTTCATTTCCAATAATTTTAAGTGTAAACGGACAAACCTTACATAATCATGACCATAGCAATATCCTTAAAGAAGGAAGAATGATGATTGTTGATGCAGGTTGCGAAACAACATTACACTATGCTTCTGACAATACACGCACAGTTCCAGTTGGAGGAAAATTCAACCAACGCCAACGCGAAATTTATCAAGCGGTTGTAGATGCTAATAATCATGCAAATACCTTAATCAAACCCGAAGTTTTCTATCGCGAAGTGCATTTAGGCGCTTGCGAAGTAATTGCTAATAGCATGAAAGCGCTTGGAATGATGAAGGGCGATATGAAAGAAGCGGTGCAATTAGGTGCTCATGCTTTGTTTATGCCTCACGGATTAGGTCACATGATGGGACTTGATGTTCATGACATGGAAGATTTGGGCGAGAATTATGTGGGTTATGATGAAGAAATTCAACGCAGCACAATATTTGGAACAGCATTTGTTCGCCTTGGCAAACGCTTGAAAGAAAATTTTGTAATAACAAACGAGCCAGGTATTTATTTCATTCCAGAACTTATCGACCAGTGGAAAGCTGAAAAGAAATTTGAACAATTTATTAATTACGATAAAGTTGAAACGTATAAAGATTTTGGTGGTATTCGCTTAGAAGACGATATTTTGGTTACTTCAAATGGTTTCAGAATAATGGGCGATAAACGAATTCCAATTACGGTTGATGAAGTTGAAAATCTAATGAGAAGATAATTCTTGAAATTATTCGACTTCGCTCAGGATGACTAACTCACTAAGCGAAGTCGAAGGTTTTCTTTATAAACAAACAAACTAATGGAAAAAATCTTTCATTACAAAGATAAAAACATACGCTATATTATTGAAGGCGAAGGCAATGTGGTTATTTTGTTGCATGGATTTACCGAATCGCTTAATATTTGGGATGACTATAGTGTTGAATTAACTAAAACCAATAAATTACTTCGCATTGACTTGCCTGGACATGGCAAAAGCGATTGTATTGGCGATGTTCAGACTATGGAAGAAATGGCTGAACTTGTTAATTCTATTTGCGAAGCTGAAAATTTGAATCAGATGATTATGATTGGTCATTCGATGGGTGGATATGTAATGCTCGCTTTTGCCGAAAAATATGCTGAAAAACTTAAAGGTTTTGGTTTATTTCATTCTATTGCTTTTGCTGATAACGAAGAGCAAAAAAACAACAGAGCTCGTGCAATTGAAGTAATAAGAAACAATCATCATGGTTTCTTATCTGCATTTATTCCAGAGCTTTTTGCTGAATGCAATAGAGAAAAATATAAAAAAGAGATTGAAGTATTAATTGAAACATCTAGAAGCATGAGTGAACAAAGCGTTATCTCATGCATGGAAGGGATGCGCCAACGTGAAGATAAAACACATGTTTTGAAAGAGGCTAAATTTCCTGTACTTTTTATTGGTGGCTATGAAGATGTTCGTGTGCCCATTGCAAAATTCAAAGAGCAAATGCTTTTTCCACCTGAGTCTACCGCACTTTTAATGACAGAAACTGGACACATGGGATATATTGAACAAAGAGACAAAACGTTGGAGTTTATCAAAAAATATATCATTGAATGCAACAAATAATCAAAACTGATTAATGAAAAAATTTTCCATTCATTTTATTGTAGTTAATTTCATTCTTTGTTTCTATTTTATTGATTTATGGTCGAATGCACAAAATAATTCTCGTGGCTTACCTATAGTTTCTTATTATGAAAATGGCAATATTTATTTTGACAAATACCAAGATAAAACTTGCGATAAAAGCATAGTTGCAGGTCATATTTATTCTGATAAAGCTCCACTTCCAACATTTGTTGCTCTTCCAATATATGGCTTACTCAGCAAAGTTGGAATTATTGACATTAAAAGCGAAAAAAACAAGTTTAATAATATATACGCAATTGGAGGAATTCTATGTGGAAGTCTTCCATTTTTTTTATTAATTTATTTGTCATTTACAAATGTTCTAAATAGAATTAATTATAAGGAATTGAATTTTTCAGCTATACTATTAACCATGCTTCCATGGTATGGTTCTTTTTTATTTATTTATACTGGAACTTTTTTTGGACATTTATTTTCAGGCGTTTTAATGCTTGGAGCTTATATTTTTTATAAAAAACAAAAGCTTTTTTATTGTGGTCTATTAGCTGGATTGAGCGTTATCTCAGAATATACATTAGTGTTAATTCCTGTTATTTGGGGATTACAAACTTTATTTCAGCAAAAAACAATAAAAAAACTTTTGCCCATGTTTCTTGGTGCTTGCCCTGGAATTGTATTTATTTTAACTTATAACTTTCTTATAACAAGCAGCCCTTTTGATAATTTATACAATCATGTTTCAGCTGATTACTCAACGCCCAACTATGGATTTTTGTTTCCCACTTTGACTTCAATTTTCGGTCTTACTTTTAGTGTTTATAGGGGTTTGTTTATTTTTATGCCAATATTATTTTTTGCACTTTTGATATATTTAAAAAACATACGTCTTTCAAATGTTAAATATTTATTTTTGCACCCAATTATTTTTCCAGCTATAATTTTATTTTTTGTTATTTCTGCAAACCACATGTGGTGGGGAGGTTGGTGCTTCGGTCCTAGGCATTTAACCGTTGTGGCAATACTTCTTGGCTACGAGACGATTCCTTATTTAATTGAAAAAGGGTATAATAAGATTTTACTATGGAGTTTTATCGCTTTTGGATTAATTATATCCATAGCAACAAAGATAACGCTGCAATATTCTTTCCCGACTGACATAAAAAACGCAATAACAGAAGCACTTATTCCTGCCTTTTTTAAATGGGACTTTAATAATAACAACTTATTGTCACAAAGTTTTGCTATTGATAATGCCTATTCAGCCGCAGTGTGGGTATTATTGCTTTTATCAAGTATAATTGCCCTAAAGCAATTTTTCGTTAAGGTTTGCAAATAAAATTTCAGCTTTAAATTATCATTCCAGCACCTACAGTTTCATTAGTAGCTTCATCAATTAAAATTAAGCTTCCAGTTAAGCGATTGATTTTATATTTATCAAAGAATAAAGGTTGAGTAGTTCTAATTTGAATTCTGCCAATATCATTTAAGCCAATTTCTTTGTCGTCTTCCATACGGTGAAGGGTATTGATGTCAACTTTATAACGAACCTCTTTTACAATACATCTAACTTCCTTTGTTGTGTGTTTTAGAGCATATTTGCCATTTGGAATAAGCTTTTTCTCGTTCATCCAGCAAATCATTAAATCAATATCCTGACCAACCTGTGGAACATTGTTTTCGCGAACAATCATATCACCACGGCTAATATCAATCTCGTCTTCCAAACGAATGGTAACCGACATTGGAGGAAACGCTTCTGCTAAAGAAGTGCCAAAAGTATCTATTGATTTGATAGTACTAGTAAATCCAGATGGAAGAACCATAACTTTATCGCCAGGTTTAAAAACACCGCCAGCAATTCTGCCTGCATACCCACGGTAATCGTGAAATTCGTCAGAATATGGACGAATTACATTTTGAACTGGGAAACGGCAATCAACCAAATTTTGGTCGCTACCAATATGAATAGTTTCAAGTAAATATAGTAATGTTGGACCTTCGTACCATGGTGTTTTTGTAGAGCGATCTACAACGTTATCGCCATTTAAAGCACTGATAGGTATAAAACGAACATCTTGAACATCTAATTTTGAAGCAAATGCTTGAAACTGCTTGCGAATATCGTCATAAATGGTTTTGTCGTAATCCACCAAATCCATTTTGTTTACACAAATTACGATATGTGGAATTTTCAAAAGCGATGCAATAAATGCATGACGGCAAGTTTGTTCAATAACTCCTTTTCGAGCATCAACCAAAATAATTGCTAAATTGGCTGTAGATGCACCAGTTACCATGTTTCTGGTATACTGAATATGTCCAGGAGTATCGGCAATAATGAATTTGCGAGCAGGCGTTGCAAAATATCGGTAAGCAACATCTATGGTTATTCCTTGTTCTCTTTCAGCGCGCAATCCGTCAGTAAGTAATGCTAGATTCACTGTTTCTTCGCCTCTGCGTTCACTTGCATCTTTAATTGCATCCATTTGGTCTTCGAAGATAGATTTGCTGTCATATAGCAATCTTCCAATTAGTGTGCTTTTACCATCGTCAACGCTTCCTGCTGTAGTAAAGCGTAATAACTCCATATTTAAATAGCCTTCGCTTGAAAAATCTGTCATAATAATGTTTATAAAGTTGAAAGTTCTTAAATCGGTGAATGGTTAATGGTGAACGGTGAATGGTTCAAATTTCAACCCTGAACCTTGCACCCTTTACCGTCAGCCATTAAAAGTATCCTTCGCGTTTTCTATCTTCCATAGCTGCTTCCGATCTTTTGTCGTCGGCTCTGCCGCCTCTTTCTGTAACACGTGACGCTGCAACTTCCTGAATAATATCTTCTAAAGTAGAGGCATCAGAAACGGTTGCACCTGTACAGGTTAAATCGCCAATAGTTCTAAAACGAACTTGCATTTCCTCGTATTTCTCATTGTCGCGAATTGGCAAACAATCTGCTTTTGCTAAAATCATTCCGTCTCTGCGGAAACAAGTTCGCATGTGTGTGAAATATAAAGAAGGCATTTCTATTTTTTCTTGAAGAATATATTGCCAAACGTCCATTTCAGTCCAGTTGCTAATTGGAAATGCTCTAAAATGTTCACCTATATTTTTTCTGCCATTGAATAAATTCCATAATTCAGGACGCTGGTTTTTTGGATCCCATTGACCAAATTCGTCTCTATGAGAAAAGAAGCGTTCTTTAGCCCTAGCTTTTTCTTCATCGCGACGAGCGCCACCCATTGCACATTCTATCTTGTATTCTTCTAATGTGTCAAGCAATGTAACTGTTTGCAGAATATTTCTACTTGCATTAGGACCCTTTTCTTCTACTGCGCGACCTTTGTCTATAGATGCTTGAACAGAGCCTACAACAAGTTTAGCACCAACCTCTTTAACCAAATTATCACGATAATCAAGAGTTTCTTGGAAATTATGACCTGTGTCAATATGAATTAAAGGAAAAGGGATTTTAGCAGGCCAAAATGCTTTACGAGCCAAATGAACCAGAACGATAGAATCTTTTCCTCCAGAAAATAAAAGTGCAGGGCGTTCAAACTGAGCAACAACTTCTCTGATGATAAACATCGATTCTGCTTCTAGTTCTTGTAAATGCGTTAAGTTATAATTATACATAGTAAATTACTTTAATTCAATTTTAGGTAATAAAAATGTCAGGATTTGATTTACAGAGTCATCTATCGAAAAGGTAGTATCAACAACTAAATCAGAGCTTTCAGAAACTTCAAATGGATCGTCGATTCCTGTAAAGGATTTTATAATGCCTAATCGAGCTAATTTGTACAACCCTTTAGGGTCACGTGCTTCACAGACTTCGATAGGTGAGTTTATGAAAATTTCGATGAAATTATCTTCTCCAATAATTTCTTTAGCTGCTTGACGCATTTGAATAGTTGGTGAAACAAAGCTATTGATAGTTATAATTCCACAATCAATAAAAAGTCTGTTTACTTCCGAAACTCTTCGAATATTTTCCATTCGGTCTTCATCCGAAAAACTAAGTCCTTTATTGATGCCCTCGCGAACAATATCTCCATCTAAAATCTGAACTTTAAAGTTTTTATCATAAAGTGCTTTCTCTAATCTAACTGCTAATGTGCTTTTCCCCGAACCCGAAAGTCCGTAAAACCAAATAGCAATAGCATGCTGATTAAGCGCAATTTCCTTCTCTCTGCGGTTAACAAGCTTTTCAAGACCAAATGATATGTATTTTTTCTCCGACATTTCTTGTGCAAACTTACATAAAATCAATGTGATTAGCAAGATGGAAAAATAAATATTATAAAAAACTTGCTTTTTGGATTTTGCATTTTGTATCTTTGGGGTCTCAAAATATGCAAATGAAAAGTTGTTCAATTATATCTAATCAAAATTGGTGGCGCATGATTATAAATCATAGCGTAAACAATTGGTGGATATAATTCCCGTAAAATACTTCCTTCTGGGCGGTGTGTTGTTTACAGCACACCGCCTTTTTTTTTAATAATCCGGAATTAAAAATTCCAAAAAATCAAACAATTATGAAAAACAGAGTTTACCTCAACGAAAGTGAGATGCCAAAAAAATGGTATAATATTGTGGCAGATATGCCCAATAAAATGATGCCACCATTGCATCCAGGAACAAAACAGCCTTTATCTGCAGACGACTTAAAGCCGTTGTTTCCAGAAGAATTAATACGCCAAGAAGTTTCAACTGAAAAATGGATTGATATTCCGGAACAAGTATTTGATATGTACGCTAGTTTCCGATCAACTCCACTTCATCGAGCCCATCGACTAGAAAAGTTTTTGGATACACCCGCTAAAATCTATTTTAAAAATGAAAGTGTTAGTCCCTCGGGCTCGCATAAAACAAATACAGCTATTCCTCAAGCATATTACAATATGAAGGAAGGTGTGACGCGAATTACTACAGAAACGGGTGCTGGACAGTGGGGAACTGCGTTGAGCTATGCATGTCAGCAATTTGGTATTGACTTAACAGTATTTATGGTGAAAGTAAGCTTCGATCAAAAGCCCTATCGCAAGATAATGATGAATACTTTTGATGCAAATGTAATTTCTTCGCCAAGCTTACTAACTGAATCTGGAAGAAAAATATTAGAACAATTTCCCGATTCTACTGGTAGTTTGGGAATAGCGATTTCTGAAGCCATTGAAGTTGCTGCGAAAAATGAGCAAACAAAATATGCTTTAGGAAGTGTATTAAATCATGTGCTGATGCACCAAACCATTATTGGATTAGAAGCCATAAAGCAAATGGAAATAATGGAAGATTATCCAGATATTATTGTTGCACCTTTTGGCGGTGGTTCAAATTTCGCGGGTTTAAGTTTTCCATTTTTAGAGCAAAATATTAATAATGGCAAGAAAACAAGATTCATTGCAGTTGAACCCCATTCTTGCCCAAAACTTACAAGAGGTAAATTCATGTACGATTTTGGCGATACGGTGGGTCTAACGCCATTGATACCAATGTATTCGCTCGGGCATACATTTGTTCCTGCCGGAATTCATGCAGGAGGATTGAGGTATCATGGTGCAGGAGCTATTGTTAGTCAACTGTTGAAGGATGGGCTAATTGAAGCCGCTTCTGTTCGCCAGAAAGAATGTTTTGAAGCAGGCGTTTTGTTTGCAAAAACGGAAGGTATTATTCCTGCTCCTGAAACTACTCATGCAATTGCTAAAGTAATAAACGAAGCAATGAAAGCTAAAGTTGAAGGGAAAGAAAAAACGATACTTTTCAATCTTTCTGGGCACGGACATTTCGATTTATCAGCATATTCACAATTTTTAAGTGGCGAAATGAGTGATTTTGAAATTTCGGATACAGAAATTACAAAAACGCAGATGGAGAGCAGTGTGATGTAACCTCTTTTTGATGCACGGTGAATGATTTATTTGTGGTTTACGAGTTGTCCAAGTACTTAGAGTATTTAGAGTGACTAAAGTATTTAGTGTTTAAGGTATGAGGGCATGTATTAGCAGCAATTATATGTGTCTTAGAGGCAATTATATATATCTTAGGTATAAATGTATTCGTCTTGGAGGCAATTAATTTCATCTTAGGCACAATTATATCAATCTTAGGAGCAAAAGCACACGTCTTAGCTGCAATTATATGCATCTTGGGAGCAATTATTTTCCTCTAAGGCACGATTATATGCATCTTGGAGGCAATTATATTCATCTTGGAAGTAATAATATGCATCTTAGGTGTGATTATATCAATCATAGGAGCAATTATTGTCAATCATGGAGGTAATTATATCAATCTTAGGAGCAATTATATCTATCTTAGGAGAAAAAGAACTCTTCTCAGAAACAATTATTTTCATCTTGGAGGCAAAAGTATTCATTATTGATACTAATAAACACGCTTAATATATTTTTTTCAAAAATAATTTATTATTTCTCTTGTTTTATAAAATAATTTCTATATTTGCATGCCCCCTGATAACAAAATTAGTTCTTTATCTGTCTGATTATCATTTTACAAGACTAAGAAAGACAACAAATAAGCGTTTGGCTTAATTTCGAGTATAGAAAGCACCACATTTTCTAATATACAGAAATTAATAAGCATTAATTCTCGCATGTAATGCGGATTTTGCTTGTTGAAATTTGTAAAAATAAAATTCTAAAAAGAATTAGCCAATAGTTCCACGCTTAATTTTCTTAACTCTGCAATAGGAACTTTGCAGAATAACTTTTAACAAACAAAATAAAACTACCGCCAATGAAAAAACAAATTAGAACAATGAAAAGGGAATATCCCTTGCCACAAAAATGGCTAAAAAAAGCATTATTTATTGTGTTATTATTTTCGTGTAAATTAATTTTTGCTCAAGTACAACCTGAGCATAAAGTTCAAGTATCTCCAAATGGAGTAATGGATGATATGTATGATTTGTATGGGAACAAATACACGCTGAAGGATTTAATTATTGAAAATGCAAATGTTAAATCATTTGTAACATCTATTAATTGTGGTTGTTTTACTGCTTACTTTGAAGCTGGTTGTGGTATGGGAGAAACCAATCTAATAGAAACACCCAGAAGAGACGTTTTATGTAAATTATTAACAGACCTATCGGATTTCATTACTCCAACTAATCCATCTGTAAAAGTAAATATATGGGTTAGAAATTTAGCTAATTTACCAAATATTGGAAATCCTGCTACAAGCAATGTACTTGGAATGGCTACATCATTTTACAATATACCTTCTGGAACATCAGCCTCAATAGGAGGAATAGCAGATAATACCATTTGGAAAACTATTATATCTGGAGCCGATTCATATACTAATACTGCCAGTCCTATTATGCCAACTTCTGGAGGTATTGGCTTTTATCATGCTTTGATGGCATTTAATTTTTCTAATACAACAAATATTTCATGGAATACTAATTTAGGTATTACTAATATGCCTGGACAATATGATTTATATACAATAATGCTTCATGAAATGACTCATGCATTAGGTTTTTCATCATTAATTGACCTTGGAGGTAGTTCTGTGGTTGGAGTAGGCAAAAATTATAAAAGTCGTTACGATTTGCTTTTGAAATCGTCCAACAATATTAATATTCTTGCTACACCATCAATTGCATCACCTATGTACAACAATTTGATTAATTCCAATCTTAATTCAATAATATTTGGAACAGACCCACTTGGAGGAGGCTGTATTACTGATGTTACAAGTTGTAATAATGCTATTAAGTATATTGGGAGCACAACTCAAAAAGTGTATAATCCAAATTGTTACGAAAAAGGAATTAGTTTAAGTCATTTTGAAGATCAGTGTTTAGTTCCTGATCAAAACAACCAATATTTTGTGATGGCAAACAAAACGGGGACAAATATAGCTAAAAGATTTTTGAAACCAGAGGAAAGGCAGGTGCTTTGCGATCTTGGGTATAAAGTACAATCAATATATGGTTCAGGAGCTACCTTGCACAATTATAATACTACAATGTGCAATAGCGGAATGGTGGCAGGAATTAATGATGGCTTGAATGGGGCAACTTATTCTTACATTTTTGATGGTACTAATTCATTAAATATTTTACCATTAGCGAATGATTATAGCCAGAATGTAAATAACCTAAAAATTGAGGGTGTTGAGCAAATTCTTGGTACGCACGATATATTAAGTAATACACTTAATAGTATAACATTTAAGCCGTCATCAACTTCTATTGGGCTAAACGTATTACGCTACGTACCATATGATTATATTACAGGAATTAGGGGTAATATCACCTATATTTATATTTTTAATCCAAGTGCTGGATGTGAGCCAAATACTTGTAATATGGTAAGCAACGGAAATTTAGAATTAAGTCAAGGCGAATGTTATGCAGGCATGGGAGATTTGTATAATACGGTGAATTGTTGGTTTCCATATATATCTAATCCAGATTTATTTACTAGAAATTTAGACACTGCATGTATTTACAATATCCCGACCGAATTTAGCAATCCTAAAGGGGAAACATGGGACAATGAACCCCCTTTTTCAGGTGGTAATAACAATCATTTTATTGGACTTTTTGGACGTACAGTGAATGGAATAATACAGGAAGGAATTGAAACACAATTGTCTTCTCCGTTTACTGATGGGAATATATACACAATTGGTTTTTGGGCAAAAGTGGCTAATTCTTATGATTTTGATAGTCAAAATGGAAACATTGATATTTGTGGTTCGCAGAATATACTTGCTCCCACAGCATTTTACAATCCAGCAAGTTCAGATATTAAAGTTTTTGGGACAGTGGAGGTTCCCGCAAATGGCAGATGGAATTACCTAACTTACACATTTCAGTATAATGGCAACCCTTTAAATGCTTTGCTGCTGGTTTTTGCTGCATACCGTCAACCAACAACCACTAAGCGATTTATTTATATTGATGATGTAAGTGCTAGGCCAGCAGATTTGTCGGTTACATTTAATCCGCCTTCAAGTATTTGTCAAAATAGTCAGCCTTTAAATTTAACATCTTATGTTCAGCCTCCTGGTGGTAGTTTTTCGGGATTGGGGGTAACAGGAAATATGTTTAATCCTAATACATCTGGCATAGGTAGCAGTTCAACAATATTATATACCTATACAAACCCGACATCAGGTTGCCCCGTAACTGTTCCGGCAACAATATCCATAAATCCTGCTCCAATTGCTAGTATCAGTGGCGAAGCAACATCGTGCGGTAGTTTAGTGTATTCTGTTACACAAGCTCCATCAACAACTTACACTTGGAGTGCTAACAATGGAGCTATAATGAGCCCAGCAACAGGACCAAGTTCTACACTTAGCAATATAACTAACAACACAACCATTACATTGGTAGCAACTAATCAATATGGCTGCTCCTCCAGTACAACTAAAGAAGTTATTTATTGCTGCCCTCCTCCTAGAGGTGTGCAGATGTTTACAAATCCAAATACGGCTGTAATTAGTAATTATTTGCAAACAAACTCTACCGTATGTATTTCTGGAACTTGGACTATTGATGCGAGTGCGACCTATACACTCAAAACATTTTTAATGGAGCCCAATGCAAAAATTATTATTAATGATGGACAAACACTTACACTTACAGAAGGATGCCAAGTAAAATCGAACTGTAATTATATGTGGGATGGCATAACAGTTCCTAGTACGGGTGCACTAGAGGTTCTTACCTCAACCATTGAAGATGCTAAAATTATTGCGACTTGTAGCAGTGGCAGAGTTAAAGGCTCTGGAGCTACTTTTACTAATAATTATCAAGGGATTGTTATTAACTCTAATGGCCTCAATCCCAATTTATCTACTTTTACAGCAAGTACATTTGCAACTACCAGAGCGCTATTACCTCCATTTAATACTGCACAGTGTGGATATAGTGGCATTGAATTAAACAATGTAAAATTTATTACAATTGGGAATTCGAGTGCAACTAGTAGTTTAAACACATTTAATAATCTTAGCTATGGAATTAAAGCAAGCGAATCGAGCGCTACTATTGTAAACAACAAATTTATAAATATTATGCCTACGGATGTTTCGATGGGACGTGCTATTTTGTTTTGGGGAGGAGCGGCTATATCACGAAATCTAACTGTCGGAGGCATTAATGCCAGTCTTTTCGAGAAAAACTATTTTGTTAATTGCAGGGCTGGTATTGAAACTGTGCGTAAAGGTTTATATAATATTAAAGGAAACGAGTTTACTGGTATTGATAGGTATCCTATTTATTGCCATGACCACTGGAAAGCAACTATTAATATTGAAAGCAATTTATTTGTAAATAATATTCAAAACAGTATATATACAAATGCTACTACTGGTACTACTTTGAATATTAAATCTAATAAAATTAATACCTCTGCGGCTTCTACTGTAGATTGCTATGAAGGAATAAAAGTAAGTTCAAATCTTTTTAATTCTAGCAATACAACAAATATTCAGTTTAATGATATTAAAAGATGTAAAACTGCTATATTTGCATTGCTATCTGCTAATTGTAATATTATGAATAATGCTGTGTATACGCCTATAAGAGCTAATTCGTCAGATCCTAAATCGTACGGTATACGCATTGAGGGTTCTACTACCGATGCCCTTACTCATAATATAACAGGCAATTTGCTTACCTACGATGGCGTTATTAACGCTAACTCTATGAATGATGTTATTGGTATTTATGTGTATGCAAACCATATTAATGTATTAACCTCTAATATTGCTACTAAATATGGAAGCGGTATTATGTGCAACGAAGGCAATGGTAATACTCGCATGAATTGCAATCAGATGGATGGCTGCTACAAAGGCATACAGCTAAATAATGCTAATATTGGTAACCAAGGTACTTCTGTACTTGCATCGGATAACCTTTGGTATAATATGACTACCAATAGAGTTGCTGGGAATCTAGGTAATTATCCAACTTATTGGTATTTTAAAAACTTAGCTACTACTGTATTAACAACTGCAAATAGTACTGTTACTGGAGCCCCTTTTTATCGTCAAGTTGTAAACAATACCAATTCGCCTTGCGGCAGTGGCGGTATGAGCATGATGGCAGGCAAAGGCGTAGATTCCGAACGCGATATGGTATTATCATCGGCTATTAATACCACAACTGCATCAGATGCTATGCTTACCATAGCTAGCCAAGATGTAAGTAGCTATAATATGGAAAGCTTTGCTTATAGCACTATTAAAAATAAAAACTGGACAAATATAGCAGGTTCGGCAAATAATGCTAAATACCAAAATTATTTTAATACGCTGAAAACCAAAAAAGCGGGTATAGTGGTAGATGCTACCGAACTAATGGCAGCAGGCAACTTTAATGCAGCCCAACAGAAGCTAAATAGCCTAAGTACCGATAGCGATTGGAGCAGCAATTTGAAATTTGCATTGCAAAAGCAATTAGACCGTAGTCGTAATTTTGAACAAGCTTTTACTAGTGCCGATATAGATTTGTTAAAAACAATTGCTTATCAGCATCCTAAAGATGGAGGCGAAGCGGTATTTATTGCTCGTTCGCTTTTAAATATAACAGTAGACGATAATTGGGATGCTCCACTAAAAACGCAAAACGCAATAGGCACCATAAAGCCAATTGAAAGCGGCGAAACAGTGAAAGTATATCCAAATCCTGCTGGCAACCATTTGAGCATTGAACTTATTTCAAATGCGTTGAATGCTGAAGAAGGCGAAACTAATGGAATAGAAAACAACTTTGTGCTATATAATATGATGGGTACAGTCGTTTATTCCTCTACACTGAAATCTAATTTAAACACTATAGATATTTCTTTTATTAGTAATGGTATTTATTTCTATTCTATTAAAGATATTAATGGGGATTTAATTTCAGTAGACAAGCTAATTATAAATCATTAATAACAATAGAAGTCCTGCAAAAGCAGGACTTCTATTTTATTCGTATTCTTTTATATGCTAAAAACATTATTTGTCATCTTTCTACTATTTTGCACAATATTTTTGCCCGCTCAGAACTTAGTGCCTAATTATAACTTTGAAAATCTAGTCGATACCCCTACTCTAAATAATCAATTATTTTTAACAGGGAATTGGTTTAATCCCTGCAATAATGGGCCTCCATCTTATATAACACCTGATTTTTTCTATAAATCGAATATATCAAGCTGGCCAACAAACGAAGCAAATATTCCCAAAAATGGATGGGGCTTTCAAAACGAAAGAAAAAATAAAAATGGATACGCTGGAATTGTATTTTATCACGGATTTGAAACTGGTTATAAAAGTGGCAGTGAATATATTTCTACTTCATTAACTTCAGTTTTGCAATCAAATACAACTTATATAGTTGGGTTTTATTGCAGTTTGTCAAACGTAACAGAGCCTTTTGAGTATTTATCGAGCAAATATGCCATTGATAGATTGGGTATGTATTTTTCTAATGCCGCAATAAATTCTAATACCGATACTATATTGCCCTATACCCCCCAATGGGAAAGCCCTGCGGGTTATTACCTTACAGATACTGCCAATTGGATGCTGGTTTGGGGCACCTTTGTGGCACAAGGTGGCGAGCAATTTGTTACTATTGGCAATTTTAGAGATAAATACCATACCAATGCGCTAGTGGTATACCCTACATCTACCAATACAGAAGCATACTATTATATTGATGATGTATTTGTTTACCCGCTGGGCAGCATAGATACTGCCCGAGCAGGCAACGATACCACTATTTGCAATATGGGCTTAGCCAAACTAGGCAGCCATAACTATGCCGATTACGAGTACCACTGGTACCCTAGCACAGGTTTAAGCTGCGATACCTGCGGCATTACCTACGCTAAACCTACACAAACAACCACCTACAAGCTTTTTGTAGAGAAATACCGCCAAACATGGGATAGCGTTACCATAGTGGTGCAAAACTGCAACGAGCTTACCATACCCAATGCTTTCACTCCTAATGCGGATGGCGTAAACGATGTGTTTCGCCCAAAAGAGACCAACTTTAAAAGCATAGATGCCCAAATAATAAACCGCTGGGGCAATAAAATATATAGCTGGAACAAAACAGATGGCTACTGGAACGGCAAAACCAAAGATGGCACAATGTGCAGCAGCGGAACGTATTTTTATGTAATAACAGTAACCTTTGCCGATGGCAGCGTGGAGACTAGGACGGGAAGCGTTACTTTGGCAAACGGTGAGCGGTAATAAGTAAAGGGTGCAAGGTGAAAGGTAAAAGGTTCAGGGTGCCCTTCGACTTCGCTCAGGGTAACACCATACGGATGACCTGACGGCGGCTTTTCGCTTTGCGAATTAACTAATTTGAACACTTATAGTGCGAGGCGAAAGACTTATTTTAAACTATGCGCCTATGTGGTTTTTTTAAGGCGAGTAAACAGGTTGACAAGTAAACCAAAAAAAAGTTCCGAAATTTCGGAACTTTTTTTCAACAGAAACAAATCCTTATTTAATTAAGGCTTTTTACACATCATCCCCATGATGTTTATCTTAAAAGAGTTACATGACCACTTTTTGTGGTTTCAGCAGTACTTATCCCTTTATATTTTATTAAATATGTATAAACAGCGCATTCGCATTCTTTCCCATTGTTTTTTCCATCCCAGCCTACATTTTTATCATTGGTATAAAACAACTGTTGCCCCCAACGATTATAAATATAGAATTCGTAAGATTCAATGTTTGTGATTACAGGAATAAATGTTTCGTTTTTATGGTCCCCATTTGGAGAAAATGCATTTGGAATAAAGAAATCTGTTTGGCAGCTATCTTTAACAACAATGGTATCAGAATTTACACAACCCAGAGCATCTGTAATAGTAATGCTATAGATTCCTGCTTCATTAACAATAATATAAGACGCTACATCACCATTAGACCAAATATAATTTGCATAGTTCGCAATGGCATTTATTTCTAAATTTTGTATACATAATGCGGTATCGTTTCCTAGATTTGCATTAGGCAGTGGAGTAAATACAACATTAATGTTATCGGTTACATTGCCACAACTGGTAGCTGCAGTTACAGCGTAATTACCTGTTGAATTAACTATTATTGAAGGCGTTACTTCCCCGGTAGACCATGAGTACGAAGTACCGATTGTGCCAGCATTCAAAAATATTGTATTGCCTTTACACAGGGTTGTATCGTTTCCTAATGATATTGTTTCAAGAGGAATAACAGTAATATATATGCTTTCGGTATCGGAGCAATAAGCATCAGAAACGGTTACTGTATATGTTTGGCTTGATGCAGGTTGTGGATTAATTGTTTGTGTATTTTCTAATGTACTCCATGTGTAATTTGTTCCACCATTTGCTTGTAAACTAATATTACTGCCAATGCATATACTGGTTAATCCAGATGGTGTAATACTAGCATTTATAAGCGGATAAACAGTAACATTTATAGTGTCTCTTTCTGAACAACCTTGTGTGTTTGTAACTGTGACACTATATTGTCCACTTGCAGTTGCTTGTATTGTTTGTGTTATTTCGCCATTAGGGTTCCAACTATATGTAGAACCTGCGTTTTGAGCATCAATTAATGCAGGCGAACTTTGGCAAACAGAAACATCCGCTCCTAAATTAACAACTGGTAAAGCATTTACATTTACGCTAATAGATTGTTGTTCAGAACAACCAGAATTATCACTAACAACCACTGTATATATTGTGTTGCTATTAGGCGATTGGGTGATGCTAGAAGAAAAAGCTCCGGTATTCCACTGATAAATTGTGCCACCAACTATAGAGATCGTAGTGGAAGTCCCAGAGCATATATTAATATTATTTGAAGGTAAAACGCTTGAATTTATTGGATTATTTTTTGTTAATATAATTTCATCCGAAGCTGAGCAATTATTAGCATTGGTAACAACAACTGAATAAGTTCCGCTAACAGTTGGCGATATGGTTTTTGTAATTGCGCTGTTTGGGCTCCACAAATATGTTGAACCTGTATTTTTAGCATCAAATGTTATTGTTTGATAAGAACAAATTACAGTATCATTTCCTAAGTTGACAATAGGAACGCTATTAATTGCAACTACTACACTTGAAGTGTTTGCGCATGAATTTGCATCTGTAACAGAAACGGTATAAGTACCATCGTTTGTAACTGCAGTTGCATTTGCTGTTACTGTAGGATTTTTAATTGTCGATGTAAAACTATTAGGTCCAGTCCAGCTATATGAAGCAAATGTGCTATTTAAGTCTAATGAAAGAGTTCCCCCTTCACAGTTTCCAATTTTACTTGCAATTACTGTAGGTAATGGATTAACGAACACTTTAACAGAATCAACCGCCTTGCAACCTTTATTATCAACAACAGTAACTGTATACTTAGTAACTGCCGCAGTAGGTGAAACTGTTTGGTCTTGATTAGGGTTTATTCCGTAGCTCCAATTATAAACAAGGCCTCCTGTTGCGTGCAAAACTGTGCTTTTGCCTGTACATATCGAAACATCCGTACCAGCTTCGGCAATGGGTAGTGGGTTTACAAAAACAGTAAATACACCTGAAGCAGTACACAATGCTTTAGTAACAGTTACTCCATAGGTAGTAGTTGTATTTGGATTAACTGCAATTTGATTTGCAGAAGTGCCTGAATGGCTCCATTGGTATGTTTGCGTTAAGTCTGTTCCTGCAGTTAATACGGCATATTCGCCAGCACAAATTGTTTCTGGACTCACTGAAACAGAAATTGACAGCTGAACATTAATTGAAATACTTTGAGTTCCTGAACATCCACTATTATCAGATACCGTAACTTTGTATGTAGTTGGTGTAGTTGGGGATACAGTAATTGTTTGAGTTGTGAGCCCATTGTCCCATAAATAATTAAATCCTGTTAAATCAACGGTTAAATCAGTAGGGTCGCCACTACATACGGAGCCAAAAGTAGGATTTATTGTTGGAGACAAACTACTGGCAATGTTTACAACTATTTCTTCGGTTGCTATGCAGCCATTTTTGGTAACTGTAACAACATAAGATGAAGTTGATGCTGGAGCAACAATAAGTGAAGCTAATGTTGATCCATCTGACCATTCGTAAGCATCACCATCATTTGCAGTAAGCGTAGTTTGCACTTGTGGACAAACAGTAAAATCAGGACCTAAATTTGGAATAGGCAATGGTTTTATTGTTACGGTAGTATTAGCAGTATTAGTACATCCATTAACGTCTGAAACTGATACGGTATATAATCCAGCTTGAGTAAGAGTTGCAGACGTTGTTACGCTTGGATTTTTAATAGATGCACTATAAAAATTAGGACCTGTCCAGCTATAAGCACTATAATTTGAATTTAAGTCTAAAGAAAGTGCAGAACCAAAACAAACTGGACCATTATTAGAAGCAGTAGGAGTTGGCTTAGGATTTACAATAATTATTATTTGAGAATTAACGGTAGTTATATTATCTGTTACAGTTACGGAGTAAGTAGTATTAACTGTAGGAGTTACCGAAGGGTTTGCATTCCCTTGTTGTGCAACAGGAAAAACAGCAGGAGTTTGACTCCAGCTATATTGATAATTTAAAGCATCTCCATCTTGAGCATGTGGATTTAAAGATATGGATTCTCCATCACAAATAATAGTTTTAGAAGCTGTCAAATTTATTGATAATGGTGCTCCTGTGACGTATACAGTCACTCCAGCCGAAGAAGCACAACCATTTCCATCTGTTACTGATAGCGTATAAGCAGTTGTTGTTGTTAGGTTCGTAGTTGACGGACCTGCTATATTATTAAGTCCACTAATTGAAGCAGATGGCTGCCAATTATAGGTAAGAGTCCCTGTTCCAGATGATAAGCTTCCATTTAATGTTGTACTTGTGGAATAAGGAATAGTTTGATCAGATCCTGCATTTGCGGTTGGAGAAGTATTTATGCTAATTGTTGCACTGCCACTCATATTGCTTGAACAAGGAGTTGCATTTGTTGCCACAACTGTATAAGTTCCAGCACCTGTTTGAATTCCAAAATTTATTGCTGAGCCAGTTCCTGTCATTGGCGAACCTAAATTTGTTCCATTATATTGTAATTGATAATTAACGCCTGATTGTGAGTTGCTTAGACCAACAACTATGCCTGATGCTCCCGAACAATAAGAGCCGCCCCCGGTAACATTATATGAAGTAGGTAAGGTATTTATGCTGATTGTAGCACTGCCTGTCATTGAAGACGTACAGCTAGTTGTACTATTACTTGCCACTATAGTATATGTGCCTGCGTTGGTTTGATTGCCAAAACTTAGAGCAGAGCCAGTTCCTGCCACAGGTGAACCTGTATTTGCTCCATTATATTGTAATTGATAATTAACGCCAGATTGCGAGTTGCTTAGTCCAACAGCTACGCCTGATGCTCCCGAACAATAAGAGCCGCCTCCTGTAACATTATATGCTGTAGGTAAAGTATTTACGCTGATTGTTACACTGCCTGTCATTGATAATGTGCAACTAGTTGTGCTATTGCTTGCCACTACAGTATATGTGCCTGCGCTGGTTTGATTGCCAAAACTAATTGCCGAGCCAGTTCCTGCCACAGGTGAACCAGTATTCGTTCCATTGTATTGTAATTGATAATTTACACCCGCTTGTGAGTTGCTTAGTCCAACTGCTAAGCCTGAAGCTCCCGAACAATAAGATCCGCCGCCGGTAACATTATATGCAGTAGGTAAAGGGTTAATACTTATAGTTACACTTCCAGTCATTGTAGTAGAACATGGTGCAGTACTAGTTGCTACTACTGTGTAAGTTCCGGCTCCGGTTTGATTCCCAAAACTTAATGCAGAACCAGTTCCAGCAACAGCTGACCCAGATGCTGAACCATTTAAAAGCAGTTGGTAATTTATCCCACTTTCGGAGTTACTTAATCCAACAGAAACACCAGACGAACCAGCACAATAAGAGCCACCGCCAGTAACATTGTAGGCTGTTGGCGACGAATTTACGCTGATTGTAACACTGCCTGTCATTGTCGATGTACAGCCAGTTGTACTATTACTTGCCACTATAGTATATGTGCCTGCGTTGGTTTGATTTCCAAAACTAATTACTGAGCCAGTTCCTGCCACAGGTGAACCAGTATTCGTTCCATTGTATTGTAATTGATAATTAACGCCCGTTTGTGAGTTGCTTAGTCCAACTGCTACGCCTGAAGCTCCCGAACAATAAGAGCCGCCCCCGGTAACATTATAAGCCGTAGGTAAAGGATTAATACTGATAGTTACACTTCCAGTCATTGTAGTAGAACATGTTGCAGTACTAGTTGCTACTACTGTGTATGTTCCAGCTCCAGTTTGATTGCCAAAACTAATTGTCGAGCCAGTTCCAGCTATAGCTGAACCAGATGCGACACCATTTAATAGTAGTTGATAATTTACCCCGCTTTCAGAGTTACTTAATCCAACAGAAACACCAGATGCACTAGTACAATACGAGCCACCGCCAGTAACATTATAGGCTGTTGGCGATGGATTTATTGATATTACTGCGTTCCCAGTCATTGTTGTGGTGCATCCATTAGAAGCCACAACTGTATATGTTCCAGCTCCAGTTTGATTGCCAAAACTTAATGCCGAGCCATTCCCAGCAACTACAGAGCCTGAATTTGTTCCATTATACTGCAATTGATAATTTACGCCCAATTGTGAATTGCTTAATCCAACTGCTACGCCTGAAGCACCTGAACAATAAGAACCCCCGCCAGTAACATTATAAGGCGTGGGCGATGAAACTGTAACAGTTATATTATCAGAATCGGTATATTTTGTACCATCGCAATTTGTATATTCAACATAAGCAGTATAAGTTGTTGTCGTAGTAGGGGTTACAGTAGTTGATAGATTATTCGAAATTACATTAGTTCCTTCTTTCCACTGAACTGTATAATTTGAAGTTCCATTTGGCGTAAATCGCCATGCTTCATTTGTTGTTGACCAAGAGCTAGTATTTCGTCCCGGAGGAGTATATCCAACAGTTCCAGCAGCGTTCTGTATTCCAATAAGTTTTGTATTGCCCCAAGAGAAGCAATTTGGCGCATTTTGAATATACACTTCTACAACATTAGTTGCTTCGTACAATACAATTTGATGGGTTGCATATAACGAAGTACATGATGATCCATACATGACAATATTGCTGTAATTAACCACATAAGTTCTACAAGGAGCTGTTCCCTGAACACTTACATTTATTGAGCCACCTGCTATACTTGGGTTAATATCATGACAAGGTCCAAAAATAAATGGTCCTTTACTATTAAAATAAGTTGGTGCATTTGCTGCATCATACAACATGCTGGCATTAGGGCATGTACCCGATAATTTATAATAGCAAGATTTTGTGGCATTAGCTATATCAAACGAAACTAAACCATTAGCACCAATAACTATTTGATTGTATTGATTTCCAAAAAAACAAAAATTAAAAGGTAATGTTTGAGCTGTAGACCAAATATCGTCTTGTCCAACCAAAATGGGAGTTCCTCCTGTATATGAAAATGGAGGGGCATAGCTTATTGATGAAACTGAGTATGAAGTTGTTGCTCCTGTTGCTAAAGGTGTAGCAGTTAAAGTAGCACTTCCATTGCAAGAAATAGTTTGATCTATTCCAGCATCAACATTAGGGCAACCTGGATATTGGGCAGAAACAATGCCAATTTTTAAAAAATATGTTAATATTAATAAACCTTTTAAAGCGTTATTTTTAAAAATATTTTGAAGCTTCATTTTAAATTTAGTATTAAAAATTTCACCTAATAGTTATCAAATTGAATAAAAATAATAATATTCGAAGTTACGTTTATTAATTACGTATTCAAAAAATATTTTAGAAATACATTACACAAACTGAAATATCTCAATTTTTAAGTTTATCGTAAAAGGGTTATTGAACCGCTCATAGAATTAAATGATGCAGATTTTCTACGATAATTTAAGATGTAAAAATAAACTCCCTGCTGACAATCGATGCCATTGGTTTTGCCATCCCACGAATCGTTTATATTTTTAGTTTTATATACAAGTTCGCCCCAACGATTATATATATAAAATTCAATTTCATCAACATTTTTGGTTACAGCATAAAACTTATCATTTAACCCATCACCTTGAGGAGTAAAAACATTTGGGATATAAATATCTATTTCACAACTATCTGTAATTTTAATAATATCCGAGTTGCTACAACCATTAATATCCGAAACTGTAACACTATATGTGCCTTCTGTATTAACTGATATTTGTGATGTATTTGCTCCTGTAGACCATAAATATGAATAATAAATATCTTTTGCAGACAAAACGAACTTTTCAATACAAAGAGCTGTATCTCTTCCTAAATTAACTACAGGTATAGGATTAACTGTAACTCTCATTGTGTCAGAAACTATTCCACAATTTGTATTAACATCTACATAATAATTTCCAGATGTATTAACATTTATAAAAGTTGAATTATCACCTGTTGACCAATTATAGCTATTTCCAGCAATATTAGCTACCAATGTTACCTGTTGACCTTGGCAAATAACAGTATCATTTCCTAAATTAAATACAGGCAATGGAATTATATTTACACTTACAGAACTTGATCCCGAACAACCGTTTCCATCAGTTACTGTCGCAGTATATGTGGTATTTGCTGATGGACTGACAACTACTGGATTTGAAGAAGCACCGGTACTCCAAAGTAAACTAGTGCCACCAGATACAGAGAGAGAGATGGAGCTACCGATGCATATATTAGCTGGACCCGCAGGGGTTATTGTTGCAACAACAGAAGGATATTCATTAATTGTAATTTGAGCCATTCCAGTGCAGCCTGAACTATTTGTAACTGTTAATTTATAAGTTCCAGGATTATTAGCTTGTATTGATTGAGTTGTTTCTCCATTAGGTGCCCAAAGATAATTTAAACCAGCTACGCCTGCGTCAATTAAAATGTTTTGAACTTTACAAACACTATAATTTGAACCTAAGTTAACATTTAATGCAGGTGCTATTGAAACTTCTACATTGTCAGTTGCGCTACAACCATTATTAGTTACTGTAACAGTATAAGTTGTTGGTATTACTGGGTTTACAGTTATTGAAGAAGTTGTTTCTGAAGTATTCCATTCGAAAGTAGTTCCCCCCGTTGCTGTAAGTATAGTCCCTGCACCTCCACATACGGTTTGGTTTGATCCTGCTTCTGCAAGAGGAAGCGCATTAACATTTATCGTAATATTATCAGATGCAGAACATCCGTTGTTTGATGCTATTACTGTATAAACTGAGTTGGTAGTAGGATTTACTGTAATATTTGCTGTATTTAAGCTATTATTCCATGCATAAGTATTACCAGCAGTTCCCGTAGCAGTGATATTTGCGGAAGAACCAGCACATATTGTTTGATTAATACCTGCTTCAACTGTTGGCGTAGGCAATATTGAAATAATAACTTTTTCAGTATCACTACATGAGCCATTACTAACTGTAACAGTGTATGTTGTATTAATAGTTGGAGAAACTGTTGGATTTTGAAGATTTGAAATTAAACCGCTTGGTAATGACGACCAACTATAAGAAGAACCTCCACTTGAAGTCAGATTGGCTGAATTTCCAGCACATATTGAATTTGAATTAGCTGAAGCAGTTGCATTAGGTATAGGATTTGTGATTACAGTAAATGAATCAATAGCAGTTGTAGGACATGAGGGATTGCCAAGTGCTTCTAAATAATATTTTTTTGGACTTTGAGCCGAACTAGCTGTTATATTTACAGTTGCACCTGATGTTATTAAATTTGATAACGCTGCATCGCTGTACCAATTATAAGTGATTCCTGGAACTCCAGTTGCTGTTCTGGCAAATGTGGCTCCGTCGCATACTGTAGTATCAGCCCCAGCATCAATTGTTAGTACGCCATAATTTGCCTTAATTGTATAATTGCAAACATCACCTGCATAACCGTCAATCATAATATAATATGTTTGACCAATGGTTAATCCATTTATATTAAAAGGAACAGATGTGTTATTTGCTGTAGTGTTATTATTTGCACAGGCAACAGAAGCAAACCCATTAGTACAATCACCTTCAAAAAATCCTATTTGAATGCCATAATTTATAGTACAACCATAAGTCCATACATTTAATGAAACGCTAGTTGAGGATGCAATAAATTTCAACCACGAATTATTGTCTAGACTAAAACCACATGATGATGAAAAACCAGGATTATCAACAGTGTATGTAGGTGAAGGATAGGTTACTCCACAAAATCCATCTAAATTACAAATAAATGGGGCGTCAACACAGTTATCAGAAGGACTTGGATTACCAGATGCACAAGCAGGCCCAAAATCATAAACACATAATTTAAAAGTTCCACCTGCTCCTGTTGTTTTTTTCCAAAATCTTATATAAACTGTTTCTCCAGGAGTTAAATCGGTTCTAGTAATAGAAGGCATTAAGCCATTATAGCTGTCATCATCGTCGCACTCAATAAGTGTTAACGAATTACATGTGCCCGAATATAAAGCCATTGCTCCATTCGTGATACTTCCTGTATCGGTATTAATAATCAATTTTCCCGATAAAGGGACAACTGCCGAAAACCAAACATCATTTAAAGCAGTTCCTCCACAAGTAGGAGCTGTAACACCGCTCTGGGTTGCATTTAAAGTTGTATAGGTTGTAAAATTACATGATGAGCCTACCGTTAATGTAATTGGATTTGAACAATTATCATTAGTTGGCTGTGCAAATATTCCTGTATACAGAAATATAAGACAAATAGTTAATTTGAATTTTCTCATAAGTTATAAATGGTGGCAAAACCGTTTGTTTGTATAATGTAAAATTAAGCTATGAAATTAGCGATATCAAATTATAGCAGTTTGAATTCATGAATTCAGACCTTATGTAATTATTTGAGACTCAATTCTTATTTTTAATTCTCTTATATAATTAAAATTCTGTTTGTTATATTTTAAAAATATACAGTATCTTTGAAAAGTATTAAATAGCGGAAAAAATGAATGATTTATTTGAAAAAACGATAACTTTCGGTCAATCCATACATTTAATTCTCTTATCCTTAATTGCTTATGTTATAATACAAGTTATTTCGCATAGGAAAACAAATTTGCGTTCTAATGGGATACTTCTTTTTTTATTACTGCAATTTTTATTAATTATTTCTGTTTCTGCCTTAATGGCTTTTGAGCATATTCAAATTGCAAAATTTTTATTGTTTCTTTTCATCCCTCCCGTAGCATTTATTGCACCTACTTGTTATCTGTATGTCAATTCACTAACAAATTATACATTTTATTTAAATAAAAAAATAGCAAAACACTTTATATTGCCAGTTTCTATTCTTTTTATTGGTTTTATAATCAATATGGTTTTTGTTTACTTTTATTATAGTAAACCAGGTGGGAATATTTTTGAAATTACTAAAGCGGTTTTAAAATATTTTATGGTTCTAACAATGTACCTTTTAATTTTCCCTCAACTTATATTTTATTCTATATTATCATTTATCTCATACAAAAAGCATTTAAAAGAAATTCAACTTTATTTTTCTAATTTAGAGGAAGTTAGATTGCAATGGCTTCGGTTTTTTATAATCGGTTTTTCATTGTTTGTTGTGTTTTATATTATTTCAAATTCTGATATTCTGTTTAATCAAACAATAAGAGATATTATTTATTACGGAGTAAAAATATTTTTTATCGCATTTATAGGTCTTTTTGGAGCAAAACAGGTTGATATTTATTCAAGATTTAGTAGTGAAGAAGATTTTGATTTAAGCAAGCCTTCAAATCAGCTGGATTTAAGTATAGATAACCTTGTTGAGCAAGATGTTGTGACGAATGAAAATCAAGAAATTGATAAAAAACCATCTGAATCTTTTTTCTCAAACGATATTAAAAAAGATGAGTTAAAAAATTCGTTAATCCAATTAATTGAGGTCAAAAAGCCCTATATAAAAGACTCACTTACAATTGAAGATTTGTCGACTGCTTTGAGCACAAATAAAAAGTATTTATCCTACATTATTAATGAATATTTTGATAAAAACTTCTATAATTTTATAAATGAATATAGAATAAATGATGCAATTAGTTTATTATCAGATCCTAAAAGCCAGTTTTATTCAATTGAAGGTATTGGAAATTTAGTAGGATTTAAATCTAAATCATCATTTTATACTGCTTTTAAAAAAGTAACAGGAAAAACTCCGTTTGAATATAAACAAGATATTGGCAAAAAATGAAAAAATTACTCTTAATTTGCTTTATTTTTAATTTACAATGGCTAAATGCTCAAACCTCTGACGATGTTATCAATTTTCAAGTGATTAATTATCTGAACAATCCTTTGTCATTGAATACTTATATCAATCCTGCTTATTCAGGATTTTTAGGGTTTAAAAAAGTTCAATATGTTTCGAGTTTTAATGCTTTCGATATTATAGATAATCCATATAACAATACTTTAACTTATGATCAAAATATTGGAAAGGGAAAGCGATTAGGAATTGGAGTTTGTGCAAATCATTTCAACTATCAATCATTTTATATAGGAACTTTAGATTTAAATATGTCATATAAAATTATAAAATCTGATGTATTCAATTTTAGCTTTGGAATAACTCCTTTGTCATATAATTTTAGAAGAATTAACGGCAATTATTCATATCCCGACAATTACGACAGGATTTATGGTGCTATAAATTCAAATCCTGAATATAATAGTTGGCGAAGGATAAGCAGGCTTAATTATTTTGATTTTAAAGTGGGGATTTTAACTAATTATAAAAATGCGTTTTTTGGAGTTTCTACTTACAATATAAAAAAGAAATATCTTGTAAATGACTCCTCATATAAGCCAGCAATAAAAGATAATCAATTTGAGGGAATTATTGGAGTTCAGCTAAATATCTCATCAAATTTATCCTTAACACCTGTTTTACAATATCATTATAATTATAATCTATCTTCTATTTACACTTTATCTTTATTGGCTAATTATAAAGACATTGGCTATATTGGTATTGAGAGAAACAACAACAGCTTCGTTGCTTTAAAGGGAGGTATTAAACTATTTAAACGGTTTTATCTAAATATATCGGCTGGAACACAACTAAAAACAGACCCAATTTATGAACAACAAATAGCAAAAATAAATTTCGGCATTAACTATCTGATAAACAAATGAAAAAGATTCTAATAATAATTGCTCTATTTTCTTTATTTGGATGCAAAAAAGAACAATATAAAGAAGCTAATGTTCCTGTTTATATCCCTTCTGTTTTCTCTCCTGATGGAGACGGAGTAAATGATTTTTTTGGACCTATATTTGATTATCAAGGGTTTCCTGTAGCTGAGTATAGAATGATGATTGAAACCACCGATAACTTTAAAATTTTTGAAACAAACAATTATAAAGATATGTGGACTGGAATTAATTTAAAAACAAAAATAGCTTATCCAGCAGGTGCTTATAAATTTCATATTTTTATTCGGTTTTCTGATAATGGAGAGTTCAAACATGATGGGAAGATTGATATTATTGATTTTCAACAATAACTACACAGTTATTAATTTGAGTTTTTCCATATAAGCTCTAGCAAATCTTATGTCACTGTATGTATAATCAGCGGGCAAAGCTTCTTTGATGGGTATTGCGGCTAAAGTGTTTAATTGCTTAGAAGTATCAATTATTTTATTTAATTTTTCTTTCGAAACAAGCTCTTCTGGATTTAACTCTCCACTCTGAATAAATGTAGCTAAATGATTTTCGATAGTTTGCTGTGTTAATCCACGCAACGCTGCAATTTCTTTTACACTTATACCTTCTTTATAAAGTTTATAGCTGTCTTTTTGAGTGCTTCCTTTTTCTAATTTTGGTTTTTTTTCTTTACTAATTTTTTCTACTTGAACTTTTTCACTTTTCGGAATTTCTATTTCTGTGCTCAATTTATTTTGTGTTTCTCGAGTTAAAGAAGTGCCTTTTATATTTGCTTCAATTAATGCTGCTGCCTTATACATCTGTTTTAGCTGCTCTTGAAAAGAAACTTCAAGGCGTGATAATTCTTTCAAATATTGTTTTGTCTTTTTCTCTTTGCTAACTAATTCTTTTTGGTCAATGATATTGCTGATAATATTTATTAGTTGAGGTTTGAAGTAGTCGCGAGCAGCAATGACCCGTTGCAAAATAAAATCTAAAGTATAATCTTGTTCAGTTATTTTAACTATTTGAGTGAGAAATTTATCATAAGTAGGCTTTATCTCATTAAGATTCTCTTTTAATTTAATAGCCCATTCCAAATGTGTTTGCTTAATAGAGCGTTTTTCATCTTTGGAATAACTATCAACATGAAATGCTAGAAACTTAGTTAAAGCATCTATATCAAAGCTATTTAAAATATAGTTTCTAATATATTTCGTCGATTCTTGTTTTGCGAGCTCAAGTAAATTTGTTTGTTTTGATTCGTTGGCAGAATAATCTAACACAATCACATCTGGACGAATGCTTTCGTAATTGATTTTTGAGGTTAGAACTAATCCATCTAAACTCCGTAATCGCGAAAGAGCTACATAAACTTGTCCTGGAGCAAATGCGGCCCCAATATCGATGATTGCTCTATCAAATGTCAATCCCTGACTTTTGTGAACCGTAATAGCCCATGCTAATTTTAAAGGGAAATGAGTGAAAGTTCCAATGGTTTTTTCCTCAATTTCATTGGTTTCTTCATTTAATTCAAAACGCAGGTTTTCCCATGTGTATTTTTCAACAAATATTGGCGTATCTTCTTCACACTTAACAGTTATATAATCGGTACCTAAGGAATCAACCACTCCAATTTTTCCATTAAAAAACTTATGTTCGCCCGATGGATCGTTTTTAATGAACATCACTTGAGCTCCAAGTTTCAATTCAAGACGATTGTCTATTGGATAGCTGTATTCGCTAAATTCGCCCGAAATTGTTGCATCATAAAATGAAGAAGGAGTTTTAATTTCTTTTAAAAATTCTTCATTTAAAGATATTGCCTTATAATTATGGGTTGTAAGTGTTATATATTTTTCAGTTTCAGGTGCTTGGAAAAAGGGTTTGTAGTAATTATTCAAAAGTTCTACATCTTCTTTTGAAACTTTATTTTCTCTTAAATTATTTAGCACTTTAAGAAAACGCTCATCACTCTGGCGGTAAACTTTGCCTAATTCAACGTAAACAGGTTTATCTTCTTGAAGTACTCGGGCATCAAAGAAATACATGCTTTTATAAAACTCTTTAAGCACTTGCCATTCATCATCTTTTGTTACAGGTGGCAGTTGGAGTAAATCTCCAATAAACAACATTTGCAAACCGCCAAATGGCAAATTGTATTTTCTTCTAACATGGCGAAGAAGCGTATCAACAGCGTCTAATAAATCTGCACGAAGCATACTCACCTCATCAATAATAACTAATTCAATCTGTCGAAGAAGACTGCGTTTATTATCACGCATTTGTAGATTCTTCATTAAGCTAGATGGATTGTTAATTCTAATATTTTGGTGTTGTTCTTGAGTAACCGAATTTGAAGGTACAAAGCAACCAAAAGGCAACTGAAAAAGAGAGTGCATTGTTACCCCACCTGCATTGATTGCCGCAATTCCTGTAGGCGCAACTACCACCGCTTTTTTATGAGTAATTTCAACAATTCTTTTTAGAAAAGTTGTTTTCCCTGTTCCAGCTTTGCCCGTAAGAAACACATGCTTATTCGTTTGATTAATAAACATTGCTGCAACCGATGCAGGCTCGAAATTATCGTGAGTTGTCATTTTTGATTATTAAAGATAAACTTGTTAAAGTTTAAATAATATTATGAATTTTAATTCTAATATTTAATTATTATTCAGAGATTCTTTCCAATCACCTTTTTCCTTTAAAAGAGCTACTAATTCATTTACCGATTCTTCTTCGGAAATGTTTTTCTTAACTATTTTCCCTTTGTAATAAAGATTTATTTTCCCTTGACCTGCACCAACGTAACCATAATCAGCATCAGCCATTTCGCCTGGTCCATTAACCATGCAGCCCATTATTGCTATTTTCAAGCCTTTTAGGTGAGATGTTTTTGCTTTTATTTCTCTAACAGTTGCTTCCATGTTATATGAAGTTCGCCCACAAGTAGGACAAGAAATATACTCAGTTCTAGTAATTCTTGTTCTTGTGGCTTGAAGAACCGAAAATGCTGTATTAATAATATCTCCACCCTTGTTTTGCATTTTAGATTTTAAATTCAAGAAAACGCCATCAGCAAAACCATCCACCATCAAACCTCCAATATCTGTTGCACTATCCAAAACAAATGTTTCAAAATGTTCATGCCAGTAATTTAATTGAACTACAACTGGAATGGTACATTTTAATTCATTTAACTGAATAAATGCCCGTCGCAAATCTGCCATTGCATGATGGTTTTCAGTTTTCAATAAAATAACAACTTTATGATCTTTATTTAATTCCAAAATAAAATCTTCTTCTAATCGAGCAGCATTCATTGAAATGAAATTAAGCACCTCTGAACGATTACTTGATTTAAGGTATTGATCTTTTTTAAATACGGGAAATACATTTTTTTCAAACTGTTCGGTTCTACTACCTGTGATTATTCCAATCTCTTTGGGGAAATTAAACGGAACTATTTTATTACTAAAATTTATATAATCAGCAGCTAAATCAGTTTTCCCCCACGTTTCATTTATTTTTATGTAGCCTATTGCTTCAATATCTTCATCGCGAATAATATTCTTATTAGTGAAGTCAACCATTACAATAGGAACTTGATTTCCTCCTATATTATGAACAGGGAGGCTGATTCGACGTGAATATTGAAACGGATTATAATTTAATTTTTCAATTGATAAAATTTCATTATGCTCCATTCTATCCATGTAGCGATTTACAATAATTTTGGCAACCGGGATTTCATTTTCAGGAGCTTCGGTTAAAGAAACTCTTATTGTATCTCCAATTCCATCTTCTAGTAAGGCCCCAATTCCAATGGCAGAACGAATTCTTCCATCCATTCCTTCGCCAGCTTCTGTAACACCAAGGTGGAGTGGATAATTAAACCCATATTTTCTCATAGCACTTGCAAGTAAACGATAAGCCTGAACCATAATTACTGGATTACTTGCTTTCATAGAAAGAATAATATTATGGTATTCTAATTCATTGCAAATAGCAATAAATTCAAGAGCAGAAGCTACCATGCCAGTAGGGGTATCCCCGTATTTACACATTATCCTTTCAGATAAAGAGCCGTGATTAACACCAATGCGCATTGCAGTATTATGTTTTTTGCAAATTTCAATTAAAGGAGTTATATTCTCTTTTATTTTTTTTACACCTGCTAGATGTTCTTCAAGAGTAAATGATGTTTTTCCAATATTTTTATCCGAAAAATTGCCCGGATTAATTCTAACTTTTTCAACAATTGTTGCAGCTAATTCTGCAACTTTAGGGTTGAAATGAACATCAGCAATTAGAGGCAATCTATATCCACGTTTTTCGAGCTCTTGCTTTATTTGTTTTAAATTTTCAGCTTCAGCAATTGTTGGCGTAGTAATTCTAACAAATTCGCTTCCTGCATTGAACATTCTCATAGCTTGCTCAACAGTAGCCATTGTATCAAGGGTATTAGTATTGGTCATTGATTGAATGCGAATTGGGTTATTCCCTCCAACAGGAATTTTTCCAACATAAACTTCACGAGTTTCGAAGCGAGAGTATGAAGTTAAACTGTTGCAATATAGTGGTAAATCTGAAAAATCGAACATTTTGAATTTTCTTTCAAACCTACATAAATTTTCCCAATCTCGCAACGACGATTTAAAAAATATCGTATTCATTTTAATTTTATTAGTTTTACTGCCATTTTAACCGCAAGGAACGAAAAGCTAATCGAAAAAAGTTGCTAATTCCAAAACCCTTTTCGTTCCTTGCAGTGTTTTTTATACTGCAACAGACTCATCTTTCTTTATAGCAGGTAAAATTTCAAATGAAAAAGCTTGTATTTCTGTAATATAATGTTTCTTGCCTTCCTTGTCATCCCAGGTTCTATTTACAATTTTCCCTACTATACCTAGACGTACTCCTTTTTTTATTTGTTCCGAAGCTAATTCAGCAGCTTTGTTCCATAAAACAATGTTGTGCCAGGTTGTATCGCTAACCCATTCACCTGCTTTATTTTGATACCTTTCGCTAGTTGCAATCGAAAATCGAGCTACTTTTGCGTTTGTTTTTAAAGTTGTTACTTCTGCGTCTTTTCCTACGAATCCAATTAATTCTACTTTGTTTACTGATGTTTCCATGATAATTTATTTTTTAATATTATTTATTAAGTTATTTGATTATTGATAATTATTTTAATTTATGGCTTTTGATGTTGCAAATGATAAGCCTTGAATTTCTGTTACATACTGCTTTTTGCCATTTTTATCAGTATAACTTCTTGAAATCATTTTCCCTTGAATATAAATATTCGAGCCTTTTTTAATCTGTTCTTGCACCATTTCCGCATTTTTATTCCACATTACAATTGTATGCCATGTAGTTTCTTTTATCCAAATGCCTGCTTTATTCTTATAATTTTCTGTTGTTGCAAGTGCAATACGTGCTACTTTGCTATTATTTTGTAATGAAATTACTTCTGGGTCTTTACCCACGAATCCGTTTAATTCTACTTTGTTTAAAGTTGTTTTCATACGATTAAATTTTTATTGATTAATGATTTTTTTAGTTCGATAAATTTGATGAGGCAAAGTAACGAGCAAAAAAATACCTGATTCGGTTATTAAATATTTACAATCGGATGTAGTCGTTTGTAAGCGTTTGTTGTCGGATATAACTTTGATAATATTGAGATGTAATAATGCTAATAAAAACTCAAATAATAATATTGAAAATATTTTATGTAAAAAAGGGGCGCTTGATACCTAGAAACATTAATTAAAAAATATATTAGAGTTAATTTTCCCATTCGATAATAAATCAGAAAAATTTTTTCATAAAAAAATTTAGTCTTATATTTACGAACTTAATCGTATTATTGAAAATATGAAAAACAGGGTATATCTTTATCTATTTATGATTTCATTGGTTTTTGTTTTAGGATGCAAAAAACAAACTCAGAATAGAATACTAGGAAAGTGGGAACGTGTTATGCTAAATACAGACCAAAGTCAAAATTATGGACACAGAAATCTTATCTCAGAAAGATGGGATTTTAGAGATTTTAAATATGTATATCTTATTAAAACATTAAGCGGTCAAGTAGGGGCTCTTCCAGGAACTCATTTAGACTCATTGCCAATTATTCAAGAAGACAGAAGGCAATACGAGATTATTAAAAAGAAAAAGATTAATATTATCAATGAAAAAAGTGGTGAAATATGGGAATTAAGGGTTGACCAATTAGATAATGGTATACTTAAAATGACTCATATTGAAAATGGAATTATTGGAAATACCTATGATTTCTATCGTTCCGAGGAAAATTAAAAATGTCTAAAATTAAAACTGCTTATTTTTGTCAAAACTGTGGTCATCAATCTCCAAAATGGCTTGGTAAATGTCCTTCTTGCAATCAATGGAATACTATAGTAGAAGAAATAGTTAAAAAAGAAACAAAAAATACTAATACCTTTGTTTCGTCATCTCCTTCCCCAATTAAAATAAATGAAATCACCGATTCTAGTGATATTAGAATGCCATCAAATAATATTGAGTTAGACCGCGTTCTAGGTGGTGGAATAGTTCCTGGTGCAATTATTCTTGTTGGCGGGGAACCAGGAATTGGGAAATCAACTCTTTTGCTACAAGTTGCTCTTCAATTAACAGACTTAAAAATTCTTTATGTTTCGGGAGAAGAAAATGAGCAGCAAATTAAGATGCGTGCAAATAGAATTGGCATTAATAATGAAAATTGTTTCGTTTTAACAGAAACTAATACAGAGTCTATTTTTCATCTAATATCTGATATTCAACCCGATTTACTTGTTATTGACTCTATTCAAACACTACATACGTCAACTATTGAATCAACTGCTGGAAGTGTATCTCAAATAAGGGAATGTGCTTCACAATTGCAAAAATATGCTAAGAGTGCATCTGTTCCCGTTTTTCTTATTGGTCATATTACTAAAGATGGCAATATTGCAGGGCCTAAAATTTTAGAACACATGGTTGATGTAGTTCTTAATTTTGAAGGAGACATAAACCATGCTTATCGCATTCTTCGTGCATCTAAAAACCGATTTGGCTCTGTTTCAGAAATTGGAATATACGAAATGCAATCTTTTGGACTACGAGAAGTAAATAATCCTTCTGAAATTCTACTCTCTCGTAGAGATGAGAACCTAAGTGGCATATCTATAAGTGCTACACTTGAAGGAGTTCGACCATTATTAATAGAAACTCAAGCATTAGTAAGTACTGCTGCTTATGGAATGCCCCAAAGAGTCTCAACAGGTTTTGATCAGCGCAGACTGAACATGCTTTTAGCTGTACTTGAAAAAAGATGCGGGTTTCGTTTAGCAACTAAAGATGTCTTTTTAAATATTGCAGGAGGAATTAGAGTTGATGATCCAGCGATAGATTTGTCTATAGTATCATCAATTCTCTCGTCAAATATTGATGCCCCTATATCATCTAGTTATTGTTTTGCGGCAGAGGTAGGTTTGTCCGGTGAAATTCGACCAGTTGGACGAATAGAACAAAGAATATCTGAAGCGATAAAACTTGGGTTTGAAAAAATATTTATTTCAAAATATAATATTAAAGATTCTAAAGAATTTACAAGTGATGGTTTTGAAGTTGTGTGTGTTTCAAGAATTGAAGAAGTCTTTAAATATTTGTTTTCTTAAATAAATATTAAAATCAGGATTTATTACCTGAAAAAATCCATTATTCTTTATAATAGCGGAAAAGATAAAACCCTAAAAAGTATAAAACTAATTAGGGTTTTATTGATTATAGAGAGGAATAAAATCAAATCTATTTTATAAATTTCTTTACAATATAGGAGCCGTCTGTATTCATAAATCTAATGAAATAAACCCCTTCTGATAAATTTGAAACATTTATACTCATCAAAGCTCCTTCAACGCTGTATGTATTTATATATTGACCATTAATTGTGAAAATATCAAATGATACAACTTTTTCATTTAAACTTAAATGTAAATAATCAGATACTGGATTTGGATATACCTTTAACTCGTTTGATTCTTTTTCGCTCACATCTGTTTTTATATTTAAGATTGCAAAAAGAGAATTTAAACTCTTGCAGCTAAAAACTAGTCCAACATAATAGGTGCCAGGTAAAGAAATTGAATAATTATATGTGTAATCAAGATATGAAACGACTCCACCTTGGGAAATTTTCCATTTTACATCTACAGTTGATGGATGAATAGTATATGTGTAAACAAAGGCATAATCAATATTTGTTATACAAGTATCAGCTGTTCCCCACAAAGTATCACCAGGATTAACTTGTGGCGAATCAGAACTTATATCTACTAATGCAACCGACCAAATATTTGACGAATCAGACACAATTACAAAATATGATTTATCATCACACAAATTATTTATCGACAAAGTAGTGTCATTAAAATAGGTATTTGCCAATCCCCATTTATATTTATATGGAGGATTTCCTCCGCTAACATCAGCCCATGCTTCTCCAATGCAATTATTTAAAGATGTATTTACTGTGTTTATATCAATAGTAGGATAGTTTAAATTGGCTCCACCAATAGTGACATTCTGTGGATATTTTATACAAGGACAGAATTCATCTGATATTTCTATAAGATATGACCCAGGACATAAATTGTTATTAAAATTATCTAAATATACATAAAAGTTGGTATCTGGGATATTAAAATACAAATTGTAACTTAAGGGATTTGACAAAGAAATAGATCCATTACAACCATTTGTTGCATCTTGAGGAATCACTGTTGTAAAAACCTCTTTTTTAATGCAGAAACTAGAATTATCTGTATTTCCAACACTATCTATAAGTGAAATAGTATGATTTCCATAATGTAATGCTGAATAAGAAATAGTATCTATCGTATTTTGACGTGTAAAGTGCAATGTGTCTGCACTGCTTGAAATAGCAACTTGTATAGGCGGAATCCCTGTAACGGTTAATTTTATCATTGATCCGATTGTATCATAAGAGGGAGAATTATAATCAATGAAATTATTATTGACCTGAATTGTCTGAATCCCTTTAGCTCCATTTGAGTCAGTACAAACACCAAAATACCTGCCTTGACACAAATTTGAAATATATCCATATTCAACAATTGAATCGTCATAAACCAAAACTCCGTTACTTTCATCAAAAAGTTGATAATGATAAGGCGGAATTCCTTGATTTAAGTTAAAGCCAACTGAACCATTGCAATGATTATAAAACGTTTCAGCAGAAATCGGATATAATCCTTGTATTTCAAGTATTATTTGCGTAGACGGGCTAAAAACAACAGAATCAATAGATATAGAATCTAAAGCGTCAGTAACAGTTACTGTATATGTTCCAAGACAAAGGTTTTCTATGTAAATACTAGTGTCTCCTGTGCTCCAAACAAATGAATAGGGAGCTACGCCATCAATTGCATGCGCCCAAGCTTTTCCTGTACATTGACTAATTGCAGTTGCAGGAATAGAGCCTACTTCTACACTCAAATTTTGAGAAAATAGATTATGACAAATAAAGACGAGAATAAAAATAAATGTATAATTTTTCATGGCAATATATTTTAGTTTAATACAAACATAAGTGCATTCAAACAGAAGAAAAATTACAAATAAGTTAACGGCATAATCTATAAAGTTAACGGCATATTTTAATCAGTAAAAGGGGTATATATTATATAAAAACCCCTGAAAAGTATAAAACTAATCAGGGGTTATTTTTTATCTCAAAGATATTAATCTATTAAATAAGGTATTATTTAACAAATTTCTTCACTATAAAGGAGCCATCAATGTTTATAAATCGAATAAAATAAACCCCTTCAGCTAAATTACTAACATTAATAGTCATTTGATTGCCTTTAGCTTCATAAGAGTTTATCTTTTGACCACTCATAGTCATCAAATCAAATGCTACAATATTGCTATTTAAACTTAAATTTAAGTAATCAGTTGCTGGATTTGGATAAAGTTTTATTTCATTTATATTAATTTCATTTATAGATGTCTCAAAATTTAAAATCCCAAAAAGAATATTTGAACTTTTGCAACCCATAACTAAACCAACATTATATGTTCCAGGCAATGTAATTGAATAATCATAGGTTTGATTTAAATAAGAAACTATTCCACTTTGAACAATTGCCCATGTAATATCTACTGTATTTGAATTTATCGTATATGCATATATATAAGCTTCGTCAATATTTATAATACAAGTATCTGCTGTTGCCCAAATAGTATCACCTGGAATAACCAATGGTAAACCACCATTAACAACCAGATATTTAATTACCCAAATGCCAACGGCATCTGTAACTTTAACTGCATATGTTTCGGGATATCCACATAAACTATCTATACTTTGAGTAGTTTCAGGAAGCAATTCTCTCATCTTAGCCCATTGATAACTATATGGAGGTGTTCCACCATAAGCAACTACTGATGCTTCTCCTAAACAATTATTGTTGGGACTATTTACTGAATTCGTTTGAACTGTAGGATAATTTAAAACCAAATCAGCAATTGTAAAGTTCATGTAATCATGTACATCAACACATGTTATATTCTGAATTGATACATAATAAAAACCAGGACACAATTTATTATTATCGATTGGGAACTCATAATACAATGAATCATTATTATAAGGAATCGCAAGTATGCTAAAAAGATTTGAATCACTCAGAACAATTCCCCCATCACACCCATTAATCGGGTCTTGAGTTGAAACTTGAACATTATTTTCATAAACACAAAATGCTTCTCCATTTGTAATTCCATCATTTGTAATTAAAGAAATAAAATGAGGTCCTAATACATGAGGAGTATAACTAATAATCACATCTGAATTATTAATTATATAATTTACTGAATCTGAATTAGTCCCGTATATTGATACATTAATTGGAGGTGTTCCGACTACATGAACAAAAATTGAAGTATCATTCAAAAAGTTTTTGCCATTTCCACCTTCACCTATTGTTTCAAAGTTAATATATCTATTTGAAATATTAAAACTATCAAAAAAAACACCTTTATTCGAATCTGAAACTACTGTATAATATGATCCTGCACAACCATTTGATGGCGAATAATAGGTATTTGAAATGCTATCAATTAATAATAAACCCGTTAATGCATCAAATATTTTAAAATGAAATGGAGAGACCCCAATAACTGGAAGATTTATAAATCCATTGCAATAACCATATAAAGTACTAATATTTGAATTAATATAACTGGGTATCCCCTTTACTCATCTAATATTATTTCGATTTTACTATCAT
>JBAXGW010000041.1:0-40385 GCA_037139195.1 Bacteroidota bacterium
CCCGCGACCCCGTGCGTGACAGGCACGTATTCTAACCAACTGAACTACCGAACCAATTTTTTAAAGAACTTGTTTGTCTTTATCGAGGGTGCAAAGATAAATACTTTTTTTTAAATAACAAATAATTTTCAAAAAAAAATAAAAAAAATATTTTTTTTTATTTTAACATATCTATAACACTATTATATTAATTAATGGCATAATTTTAGCAATTAAATTAAAACTAGAAAAAACAAATCTTACTATAAATAAAATTATTAAATTTGCTTTTTCAAATTAATAACCCTTAAATTATTTTTATATATGAAAAAATTATTTTTATCAATTGCAATCGCTTTAGTAGGCACTTTTGCTGCCAATGCTCAAACACAACCTGAATTAAATGTGAACGACAATCCAAATGCTCCTGAAATTTCATTTGTAAACTTAGTTCATGACTATGGTAAAATTGAAAATGGTGCTGATGGAAATTGCGAATTCAAATTTACTAACACTGGTAAAGAACCTTTGAGATTAACAAATGTTCGCTCTTCTTGTGGCTGCACTGTTCCAAAATGGACTACAGACCCTATTCTTCCTGGGAAAACTGGTGTTATTCAAGTAAAATACGACACAAAAAGAACTGGTGTAATTAACAAACAAATTACAGTTACGTCAAATGCAAAAACTGCAACGGTTGTTTTATCTATCAAAGGTGAAATCATGCCTGCTCCTGTTAATGCCGCTCCTGTAAAACCTGAAGAAGGTGCTACACCTAAAGCTCAATAAGTATTTTTTTTATTAGGTTTTATTGATTTTTTTTTAAAACTTTGCATCCCGATACACATAAATTGTATCGGGATTTTTTATTCTAAATTTAATACTTAATAATATGCCGCAAATATCACAAAAAGGACTGAAAATGCCTGCTTCTCCTATCAGAAAGCTGGTGCCTTTTGCTGACGAAGCAAAAAAAAGAGGAATTAAAATTTATCATTTAAATATCGGTCAACCTGATATTGAAACCCCTGAAGTAGCTCTTAATGCTATTAAAAACAACACAATTAAAGTTGTAGAATACAGTCACTCTGCTGGAATTTTATCGTACAGAAAAAAACTTGCTGGATATTACAAAAGCAAAAATATTGATGTTAACGAAAATCAAATCATTGTTACAAATGGTGGCTCTGAAGCTATCCTTTTTGCTTTTATGGCCTGTCTGAACCCAGGCGATGAAATTATTATTCCTGAGCCATTCTATGCTAACTACAATGGATTTGCAGCTTCAGCTGATGTAATTGTTAAACCAATTCCTTCAACAATTGAAACTGGATTTGCTCTACCTGCAATTGAAGAGTTCGAGAAAATGATAACTCCTCGTACAAAAGCAATTATGATTTGTAACCCTGGTAATCCAACTGGTTATTTATATTCTAAAGCTGAACTTGAATCATTGAGAGATATCGTAAAAAAATACGATTTGTATTTATTCTCTGATGAGGTATATCGCGAATTTTGTTACGATGGTGCAACTCCTTATTCTGCAATGAACCTTGAAGGAATTGAAAACAACGTAATATTGGTTGATTCTGTTTCTAAAAGATACAGTGCTTGTGGTGTTAGAATTGGTGCTTTTATAACTAAAAATGCTGAGCTTATGGATATCGTAATGAAGTTTGCTCAAGCCAGATTAAGTCCTCCAACATTTGGACAAATTCTTGGAGAGGCGGCTTGCGAAACTCCACAATCATATTTTGATGGCGTAGTTAAAGAATACGTTGCTCGCAGAAATGTTGTTGTTGAGGCAATCAATAAAATGGAAGGCTGCTTTTGTCCTAATCCAAAAGGTGCATTTTATGCTGTTGCAAAATTACCTATCGACAATGCTGATAAATTCTGTCAATGGTTATTAACCGATTTTAATTATAATAACGAAACGGTAATGTTTGCACCTGCTACAGGATTTTATTCAACACCTGGAAAAGGCACAAACGAAGTTAGAATTTGCTATGTTTTAAACACACAAGCTCTTACTACAGCTATGAAATGTTTAGAAGAAGCTCTTAAAGTATATCCTGGAAGAACAATTTAAACTATCAATATGTTAAAAAAAGCCGCAAATGATTTTGCGGCTTTTTTTTTATTTCTTTTCGGCTGTTTCTGTAACTTTTACCTGTTGTCCTTTTTTTATATATTCTTCTGCTAAAGCTTTCTTCCCTAAAAATCTGTATGAATTACTTAAATTGAAATAGGTTTGTGAGTTTTTTGGATTAAATTCTATCGCTTTCAAAAAAGCATTTATTGACTCATTGAACTTTCCTTTAAATCCATAAGCTACACCCAAATTTTCCCAAACAGAAGCATCTTTAGCATTAATACTATTTGCTTTTTCAAGAAAAACTATTGCCTGATCAATATTATTTAATCGTTTTCCATATATCTGTCCAATACGATTATATGCCTGATAATAGTTTGGCTTAACCTTCAAGATGTTATTCAGAACTATCATTGCGGTATCATATCTTCCAGCATCATCTAAAACCGTTGCCAATTCAAATCTCTTATCTAAATCATTTGGCAGAAATTTTATTAACGTTTTAAAACACCTTGCTGAAACATCATACATATTTTTTTTATAGGTTGTTTGAGCGGTATAATGTAAATTAGTAAGTGCATCTTGATAAGTAGGTGCTATATTTAAACTATTAACATAACACAGCAATGCTTGTTCATATTGGTCGGCGTAAAGAAAAGCATTACCATACAACACCCAGCCTGCTACATAATAAGGGTGTATTGTAGTTCCTTTATATAAATAAGTTTTAGCCAACTCAAGCATTTCGAGTTTTTTTTCTTTATTTTCTTCTTTCTGAGCCTTTTCAATCAACATGCCTCCAGCCGAAACATTAACTTTGGCACTATTAGTTGACGTTAAAACATCGGTTGTAAATAAAGTAAAATCGTCTTTCCATGCATAATTTCTTGTGAAAGTTTTCAATGAATAGCCAGCTAAAATCACAAGTATAATAATCATAACTGTTTTACTATCAGCCAATAGTTTACCAAGCACCCCAGGTCTTTTCACAAGCAAATAAGCAATTAACACACTAAATGAAAGTGATGACATAAATACAAAACGCTCATTCATGAAAGCTCCAATATTGAAAAATAAATTTGAAGATATTGACAATGTAGCCAAATAGAAAACAACAATCCAACCCCAAATGTTTTTTTTAATTAAACCCCGTAATCCAATAAGTCCAATTCCAAGGTAAACTAAAAATGAAAATATTGCTTGTAAACTTCCCCAATTTATTATTGCAATTTGCTTGGGGTAATAATCATGTGTTAATGGATGTGGGAAAATTAACAATTGCACATACTTCCATAAGGTATAGAAGACCGTAGCGTATCTTTCAGAAACTGTTGCTGAAATATATGGATCGTTTAATAATTCCGTTTCTTTGGTATCAAATTTCATTAAGCCAAACTTAAAACGCAAGCCAAAATAAATTGCTAGGGCTACGAACATTGGCAATAAAACAAACAGTGTTTGCGATGTTTTTTTATCTCTAAAGAAATAAACAGTTAGTGGAATAATAGCTAAAAATGTGATTGCGTTTTCTTTCGAAAATAAAGCCAAGAAATAAACAGCAAAGACCAAAAGTAAATATTGAATTTTATTTTTATCGACATATAACAATGCAACATAAATAGACATTACAGATAGGATTGATGTAACAATTTCATCTCGTCCTTTTATATTTGCAACAACCTCAGTGTGAATTGGATGAGCAAGGTATAGAATAGTTGCTACAAAGGGCAATGATAAATACCAATTAGTATTGCCATATTCTGAAAACAGTTTTTTTAACAATCTAAGAATAACAATTCCTAACAAACCATATAATAAAATATTTACAAGATGTCCAACAAAAGGATTCTTCCCGAAAATTTGCCACTCTAATGCAAACATTATATGAGTCAATGGACGATAACGACCTCCGGTTAGTAAATTTTTATTCTCACCAAAAAAACCAACAAAAGCATCGGTCGACATAATTTTGCCTAAACCTTTAACTCCCTCTTTCGTGAATTTATTTTCAAAAATCATCAATCTATCATCCAAGGTATAATCAAATGATAGTGTATTAGCGTATAGCATCACCCCAAACAAAAAGACAATTAACGTTTGCCATTTAAGTACTATATCAATTACCGGATTATTAATAGCAGCTTTTGATTCAACACTTTCTGAACTAGCTTCAATATTGGCTGTTTTTGTATAATTTTTTCTATTTTGATAATTATTATTCTTTGCCATCTCTTATTCAAAATCAGGATAAAGTAAATATTTCTTTCTAATTTCTTTAAATTTTGTCAAATCAGATTTCCAAGAATCTCTGATTTTTTGCGCAGTTTTTCCTATTATTATTTGTTTTTTCAAATCATCAGTTCCTGCCAAATTATTAAAATAATTATTAAAAAAAGCAGCTCCCATATTAAGTTCATTATAAGACTCTATCAGCCATTCAAGATAAATTGCTTTCGAATCAGCAACATACATCAATCCAAAATCAGTAACATCATATCCAAAACATTTCTGACCATCGTATAAAGGCGAACCTGCCCCTTTTGTGCTTTTTGGAGTAAAGCTATAATTTGTATTTTTAAAATTTGGATGCCCGTAAACTTCAAAAGGTTTATCTGTACCTCGACCTACACTTACAACAGTTCCTTCAAATAAACACATTGTAGGATACATATAAATTGACGCCATTGACCTTAGGTTTGGAGATGGATTAATGGGCAAAACATATTTATATTTATGCGAATATCCTTTAACAGTAATAATTTTTAAATTACATTTAACTCCATTTTTAAGCCAGCCTTCACCATTAATCATTTGAGCATACTCGCCCACTGTCATTCCATAAACTATAGGAACCGGATGCATTCCTATAAATGATTCAAAACCTTTTTTCAAAACAGGCCCATCAACATAAAAACCATTTGGATTTGGTCTGTCTAAAATAATTATTTGAATATTATTTTCGGCACAAGCTTCCATCATGTAGGTCATCGTTGAAATGTAGGTATAAAATCTTGCTCCTACATCCTGAATATCAAATAACACAACATCAATTCCTTTTAAATCTGAAGGATCTGGTTTTTTTTTATCATCATAAAGCGAAACAACAGGCAATTTTGTTTTAGAATCTACTGACGATTTAACAGCCTGGCCAGCATCAGCAATTCCTCGAAAGCCATGCTCTGGAGTAAAAATCTTCCTTATTAGAACTCCTTTTTTCAATAACACATCAACCAAATGTTCATTTTTAACAAAAGACGAATGATTTGCCACAACAGCAATATTTTTATTTTTAATTAACGGCAAGTACTCGTCGAAAAGCGCTGCACCAACTGTTACATCAGAATCGCTAACCTGTTTAATTTCAATGCCTGCATTTTGAGCATTCAACGATAAACAAAGAAACAATGCAAGTAAAGAATATAAAACCCTCATGTCGAATTTTTATTAAATAAATTTAAACAAAATTATCAAAAAATATGGAAGATTATCAAAATTTGAATTAGGTTTGTAAAAAAAAACATTTTGAGTTACGAATTATTCATAGCAAAACGCATTTCGGGTAAAAACCAAGAAAATAAAGGCTTCACAAAACCTATTCTTAATATTGCCATTACGGCAATTGCTCTTGGAGTTGCGGTAATGATAATTTCTATAGCAGTTGTTACTGGATTTAAAAAAGAAATAATTAATAAAGTTGTTGGATTTGGTTCACATATTCAAATTACATCCTTCGAAAATAATAATTCTCTTGAATTATCGCCAATAATAAGAAATAATGGATTTATAAAAAACATAAAAAAGATTGAAGGTGTAAGTAATATTCAAACTTTTGCAACTAAAGCTGGAATAATAAAAACCGACGACGAAATATTTGGTGTTAGCATTAAAGGAATTAGTAAAGATTTCAACTGGGATTTCTTCAAAAGCAAAATTGTTTCTGGGAAAACTATTTCATTTAAAGATACAGTTGCATCTGACGACATGCTGATTTCTAAATACATATCATCTAAATTGCAATTAAAAATAAATGATAAAATAAAAATGTATTTTATCATCGACAACAAATTAAGAGCTCGAGTTTTTAATTTAGTTGGGATTTACGAAAGTGGATTTGAGGAATTGGATAAAACATTCGTTCTTTCCGATATAAAACATATTCAAAAACTTAACAATTGGAACGACAATCAAATTGGAGGCTACGAAATTCTTATCAATAATATTAATAAACTCGACAAAATCAATCAATCTATTTATCAAAATATTGATCAAAACCTAAATACAAAAACCATTAAAGAAATTAGACCCGAAATTTTCAATTGGCTCGATTTTTTAAATGTTAACATATCAGTTATTTTAATTTTGATGATAATTGTTGCAGCAATCAACATGATTTCTTCTTTACTTATCATTATTCTTGAACAAACCAATATGATAGGACTTTTAAAATCATTTGGTGCTAGAAATAAAAGCATAAGAAAAATCTTTATTTATAATTCTTTTTTCATTCTATTAAAAGGAATAATCTGGGGGAATATAATCGGAATTGGCATTTGTATTTTGCAATATTATACTGGAATAATAAAACTAGACCAAGCAACTTATTATGTATCAAGCGTACCAATATATTTAGAAATTCTCCCAATATTAGCATTAAATATAGGCACTGTAATAATTTGTATTATATTAATGGTTGTACCTTCGGCTGTGATTTCTAAAATAAGCCCAATGAAAACTATTAGATACGAATAAATTATTTTAAAATCTTTTGCAAATAAAAGAACTATGAACAAAGGATGGTTAGATAAAAAACATTATTCAAAAGCTAAAAATGCCCATATCATTTTAAGTGGCAATCAATATTTTGCTGAATTAGAGCAAATTATAAACAGCTCAAAATCTGAATTATACATTCAAATGTATATTTTGGATTTCGATACTACTGGGAAACGAATAATTGAATCACTTAAAAAAGCTTCTGCTAGAGGCGTTCAAGTATATCTTCTTTTAGATGCTTACGGATCTAAATCTATAAGCAACAATGTAATAACTGACTTGAAAAATAATGGAATAAATTTCCGTTGGTACTCTCCGCTTTTTAAAAAACTTAAATTAAAACTTGGACGTCGACTTCACAACAAATTAATTGTAGCAGACAAAAACGTTGCTTTAATTGGTGGAATTAATATTGCCGATAAATACCAAGACACACCAATGGGTAGAGGCTGGCTCGACTTTGCGGCTGTAGTTGAAGGACGAATTGCAGCAGAACTTCATGAATATGCTTTAATGATATGGAGTAAAAACATAAGAAGAAGTAGAACCTATTATAAGTTAACTGAGGAAGAAATTTTAGTTCGTTTTAGAGAAAATGATTGGCTCAGAAATAAAGCAGACATTACAAAAAGCTATATTCATGCAATTAAGAATGCACAAGAATCAATAACAGTTATTGGAGCCTACTTTTTACCTGGCAGAGTTGCTCGAAATTTAATAAAAAAAGCATCTAAAAAAGGCATTAAAATTAAGATAATTGTTTCTGGAATATCGGATGTGCGGTTTATTGTTGCAGCACAGCGATATTTCTACCAATGGCTCTTCAATAATAATGTAGAAATATATGAGTGGAGCGATTCGGTTGTACACGGAAAAGTAGCAATAGTAGACAATAAATGGCTTACTATTGGCTCCTTCAACCTCAATTATCTTAGCGTGTACGGCAATATTGAATTAAACATCGATATATTTAACAACATTATTGCTGAAAATTTCAATAAGCATATTGAGTCTGAAATTATACCAAAATGCGAACATATTGTTCAAACCAATTATTACAAGGCTGATAATACAATAAAAATGTTTCACCGTTGGATTTCTTATCAAATTATTCGTATTTCAATGATTACAGCCGTTTATTTTTTTAGACGAAATAAAAAGTAAAACTCTCTCGCCCCTACCCAGCCTATATTATTCTTTTTAAAATATCAAATCAACTAATTCACTAATCATCAAATTGGTTAATTCTCAAATCAGCTCATCATCAAATTATTTAATTAACTTTGCACCATGAAAAAAATAGAACTTCTTGCGCCTGCTAAAAATGCAGAAATTGGAATTACCGCAATCAACTTTGGAGCAGATGCTGTTTATATTGGAGCAACTGGGTTTGGAGCTCGCTCTGCTGCCAACAACGAAATTGACGAAATTGAAAAACTCATAAAACACGCTCATCTTTTCAATGCAAAAGTTTATGCTACAATTAACACCATAATTTACGACCACGAATTAGAAGAAGTTGAAAAACTCATAAATGAACTCTATAAAATCAATGTTGATGCTATTATTATTCAGGATATGAGCATTTTGGAAATGGACCTACCTCCTATTCCAATTTTTGCAAGCACTCAAGCCGACAATAGAACCGTTGAAAAAGTAAATTTTTTTGAAGAAATAGGAATAAAGCGCGTTATATTAGCTCGCGAACTTTCAATTCCTGAAATTACAAAGATTAAACAAGCAACAAATATTGAATTAGAAGCATTTGTTCATGGCTCAATTTGCGTTAGCTACAGCGGACAGTGTAATATGAGCCAGGCAACTTGCGACCGCAGTGGAAACCGTGGCGATTGCGCTCAAAATTGTCGCTTAGAATATGATTTGTTAGATAGAAATCAAAAAGCCATTATCAAAAACAAACATTTACTTTCGCTAAAGGACATGAATCTATCGGGACATATTCCAGAACTACTTGAGGCTGGAATTACATCTTTTAAAATTGAAGGCAGATTGAAAGATGAAGGTTATGTAAAAAATGTTGTTGCCTATTATCGTAAGAAAATCGACGAAGCAATAAGTCGCACTTCATCAAAAAAGTCTTCTTCAGGTGAAATGATATTTGATTTCGAACCAGACCTGCAAAAAAGCTTCAACCGTGGGTTTACTCGATATTTCATTGAAGGCAGAAAAAACAAAACGGGCTCTATTGATACGCCTAAATCGATTGGCAAAAAAGTGGGCGAAGTTGTAAAATGCAATCCTACTTTTGTTGAAATAAAAAGTTTGGAACAAATTACGAATGGAGATGGTCTTTGTTACTTTGATGAAAACAATGTCTTGCAAGGATTTAGCGTAAATAAAGTTATGGGAGATAAAATATTTACAAATACTCCGCAAGAAATTTTACCTAAAACCTACTTGTATAGAAACTTTGATATTGTTTTTAATCGTCAGCTTGAAAACAGTAGGACTACCCGAAAAATAGCTGTTCATTTTGAGTTAATTGAGTCGGAAACAGGTTTCATAATAAAACTCATCGACCAAGATAAAATCGAATCGAAAACAAGTTTCGACACCGTTAAAGAACCTGCACAAAACACTGAAAAAAATAAAGCTTCAATAACGCAGGCACTTAGCAAACTTGGCAACACACCGTTTATTATGAAAGATGTAATTTTCTTTTGGAGTACCGATTTTTTTATTCCTACTTCACAATTAAGCGAAATAAAAAGAAATTTGATTGAAAAACATATACAAAAACGCATCAATTCATACAAAAATATAGAAGTTACAAGAGAATCAAATTCCATTAATTATCCAATTTCTCCAAGTGATTATTCTTTTAACATATCTAACAAAAAGGCTCGTGAGTTCTACGAAAAACACAGCGTAGAAGTTAAAGAAATGGCTTATGAAATTGAAAATACAGCCGATGCAATCCTCATGACAACAAAACATTGCATAAAATACGAGAACGATTTATGTCCAAAATACAACATTAGCAAGGAAGGAAAAAAAATCAATCCCGAATTCATTAAAGATAAATACGGAAATATTTTCGAGTTAGGATTTGATTGCAAAAGATGTGTAATGACAATTAAAATGAAATATAAATGTGAAAAACACTAATTAATTAATAAAAACAATTAATCTTATTCGAACTCTCTTTTGAATAAAATACTATTGTTCACTTCATTTTTTTGTTTAATCTTTTAAATACAAAAAATTAAAACAATTTAAATAAACGGACTAAATACTGATTTTTTTTAGTAATATCAAGTAAAAAAACAACAAAAAATCGAAAAATTTGATGTACTTTTGTACTCCGAAATCAAAAATATTGGTTATTTTATTTATTATTTATAACAAAATTTTATAATAAAAAACAATAACTCTATTCAAATATTAAATTAAAATGCTAGAAATTACTCATAAAAAAGAGCTTACATTAAAAGAAGTTGAATCAATTGCAATTAACAGCAGAAGGTTTTCTATTGATACTGAAAGCTTTGAATTAGTTAAACAAAGCTTTGACTTCCTTTGTAATTTCTCAAAAGAAAAAATTATTTATGGAATCAATACAGGTTTCGGACCAATGGCTCAATACAAAATTGAGGACGAAAATCAAGTTGCACTTCAATATAATTTAATCAGAAGTCATGCTGCTGGTGCTGGTGCTAAAATTCCAGATTTATATGTAAAAGCAGCAATGCTAGTTAGATTACGTTCAATTATGCAGGGCTATTCAGGCATTCACCCTTCATGTATTCAACTGCTTAACGATTTTATAAATAACGATATTTACCCATTAATTCCGGAACATGGTGGTGTTGGGGCGAGTGGCGATTTAGTTCAACTTTCACACTTAGCGCTTACTCTAATAGGCGAAGGCGAAGTAACTTACAAAGGAGAACTTCAACCTACAAGTAAAATTATAAAAGAAAAAGGATTAAAGCCAATATCGGTTGTTCTTCGCGAAGGACTTTCATTGATAAATGGCACGTCTGTAATGACAGGTGTTGGATTAATCAATGTAATTAAGTCTAAACAACTTTTAAATTGGTCAATAGTAGCATCTGCTATGATTAATGAAATTGTAGAATCATTCGACGACCATTTCTCTAAGGAATTAAACGGTGTAAAAAAACATGCTGGTCAAAATTATATTGCAGAATGTTTAAACAAAATACTGATAGATAGCAAATTAATCACACGCAGAGAAGAACATTTTTATAACAACAAGGAAGAACAACGAATTTTCAAACGCAAAGTGCAGGAATATTATTCACTCCGGTGTTTACCACAAATTTTAGGTGCAATTCACGATGCAATAGAAAATGCAGAAGAAGTAGTTGTTAATGAAATGAATTCTGTAAGCGACAATCCCATAATTGATTTTAAAACAGAAAATGTATATCACGGTGGAAACTTTCATGGAGATTACGTTTCATTTGAAATGGATAAGTTAAAACTTGCAATTACAAAATTGTCAATGCTTTCTGAAAGACATCTAGCATTTCTTTGCAATGCAAAAATCAATGAAATTTTACCTCCATTTGTTAATTTAGGAAAACTTGGACTGAACTTAGGAATGCAGGGTGTTCAATTTACGGCAACTTCAACAGCTGCGGAAAACCAAACACTTTCAAACTCTATGTATGTTCATAGCATTTCAACTAACAACGATAATCAAGATATTGTAAGCATGGGAACTAATTCTGCCATGATGACTAAAAGAGTAATAGACAATGCTTTTCAAATACAAGCTATTGAAATGATAACATTATTACAAGCAATAGATTGTCTTTCAATTTCTGACAAATTATCATCATTTACGTCTGGCATTTACAAGCAACTTAGAGAGTTAGTCCCTGTATTTATTGAAGACACTCCTAAATATAATGAGATTGCAAAAATAACAAATTACTTATTTGAAACTAAAATTGAACTTCCAAAATAGCAAATGATTATGAGATATGCACTAGTTACAGGAGGATCAAGAGGTATTGGAAAAGCTATAGCTATTAAATTAGCTCAAGATGGTTTTTATGTTTTGATAAATTACAAATCAAATCAAGCAGAAGCAGAATCTACCTTGTCCATAATAGAATCAAATGGCGGAAAAGGAGAACTATTACCTTTCGATGTGTCTAATCCAACTGAAATAGCCAATATATTAGGGAAATGGATGGAAAACAAACCTGATAATTACATAGAGGTTCTTGTTAATAATGCTGGAATTACAAAAGACAACTTAATGGTTTTCATGTCTGATGACGATTGGAGCAAAGTAATTTCAACCAATCAAGATAGCTTTTTTTATGTAACTCGCCAGTTATTGCAAAACATGATTATCAATAAAAACGGAAGAATCATTAATATTGTTTCATTATCTGGTCAAAAAGGGCATCCCGGTCAAGTTAATTATTCAGCAGCAAAAGGAGCTGTTATTGCCGCTACAAAAGCTTTAGCGTTTGAAATTGGCAAGAAGAAAATAACAGTTAATGCAGTTGCACCAGGCTTTATTAAAACCGACATGACAAGCAATCTTGATGAAAAAGAATTAAAAAGACTAGTGCCATTAAATAGATTCGGCGAACCTGAAGAAGTTGCGGAAGTAGTATCTTTTTTAGCTTCAGACAAGGCATCATATATAACTGGGGAAGTAATATCAATTAATGGAGGGATGTACAGTTAATTATATTTAAAGAGTAACAATATTGTTCAACAAATAATTATATATATATTTTATGAAAAACATTTATTTATCATTCGCATCATTATTTTTAGTTACTATGGCTTTTGCTCACCCACCAAAGTCGGTAAAACTAATATATAACAAGTCTGAAAAAAGCATGTCTATTGATGCTGAACACAAAGTTAAAGACCCAAAAGATCACTATATAAAAGAAATTACGGTATTCATCAATGGCGTTAAACAAGAAGGAGTAGCATTAACAAGCCAAACTAGTGTTGAACGCGAAGAATATAACTATAAAATTGGGGAACTTAAAAGTGGAGATAAAATTAAAGTTACTGCTACCTGCAATAAATTTGGTTCAAAATCTCAAGAAATAACAATTGAATAATTATTATTTGAATTTTTTTAAGTAAAAAAAGATGAAAAGAGTTGTTATCACAGGGATGGGTATTTATTCTACAATAGGAAAAAATATTGAAGAGGTAAAATCATCTTTGTATCATGGAAAATCTGGCATTGGAATTGATCCAAGAAGAGTGGAATTTGGTTTTCGCAGCACACTTACGGGTGTTATCGAACGTCCAATATTAAAAGATATTTTGCCTCGAAGAATGAGAATTGGTTTACCTGAACAAGGGGAATATGCTTATGTTGCAACAATGGAAGCTCTTGAAAATGCGAAAATCGATCAAGACTTTTTGAACGAAAATGAAGTAGGAATTCTTTATGGTAATGACAGCTCAGCAATTCCAGTAATTGAGGCTAATGATTTAGTTCGCGAAAGAAAAGACACTACTCTAATAGGCTCTGGCTCAATATTTCAATCGATGAATTCAACTATTACGATGAATTTATCTGTTATACTAAAACTAAAAGGTATAAATTTTACTATTAGTGGAGCTTGTGCGAGCAGTTCTCATGCGATAGGAATGGCTTATCTTCTAATATCACAAAATCATCAAGATATAATAATTTGTGGTGGAGGTCAAGAAATTAATGCCGAATGCATGGGCAGCTTTGATGGATTAAGTGCATTCTCTATGCGCTTAAATGAACCAACAAAAGCTTCTCGTCCTTTTGATAGAGACCGAGATGGACTAGTTCCAAGCGGTGGAGCTGCCACTATAATAGTAGAAAGCCTAGAATCCGCATTAAAACGCGGTGCAAATATCTTGGGCGAAATTAAGGGCTACGGGTTTTCTTCTAATGGCGACCATATTTCTGTTCCAAATGTTGAAGGTCCTACTCGATCACTTGCTAGATGTCTTAAAAATGCCAATTTACAGGCAAAAGACATTGATTACATAAATGCCCATGCTACATCTACTCCTATTGGCGATATGAATGAAGCAAAAGCTTTAGAATCTATTTTTGGAGAATACAACGTTCCAATCAGTTCAACCAAATCAATGACTGGACACGAAATGTGGATGGGCGGTGCAAGCGAAGTTATATACTCTATGCTAATGATGGAAAACTCATTTATTGCTCCAAATATTAACCTAGATAACATTGACGAGTCTGCAAAAAACTTAAACATAATTGCTGAGACAAAAGAATGTAATATTAATACCTTCTTATCTAATTCGTTTGGATTTGGAGGAACTAATTCAGCATTAATAATTTCAAAATTTATTAAATAATATATATAGTTATGCTTAGAGAAGACATTTTTTTAAAAGTAAATGAATTTTTAGTTGAAGAATTTGAAATCGAAAAAAATGCGATTGTTCCAGAGGCTCATTTAATTGATGACTTAGGAATAGAAAGTTTAGATTTCGTTGATATTGTTGTAATTATTGAAAAAGAGTTTGGTTTTAAAGTTAAAAGAGAAGACATGGCTAATGTTCGAACTGTTAACGACTTATGTAATTACATAGAAAGTCACGTAAACATCTAGTTTTTTTTAAAAAATTTGTAATTCACATTTGTGAGATCAAAATACTAAATACGCTTTTTATTAAAAAAATCAATAAAGATATTTTTGCAATATTTTTCATAGTAATGTTTTTTTAAATTTAATTGTTCGTATAATCATTTATACCATTACAAGTGATTGCAATGGTATTATATTAAAACATTGCTCAACATCTAATTACATTAATGCTTACTTAAATTTTATTTAGTAAGACTAACGAATCAAATTTTCAACATGATAAATTACGGATCAGATAAAAAAACAGCGTTTGAAGCAAAATATGACGCCCAAAAAATTGCTTTCGCTCCAATTATGTTTCAGGCTGCAAAAACCTTAAGAGACTTAGGAATACTTGAAAGTGTAAAAAAAGCAAAAAAAGGTATTACCATCAAAGATGTTTCAGAGCAAACCAATGTTCCACTTTATGGAGTTAAGGTTTTGTTAGAAGCTGGTTTAAGTTTAGAACTTGTTAGAGTAGAAAACGACCTGTATTTTATTACTAAAACTGGATGGTATATCTTATGTGATGAGCTTACTAAAGTAAACATGGACTTTACAAATGATGTTAATTATTTGGGAATGTTTAGCCTCACTGAATCAATAAAAACTGGAAAACCTACGGGTTTAAAGGTTTTTGGAGAATGGGACACAGTTTACGAAGGACTATCGCAATTGCCATCTGACGTACAAAAAAGTTGGTTTGGCTTTGACCATTTTTATTCTGATTATGCATTTCCCGAAATTCTCCCAATCGTTTTTAGCAATAACCCTAAAAAAATAATGGATATTGGTGGAAATACTGGCAAATTTGCTATAAAATGTGCTGAGTACAACAATGAAGTAAACGTTACTATTCTTGATTTACCAGGTCAGCTAGCAAAAGCTAACGAATGTATTAAAGAAAAAGGATTTGAAAATAGAATTTCTGGAACACCAATAAATTTACTTGATCATTCTCTTGCTTTTCCAAAGCAATTTGATATAATTTGGATGAGTCAATTTTTAGATTGTTTCTCGCAAGAAGATGTTCTTCAACTTCTTATAAGAGCTAAAAATGCGATGGATAAATCTTCATCACTTTTCATCTTAGAAACTTATTGGGACATGCAAAAATTTGAAGCATCTACTTATAGCTTACACGCCACATCTCTATATTTCACAAACATTGCTAATGGTTGTAGCCAAATGTATCATTCTGATGACATGCTCAAACTGATAGAGAAAGCTGGATTGTATGTTGACGAATCAATTGAAAACATTGGAGTTAGCCATACGATGTTTAAATGCAAAATAAAATAAAATAAATGATTAACTACGAAATATTAGATTTAATACCTCAACGAACACCAATTGTCATGGTGGATAAGCTAGTTGATGCAACCGACAATTATGCTTTATCAACTTTTATTGTCGAAAAATCAAATATTTTTTTCTCTGAAGGCAAACTTCAAGAGCCTGGTATCATTGAGAATATAGCGCAAACAGCTGCTGCATTAACAGGCTATGCTGCAAAAACTAATAATCAACCTGTTAAACTTGGTTTTATTGGAGCCGTAAAAAATTTAAAAATACACAAACTTCCGTCAGAAAACTCAATTTTACATACGACTATCACTGTTGAAAATGTAGTTTTAAATATCAATATTGTTAATGGATTAATAAAAGTAGACGGAGAAACTATTGCCGAATGCGAAATGAGGATATTTATTGAAGAATAACTATTAAAAATTGAAAAAATGAAAAAAGCTTTAATAACAATAATTTGTTTTCTCTCTTTAAGCTCTTATAGTCAAAAATATCAAAGAATTAAAGACGCAAAAGAAATCACTTATTTTGGTTTAGACTTTACAAAAACAAAATTCAGAGGACTGGAAAATTATTTTCAAGACTTAGACAAAATAAAAAATACTTTTTTTAGTGAGTGGAACATCCTGATAATGCAAGAGAAAGAAAAATACAATCTTGAAAAAGCATTTAACAAAGAAAAAGTTTCGCTTAATGTTTCAAAAGCCATTGAAAGAAACAAAGAAAGAAGTATGGCCAATATCATTACAATTGATGAATATTCTATTCCAGCTGACGACATAAAAAAAATCGTGAAAAATTATAGCATTGAAGGTGGTGATATAGGTCTTGTGTTTGTAGTTGAAAGTTTGGATAAAATCGACCAAGAAGTTTCAATTTGGATAACATTCTTTGATATAAAGACAAAAGAAGTATTATTATCTAAGCTTGTTACAGGAAAAGCTGGCGGAATTGCTTTTAAAAACTATTGGGCTGGTGGCATTTATCAAATTATAAAACAATGCCCTAAACAATATAAATCATGGTTAAAAGAATAACTAGTGTTTGTCTATAAACTCCGATAACTTCGTTGGACTATTGTTGATTTTCCTTATTTACCTATGTAAACTTCAGAAAACCAACACTTCGTCCGCCTCGTTCTCGAACTTTATAAACAGACACTGAGTTGGTTTCTTAAAAACGTCGACTTTATGGACAGACACTAATTAACGGGATTTCAAGAAAACATGTATAATAACAAATTGAGTAAAGAATCGAACAAATTAATTAATCGCACCGAATCTTTAGTTAGATTTAGCGAAGTAGACTCAATGGTTGTTGTTTGGCACGGGAACTATGTCAAATACCTTGAAGATGGTCGCGAAGCATTTGGACGTGAATTTGATTTGGGTTATTATGATGTTTATAATGAAGGCCTAATGATTCCAATAGTTAAGTTAGACCTTAACTACAAAAGAAATACAAAATATGGCGAAAAGATTTTGATTGTTACTGAATTTGTAAATACCGACGCCGCTAAAATTGTTTTCGATTATAAAATTTACAGAACATCTGACAATCAATTAGTTTTAACAGCTCGTAGTACTCAAGCGTTTATTGATAAAGATGGTGATTTACAACTAACAAACCCCGCATTTTATCTTGAATGGAAAAAAAGATGGGGTTTAATATAATGTTCTTGTTATTTTTTGAAACGGATTTAAAATGAACAAAGTTTTTATAGAATCTAATAATATCATATCTTCCCTTGGATTTACAACCGAAGAAAATTTAAACAATGTACTTGCCGAAAAATCAGGAATAAAAATTTGTGATGATTTAAATTTATCTAAAACCCCTTTCCCTGCTTCTCATATTAACAATCATCAACTTGAAGAACAACTTTCTTTTCTAGAAAATAGAAACAAATACACACGTTTCGAAAAAGTTTGCATACTCTCAATAAAAAAAACACTTGAAAATTCAAGTATAAATATTTCTGATAAAAAAACACTCCTAATTCTTTCAACCACAAAAGGGAACATTGAATTATTAGACAATGAATTAAAATCAAAATTTGACGAAGAACGCAGCACTCTTTGGAAAACAGCTGATATTATTGCAAATTATTTTAATGCTGCAAATACACCACTTGTAATTTCTAATGCATGTATATCAGGTGTAAGTGCTATGATTGTAGGAAAACGATTAATAAACAGCGGACAATACAACAATGTAATAATTGTTGGAGCCGATTTATTGACAAAATTCGTTATATCAGGTTTTCAGTCATTTATGTCGCTAAGCCCCACTCCTTGCAAGCCATTCGACGCTCATCGTGATGGATTAAGCCTAGGCGAAGGTGCTGCAACAATTATTCTCACAAATAATGAACAAGCAATAAATGGATGCAAAATTGAAATTGTTGAAGGCTCAACAAATAATGATGCAAACCATATTTCAGGACCATCTAGAACTGGAGAAGGTCTTTTGCTCGCTATAAAAAAAACCATAAACAATAGAACCAATATTGATTTTATTTCTGCCCATGGAACAGCAACTCCATTTAACGACGATATGGAATCTGTTGCAATATCTAGAGCAGGACTAGAATTCACACCAGTAAATAGCCTTAAAGGTTTTTTTGGTCATACATTGGGAGCAGCTGGAGTTATTGAAACTATTATTTCAATAGAAGCTTTAAAAAGAAATATGCTTATTAAAACCATTGGATATAACGAATATGGAGTGGTTGGAAATATAACAATTTCCGATAAAACAGAAAAAAAAGAATATAAAACATTATTAAAGGTTGCCTCTGGCTTTGGCGGGTGCAACGCTGCAGCTTTATTTGAAAAACATGACTAGTTTAAATATAATTAAACAAATAAAAATCAAAAACAACACTATTACCATCAATGATAATGTTGTCTTTCATTCTGATGAGGAAACATTTTCAGCTTTTGCAAAATCGGTTTATAAAAAGAACGAAATTAATTATAGCAAATTCTACAAAATGTCGCATTTATGCAAATTGGGTTTTTTAGCATCTGAATTATTACTTTTAGATGTTGACTTCTCTGACATTGAACCTGAAGATGTTTCTATAATCATCGCAAATTCATCATCATCTTTGCACACCGATACTGAGTATCAAAATACACTTGAAGGCATTCCAAGTCCATCTGTTTTTGTATACACTTTACCCAATATCGTTATTGGTGAAATTTGCATTAAAAACAATTTCAAAGGCGAAGGTGTTTTCTTTATTCAAAAAGAATTTGATTATGAATTTATATCAAATTATGCAAGAAATTTGTTTGAAAACGGCAAAACAAGAATGTGCATATTTGGTTGGCTAGAAATCGATTCGAATGAAAATTATGAAGCTGTTCTTTATTTAGCTAAGTAATTAGAAAATTAACAAATAATTTAAATTTAAATGGAGAATACTATTTACATCACAGGTATTGGAATCATCTCGGCAATAGGGAATAATGTTTCTGAATGTTTAGATTCTCTAATGACTAAAAGATCTGGCATCAACGACATCAAAATACTACAAACAATTCACAAAAATTCATTTAAAGTTGGGGAAGTAAAACTAACGAATGAAGAATTAATGAACTTGCTGAACATTCCTTCTGAGAAATATTCTCAATATACTAGAACAAGTTTGCTTGGTATTATTGCTGCTAAAGAAGCATTGTTTAATTCAAAAATTGATATTAACGATGGCTATAAAACTGCATTTATTTCTTCAAGTACAGTTGGAGGAATGGACAAAACAGAACTTCATTTTACAGATGATAGTAATTCAAGTGGTTTTGTCAATACCCATCCCTGTGGCGACTCTACTGATAAAATAGCTGACTATTTAGAACTTACAGATTACAGAACAACAATTAGCACAGCCTGTTCGTCGGCAGCAAATGCGATGATGCATGCAGCAAGATTAATAAAAAGTGGAATTGCTGATAGAGCAATAGTTGGAGGTGTAGACGCACTTTCAAAGTTCACATTAAACGGATTCAATTCATTAATGATTTTAGATACTGATTATTGCAAACCATTTGACAGCAATCGTCGTGGATTAAATATTGGCGAAGGAGCTGGTTTTTTAGTACTTGAATCTGATAAACTTTTAAAATCAAAAAACAAATCATATATCTGCAAGCTCACGGGTTATGCAAATGCTAATGATGCTTATCATCAAACTGCTTCATCGCCGGAGGGTGATGGTGCATTTTCGGCAATGACTGAAGCAATCAAAATGAGCGGATTAAATATTTCTGAAATAGATTACGTAAACGCACACGGCACTGGCACATCAAATAATGATTTATCGGAGGGAACAGCGTTGAAAAGAATTTTTGGAAACAATATTCCCAAGTTTAGCTCTACCAAGTCGTATACAGGGCACACACTTGCAGCTGCAGCTGCAGTTGAAGCAGTTTTCTCTTGCCTTTCTATAGCAAATGGGATTATTTACCCCAACTTAAATTTCAGTTCTGAAATTCCTGAATTAGGAATTTCGCCCGAAACAGAATTGATAAGAGGCTTAAATATTAAACATGTTCTTTCAAATTCGTTTGGGTTTGGTGGAAACAATTCAACCTTAATCTTTTCAAAATAACGAGTTATGGATATTTATATAAACTCACTTGAAGCAATTTCACCTCAAAATACGTTCAATACTGAAGGTTTTTTAACAGAAACTATTCAACCTGAAGGAAACTTTTTTTCTTGCCAAACGCCCAAATACAGCGAATATTTGGATCCAAAGGCTCTGAGAAGAATGAGTAAAATTGTTAGAATGGGAGTAACAACAGCTAAAACTGCACTTAAAAATGCAAACGTTGAAACACCAGATGCAATTATTGTAGGCACTGGCTTGGGTTGTATTGAAGATACCACAAAGTTTTTATCACAAATGATTGACAACAATGAACAGCTGCTAAATCCAACAGCGTTTATTCAATCAACACATAATACTGTTTCCGGTCAAATTGCTTTAATGTTGGGTTGTAGAAACTACAATCTTACATATACACAAAAATCAATTTCATTTGAATCGGCTCTGCTAGATGCTTATCTAATGCTTAAATCAAATGAAGCCAAAAATATTTTGGTTGGAGGTATTGATGAAATCACAGAGGACAGCCACAAACTAATGAAATTGGCAGGTTGCACGAAAAATACTAATACAGAAAACGGTTATACACCTGGAGAAGGTTCAACATTCTTCGTTGTTTCGAATGAAAAATCAAATAAAAATATCAATAAAATATCCGATATTTCATTATTTAATACCATAAAAAATAATGAAGATTTAATTTATAAAACAAATGAATTTTTATCAAAAAACAACCTTTCAATTGCGGATATTGATGTATTTATTTCGGGTGCAAATGACGATTTAAAAAACGACAAACCTCATTCCTTCTTGAAAGAAATATTCAGTCAAAGTATTATTGCAAATTACAAACATCTTGTAGGAGAATACGATACGGCGTCAGCTTTTAGCGTTTGGCTTGCATCAAAAATTATTGAAACAAATTCAGTTCCTAGGGGAATAATAGCAAACTCTGTTTCAAAAAAAGAACACAATAATATATTGATATACAACAGTTTTAACAATAAAAATCATTCGTTAATTCTACTTTCAAAATGCTAAAGTTTTATCTAATATCTTTTTTGTATTTTTTAATTCTAGCTACTTTTTGTGGATTGGCATATTTCGGTTTCCCCCACGCCATTCTATATATCATCTTATTTTCAATTATTTATTTTTCAACTATTTATTGGGGAGCTTCAAAAATAAATTCTCAATTGTTTGTAAAAACATATTGTTCAAATCCACGTCAAAACAACAAAATTGCAATTACATTTGACGATGGACCAGATGCCGAAAAAACTAGTAAAATATTAGATATTTTACTTGAATACAACATCAAAGCCTCATTTTTCTTTGTTGGAAATAAAATAAAAAATAGCCCTAAAATTGCTGCTAGAGCTCATTCTGAAGGTCATTTAATTGGAGGACACTCCTACTCGCACAGCAATTTATTTCCACTTTTCAATTCAAAAAAAATACGCAAAGAAATAATTGACACACAAGACATTATTTTCTCTGCAACTGGATTCAAAAGCAATTATTTTCGACCTCCATTTGGTGTTACAAATCCATTAATAGCAAAGGCATTAAAAGCTATAGACATAAAAACAATTGGTTGGAGCATACGTTCTTTAGACACTCTAAATGGAAGCAGCACAATTGTTGTGGATAGAATTAAAAAGCAGATAAAATCTGGAGACATAATATTATTGCATGATACAAGTAATAATATTATTGAAATATTAAAAGAATTACTAGATTACTTTAAAGAAAAAAACATTAAACCAATAACAATTGAAGAACTACTATTCCATGATAAAAAATAATTTCATTACTGTCATTTTTCTATTAGTCGCTCTTGTAGCATTTGGGCAAGATAAATCATACACTCCTGTTGCAAACATGAAAGAGGTAGAAACAAAACTCAACAATAACTCGTCAAAAATAACAACAATTTCCTGTGAGTTTACTCAAGAAAAACATTTGGAATACTTAGATGAAACAATTATTTCAAAAGGTCGGTTTTGGTTTAAAAAAGAAAATAAATTAAGATGGGAATACGCTACCCCTTTCAAATATTTAATTTTGATTAATGGAGGAAAATTCACCATAAAAGACGAAAAGAAAACAAGTGAATACGATATTAATTCTAACAAAGCGTTTCAAGAAATCAACAATTTAATAATCAGCTCTGTAAAAGGAACACTCACAACAGACGGGAAATTTGAAATGCAAGCTTTTGAAAATGCAACAAGCTACATGATTCGTTTGACACCTAAAGATCCGAAAATGAAAAAGATTATTAGCAAAACCGAATTGTACTTTGACAAAAAAGACCTTTCAGTTTCAAAAGTTAAATTAATAGAAAACGAAAAAGATTATACTATAATAACATTTATCAATAAAAAACTAAATGAAGCTATTCAGGATAACATATTTATTATTAAGTAGTTTAGTTTTTTTTTATGCATGCAGTCCTATTCACGGATTTCATAAAGCAGACAAAAACAAACAAAATAACACCTTGAGCATTAACTCGGCGATAGATTCAAGTGTTAAAACTTCAGTTTATAAAGCTCAAATTAATATCTACAAAAAATATTTTTCAGGATTATTTTTAGTAAAATACATTCCAAAAGACAGCTCCTACCATATCGTATTTTTATCAGAAGTTGGATTAAATCTCCTTGATCTAGAATATAAAAACAACAACATGAATGTTATTAGTTGTCAAGATTTTTTAAATAAAAAAGCAATTTTAAATACGATAAAAAACGATTTTTTATTATTGTTTCTCGAACAAAATCAAAACAGAAAAATTATTCTTTATGAAAACAATAATAATGACGAACAAGTTCTGAAATATAGCTACAAATGGCGAAAGTTTTATTATTTTTGCAAAAACCAAAATGAAATTTATAGAATATATAGAAAACATTTTTTATTTGGTTCTGTCAATGTTTTGATTACAAAAAATCAAGATAAAATTATTGACGAAATAAATTTTAAACACAAAGGTATTAAATTGAATATGAATTTAGTACGACTTAACAAAGGCGAATAATGTTATTAGGAGATTTCTATACATACAAAATAATTGACAAAAAAGAGGGTGAGTTTAGTGCATCTATTCAATTAAACAAAAACCACTCAATTTATAAAGGACACTTCCCAAAAATTCCAATTTTGCCTGGTGTTTGCCAAGTACAAATTCTAAAGGAAACCTTGTGTGATGTTTTAGGATTGACCTTAAAAATTGATAATGCCAGAGACATTAAATTTCTTACAATGCTAAACCCAAGTGAAACCGAAGATTTTCAAATCAATGTTGTTTACGACAATAACGAAGAAAATATTTTCAAGGTAACTTCTGTTTTCTTTAAAGAAGAAGTTAAATATTTTAAATTCAAAGGCGAATTGATAAAAACTGGCAACTTTTAAATATGACAACAGACTTTGGACGTAAATGCTGCATTATTATTCCAACCTATAATAATGCAAGCAAACTAGCTGACGTTATTAATGATGTTCTGCATTATTCCCAAGAAATTATTGTTGTTAATGACGGTAGTACTGATGAAACATCATCTATCCTAAAAAACAATCATCAAATTACAACTGTTGAGTATTCGCCTAACAAAGGAAAGGGAAATGCTCTGCAAATTGGGTTCAAAAAAGCTTTAGAGCTTGGATTTGATTACGCAATAACAATAGACTCTGACGGTCAGCATTATGCTAAAGACATCCCTTCTTTTTTCAATATCCTTGATGAAAATCCAAATGCAATATTAGTTGGTTCAAGGCTTTTAAGCGAAACCAATATTTCAAGCAACAGCAGTTTCGCAAACAAGTTTTCAAACTTTTGGTTTAAAGTAGAAACTGGATTATCATTAAGCGACACGCAATCTGGATATCGATTATATCCATTAAATTCAATAAAAGACATAAAGTTTTTTTCAGCTAAATATGAATTTGAACTAGAAATAATGGTTCGTGCTTCTTGGAAAGGAATTGACGTAAAAAACATTCCAATTGATGTTTACTACCCAAATCCAGAAGACCGAATAACCCATTTTCGTCCGTTTAAAGATTTTGCACGAATTAGCATTTTAAATTTTGTTTTGGTTACTCTTGCGCTTATTTATTACAAACCACTATCAATCATAAGGAAATATCGAAAAAAGAACTTAAAACAAATTATTAAAGAAGATATTATTTCAAGTGAAAGTCCAACTCATATCATTGCTCTTTCAATAGGTTTTGGTGTTTTCATGGGCATCGTTCCTATTTGGGGGTATCAGCTAGCTCTTGGATTTCTTCTTGCTCATATTTTCAAATTAAACAAAGCTATTTTTTTTATAGCTGCCAATATAAGTCTTCCACCTTTTATTCCATTTATTTTGTATTTTAGCTATGTGGTTGGCGGATTTGTTCTTGGAAAATGCACTTGGAACATTAATTTCGATGTAAGCATGGTTAAAACCAATCTTTTACAATATATTTTAGGAAGTATTATTTTAGCGATAGCTGCTGGAGGATTTTCTTCAGCAATATCTTACATATTATTAAAATTATTTAAACGTAAAAATTAATGCAAAGCTTTTTTATTAATTTACATCTTTTCATTGCAAAGCACAAAACGGCATTTATTTTTGTGTTTATTTTGCTCTTGCTTGGTGTTGGAATTTCAATTTCAAATTTAAAAGTTAAAGAAGACCTCACTGCTTTAATACCAAAAGACAAAAGAGTTGACAAAGTTAGCGGTGTATTAAACAACTCGAAATTTGCGGATAGAATTATTTTCAACATATCATATAAAGACACAAGCATTACCAATCCAGATGAGTTAATTGTTACAGGTCAGAAACTTACAGAAGCACTTTCGACAAATAAAACGCTGATAAAAAATATCACTTATAGTATTCAGAATGATGATTTTATGAATATCTATAATTTTATTTATGATAATCTTCCACTTTATTTGGACGACAATGATTATGCAGCATTAAAGAAAAGGTTTGCGCCAGATTCAATAGATCAATCACTTTCAAACAATTTTAAAAACCTAATAGCACCAACTGGTCTAGCCTCGAAGCAGTTTATTTTCAAAGACCCCTTAAATATTCTGCCTCCTATTTTGAAAAAACTAGAGAATTTTCAACTAGACAAAAACTTTGGAGTATACAACTCATATATATTCACTAAAAACCAGAAAAATCATTTAATTTTCCTCGACCCTACTTTTTCAGCAAATAATATTCAAGAAAACAAAAAGCTAATCCAACTAATTGATTCTGTAACTGCTGCAACAAATAGCGACACATCGAAAATAAAAATTGAATATTATGGTGGAACAGCTGTAGCTGTAGCAAACGCATCTAGAATAAAAAAAGACATTTTTATTACGGTTAGTATTACTTTTATTGCTTTTTCATTCTTTTTCTTCTATTTTTTCAGACGAATTAGAACAATTTTTTTATTGTTTTTCCCTGTGGTTCTTGGAACAGCAATGTCGATAGCAATTATATCAATTTTCTACGGAGAACTTTCAGCAATCGTATTAGGAATAGGTTCTGTATTAGTTGGAATGGCGGTGGATTATACCGTTTACGCTGTTACATATTATAAAAGCAACGGTTCTGTAATTAAAACAATAAAAGATATTTCTGTTCCATTAATTATGGGCTCAATATCAACCATACTTTCGTTTTTATGCCTATACCTTGTGCATTCTGAAGCGCTATGGCAGCTTGGTATGTTTGCAGCTTTATCCATAACTTTGACGGTTATAATTATCATGACGATTCTGCCTTTCTTTCTAGAAGGCAAGAAAAAGGGCAAAGAACAATTTATAGAAAAAAGGACTTTTTTTGATACCATCGCCGAATACCCTTTCGAAAAAAACAAAATATTAGTTTCAGTAATAATTGCCCTAACTATTATCTTTTTATTTACATCTAAAAACGTTGGTTTTAATGGCGATTTAAGCTCTTTGAATTATCTGTCTGACGAATTATCGACTGCAGAAAAGAATCTAAAATCAATTAGCTCAGAATCAAGCAGTGCTGTTTATATTATTACTCAAGATTCATCTGTTGATCAAGCACTAAATAAAACAGAAGAGCTAAACTCTGTATTTAAAAAGTTTATTGACAAAGGTGTTATTTCAACCATGTCATCTGCATCAGACCTTGTGATATCTAAAGACAAACAGAAAAATAAAATTGAAAAATGGAACTCATTTTGGAAAGAAGTAAACGCTAACACTATCAAAAACTTATTGATTGAAAAAGGTAAAGATCATCATTTCAAAGACAGCTCATTTGTTCAGTTTTATAGTTTAATCAATAAAGATTTTTCGCCTAAACCAATTGATAGCTTTGCTGTTTTAAGAAAAACTTTTTTATCCAATTATATTCATAAAACAGATAGCCTATATTCTATTGTTTCAATTTTAAAAGTTGAAAGAGACAAAAAAAATGAATTATTCAAAGAAATCGAAAAGAATAAAAATGTAATTATTTTCGATAAACAATATTATGCAAATCAATTCTTTGACATTATCAAGGAAGATTTTGACATTTTAGTTTTTGTTTCTTCAATTCTTGTATTTGGAATATTGCTACTAAGTTTTGGCAGAATGGAAATTGCCCTAATTACCTTTGTGCCAATAATTTTAAGTTGGATTTGGACCGTTGGATTAATGGGATTATTTGGAATTGAATTTAATATTTTCAATATAATAATCACTACATTCATTTTTGGTTGTGGCGATGATTATGCTATATATGTTATGAGCGGCTTACTAGACGACCATAAATATGGCAATAAGACCCTTGTTCCATACAAACAATCGGTATTACTTTCGGCATTAACTATCATTTGTAGTATTGGGGTTTTAATTTTCGCTAAGCACCCTGCACTACAGTCCATTGCATTGGTTTCAATTTTCGGATTAACATCGGTTGTTATTATTTCCTACACTATTCTGCCTGCATTGTTTTTGTTTCTAGTTAAATACAAGGAAAAGAAACTCTCTACTCCTGTTACACTAACAAATATAATTATCTCATTAACTTCATTTATAATATTTCTTGGAGGCTCCATTCTTTTAACGATAATAATTCCTACGTTATTCATTTTGCCAATTAGAAAAAAAGCAAAAAAACATGCATTCAGTTATTTTATTTATCTTTTTTCTCGATTCGTTGTTTTTGTTAATTTCAAAATAAAAAAGATTCATATAGACAAAGAAAAATTTGATTTATCGAAGCCCGCTGTAATAATATCCAACCACCAATCTCATCTTGATTTGGTGCTTATTCTTATGCTGCACCCAAAAATCATTGTACTCACAAACAAATGGGTTTGGAACAATCCTTTTTATGGCTTAGTAGTGAAATATGCCGACTTCTTTCCTATTTATAAAGGGCTTGAAAGTGGATTCGAAAAAATTAAAAACAAAGTTGAAAACGGTTATTCCATTCTTGTTTTCCCCGAAGGCAAAAGAACTGCCGATGGCGAAATCAATCGTTTCCATCAAGGAGCATTTCAACTTGCAGACAATTTAGGAATTGACATGCAACCAATTATTATTCACGGAGCATATCAGTCGCTACCTAAAACAGAAATATTTCTAAAATCGGGACAAATTACCTTAAAGTTTTTCGACAAGATAAAAGTTGAATCGACTCAAATTGGAGATGAAATTACTTATAAAAATCAGACTAAAGCAGTAACTGCATTTTACAGGTCGGAATTTAATTTACTAAGAAAAACACAAGAAACACCTAAGTTTTTTTCGAGAGAAATATTTGGTCAGTATTTGTATAAAGGACCTGTATTAGAATGGTATATGAAGATTAAAGTGAAACAAGAAAACTACTACGATTTTTTTAACTCTATTATTCCTCTTAATGCAAAAATAACTGATATTGGATGTGGATATGGATTCCTCACATATATGCTTCATGTTGCATCGAAAGACCGTACCGTTCTTGGAATTGATTATGACGAAGAAAAAATTTCAATTGCAAAAAACATTGCTATTGACAAAGCAAATTTAAATTTCAAACATCAAGATATTAGCATAGAACCGCTAGAAGAAAGCGATGTTTTCATATTAAATGACGTTTTGCATTATCTGCCAGAAAACAATCAGTTTGAAGTATTAAAACAATGTATGAATAAACTTTCTAAAAATGGTTTTATAATTTTACGTGATGCAGATGCAGATTTAATAAAGCGAACAAAAATAACCAAATTCACTGAATTTCAGTCGACTAGATTATTCAAATTTAATAAAACAAAAAACGAATTATTTTTTATTTCAGGAAAAAAAATAGCAGATTTGGCGTTAGAGAATGGTTTCACATGCACTAGATACGATCATGCAAAATACACATCAAACATTACATTTATACTAAAAAACTAGGAACACTTGAATAAATTTGACGTTGTAATTATTGGAGGCGGCTTGGGCGGCTTACTTTGCGGAAATATTTTAAGCAGAGAAGGTCTAAGTGTTTGTATTATTGAAAAAAACAACAAAATTGGTGGTTGCATTCAATCCTTTGCTAAAAACAAAACCATATTTAATACTGGATTGAATTATACCGAAAGCTTGGGAAAAGATGAAGTACTCTACCAATATTTCAAGTATTTTCAGATAATCGACAAATTAAAAATTCAACAACTTGACACGAATGCTTTTGAGAAAATAAGCTTCGAAGGAGACGAAAATGAATATCCATTTGCTCAAGGAGCAGACAATTTTGTCGATACATTATCTGAATATTTCCCAAAAGAGAAACAAAATCTAAAAAAGTATATAAATACGCTTAATGAAGTATGTCAATCGTCCATTTTTTATTCTTTTGAGACAACAAATCATAAATCAACTAACGACTATTCTTTAATAACAAAAGCTTCGGAGTTTTTAAAAAAGTCTACACCAGACAAAAAACTGCAACAAATTCTGGGAGGAATGAACTCTCTTTATGCTGGAGTTGAAAATAAGACGCCCTTATACATGCACGCATTAATAAATTATTCTTTTATAAAAAGTGCATGGAGATTGATTGATGGCAGCTCTCAGTTAGCAAGCAGCATTTCAAAAGTAATAACAAACAATGGTGGAATAATAATGCGTTCATCAAAAGTCATTTCTATAAGTGGCGAAAACAGTGAAATAGAATATGTAGAACTTGATAATAAAGAGAAAATTTTAGCAAAAAAAATAATATCAAATTTACATCCTTCAACTACATTAAAATTAGTTGAGCAAAAGTTCAACAAAAAGGCTTTTCAGGAAAGGGTTAATTCGCTGGATAATACTATTGGCATGTTTTCTTTATATATTGTTCTGAAGAAAGACAAATTTCCTTACATAAACTTCAACCATCACCATTTTTCTGAAACTAATGTTTGGACAACAAATTATGACGAAAAAAAATGGCCTGAGCATTATATGTTATATACTCCAGCAAGTTCAAAATCTAACAAATGGGCTGATGGTCTGATAGTAATGACATATATGAATTATAATGATGTAAAAAAATGGGAAAACTCAACTCTAGAAAATAGAGGTGATGAATATTTAGAGTTTAAAGAAAAAAAAGCAGAACTACTGATTGATTTTATTGAAAAAAAATTCCCTGACATAAGAAATAATATTGAGTGCTATTATTCATCTACGCCGCTAACATACAGAGATTACACAGGAACGCCAGGAGGTTCTTCGTATGGAATTTTAAAAGACGCCGACGACCCTTTAGCAACGATTATACCCGCAAAATCTAGAATAAAAAATCTATTATTTACTGGTCAGAATTTAAACATGCATGGAATTTTGGGAGTTTCTATAAGTGCAGTATTAACTTGCTCTGAAATACTTGGGTTTGATTATTTATTTGACAAAATAAAAAAAGCATAACATGATAAAGAAATACGATATTGTAATTATTGGAAGTGGACTAGGTGGATTGCTATGTGCTGCTATTTTGGGCAAAAATGGTTATTCTGTTTGCGTTATAGAAAAACACAATCAAATTGGAGGAAACATACAAACATTTAAAAGAAAAGGGTGTGTTTTTAGTGCAGGCATGCATTTCATTGGTTCTATGGAAAAAGACCAAATTCTATATAAAATATTAAATTATATTGATGTTGCAGAGAAAATTAATGTTTTAAAACTTGATGAATCGTGCTTCGAAAGAATTTTCATAAAAGATGAAGAATATTCTTATGCGATGGGAATGGAAAATTTCAAAAACAACCTCATTTCATATTTTCCAGAAGAGCGTGTTGCAATAGAAAAATACACTAAAAAACTTGATGAAATATGGGATGCAATAGATATTTTAAATTTAAGAGAAATATCTAACGATTATTCTGTTCAAACAGAATCGTTAACCACAAATGCCTACGAATTTATCGAATCATTAACAGATAACAAAAGGCTCAAGGCTATTATATCTGCAACAAACGCACTTTACGCTGGAGTAAAAAGCAAAACACCTTTACATGTTCATGCCGTAATTAATAATTTTTACATCAAAAGTGCATGGAAATTAGACGAAAGAGAAGTATCGTTTGCTAAAGTATTGTCAGATTCTGTAGAATCTTTTGGAGGAACAATTATCAAAAATACTGAAGCAAGTGGATTAGAGTACGATGGCGAAAATATAATTGCAGCTAAAACCAAAAATGGTGATTTAATTTATGGTGATACTTTCATATCTAATATTCACCCTAAAACAACTATTGAAATAGCAGGAAAAGATCGATTTAGAAAGGTATTTATAAACAGAATCAATGAAATAGAAAATACTATATCGTCTTTTGGAATGTATATAGTAATGAAAAAAAACACATTCAAACATATTGAATCTGACATCTATTATTTTTCTGATTACGACGTTTGGGGAACCGACTCTTATGATTCAGAAATATGGCCCAAAGGATTCGTATTGTATTCAACACCAGATATCAACAACGATGAATACTCTGAAAGTATTACTATTATTACATACATGAAATACGATGATGTTAAAAAATGGGAAAATACTTATATTGAAAAAAGAGGTGCAGACTATTTAGAATTTAAAAGAAATCATGCCGAAAAACTATTAGATGTTGTGGAACAAAACAAATTGAAAATCAGAGACTGCATTGACACTTATTATACTTCAACACCACTTACTTACAGAGACTATACTGGCATTCCTGGTGGTGCTTTATATGGAACACAAAAAGACTGTAACAATCATTTAAATTCATTTTTAACAGCAAAAACAAAAATACCTAATTTACTATTAACAGGTCAAAATGTACAAATGCATGGCATTTTGGGAGTTGCAGTATGCGCTTTGCAAACTTGTTCTAATATAATAGATTATAATACACTTGTTAAAGACATCAGAAATGAGCAAGCTTAATTTCAAAAATAAGTTTATAAAGTATACAACAATAATAATTGTTTTAATCATTACTATAGTTGTGTATTATAATTTTGCGGTTCGTATTAATCCACCAGTTGTTTCAAATATTTCTGCAATTAAATTAGAACGAAAAGAAATTACAAAAAATATTTATACATGCGATAAAAGTTGGTTTAAGAAAAACGGTGTGGGCTTGTGGGAACTTTATTTAGAAGGCGATGACTTTGAATTAGGTGCTAAAAATGGCATTTTAACCAAAGAACTTGTCAAATTTCAAGAAGTAGCTTTTATCGAGAGTTTAAAAAAAATGGTTCCCTCAGAATCTTATTTGAAATTTTTAAAATACTTTATCGCTTGGTTCAATAGAAATATTGATGATTACATTCCCTTAGAATATCAAAAAGAAATATATGGCATTTCATTTAATGCTTCTCCTGAATTTAATTATATATCAACACCTTATCATCGTTTATTAAATTACCATGGTGCTCATGATATAGGGCATGCGGTGCAAAATATGAGTTTAGTTAAATGTACTGCCTTCGGTGTTAAAGGAAATAGATCGGAAGATGGGTCGATAATAGTTGGCAGAAACATGGATTTTTATGTGGGTGATGATTTTGCGAAAAATAAAATTGTAGCTTTTTATAAACCAAAAAGAGGACATAAATTTAGCATGATTACTTGGGGCGGAATGATTGGAGTTATTTCTGGAATGAATGACCAAGGCTTAACAATCACACTAAACTCTGCTGCTGCAAAAATTCCTACATCGGCAAAAACACCTGTTTCAATACTTGCACGACAAATTCTTCAATATGCATCAACTATCAACGAAGCTTATGCTATTGCCAAAAGAACAAAATTATTTGTTGCTGAATGCTTTTTTGTTTCATCGGCAAAGGATAATCAGTTTGCAATAATTGAAAAAACGCCTGATTCTACCGCTATTTATCAAGAAAAGGACGACGATTTAATTTTGACTAATCACTTTCAATCAATAAATCTAAAAAACACCGAAGATAATTTAAAAAGCATCAACGAAAGTGCCTCATTATACAGGTACAATAGAGTTAAAGAACTATTAGATAGAAAAGAAAAGCACGATGTAAACTCATTTGCTGAAATTCTAAGAAATCAAAAAGGAAAAGCAGATGCAAATATTGGAATGGCAAACGAAAAAGCGGTAAACCAGTTAATCGCACACCATTCAATAATATTTATGCCAAACAAATTGAAATTTTGGATTTCCACTGGTCCTTATCCGTTAGGCTCTTATATTTGTTATGATTTGAATAAAGTTTTTTCCGACTCATTAAATATATTATCTAACATTTTTGATTCTGATTTAACAATACCTGCTGACACATTCTTGAATTCTAACACTTACGAAAAATTCAAACAATATAAACTTCTGACTTTAAAGCTTGAACAATCTATTAAAGATAAAAACATTAAGAATTTCTCAAACGAAATGATTAGTAATTATTTACAACTAAATCCCGAATTCTTTTATCCGTATTATCTTAGTGGAGAATATTATAGAATAAAAGGCGATAAACAAAACGCTTTGAAAAACTACAATATTGCACTAACAAAAGAAATACCTAAAAAATCAGAACGTGATTTGATTTTAAAAGCAATAGAAAAAACGAATAATTAAAAATGAAAATAGCATTTATATACCCTAAGTTTGAACGTTTTCTAGAGTCAAGAACAGAACTTGGCGAAATTTCAAGCTTAAAACATCTTGGCAACTTCAAAATGCCTCCTGCTTTAGGCATTCCTATACTTTCTGCATTATCGAAAGACAAACATGAGTTAAAGCTTTACGATGAGAACATTGAAGAAATTGATTATAACGATGATGCTGATTTGATTGCGGTTAGTTTTTTTACTCCACAAGCTAATTTTGCATTTGAAATTGCGAAGAAGTTCAGGCAAAAAGGCAAAACTGTTATTGCGGGTGGAATGCATCCATCATTGATGCCCGAAGAGGTTTCAATCTATTTTGATGCCGTTTGTGTTGGTGAAGTAGAAGGAGTTTGGAACGAAATATTAAGCGATTTTCAACAAGGGAAATTAAAAAAAATATACCAAGGCGGTTACCCTGAGATGAATCAGGTGCCTTTGCCAGATAGAAGTTTATTTGAAGAAAAAAACAAATACGACTGGGGCGCAAAACTGATTCAAACAATGAGAGGCTGTTGTTTCAATTGCGAAACATGCATTGTTCCTGCTGAATTTGGCAAAAAATTTCGCTTCAAGTCTATGAGTCAAATTTTAGAAGAAATTAACTCAGAACCAATAAAAGGCGATTATTATTTAATCGACGACACTTTGGTTTTACCTCATCGTCAGTGTTTTAAATTTAGGGAAGAACTATTAAAAACATTTGCTCAATTATCACCAAAACCTCGGTTATTCATGTCGGGTTCATTACAAATGAATACCGAACCCGACTACCTAAAAACATTAGTTGACGGAGGAGTTGTTAGTTTATATTTAGTTACTGGCTGCGACCCATTTTCGGTAAAAGCATTTCAGAAAGGAGAAAAACGTTATTTCGACTGGGGAATTGATATTGTTAACAGCATTCAAGACGCTGGAATAAAAGTTTTCATTTCTGTTGGCTATGGCTTCGATTATCAAGATAATTCGGTGTTCGACACCTCGTTAAATTTTATTCAAAAAGCAAAAATCGATACCTCTGAATTTTATTTAGTTACACCTTTTCCTCAAACACCTATTTGGCATCAATTTAGAAAAGAAGATAGAATTTTGCACTATAACTGGACTAAATACAATACAGCAAATGTGGTATTTAAACCCAAGAACTTTACTGAACAGGAATTATTGGATGGATATATTAATAGCTGGAAAGAATCCTATTGCAATGATTCATCTAATAAATCATTAAAAATATTTGAAAAATAAATTGATAAAGTTTTGAATTTATGAGCAAATGGAAAGGGAAAACTCGCGGTGGACTTACTGGGCATAAAATATTTATGAATATTTTAAAATATTTAGGACTACCCTTTGCTTATTTCTTTTTGCGATTTGTAGTTTTATATTTCTTTCTTTTTTCAATTAAATCAACAAAAAACATTTATTCTTTTTATCGAAACAGAATAAAATTTGGATGGTTTAAATCAATTATCAGCGTATATAAAAATTACTATATTTTTGGACAAACACTTCTGGATAAAACTGCTTTTTTTGCAGGAATAAATCCAAATTTCACATTCGACTTTGAAGGAGAAGAATATATTAAGCAAATGGTGGAAAACAAAACCGGCGGATTGCTTATTAGTGCTCATATTGGCAATTTCGAAATTGCGGGGCACATGCTTAAAAGAATTGAAGGAAAAGTTCACATTGTTTTGTATGACGCCGAACATCAAAAAATCAAAGAGTATTTTAACGAAAAATTTGATGAAAAATTTGCAAATATGATTCCAATAAAGGACGACATGTCGCATATTTATGCAATTGCAAAAGCTTTTGAGAATAAAGAAATAGTATGTATGCATGGCGATCGTTTTTTACCCGGCACAAAAACACTTTCAGCTGATTTCCTAGGTAAAGAGGCTAGTTTTCCAACTGGTCCATTGTATTTAGCTACAAAATTCAATGTACCAGTATCTTACGTTTTTGCGATGAAAGAAACCAATATTCATTATCACTTCAATGCTTCTATTCCTAAAATATATAAATATCCAGGAAACTTAAAAATGCGAAATTTAGAATTACAAAATATGATAAAAGATTACGTATTCTCATTAGAAAAAATGATGAACAAATACCCTGAACAGTGGTTTAATTACTACGATTTCTGGGATTAACCAGAGCCTGCATACAAACACCATACTTATCATTACTATGATTTGATTTTTGACTCTTTGGACAGACATTACTAGTTGCAGTATATAGAATTACTCTATGTAAAAAAAATGTTTGCCTACTCTGCCTGATTTTTCAAAATAGCTTTAATTGGATTAAAGAAGCGTTCAATTAATCTAACATCTTCGGTAACAACTTCTGCAACACCTTGCATTTCTTGATTAAATGGTAGTTTCTTTTTGTAGTTAGTTTTTAGACCATTAGGCAATTCAACTTCGACAATATAAAATGATTCGGTTGGAATGAGAGCAATGTTTTTGATTTTGCCAGTAACCATACCATATTCCATATATGGATAGTTGTTGAATTTAATATTAACTCGCTGACCAATTTTAACTTTTCCCGAACCTTGAACTGGAAGTTTTATTCTGCCAACGATTTTTGTTTCTTTAAATGGAATAATGGTCATGGTATTATCTCCCGCTTTAACATTTTGATTTTCGCTCCAAAATTGCGTAAAGGTTACTTTTCCCTCAATCGGACTAATCAATAAATACATTTGTTCCCACGATTTTATCTGAGACTGAAAGGTATTTAAAACTGATATAAAGCCATTTCTTAATTGCTTGTAATCATTATTATATTGTTGTTCCATCTCCAATACTGAGAACTGCAATTGCGAAATAGCAATTTGAGCATTATCCAAACTACTTTTTGCCGATTCATACGAATATTTGCTTTGCAAGTAGGAAGTTTGTGATTTTTCAAAGTCAAATTCGGATGTAACTTTCTTGACATAAAGCACTGAGTCTCTAATGAATTGACTTTTTGCCAGTTTTAATTGTTCTTGAGTGATACTTGTTTGTTTTTGCATTTTTTGATACAAAGCTTCGTGTTTGCTTATTTGCGATTCGATTGATTTAATCTTTTTATGTTGAAAATCCGTTTCTAAAAAGAAAACATAATCTTTTAATGCTTTTTGAAGTGTCGAAAACCCAGTTTGTAAATCTCCAAGATTTAAACTATTTGTCAGTGTGGTATCAGTTAGCAAACTATCAGCTTGAAACTTTAAAATTGAATCTAATATTTGTGTTTGTGTTTTTACAGTATATACATCATTAAGGTTTGCGGTATTTTCTAATACGGCTAATACATCGCCGGTTTTAACGCTTTGTTTATCTTTAACAAGCAGTTGAGTTATTTTGCCTGAGTTTTTAGCAATAATACTTGCAGGGATATTTTCTGATTGAACCAATATTTCAGCATTAATAATATCAGGATACTTGTAGAAATAACTTCCAACAAATATCACTAGAACAACAGAAAATATCACAGTTATTCCCCAACGAACTATACTATTTGGGGCCTTGCCCAATAGGTCGTCTATTTCTTCGCTTCTTATTTCTATATTTTCTATTTCTCTTGGTATATCTTTTAATAGTTAACGAGTAAACAAGTAAACGAGTTGACGCACTTACTTTGTCTACTTTGTCTACTTGTCTACTTTGTCTACTTGTCTACTTTGTTTACTTGTTTAACTGTCTACTTGTTTACTTGTTCACTAATACTTCTAATCAATGAAGTCAACATCTTCAATAAACTATTAATCTCTATTGACAAATCTTCAATTTCATTTTGTTTAACATATCCCAAATTACTTGCAATTATTATTTGAGTTTCTAATTCTGATAATGAACCTAAAGAAATATAAAGAAACTGAGTATATTCTTTCTTTGAATGTCGACCAGCCCCTTCTGCAATATTTGAAGGAACAGAAACTGCCGAACGTCTAATTTGACTTGTTAAACCATAAATTTCTTCTTTAGGAAAATCCTTTGTTAACTTATATAAAGTAGTTACTAATTCTATACTCTTTTGCCAAACCAACAAATCTTTATGTGTCTTCATTTTTTTTGTTTATCTGTTTACTTGTTTACCTGTCTACTCGTTTACCTGTCTACTAACTACCTAGTTCCAACTGATTCTTAACCAACTCATAATACTTTCCTTGCAATTTTACCAGTTCTTGATGATTTCCTAGTTCAACTATCTTTCCTTTTTCCAATACCACAATTTGGTCGGCATTTTTAACCGTACTTAATCTATGAGCCACCACAACCACCGTTTTACCTTTAAAGAACTCATCCAAGTTTTCCATAATTTTCTTTTCATTATTGGCATCGAGGGCGTTAGTTGCTTCATCAAAAAAGATGTATTCAGGATTTTTATAAACTGCTCTAGCAATAAGCATACGTTGCTTTTGTCCTTGACTAAGTCCATGACCATCTCCACCAATTTTTGTATTGTATGCAAGTGGCAATGTTTCAACAAACTCTCGGATATTTGCCACATTAACCGAATGAAGTAGCTTTTCTTTGTTTATTGTTTCTTCGCTTATAGTGATATTCTTTGCTATGGTATCAGAAAATATAAAGCCGTCTTGCATTACCGCTCCGCATTTACTTCGCCACATTCTATTGCTGATATTTTCTAATGCCGATTCGCCCACTTTTATTTCTCCTGAAACTGGAGGATAAAATCCAAGAAGCAATTTAACAAGGGTTGTTTTTCCGCTTCCGCTTGTTCCAACTATTGCGGTTATTTTCCCTTGCGGAATTTCTAGGTTTATTTCATCCAATACTTTTTCTGAACCTGCTCCATCATATTGAAACGAAAGATTATTTATTTTTAAGCTTCTGTTTTCAGGGAGTATATTTATCTTTTCATCATCGGGTTTTTCTTCATCTTCTTTTTGGTGGATTTCGCCTAGTCTTTCTAAACTGATTTTTGCATCTTGTGTTTGTTGCATAAAGCCAATCATTTGTTCTATTGGGCTGTTTAGCTGACCCAAAATATATTGTATGGACATCATCATCCCTAGCGTGATATTGCCATCAATAACCGACTTAGCTGCCATAAAAGATATGATGATATTTTTTGTTTCGTTTATTACTACCGAACCTGCTTGTTGATACTGCGAAAGTGCTAATCCTTTTATGCTTACTTTAAATAATCGGGCTTGTATATGTTCCCATTCCCAACGGCGTTGTTTCTCGCAGTTATTGAGTTTAATTTCCTGCATTCCTGTTATCATCTGATACAAGTTGTTTTGATTATCGGATGATTGTTGGAAACGCTTAAAATCGAGTTCTCTTCGTTTCTTTAAAAACATAACTATCCAAAGTGCATACAAAGTACTCCCCGCAAGAAAGACTAGAAAGATTTGGATATTATATATTGCCAGTACAATACTGAAAATAAAGAAATTGACTGTTGCAAATAGTATGCTTAATATGGATTGGGTTAAAAATGCTTCAATTCTATGATTGTCGCTAATTCGTTGCATAATATCGCCAATCATTTTTGCATCGAAGAAACTAATTGGCAACTTCATAAGTTTAATTAGGAAATCAGACACCAGCGAAATATTTATTCTAGTTCCAATATGAAGCAAAATCCAACTACGAATAAAATCTACAATAGCTCTACTGAAAAATAAAACCAATTGTGCAATTAACACTAGATATACGAAATTCAAATTCTGATTTCCAATACCAACATCAACGACTGCTTGGGTAAGAAATGGCAATATTAGTTGAAGTAAACTACCAAGTAATAAACCAAGAACCAACTGAATTAGATACTTTTTGTATGGTCTTAAATAAGATAACAGATACCCAAAAGTTGCTTTATTCGACTTCTCATCTTCCATTGCATAAAACTCTGGAGTGGGGTCAAGTATTAGTGCAATCCCTTTGTCTTCTCCTTCAGTTTTTGTGCTTATCCAGTATTTTAGAAACTCATCTTTTGTATATGTAATTAATCCATGTGCAGGGTCGGAAACATAAAATTTATTGTTTTTTATTTTGTATAAAACAACAAAGTGGATTTGCTTCCAATGGATTATGCATGGCAATATTGCATCTCCAATTAATTTATCAAGCGAAATACGTACGCCCATTGTTCTGAATCCAAGACTTTCTGCTGCATCACTAATGCCGAGCATACTCACGCCCTCTCGACCAATATTGCTTTTAGTTCGGAGAGATTCTAAACTGTAGTTTTTGCCGTAATACTTCGCAACCATTCGTAAGCAAGTAGGACCACAATCCATTGCATCTGGTTGCTTATAATGAGGAAATTTTATCATTCAACTGGTTGTGGTTTCTTAACCAAAGGTTTTCTCTTAGCTTTTTTCTCCCAATTAGGATTATCAGTTCTCCATTGCTCTACTGTTATATATCCCTCTTCACCTTCCCATTTTGCAATATATGGGTTGTATGGGCATTTTGCAGGCTGAGAATATATATTATTGGGGTCTTTAATTAAGCAACGACAATCCGTACACATGTACCTAAATTCACAATCTTTGCAAACATCAATATCATCTTTTCGAATTCCCCATAGGTCTTTGAATCCTTCTTTATTTATAGCTGCTTCAAGTGTAGTATCTTTTATATTTCCAAAACTGCGCTCCATTGCAGGACAGTTTTTTATATTGCCTTCAGAATCGATGCAGAGCTTTCTGTTTAGACAGGTATTATAGTGTTGGGATTCATTAATCATTTCTCTTGCAACTGAAAAATTAGTTTTACATACAAGACCACAATCATATTTTGAAATCCCCTGTTTTATTGAATATGAAATGTAGCAATTATTTTTTTTAATTACTTTATAGTAGTGATGCGTTAAAATTTAAGTGTTAAATAAATCATATTGTTCTTTGAAAT
>JBAXGW010000042.1:0-40227 GCA_037139195.1 Bacteroidota bacterium
CTAAAGATAGGCATTTTTTAAGATGAGCTAAGGGGATACCCAGTTAATATTATTTAAAAACCTTATTTTGCAATATTTAAAATATTCAAAATATCATTACCCTCGAGCTTTTTAAACATCCCCATTTGACCATTTTTATAGTACGAAACGGCTTTTTTGCTCATCTGTTCAAAATACGTTGCATCAATATTTACCTGCGATAGTTTAGCTGGTAAATTTAGAGTATTGAAAAACTCTCTTGTTTTTTTTATTCCTTCTTTAGCCATCTCTAGCTTGTTATTTGAAGGAACATCCCAAACAAAACTTGCATATTCAACAAATTTATCAATATTTTCTTCGTTTAAAACATAGCTCATCCAAGCTGGGTGAAGAATAGCTAAACCAACGCCATGAGTTATGTCATATTTCGCACTTAATTCATGTTCGATGCCATGAACAGCCCAATCGCCAATTTTACCGCAAGAAAGCATTCCATTCAAGGCTAAACTGCCTGCCCATAAAAGCTCAGCTCTGGCTTCGTAATTTGCTGGATTATTGTAAGCAATAGGGCCGTTTTTTATAACAGTACGCAAAATAGCTTCGCATAGGCGGTTTTGAACTTCAGTATTTTTTACAGAACAGAAATATTGTTCAAGAACATGACTCATAATATCTGCTATTCCGGCTGCAGTTTGGTTTTGTGGCACACTAAAAGTGTATTCAGGATCAAGTATTGAAAATTTTGGATATGATAATTGATGCCCAAATCCCAGTTTTTCTTCTGTTTCAAAATTGCTTAAAACGCAATAAGGGTTCATTTCTGAGCCAGTTGCAGCAAGCGTTAGAATTGTGCCTAATGGTAATGTATTACTTACCTTTGCTTTTCCAATGAAGAAATCCCATGGACTTCCATTGTAATAATAAGAAAATGCAATGGCTTTTGAGCAATCAATAACGCTACCACCACCTATTGCTAAAATAAAATCTACTTTGTTTTTTTTGCAAAGCTCAATTCCTTGTTCCACACTGCTAATTCTTGGGTTTGGCTCAATTCCAGATAATTCGCACCATTTTTTTTCCAACGATTCTATAATTGAAATGGCATTGTTAAATAATCCATTTTTTTTAATGCTTCCTCCTCCGTAAGTAATAAGAATAGAAGAAAAGTTGGTCAATTCATTTGCTAATGCGGCAATTTGTCCTTTGCCGAAATGAACTCTGGTGGGAATATTATACGTAAAGTTTTTCATTGTGCCTGAAATTTCAGATTATTAATTGAGTATTGAAAACGATGTTAATTACTTGAAGTTCCTTTTAATTATCGTTTAATTTTAAATAAATTTAATTTTTTTATCATATCTGTTTTTTTCTCGCTAATCAATATTATTAGTACAAAAACAAAAAATAGGATGGTGTTTAAGGCTAATTTAATTGCTAAATTACTTATGGGATTAAATGTGCTAATAACATATAATATTACAGCAAAGCCTATATAGCCAAGTATTTTAGAAATTTCATAATTTATTGGGTAGTGCTTTTGTCCAACAAAGTAGGATATCACCATCATTGCAAAATAACAAACAAATGTAGCCCATGCAGAACCTACATAACCAAAATATCCCATCGACTCGAAAAGTGGAATCCACCATACATTTAATCCAATAGTTATAAATGCACCAATAATTGAAATATATGCTCCAAATTTTGTTTTGCCAGTTATTTTATACCATATGGAAAGATTATAAAACATGCCTAAAAACAAGTTTGCCAATAGTAAAATTGGAACAACAAATAATCCTGAGTGATAATTTTTATATATAAAATATTTAATAATATCCATGTATAGCATTACTCCTAAGAATATTAGCGACAGTACAATAACAAAATATTTCATTATATCGGCATATACTTTTTTGGCATTTTTTTCATTTGCTTGAGCAAAGAAAAATGGCTCGGCTGCGTATTTAAAAGCCTGAACAAATAATGTCATTAGAATTGAAATTTTATAGCATGCGCCATAAATGCCAATTTCATACATCGAAAGGTTTTTAGGTAGAATAAGGTATTTAAGCAAAACTCGGTCTAATACTTCATTAATACAACCTGCTAAACCCAAAATCAAAAGAGGAAAAGCATATTTAATCATTTCTTTAAAAAGCTTTTTATCGAATAGATATTTAATATTGAAAATCTCTTTTGAAAGTAAAACCAACGTAACAACGCTGGCAATTAAGTTGGCAATAAAAATATATCCAACGCCAACGCTGCCTCTATAAAACCAATGAATAAAAGGGGCAAACGTTTCAGTTTTTGCTAAATAAGGACATATCAAAAGGAAAAAGAAGTTGAAGAAGATGTAAACGAAAATATTTATCATTTTTATTTTCGCAAACTTTATTGGTTTGTTTTGAGCTCTTAATCGGGCAAAAGGAATAGACGATAATGCATCAAAAGCAACAATAATAGCAAACCAAATTACATATTCGCTATTATCAGGGTATCTCAAAGCATTAGCAATATTGCCTGAAAAGAAAATAGCCAATGAAATAAACAAAAATGATGATGTGAGTAGTGAAATTAATGTTGTTGAATATACTTTTTCTTTATTGTCGCTAGTTTCGGAATATCTAAAAAAAGCAGTTTCCATCCCGTATGTTAGAACAACCACTAAAAATGCCACATACGAATACATTTCTGTTACTACACCAAATTGTGCAGGATTCGAGAAAACATAAGTATGCAATGGAACAAGCAAATAATTGAGTAAACGCCCTAATATACTGCTAATGCCATATATTGCAGTTTGTCCTGCTAATTTTTTTAATGGATTCACTTTCTATTGTTTATTACAAGTAGCAAAACTATAATTTTTTTTGATAATTTTGGATTGTTTTCGTACTAAATATCAACTAAACAAAAAAATCGGAATCAAAAATCGCATAATTTGCAATTTTTTTTGAAGTTTACAATTATCTTTGCAAAATGATAGCAATAGAAAATACTTTAATTTCTGAAGATTTAATTGATAAAAAGTTTTGCTGTGATCTTTCGATATGCAAAGGAGAATGTTGTATAGAAGGCGATGCAGGAGCTCCAATGGAACAAGATGAAATAGATTTTTTAGAAGAACACATTGATATTATTCGCCCTTATCTTACTGCCGAAGGATTAGAGGAAATAAGCAAATATGGCGTTTTCGAGGTTTTTGTTGATGGTAGTTATGTAACTCCATTAATTGAAAACAAAGATTGCGTGTATTCATACATGCAAGATGGCATTGTTTTTTGCGGAATTGAAAAAGCATTTTTAGAAAAAAAGATTAGTTTCCGAAAACCAATTTCTTGCTATTTATATCCGGTAAGAATTCAAAAATACGAAAATTACACCGCTGTTAATTACCACGAATGGGATATATGCAAATCTGCCTGTACAAATGGCAAAGAACAGAATACTCCCTTATATGTGTTTCTGAAAAAGCCTTTAATAGCTTATTTTGGAAAAGAATGGTATAAAGCTTTACGAGAATTTGCTCAACAGCGAGATTTGCAGAACCTCTAATATTTTTATCCTATTAAAGTTAGTCCATAATGTCAGAGTCTTGTTCATAAAGTTAGAGAACGCACTTCGACTGTCGCTCAGTGACCAGAAGGAAGTGTTGGAAACCAAGGAGTTTACATGGGTAAATGACTGTTTTCAACACGACTACAACGAAGTTATTGGGCTTTATGGACAGACTCTATCTAGTGCCTGTCCACAGAGTCAGAGGCTTGTCTATAAAGAACGAATTATTCACTTATTAAATTGTTTTTATAAGTGTTCATTAACTCCCGGTGGTCGGTTCGAGGCGTTCGCAGAATTGAAAATCAGGAGTTTACTGGAGTAAATGCGATGCACTGAGCGAGAGTCGAAGTGACTGATTTTCGATGCCAGAACAACGAAGAAGGCGACTTTATGGACAGACTCTATCTAATCGAACAAGGTGTTTTGAGTCGCAGGCTTAATCTTTCCCAAATGTTTATAAGCTAAATCAGTAACTTGTCTGCCTCTAGGTGTTCTTACAATATAACCTTCTTGAATTAAATAAGGTTCGTAAACCTCTTCAATTGTTCCCCCTTCTTCTCCAACTGCCGTGGAAATAGTAGTAATTCCAACTGGTCCGCCTTTGAATTTATCAATAATAGTAGACAGAATGCGAATATCCATTTCATCTAAACCTCGTTCATCAACATTTAAAGCATTAAGTGCGAAATTAGATATTTCAACATCAATAGATCCATTGCCTTTTATTTGAGCAAAATCTCTAACTCTTCGCAATAAAGAGTTTGCAATACGAGGCGTTCCTCTACTTCTTCTAGCAATAATTGAAGCTGCGTCGTTTGAAATATCAATATTTAAAATTTGAGAAGAACGTTTTACAATTGTAGTTAAAAGAGCCGAATCATAATAGCTTAATCGCGAATTAATACCAAAACGAGCTCTTAATGGAGCTGTAAGCAATCCCGAACGGGTTGTAGCTCCAATAAGTGTGAACGGGTTGAGCTTTATTTGCACGGTTCTAGCATTCGGACCCGCATCAATCATAATATCAATTTTGTAGTCTTCCATTGCCGAATAAAGATATTCTTCCACAATGGGGCTCAATCGATGGATTTCATCAATAAATAAAACATCAAAAGGATCTAAATTAGTTAACAAACCAGCTAAATCGCCCGGTTTATCTAAAACAGGACCAGAAGTAATTCTAATATTAACCCCCAATTCATTTGCGATAATTTGCGACAAAGTAGTCTTGCCAAGACCAGGTGGTCCATGCAATAAAACATGGTCAAGCGCTTCTTCTCTTTGTTTCGCAGCTTGTACAAATATTTTCAGATTCTCAACCACCTGATGTTGGCCTGTAAAATCATCAAATTGCGAAGGTCGGAGCATGCGTTCAAGCTCTTTTTCGGCAGATGATAAATGTTCTTCAGATGGATCTAAAATTTCGTTCATTGTTATACGATTGTAAAAGCAAATTTACGCTTTTTGTAGTATATTTTTATTTTTTTGTGAATTAAGAACGTTTTTTTTCTTTACTATTTTATTTTTTGAATATATTTGTTATATATTTGAAACATTATTTAAAAGTTTTGTTAATTTTTGAGTATTCACGTAAATCCCCAACCAGATGAGTAATATTATTGTGCCTATTGATTTTTCTGCTAATTCAATTTTTGGATTACGTCTTGCTATTGTTTACGCTAACAAGATGAAAACAGATGTAAAAATGATTCATGTCTTGAAAGAACTAACAACTCCTCAAGTAAAACAAAAATTCGAAGAAATTATTGAAAAACATAAAAAAGCCCTTAAAAAGGGAAAACTTCTTTATAAAATTAGCAAAGGGAAAATTCATCAAGAAGTAACTAATCAGGCCAAATATGATGAATCATTAATGATTGTTACATCAACTCACGGAGCATCAGGGTTTGCTGATATTTTTATTGGAAGCAATGCTTATAAAATTGTATCATCGGCCGAGTGCCCTGTAATAATTTTCAGAAAAGGTGTTTGCCCTAAAGACATTAAGAAAATTGTTGTTCCTATTGATAAAACAGAAACTTCACGTCAAAAAGTTCCTTTTGCAGCTGAACAAGCAAAATTTTTCAATGCAGAGATACAGCTTATTGGTATTACTGACGAATCTCGTAAAGAAGCAGAACAAGAAATAAAGCCCTACTTAAAACAAGTTGAAACATTTTTGAAAGAACGCAAAGTTAAATTCAAAACAGAATTTATTAAGGGTCAAAATAATGCGGAAACAGTTTTAAATTATGCTAAAGAAGCAAAAGCCGAGTTAATAGTTGTTATGACCGAGCAAGAAACTACCTTATCAAATATTCTTTTAGGCCCTTATGCTCAACAAATGGCAAATCACGCTGATATTCCTGTAATGTTTATTCATCCAAAGGATAATTATTCAAGAGATTTATTCAGAGCATTTGGAGTATAGTTATTTTTATAGAAATCTGTTTTCGATAAAAGGAAAACAGATTTCTAATTGAAAAAATGAAGAAAAACATAGTCATTCTTACAGGTGCTGGCATCAGTGCCGAAAGTGGTATTCGCACCTTTCGAGATTCTGGCGGAATGTGGGAAGATTATGATATAATGGAAGTTGCCAGCATTCAGGGCTGGAACAAAAACCAGCAATTAGTTTTAGATTTTTATAATGCCCGCAGAAAACAATTGCTAGAATGCAAACCAAATCGAGCTCATTATTTATTAGCCGAACTTGAAGAAAAACACAATGTGCAAATAATAACTCAGAATGTAGATGATTTGCACGAGAGAGCTGGCTCCAAAAATATTTTGCACCTTCATGGCGAATTAAAAAAGGTTCGCAGTTCCGAGTATCCAAATTTAATTCATGAATTAAACTGTTGGGAATTAAAAATGGGCGACAAATGCGAAAAAGGTTATCAGCTCCGACCACATATTGTTTGGTTTGGCGAAGAAGTTCCAGAAATACCAAGAGCAATTGAAATGGTAAAAAAAGCAGATGTTTTTATTGTAATAGGAACCTCACTAAATGTTTATCCAGCAGCAGGCTTAATAGATTACGCCTCGTATCATATCCCAAAATACATTATCGATCCCAATGATTGTAACGTGAGTAATATTCATAATATAACAAGCATTAAAGAAAACGCAAGCGTAGGCGTAGCTCAGCTTGTAAATAGTTTGATGAATGTGACTTTGTAAATTGCGCAGTTAGAGCCTTAAACAGTATTTTGAATTTTTTAATCACTATTGTCCGATTAAAACTTAAGAAGCAAAATCGTCAAAGATTTCTCACTTCGTTCGAAATGACTATCAATATGTTATGGATAAGATAGGGGTTGTCGGTGGCAAAGCCACCGACAACCCCCTCTCTCCTTTTTTCTCCTCAACTTATTGTCATTCCGACCGCAGGGAGGAATCTTATATTATTTTTCCGGACAACAATGTTTTTTAATAGTTAACTAAATTATTTATCGTTAAGCTTTTTCATTAGTTCTTAAATTAACTTGTCTTGTTCGTCAATTGTTTTATCTTTCTCGGCAAGTTCCTTCAAAAACATTTTTTCTTTTTCTTCAAACATCACATTTACAGTCCTCCAAGCTTCTTGTTTTGTTTTCACCTTTTTTCGTTCTTCGGAATTTGTCCCAGAATAATATAAGATTTCAGTTGTAAGCTTAATTTCTTCGCTGTCAATAATGTGAGCAAACTTTTTTATTCCCATAAACTTAAAAAGTTTAATACAAAAATACATATTTTTTTTGAAATTCAATTTATGTCTTCCTACAAAAAACTATTGGCATTTATACTTCCATTCTAATTAATAACTCAATCCTAAAACACTGTTTATTAACAATCTTTTTTCTAAAAAATCAACTGCATTTATTTAATAACAATGATTTTGAAACTTTTTAAGCTGTTAATAGTATAAAAGTTATCAACAAAGTGGGATTTTGTGGTAGATTATGGTAGAATGTGGTAAAATTAATATTAATTTTGACCTGAAAATTAAAAAGCAGTGATTAATCTGATTGGTTCGTACGAATGTAAAGTGGATACTAAGGGTCGCCTTATGTTTCCAGTTGCCCTTAAAAAGCAGCTGGCAAAGCATTTGAGCGAAGGCTTTATATTGAAACGAAGCGTTTTTCACAAATGTTTAGAGCTTTATCCTATGTCGGTTTGGAATTCCGAACTGGAACATGTGAATAAGCTTAACAGATTTGTAAAGAAGAACAACGACTTTATCAGAATGTTTACTGCTGGCGTTAAATTGGTTGAATTAGACACCACAGGTCGCTTGTTGATACCCGTTGAATTAGTAAAGTTTGGTAGTATCACTAAAGATGTTGTGCTTTCATCGTCAATTAATCGAATGGAAATATGGGATAAAGACCTGTATGAAGCGATTTTGAACGATGAAAATGTTGATTTCGGTCAATTAGCAGAAGATGTGATGGGAAACTTTATTAATAGCAACGAAAATGCCGACTAATTACCACGTGCCAGTACTTCTTAGCCAATGCATCGAAGGATTGAATATCAATCCCGAAGGCATTTATGTAGACGTAACTTTCGGCGGTGGCGGTCATTCTCGTGAAATTCTCAATAAATTAACCACTGGCAGATTAATAGCCTTTGATCAAGATGCCGATGCTCACGCAAATACCATTAACGATGAGCGCTTTACCTTAGTAAAACAAAATTTTCGTTTTCTTAGAAATAGTTTAAAATACCTTGGTGCATTTCCTGTTGATGGAATATTGGCCGATTTAGGTGTTTCGTCGCATCAATTCGATGAAGGCGATAGAGGTTTCTCAATTCGCTTTGATGGAAAGCTCGATTTAAGAATGGATATTGGAAAAGGAAAATCGGCAGCTAGCTTAATTGAAAGCATCGACGAATACGAATTGATAAATATTCTTCGCTTATATGGCGAACTAGATAATGCACGAAGAATAGCTTACTTGATAATCAAGGCCCGAGAAGAAAATCCTATTGAAACAACGTATCAACTTATGGAAGCGGTGAAAGCTGTTGCACCTCGTGGAAAAGAAAATAAATTTTTCGCAAAACTATTTCAAGCACTACGAATTGTTGTAAACGATGAAATAGAGGCTTTAAGAGAATTGATACTCCAGAGCAATGAGGTATTGAAACCCAATGGCAGATTGGTTGTTCTATCGTATAATTCGCTAGAAGATAGATTAGTAAAGAATTACGTGAAAAGTGGAAATTTTGAGGGAAAATTGGAAAAGGATTTTTATGGAAATATTCTATCGCCTATGAGTCAGGTTACTCGGAAGGTTGTAGTTCCTGATGATGCTGAAATTGAATTAAACAGTAGAGCAAGAAGCGCAAAGCTTAGAATAGCAGAAAAGAAATAATAATTAATGGCACAAAACACTTTTAGAAAACCGGTTGAGAAACCGAAGGAAAAGAAGAAGTTCAAATTCAAGGTAAAAACTCCGAAAATATCGGGCGCTAATACTATTGGAAAATTTTTGCAGTCGATTATTGATGGTAGTTTTTTAACAAGAGATAATTATGTTAAATCAATTCCTTTTCTGCTTTATGTCGTATTCATTGCTCTTTTATATATTGCTAACACGTTTTTAGCAGAAAGAACAATAAGAACTATTGAATCGACAAAGTTAGAACTAAAAGAATTGAGAGCTGAATACCTGTCTCTTAAAACTGTAATTATGAAAGGTAAAAAACAGTCAAAAGTAGCTGAAATATTATTAAAGTCAAATACAAATATTAAAGAAGCAATCGCTCCTCCCAAAAAAATTGTTGATACAAAAAAAGCTGTAAACTCCGAAACTGAAAAAGAATAATGGATAATAAAAAACAAATATTAATGAGGATGTACCTGGTATATATATGTACCGGAATATTTGCATTGATAGTATTGTTCAAAGTTGGACATATTCAGTTTGCTGAAGGCGACATGTGGAAAGAGAAAGAGCAAAATAGAACCAGAAAGTTTATACGTATTGAAGCTAATCGAGGAGATATTTATTCAGATGATGGGAGTTTGATTGCAACAACTATTCCTAAATATACAATATATATGGACTTAGGGACATCTGCACTAAAAGACGAAATCTTTAATGAAAATATTGATTCTTTAGCATATTGTTTAGCTCAATGTTATAATGGTCTTGTCAAAGACAGAACAGGTAATTATGAGTCCTCAAAATCAGCTAAAACATATAAACGAAATATTATAAATGCGAGAAAAAAGAAGATAAGATATTACAAAATAAATGATATAAAAATTGGTTATCTTGATTTAATAAAAATGAGAAAATTTCCAATTTTCAGATTAGGAAGAAATAAGGGAGGTTTTATTCCAGTTAGAGATACTTCTAATTCAAGAGAGTCTATATTTGGTATTCTTGCAAATCGAACTATTGGTTATGTAAATAATAACAGTGGTGCAAAAATTGGATTAGAAGGTGGTTTCGACTCATATCTTAAAGGAAGTAGTGGTTTCTGTCTGATGCAAAAAATTGGAGGAAACAATTGGATGCCATTAAATGATGAAAATGAAATGGAGCCAAAAGACGGAAACGATTTAATTTCTACTATAGATATTAATTTACAAGATGTTGCTGAACATGCTTTGATGAAACAGCTCGATTCTGTTGATGCCGATCATGGTTCAGTTGTATTAATGGAAGTTGAAACAGGCGAAATTAAAGCAATTGCTAACTTAAAAAGGACGAAAGATGGTTCTTATAAGGAAATCTACAACTTTGCTATTGGAGAAAGCACTGAACCTGGTTCAACTTTTAAATTAGCCTCGCTAATATGTGCCATGGAAGATGGTTATGTTGATTTAGATGACATGGTAGATACTGAAAATGGCAAAACTCATTACTATGGTAAAGAAATGAAAGATTCGCACGAAGGTGGTTATGGCAGAATTTCGGTTAAAAAAGTTTTTGAAGTGTCTTCTAATGTAGGAGTTTCTAAAATTATTTTCAAAAATTATGCAAAAAATCCTAAACAATATACAGATCGGCTTTATAAAATGGGACTTGGAACTCCACTTAATTTAAATATTCCAGGCGAAGGTTTTCCTATTGTTAAAACTCCAAAAAATACCAGTTGGAGCGGAACCACATTGCCTTGGATGTCTATTGGTTATGAGGTTCAATTAACTCCTTTGCATATTCTAACATTCTATAATGCAGTAGCAAATAATGGTAAAATGATTAAACCAAAATTTGTTAAAGAATTAAGAAAAGACGGGAAACTTGTAAAAACATTTGAAACCGAAATAATCAATCCAAAAATTTGTTCGCAAGCAACTATTGACATGGCAAAGCAAATGATGGAAGGTGTGGTTTCTGAAGGAACTGCAAAAAATTTGAAAGATTTTCATGTAAAGATAGCTGGAAAAACAGGAACAGCGCAAATGAACTATAAATCTAAAGGGGTTGAAGCAATGAAATACCAATCTTCATTTGTTGGATATTTTCCTGCCGAAGCTCCTAAGTATTCTTGTATTGTTGTTATCAATAATCCTTCGGCCAAAGGCTACTATGGAAGCGTAATAGCTGGACCAATTTTTAAAGAAATTGCCGAAAAAGTGTATTCATCGCGAATGGAGATGCATAAAGAATTGCCTTTGGTAAAAGCTCCAGTAGGCATGAATATGAAAAGCGGATATTTGTCAGATATACTTTTCATTGCAAAAGGATTGAACTTGGACGCTAGCAAAACCTATCAAGATGATGCAATATGCACAGCTAATTTAAATGGAAACTATGTTTCAACTAAGCAAGTGAAAATTAAAGATCATTATGTTCCCAATGTTGTGGGCATGTCGGTTAAAGATGCATTATATATGCTTGAAAATTCAGGATTAAGAGTGCTAGTAAAAGGTTTTGGAACTATTGTTAAGCAGTCAATTGCTCCAGGTACTTCATTCAGAAAAGGTCAAACAATAACAATCGAACTATCGTAAATTAAATATGAAGAGATTAAAAAACATATTAGACGATGTAAAAGTTTTAGAACTTAAAGGAAGTACAGACCTCCCCTTATCAGCTATACGTGTAGATTCAAGAATTGTTTCATCGAATGATCTTTTTGTTGCTGTAAGAGGCACACAAACCGATGGGCATGCATATATTGAAAAGGCAATTGAACTTGGTGCAACTGCAATTTTATGTGAAGATTTTCCTTCAGTAATTAAATCAGATATTTGTTATGTTAAAGTAGCCGATTGCAGTTCAGCTCTTGGAATAGTTGCTTCAAACTTTTATAATAAACCATCAGAAAATATTGCTTTAGTAGGAATTACAGGAACAAATGGAAAAACTACTACCGTTACTCAGTTATATAATCTTTTCAGAAGTTTAGGATATAAAGTTGGCTTGATTTCTACCATTAAATATGTAATCAACGATACAGAATATCCATCAACTCACACTACTCCAGATGCAATTTCGCTAAATGCCCTTTTAAAACAAATGGTTGACGAAGCTTGTGAATTTTGCTTTATGGAAGTTAGCTCTCATGCTGTAGTTCAAAATAGAATTTCGGGATTGAAATTTAGAGGTGGAATCTTCTCAAATATCACTCACGATCATCTAGATTATCACAAAACTTTTGATGAATATATAAAAGCTAAAAAAGGATTTTTCGATCATCTTCCAGCCAATTCATTTGCACTTGTTAATAAAGACGACCGCAATGGAATGGTGATGATTCAAAATACAAAAGCGGCAAAATACACTTTCAGTATTCAAAATTTAGCCGATTTCAAAGGAAAGATAATTGAAAACCATTTAGATGGACAACTCTTACAATTTGATGGAACTGAACTTTGGTCGAAGTTGATTGGCGATTTCAATGCATATAATTTGCTTGCAATATATGCAACCGCTTTATTATTAGGCGAAGAAAGACTTCAAATTTTAACAGAGTTAAGTAAACTGGTTTCTGTTGAAGGACGATTTGAAGTAATTCGTTCGAATGATGGCAGAATTGGTATAGTTGATTATGCGCATACTCCAGATGCTCTTTTAAATGTGATTAGTACAATTAATCAATTAAGAACTGGTGCTGAAACACTAATTACTGTTGTAGGCTGCGGCGGAAATAGAGATGCAACAAAGCGTCCAATAATGGCAAAAATTGCTGCAGAAAATAGCGACAAAGCAATCTTTACTTCGGATAATCCAAGAAATGAAGAGCCGCAAGCTATTTTGGAGCAAATGCAAGTAGGAATCGACCCATCAACGATTAGAAAAGTACTTACAATTGAAAACCGTAAAGAGGCTATTAGAACTGCATATATGATGTCTCAACCTGGTGATGTAATATTGGTTGCTGGAAAAGGACATGAAAAATATCAAGAAATCAAAGGGGTTAAGCATCCATTTGATGACGTGAAAATATTAACTGAATTGTTTAACGATTAAAAGAAGAGACAATGTTTTATTACATATTCGATTATTTAGACAAAGCGTATGATTTCCCTGGTGCAGGAGTTTTTCATTATATTTCATTCCGTGCTGCTATGGCTTTCATTGGCTCAATGTTGTTCTCTTTATTTATTGGTAAAAGAATTATCAATATTTTAAGAAAAAAACAAGTAGGAGAAACTGTCAGAGATCTTGGTCTTGAAGGTCAAAATATAAAAGCTGGAACTCCAACAATGGGAGGTCTAATTATTCTTGCAGGAATTTTAGTTCCAACTCTTTTATTTGCAAAGCTTCACAACATATATATTATTCTAATGATCGTATCAACTGTTTGGCTCGGTTTAATTGGGTTTTTAGATGATTATATTAAAGTTTTCAAAAAAGACAAGAAAGGTTTGCATGGCAAATTCAAAGTAATGGGTCAAATAGGATTGGGTTTAATTGTTGGTTTTACTTTGTATTTCCATCCCGATGTGGTTATTAGAGAAAAAAGCGAAATGGCTAAAATTGTAGTCGATTCAAATAATCCGCTTCAAAGCATGGACGATAAACTTCAAAGCGAAACATATTCGAAAAAGGAAGTGAAATCAACAAAGACTAATATTCCATTTTTTAAAGAAAATGAGTTTGATTATGCTGTATTAATTAAATGGATTGGCGACGATTATCTTAAATATGCTTGGTTGGTTTTTATTCCAATCGTAATTTTAATTATAACAGCAGTTTCGAATGGAGCTAATTTAACAGACGGATTGGATGGATTAGCCACAGGAACATCTGCCATTATTGGAGCAACGCTTGGAATATTGGCTTATGTGTCGGGTAATACTGTATTTTCCGATTATTTAAATATCATGTATTTGCCAAAAACGGCTGAGCTGGTAATTTTTATTGCTGCGTTTGTTGGTGCTTGTGTTGGATTTCTTTGGTATAATTCATATCCAGCTCAGGTATTTATGGGCGATACGGGTTCATTAGCACTTGGAGGCATTATTGCAGTTTTCGCAATTGCAATTCGAAAAGAATTATTGATACCAATACTTTGTGGAATCTTTTTAGTAGAAAATTTATCGGTAATGATGCAAGTTTCATATTTCAAATACACAAAAAAGAAATTTGGCGAAGGTCGTAGAATATTTAAAATGTCTCCGCTTCATCATCATTATCAAAAATCGGGTTATCACGAGGCGAAAATTGTAAATCGTTTTTGGCTTATCGGAATATTATTGGCAATTATCACCATAGTAACATTGAAGTTAAGATAATGAAAAAAAGAATTGCTATTCTGGGTGCTGGGGAAAGTGGCATTGGAGCAGCAATACTGGCTCAGCAGAAAGGTTTTGATGTTTGGGTTTCGGATAAAGGAAAAATTAAAGAAAAATACAAAAGCGTTCTTTGTAAGTATGATATAAAATGGGAAGAAGAAAAGCATTCGCTTGCTGAAATTCTTTCTGCTGTTGAAGTTATTAAAAGTCCAGGCATTCCTGATAAGGCCGAAATTATTAATGCGATAAATGGAAAAGGAATTTCGATAATTTCAGAAATAGAATTTGCAGGAAGATACACCAATGCTAAGAAAATTTGCATAACTGGAAGTAATGGAAAAACCACAACAACCAGTTTGTTAGGCGATATTTTGAAACGTGAAGGATTAAAGGTTTGCGTTGCTGGAAATATAGGAAACAGCTTTGCGTGGGAAGTAGCGAGTGGAAATGAATATGATTTTTATGTTCTTGAAATTAGCAGTTTTCAGCTCGATGGAATGTTTGATTTTAAAGCAGATATAGCAATAATAACAAACATTACACCTGATCATATAGATAGATATGATTATAAATTTGAAAATTATGTCAATTCAAAAATGAGAATTACGAGAAATATGACAGAAACCGAATCATTAATTTATTGCTACGATGATTTAGTGTTGAGAGAGCAAGTTGAGAAATTGAATTTAAAATGCCAATTATACCCATTTTCTATTAAACAAGAGCTTCTAAAAGGAGCTTATTTAAATAACGATATAATAATAATACAAACTAAAGAGAAAGAGGAACTAATGTCTATTGAAAGTTTAGCACTACAAGGGAAACACAATGTTTACAATTCGATGGCAGCTGGTATTGGAGCGCGATTATTTGAAGTTAGAAAAACTACTACAAAAGAGAGTTTTTCTGATTATCAAGGTATTGAACACCGACTAGAAAACGTTTTGAACGTTCATGGCATCGAATTCATCAATGACTCAAAGGCTACAAATGTTAATTCAACTTGGTATGCATTAGAATGCATGAAAAAACCTGTTGTTTTAATTATTGGTGGCGTTGATAAAGGCAATGATTATGAGTTTCTTAAACAAGTAGTAACACAAAAAGTAAAAGGTATTGTTTGCTTAGGAAATGAAAATACTTCAATTATTAAAGCATTTTCTGATTTAGGTATTCCTATCGTTGAGACACAATCGATGAGAAAAGCTGTTAATACTGCTTATGTTATGGCAAGGAATGAAGATGTTGTATTACTATCGCCTGCTTGTGCAAGTTTTGATTTGTTCGAAAACTATGAAGATAGAGGTCGACAATTTAAAGCTGCTGTTAGAGAACTTTAAAAGCAGTTGAAAGTTACAAGTATAAAGTTAAAAGTTGCTTGATGGCGAAATAGTAAGGCCTCTAACAGCGTTGACTTAAAGGAGACGAACACACAAAAAAACAAACAAAAAGGGAAACCGTGCACCTTGCACCTTTTACCATTAACCAATAAAGTAGAATGAACGGCATATTTAAAACATTTAAGGGAGACAAAGTACTATGGATGGTAGTTTTAATACTGTCTATTTTCTCGTTGTTAGCTGTTTATAGCTCCATAAGCACACTTGCATATAAATATAAAGGGGGTAATACTGCATATTATTTTTTCAAACACTTTTTCCTCTTAGCGTTTGGATTATTTTTAATGTATGTTACCCATCTTGTCGATTATAAGTATTATTCACGTTTTTCGAAACTGCTTTTAATTATAACAATACCATTGTTGTTTTTAACACTTATTATGGGAACCAACTTAAACGATGCTAATCGTTGGTTGACTTTGCCTGTAATTAACCTGTCATTTCAAACATCCGATTTAGCTAAACTGTCGTTGATTATTTATTTGTCGAGGTTAATTGCAAAGAAACAAGATGATATTAAAGATTTAAAGAGTGCTTTCATTCCAATAATTTTGCCTGTAATTGCAGTTTGCGGATTAATTTTTCCTGCCAATTTTTCTACTGCCGCATTATTATTTTCTATCTCATTAATAATAATGTTTGTTGGAAGAGTGAGCATGAAGTATATATTCTCAACTGTAGCGCTTGGCGTTTTGGGCATTGGAATGCTTATAGGCATAGCCATGATTTATCCAAAGCTTTTGCCCCGTGCCGAAACATGGGTGCATCGTGTAGAAACTTTTAGCAGTGATGAAGTTAATGAAGATGCAAATTATCAATCTGAACAATCAAAAATTGCTATAGCTACTGGTGGCGTATTTGGCAAATTGCCAGGCAATAGTACACAAAGAAACTTCCTGCCTCATCCATATTCCGATTTTATTTTCGCAATTATTATTGAAGAATATGGATTTGCAGGTGGAATTTTAGTGGTATTGCTTTATATGATTATGTTATATAGAGGAATAAAAATTGCATCGCAGTCTGACCGAATGTTTTCTTCGATATTAGTTATGGGATTGAGCTTCAGTCTTGTATTTCAAGCAATGATTAATATGGCAGTTGCGGTTAATCTGTTTCCTGTTACTGGTCAGCCATTGCCGCTTGTGAGTATGGGAGGAACATCATTATGGTTCACAAGTATAGCTATTGGAATTATTTTAAGTGTTAGTAGGTCGGTTGATAACGACGAATCTGAAGATGTGGAGGTGGCAAATGCAAAAGCGTAATTTAAAAGTAATTATAAGTGGCGGTGGCACTGGTGGGCATGTTTTTCCTGCTATTGCAATTGCCAATAAATTGAAGGAAAGAGTAGAAAATATTGATATTCTTTTTGTTGGTGCTCAAGGCAAAATTGAAATGGAAAAAGTTCCTGCTGCTGGATATCCAATTGAAGGTTTGTGGATAAGTGGTTTTCAAAGAAAACTAACGACTAGAAATCTGATGTTCCCAATTAAATTGATTTCTAGCATGTTAAAATCAATCAAAATTGTACGTCGTTTTAAACCCGATTTGGTAGTTGGTGTTGGAGGTTTTGCAAGTGGTCCATTAATGAGAGCAGCTATTAGCAAAGGAGTTCCTGCAGTTATTCAAGAACAGAATTCTTTTCCTGGCGTAACTAATAGAATATTAGCGAATAAGGTTGAAAAGATTTGTGTAGCTTACGATAAGATGGAACGATTTTTTCCGCATGAAAAAATCGTATTCACTGGAAATCCAATTAGAAGCGAAATTCTTAATGTTCCAACTTCTAAAGATGAAGCATCAAAGTTCTTTGATTTGAAAACATACAAAAAAACAATTTTGGTTGTTGGTGGAAGTTTAGGTGCTGGAACCATAAACAGAAGCATTGAAAAGTATCTGCCACTTCTGATTGAAAATAATTTGCAGTTGATATGGCAAACGGGTAAAACTAATTTTACTCAAGCTAAAGAAGCAGTTGAAAAGGTAAATTGCCCAGATATTAAAGTATTTGACTTTATTAATCGAATGGATTTAGCTTATGCAATGGCAGATATTATCGTTTCAAGAGCTGGGGCAATAGCAGTTTCTGAATTATGTTGCGTTGGAAAGCCAGTTATTTTAATTCCTTCGCCTAATGTTGCTGAAGACCATCAAACAAAAAATGCAAAAGCTTTGCTTGAAAAAGAAGCAATAATAATGATAAAAGATGTAGAAGCGATTGAAACACTCGGTGAAGAGCTAATTAATCTTTCAAAAAACGAAGAATTACAAGCAAAAATGAAAGTTAATATTTCAACTTTAGCTGTCAGAGATGCTTCGGATAGAATTGTTGATGAAATTTTGAAAATAGTAAAATGAAGTTTGAAGATATAAATAGAATTTATTTTTTAGGCATTGGCGGAATTGGAATGAGTGCCATAGCTCGTTATTTTAATTCGAAAGGAATTAAGATTTCGGGGTATGATAAAACTCCAACTCCACTGACTTCCAAATTAATTTCTGAAGGTATTGAAATACATTTTGAAGAAGATGTTGCTCAAATCCCATCTGACGTTGATTTGGTGGTGCTTACACCTGCAATTCCTAAAAATCATAAAGAACTAATATATTTTCAAGAGAATAATTTCAAGATTTTAAAACGTTCTGAAATTCTGGGAATTATTACTAAAAATACTTTTACAATTGCTATTGCTGGAACGCACGGAAAAACAAGTGTAACTTCTTTAGTTTCGCATATTTTAAATGAAGCAAATTTGAATATTGCTGCTTTCATAGGCGGAATAAGTCAGAATTATGGCTCAAATATTATTCTGCACAACGATTCGAATATTACGGTAGTTGAAGCTGATGAGTTTGATCGTTCTTTCTTAACATTACATCCAGATTTGGCTGTAATTACTTCTATGGATGCCGACCATTTGGATATATATAAGAATAAAGAAAATCTTCATGAATCATTTAATCAGTTTGCAAGTCAGATTAAAAAAGGAGGAAAACTGTTTGTTAATGAAGGTCTAGAAAAATACATCAATGCTGAAATTGAAGTTTTAACTTATGGCGTATATACAAACTCTAGATTTTATGCCACAAATATAAGGGCAGAAGGTGGATTTTATACTTTCGACTTTTCAGGAAATGATATAATTAAAGGAATTAAGCCTGGATCTGCTGCTTATTACAATGTTATCAATTCAATTCCTGCAATAGCTATTGCAAAAGCAATGGGCGTTGAAAATGATGTGATTAAAAAAGCTTTGAATAATTATCAAGGTGTAAAAAGAAGATTTGAATATATAATAAATACAGAAAATCTTGTTTTTATTGATGATTATGCACATCATCCAACGGAGATAGAAGCTTGTATTAAGTCAGTTAGAAATCTATTTGAGAACAGAAAAGTGACCGGTATTTTTCAGCCACATCTTTTTAGCAGAACAAAAGATTTTGCCGATGGTTTTGCAGAAGCACTTAGTAAATTAGACGAAGTGATTCTTTTGGATATATATCCAGCTAGGGAATTGCCAATTGAAGGAGTTACATCAAAAATGTTGCTCGATAAAATCGATAATCCAAAGAAGTTTCTATTTACTAAAGAAGAATTAATTAGAAAAATAGGAGCTTGGGATTTAGATGTATTGCTAACAATAGGTGCTGGAGATATCGATGCATTGATAGAACCAATAAAAAATGAATTATTAAAAAAATGAAATCGAAAATAATTAGAATATCATCTTGGGTTTTGCTTACTGCTTTTGTAGTATTGAGCTTGGCTTTTGCTAACGAAGCAAGAAAAGCTCAATCGTGCTCTGGACTGGTGATTTCTATTGATACGGTTGGCAATCACGAATTTATTACAGAAGATGATGTTATCGCAGTGCTAAATGATAAGTTCGATTCGGTAGTTGGTTTGCCTTTAGCAATGATTGACATAAACAAAATAGAAACAATTTTAAACAACAATCCTTATATTAAAAGGGCAGATGTTTATGAAACTATAAACGGAAAGGTTGGAATTAATATTACTCAAAGAAACCCTCTTTTTCGAATAATTGGTTATGGAGGTTTTAGTTTCTATTACGATGAAGATGGTTATATGATGCCACTTTGCGATCAGTATAGTGCCAGAGTTCCTTTGGTTACATGCGATAGCGTTTGGAAAAGAAAAACAGCCGAAACTCTTATAATGCTTTCGCCTAAAGATACTTTAGAAAAAGCAGATGTTCTTATTCAATTGTATGAGTTGACAAAATATATAAAACAAGATACTCTTTTTAATGCACTTATCGATCAAATTCATTTGACAAAAGAAGGGGAATTTTTACTGATACCAAGAGTTAGTAGGCATATTGTTGAATTTGGAGGCATAGAAGATTATAAAGAAAAGTTAGATAAGTTAATCTTGTTTTATCAAAGAGGATTAAATGCGGTTGGCTGGAATACTTATAGCCGAATTAATATAAAATATAAAAATCAAGTTGTTTGTAACAAAAAATAATATTATGGAAACATCTGAAATTGTTGTAGGTCTTGACATTGGAACTACCAAAATTGCTGCTATCGTTGGAAGAAAAAATGAATATGGCAAAATAGAAATATTGGGAGTTGGCAAATGTGAATCAATTGGAGTAACTAGAGGCGTTGTAACTAACATTGAAAAAACGGTACAGTCGATTAAAGCTGCAGTTGATGAAGCTGAGCAAAAATCAGGTGTCGATATTAAGGTTGTTAATGTTGGAATTGCTGGTCAGCACATAAAAAGTATTCAACATCGTGGAAATCGAATGCGTGATAGCTTAGACGAAGAAATTAGTCAAAAGGATATTGATGCACTTGTTGACAGTATGTACAAATTGGTTATGCTTCCAGGAGAGGAAATCATTCATGTTATTCCACAAGAATATATAGTTGATGGTGAACCAGGAATTAAAGATCCAATTGGGATGTCGGGTATTTGCTTAGATGCAAATTTCCATATTATAATTGGACAAGTTGCTGCAATTCAAAATATCTATAAATGCGTTCGAAAAGCTGGTTTAGAAGCTTCTGAACTAATTTTAGAGCCATTAGCTTCGGCTGACGCAGCCCTAAGTGACGAAGAGAAAGAAGCAGGTGTTGCTTTAGTTGACATTGGTGGCGGAACAACAGATATTGCTATTTTCCAAGATGGTATTATTCGTCATACAGCTGTTATTCCTTTTGGAGGAAATGTTATTTCAGAAGACATTAAAACAGGCTGTTCAATTATTAAGAACCAAGCTGAATTATTGAAAGTTAAATTTGGTTCGGCTTTAGCAAGTGAAAATAAAGACAATGAAATTGTTTCAATTCCTGGCTTAAGAGGTCGTGAACCTAAAGAAATTTCTTTAAAAAATCTTTCATCTATAATTCAAGCAAGAGCTGAAGAAATTATCGAGCATGTTTATTATGAAATAAAAAATTCGGGTTACGAAAGCAAATTAATTGGTGGAATTGTGATAACTGGTGGTGGTTCAATGTTAAAACATTTAGTGCAACTTACAGAATATGTTACAGGCATGGACACAAGAATTGGATATCCAAATGAACACCTTGCTAAAGGCACGAATGAAGAAACATCAAGTCCAATATTTGCTACTGGTATAGGTTTAGTAATTAAAGGTCTTGAAACTGCAGAAAAATATAACAAGAAAAATCCTCCAGTAAGAGATACTGACAAACAACGTGGTGGATTTTTTGATGCAATTTTCAAAAAAGGGAAGCAGTTTTTTGATGATGATAGTGGGGTTTAAATAATTAAAAATCACACTCGAATTTGCGTCTATCCACAATGTTAGAAGCTAGTCTATAAAGATCGAATTCGAGGCGTTTGCAGTCTTAAAATCAATAGTTTACATAAGTAAATGATTGAATTTTAAGACAAGAACAACGATGAAAGCGACTTTATAGACAGAATCTAATAATGTTAATAAAATATTAATAACATAATCAACAATACCAAAACTGGAAAATAATAAATAATTAATTTTGAGAGGAAATAAATTATGTTTGAAGAAATGATTAAATTTGATATGCCCAAAGAACAACCATCTATAATTAAGGTTATTGGAGTTGGTGGAGGTGGTAGCAATGCTGTTAATCACATGTATACCCAAGGAATAAAAGGAGTTGATTTTATGGTTTGCAATACAGATATGCAAGCTCTTATTGCTAGTCCAGTTCCTGCAAAGATTCAACTTGGCGAAGGTCTTGGTGCTGGTGCAATTCCTGAAGTTGGTAGAAAAGCTGCTCTTGATAAAATTGAAGAACTTAAAGCTGCTATTGGAGAAAATACTAAAATGGTATTTATCACAGCTGGCATGGGTGGAGGAACCGGAACAGGTGCAGCTCCTATTATTGCTGCTACTGCTAAAGAAATGGGGATATTAACTGTTGGTATTGTTACAATTCCATTTGCATTTGAAGGAAAAAACAGAAGAAATCAAGCTGACTTTGGAATTTCTGATTTAAAAGAAAATGTTGATACTCTTCTTATCATTTGCAATGATCGTATTAGAGAAATATATGGAAACCTTAGTCTTAAAAATGCGTTTTCACATGCGGATGATGTGTTAACTACTGCAGCTAAAGGAATTGCTGAGATTATTACAGGAAACGGTTATATAAATGTCGATTTTAATGATGTATATACAGTTATGCACAACGGTGGTTCGGCAATTATGGGACACGCTGTTGCCGAAGGTGAAAACCGTGCAATACAGGCAGTAGAAGAAGCATTGTCTTCTCCATTGTTAAACGATAGTAATATAAGAGGCTCTAGTCAAGTATTACTTTACATTTCTTCAAGTTCTGATGAAAATAATATGGCTACTATGGATGAAATTGGTGAAATTTCAGATTATATCCAAGAAGCTGCTGGTTCTTCAGCAAATATTATTTTCGGTACTGGTTTCGACGAATCATTAGGTAATAAGTTAAGTATAATTGTTATTGCAACTGGTTATACCAGTACTTTGCCAGAGTATGGTGAATCTAATCAAAATTTTCAGAAAAAAGTACATGTGTTAGAAGATACTAAAGTTGAGGTTGTACAGAATGTTCAAGCTATTGTAGAAGTAAAACCTGAAGATGATTTCAAACTAATTGTTAAAAATACAGAACCAGAAGCAGTTGTTGAAAGTACAATTGTTGAAACAATAATACCTCAAAATACTATTTTTGAAGTAATAGCTCCTATTGTTAATGTTGAAACTCCAGTTGTTATTAATGTTGCAGAGGAAAATAAGATAGTTCATACCTTATACGATGAAGTTGCTGTTTCTCAAAATGTAATTGCTGAGGTTAAGTCAGAACCTATTCAATCAGCAACTACAGAAACTATGGTTGCCGAAAGCAATACTGAGTTTACTTTTAAAAACGCTCAAGAAGAATCGGATAAAAAAGAAATAAAAGAGGATGGCATTCAGGAAAATAAGCAACGTTCTGATGAAAGAATAGACAGATTGAAGAGAATGAGTTCTGTTTTAAAACAAAAAAACATTAATGATCTGATTAATGAACCTGCTTATAAACGTAAAGAAATTAATTTAGATCCAACTCCTCACTCATCAGAATCTCATGTTTCAAAATATACATTAACTGAAAATGATGGAAAAATTGAGATGAAAGAAAATAATTCATTTTTACACGATAACGTAGACTAACCGGACTTCTAAAAATTGCTTTTTTGTCGTTAGACATCAATTTTAAAACCTTCACATACCCACGTATGCTTCAGCTTTTAAAATCTAGTCTGCCTAAAAAAATCTAATTTTTATAAATCCTTTATAAAAATTAATAACCAACTTTCGACTACGTTCTAGGTGACGAATTATGACACAGAGAGCGTAGTTGAATTGTTTATAAACCAATCATTATGACAATTACAGAAAGAATAAATGCTGATATTAAAACAGCAATGCTTGCAAAAGACAAAGAAAGATTAGAAGCCATACGAGCTGTTAAAGCTGCATTGTTAATGCTACAAACTTCTGGTGAAGCTGTAACCGATGATGCTGAAATAAAATTGATTCAAAAGCTCATTAAACAGCGAAAAGAATCGGCTGAAATTTATACACAGCAAAACCGACCTGAACTTGCAGAAAAAGAATTATCGGAAGTAGCATTTATCGAACCATATCTACCTGTTCAATTGAGCGAAGAAGAAATTCGTACAATTGTTGCAAAAATCATGTCTGAAACTGGTGCTTCTTCAATTAAAGATATGGGAAAAGTTATGGCTGCTGCAAATAAAGAAATTGCGGGCAGAGCCGAAAGTAAAGTTGTAGCTGAAATAATAAAATTATCATTGGCATAAACAACTATTCCTCAAGAATATATAAAGGCAATTCGAAAGAGTTGCCTTTTTTTGATGTTGTAAATATATAGTGAATTGATAAGAAACCAGTTGAAGCTCTAAAACCACTAAATATGTAACTCCTACTTCTATCAATTAGAAATAAAAAAAACAACTCAAATAATTTGGATAGTATTAAAAGTAGGGTAAATTTGCAGATAATAACGAGTTAGCTGCAACCTAAGGCGACAATGCAAACTACTACTGATAGCCATAAAATGAACGAACCGAAGAATAAAAACATTACTTTTGGAGTTATATAAGACATCATTGAAAAAAGCAACCTACATATTTCTCTTAGCATTTTATTCTTTCGGAACTTTCTGTTTGCCGATGGGAGATTTCTCTGCATTAAATGATATTCTTGAAATGTATCGTCATTGCAAAGCCACAGAGGACAAAGACATGACAGCTTTTGATTTTATCACCGACCACTTGATAAATATTGATTGCATCTTTGATAAACACGATAACGGAGACGAACAAAAACCACACACTCCAATTCATTTTCATCATCAACAGCCACCAAATTATTTTTTAACGCAAGCATTTAAAGTTAGCGAAAGTAATATTTCAATTATTAAAGTTGAACTTCCCATTTACGAGGAGAGCAATTACTATTCAAACTTTCATTCTTCTGTTTTCCGACCTCCAATAGTTTAAACCATTCTTTATTTTTTATTCTTTACAACTGCCACACAGGGCAGTTGCGGTTTAATGATTAACTTAAATTAAAAATAATGACAGTCAAAAAAATAATTTTTGGCTTCGCAATGCTGCTTGCATTGTTGCCAAGCAAAATGTTTGCACAGGTTTTGGAAACAGAAGAATCCAAACCACTGCTGCAAGGGCAATTTGAAGTCGGAACGGGTTTAGAATTTCAGGTTTCAAAAGAAGGAACTGAAAACGCTTTACCGTTAGCGATTGAATACGGAATTTCAAAAAAGTTTACGCTGTTAGTTGAGCCAGTCGGCTTCACTTCCATTATGCCTAAACAGGGACCACATGCAAAGGGCATTGGTGATTTGGAAATAACTTTGTTCTATCAAATTTGTTCAGAGAAAAAGGTTTTGCCTTCCATCTCCATTTCAGGAGAAGTGAAAATTCCAACAGCAAAAAATACGCAGATAGGAACAGGCAAAACCGATTACACACCGTTTCTTATTATGAGTAAGACAACGGGAAAATTCTTTACAAGTGTGAATCTTAGTTACACTTTTCTTGGAAAACCGTCAGGTGTTGATGTCAGTAATTTATTCAATTACGCAATAGGAACAATCTTCACCGCCTCACCAAAAAGTATTTTGTTTGCCGAAGTTTACGGAAACACATCTGCTGTTGGAGGTGCGGAAACTCCCGAAGGAACAGTTGTAACAAATCCAAACATCAACTCACAGGAAATTTCAGGAGGTGAAACAGTGGGTGCTTTTGGTTACGGGTATTATTTGAAAAAGGAATTACTCATATCTTTAGGCATTAGTTACGATAACAATAATGCAATCCTGTTCCGACCAGGAATTGAATGGAAGTTCGGAGGTAAACAATAATTAGTTAAACAATTTTAAAATAAATAAAAATGAAAAATGTAATAATAATGCTGCTAATAGCAGTTTCAATGTGCAACACGGCTTGCGCTCAAAAAATTTCAGCCGACAAAGTTCCTGCTACTGTCACTTCAGCATTCAAAGCAAAGTTTCCAACCGCAACTAAAACAAGCTGGGAAATGGAAAAGACCAACGAGTATGAAGCAGGTTTCAAACTCAATGGCTCTGAAATGTCTGCCAACTTTGACAACTCAGGCAAATGGTTGGAAACAGAAACCGAAATAAAAGTTTCTGCTTTGCCCGCTTCTGTTCAATCAGCGTTAAGCAAAGATTTTGCAGGGTTCAAAATAAACGAAGCAAGCAAAATTGAGAGTGCAAAAAACGGAAACTGTTTTGAAGCCGAGATTGAAAAAGGTGAAGAAACTTTTGATGTTCTGTTTTCTGCTGACGGTAATATGTTGAGCAAAACAAAAATGGAGAAAGAAAAAGGAGACAAGTATTAAGTAACAAGTATAACAGCACCGCGAAAGCGGTGCTGTTTTTTAATTTAATTTAATTTGTATGACAAATGAACATCTAAATAAGGTTGCCAAAATAACATTGATATTTTGGCTGATGAAAATTGTTGCTACGACACTTGGCGAAACGCTTGGCGACTTTCTTTCCATGACTTTGAATTTGGGCTATACAGTTGGTATTGCCATTACGTTTGCGTTTTTCTTTGTTGTGTTGCTTACTCAACTTTCAGTAAAAAAATATATCCCTGTCATTTATTGGTTGGTTATTATCGGCACAACAACTTTAGGTACTGAAATCTCTGACTACATAGACAGAACGATGCATCTTGGTTACACTTTTGGAACTATTTTATTGGTGAGTTGCTTATTACTCACTTTGATTTTGTGGTTTCGCAAATACAAGAACCTTGAAGTTTTCCCAATCGCTGACAAGCAAAAAGAAATTTATTACTGGACAGCTATTCTTTTCTCTAACAGTTTGGGAACTGCTTTCGGAGATTTTCTTGGCGACTATTTCGGACTAAGTTATCTGCAAGGTGCTTGCGTAACAGGCGGAGTAATTCTTGTTGTTGTTCTTCTTCACTCTCTGACAAAAATCAATCACATCGTTTTGTTTTGGGTTGCATTTATTTTCACCCGGCCATTTGGAGCAACATTTGGAGACCTACTCACAAAGCCACTGGACAAAGGTGGGTTACATCTTGGCACTTTAAACTCATCACTTATTTCGGTGGGTATAATGACAATTTTACTTTTCATTGCACACCGACAATATAAACATAGCAACAATGGTTGACGAAAGAAGAAGGGCAGCAGCTAACACGCGGTATAAAAAATTGCCGGTTTAGTTGGTTATTCTAGGGTTGTAGCCCGCTTTAACTTTTGTGTAACTTGATAGGAAATCGCCCGAAATCGGCAACTTTTCATACCGCCAACCGTTAGCTAAATTCTTTTTTATTGCTAAATAATTTATTACTAATCAATGTTTTAACACTTTTTAATATTCTTTTTTGAAGTTTAATTTGTATTTTTGGAATAAATAACCGCCACAGTCATATATTCGAATTGCAATGAACTTTTTTAAAAAATTAGAAAAAGGAATTACTATTGTTATATTAGTTTTTCTAACAAATATTCTGTTTGCCCAAACAGTTTATATACAAAATAGTGTTGGAGGATTTAATTTTCAAGCGCCTCCATTTAATACCATAGAAGGATATACAAGAGATGTTAGTATTTATAAGCAATCTGAATTTAATAAATATTGTGCAATTACAAAACTAGGCTGGAGGGTTAATACTCCTCAGAATTTAGGTATTCCAATAAAAATTTATCTAAAAACCACTTCTGCTACTTCATTAACCAGTGGTGAAACATGGGCATCATTAAAAAATGGGGCTACGATGGTATATTCTGGTACACAGATATTTTCTGTAGGAAGTGGTTTTTGGCATTTTATTACATTAACAACTCCATTTAATTATTCATCTGGCAACCTCATGGTTTTGGTTGAAACAAATTATGGAGGAAATGGATTAACAACTGGTAATCGACCTTTGTTTTATAATGCAACACCTATTTTTTCAAATTCACACAAATCATTTAAGCAGAATTTAACGCCCCCTGATGATAATTCAATTGGAGGAATTGATAATAATAGACCATATTTTGCATTAAATTTTAGTTATGCTGGTATTGCTGGTAATGATACTTCAATTTGTGCTGGAGGAACTGCACAATTAAAAGGAACTGGGGTTTGTGGAGTTGGTCCTTATTCTTATTCATGGTCATCAAATCCATCTGGTTTTACTTCTGCACTTCAAAATCCTACTGTTACACCCACTGCAACTACTACATATACGCTAACAACAACTGATATTGGAAATGGAAACTCAATTGCAACTGATATGCAAATCGTAACTATTTTAACTTCTCCTGAAAAACCTACGCAAATTACTACTGACAGAAATAATATTTGTGTAGATGACAATGGTAACATTACACTAACTGCTGTAGGAGGTTCTGGCTCTACTTTAGAATGGTTTCAAGGCACATGCGGCTCAAATAAATTAGGAGAAGGAACAAGCTTAACTATTGCATCACCTGTTGTTACTACAAAATATTTTGCTCGATGGAAAAATAATTGCGGAAATTCAAGTTGCGATAGCATAACTATAAATATTAAAAGCCTTCCTATTATAAATAACGTAACGGTTACAAATTCTACTAATTGCGGTTTGAGTAATGGTCAAATACTTATTAATGCAACAGGCGATGCTCCTCTTCAATATTCAATTAATAGTGGTGCAAGCTATGGTTTTTCAAATTCATTTACAGGACTTGGAGTTGGAAGTTATCATGTAGTTGTTCAAAGTTCATTTGGATGTATAACATCGGGTAATACATATTCCATTTCAGCTCCTGGAAGCCCTTCTGTTCCTTATGTTAAAAAGGATTCAATTTATTGTTATAGCTCAAGTCTAGCTAATATAATTGTTGCATCAACACCTTCTGGGAATCAATTAAAGTGGTATAGCGATCCGCTTTTGACCAATGAGATAATTACTGGATTAACGGTTATTAATGCCGATACACTTGCATTAATGCCAAGTCATACAGTTGGAACAACAAAATATTATGCGGTTCAAATAAATGGAACTTGTAAAAGTGCACCTTCAGTTGTTACAATTACAATTCTTCCTCAGTTATCTGCAAGTGCTGGTTCTGATAATACAATTTGTTATGGTACTAACCATTCTGGCTTGCTTATTGGAGGCTCAAATACTGCTACTGGTGGAAGCCCAAACTACACGTATAATTGGAGTTCACTTCCTGTTAGCTTCAGTTCGAATTTGTCGAATCCATCAGTTAATCCAATTGTAAATACTACTTATTTAGTCAAAGTAACCGATAGTTATGGATGTACGGCTACATCATCAACAAAAATAAATATTTTACCCGAACTTTTGTCTGATGCTGGATCAAATGGGACTATCTGCTTTGGTACTAATCAGCCTGGTTTTCAGTTAGGAGGTTCAAGCACAGCATCGGGTGGAAGCCCTACTTATTATTATTCATGGTCATCTGTCCCTACTAGTTTTGCCTCAAATGCTGCAAATCCAGTTGTAAATCCTACTGTAAATACTACATATCAAGTTACAGTTACAGATAATAAAGGATGTTCGGCATCATCAAGTGTTAATATTACAGTGCATCCCGAGCTTTTTGCTCATGCAGGTGCTAATGCTACTGTATGTTATGGCACAAATCATTCAGGTTTTCAATTAGGCACAGCTAATACAGCTAGTGGAGGAACACCTACTTACAATTATTCGTGGTCATCTAATCCTGCTGGTTTCACATCAAATACAGCCAACCCATTGGTTAACCCTACTGTTAATACTACATACATTGTAACTGTAACAGATAATCAAGGTTGTACTGCAAGTTCTCAGGTTCAAATCACTATTCGTCCTCAATTGTTTGCAAATGCAGGAACAAACGATACAATTTGTTATGGCACCAATCATTCGGGCTTTCAGCTGGGCACAACCAATACAGCTAGTGGTGGAACCCCAACATATACTTATAGCTGGGCTTCAACCCCAACAGGTTTTACAGCAAATTCTGCAAATCCAATAGTAAATCCAACAGTAAGTACAACTTATTTATTGACAGTAAGCGATAGTCAAGGATGTTCGGCAACATCGCATGTTCAAATCACTATTCGTCCTGAGTTGTTTGCAAATGCAGGAACAAACGATACAATTTGCTTCGGCACCAATCATTCGGGCTTTCAGCTGGGCACAACCAATACAGCTAGTGGTGGGACGCCAACATATTTTTATAGTTGGGCTTCTACCCCAACAGGTTTTACAGCAACTTTGGCAAATCCAATAGTAAACCCAACAGTAAGCACTACTTATTTATTGACAGTAAGCGATAGTGAAGGCTGTTCTGATACTTCGCAGGTTCAAATCACTATTCGCCCAGAATTGTTTGCAAATGCAGGAACAAACGATACAATTTGCTATGGCACCAATCATTCGGGCTTTCAGCTGGGCACAGCCAATACAGCTAGTGGCGGAACCCCAACATATACTTATAGCTGGGCTTCAACCCCAACAGGTTTTACAGCAAATTCTGCAAATCCAATAGTAAATCCAACAGTAAGTACAACTTATTTATTGACAGTAAGCGATAGTCAAGGATGTTCGGCAACATCGCATGTTCAAATCACTATTCGTCCTGAGTTGTTTGCAAATGCAGGAACAAACGATACAATTTGCTTCGGCACCAATCATTCGGGCTTTCAGCTGGGCACAACAAATACAGCAAGTGGAGGAAGTCCAACATATACTTACAGCTGGGCTTCAACCCCAACGGGATTTACCTCAACTTCAGCAAATCCAATAGTAAATCCAACAGTAAGTACAACTTATTTATTGACAGTAAGCGATAGTCAAGGATGTTCGGCAACATCGCATGTTCAAATCACTATTCGTCCCGAGTTGTTTGCAAATGCAGGAACAAACGATACAATTTGCTATGGCACCAATCATTCGGGCTTTCAGCTGGGCACAGCCAATACAGCTAGTGGCGGAACCCCAACATATACTTATAGCTGGGCTTCAACCCCAACAGGTTTTACAGCAAATTCTGCAAATCCAATAGTAAATCCAACAGTAAGTACAACTTATTTATTGACAGTAAGCGATAGTCAAGGATGTTCGGCAACATCGCATGTTCAAATCACTATTCGTCCCGAGTTGTTTGCAAATGCAGGAACAAACGATACAATTTGCTATGGCACCAATCATTCGGGCTTTCAGCTGGGCACAGCCAATACAGCTAGTGGTGGGACGCCTACTTATACTTATATCTGGGCTTCTACTCCAACAGGATTTACCTCAACTTCAGCAAATCCAATAGTAAATCCAACAGTAAGCACTACTTATTTATTGACTGTGAGCGATAGTGAAGGCTGTACAGCAACATCGCATGTTCAAATCACTATTCGTCCCGAATTGTTTGCAAATGCAGGAACAAACAACACTATTTGCTATGGCACCAATCATTCGGGCTTTCAGATAGGGGGTTCTCCAACAGCTTTAGGTGGAAATCCAACCTACACATATAATTGGAGCTCAACACCAAGTGGGTTTGCATCCACAACGGCTAATCCAATGATTAATCCAACAATATCAACAACTTATACTATAACTGTATCTGACATTAAAGGATGTTCGGCTTCTTCTTCTATTCAAATTAATGTAAGACCTCAGATATTTGCCAATGCTGGTCAGGATCAAACAATTTGTGAAGAGCAACAAATACCATTAAATGCTCAGGGAGGAAATAATTACGAATGGAGCAATGGAGAACAAACATCAACAATACAGGTAAAACCAAGTATTACAACCACATATACTGTTTCTATATCAGATATTAATGGATGTACAGCTTCTGATGATGTAATTGTAAATGTAAAAGCAAAACCAACCATAGATTTAACTCCCGACCAAGCTATTTGTGAAGGAGATACCGCTTCAATTATTTGTAGCGGTGGAAATTCTTATAATTGGAGTACAGGTGCTACTAATTCTTCTATTATGGTTAATCCAACTGTAACTAGTTCTTATACAGTAACCGTTTCATACAGTAATGGCTGTGATTATTCAGCCATGTCGAAAGTTAATGTATCTAGCACTCCTTATGTTTATTTGATTACAAATTATGGTCCTAGCAACAAGATATTTATTGGTCAAACAATAAAAATTGAAGCAATACCAGATGGATATGATAACTATGATTTTATTATTGATGATGTTACTGTACAGAGTGGTTCAGACAACGTATATTTTACAAATGGGTTGACAGAAGCCAAAGACGTTACAGTAGTTACTACTGATGGCACATGTAGCAGTAACAATAAAATATTCATAAATGTAATTGACTTGCCAAATGCTTATACGCCAAATGGAGATGGCGTAAATGACAGATTTATTAAAGACATGAACGTTACCATATTTAATAGATGGGGACAAGAGCTATATAGTGGAGCAGAAGGCTGGGATGGAACATATAACAGCAAAGATGCAGCCGCTGGAACATATTACTATGTTATAAAAATAACTGATTTTAAAGGAGCTGAACAGGTTTTGAAAGGAAGTGTAATGCTTGTTAGAGAATAATTGAAATAATTATCGGCTCCTCAGCATTAGTAATTCAATAAATGTAAAAGTGGGATGTCCCCTAATTTTGTTTTTTACTTAAACAGCAAAGTCGAAGAATTTCAATTTTAAATTCTTCGACTTTGCTGTTTTTGGATTATAGTTTAAATGCTAATTCTTTACTATTGTCATTTCATTGATTAAGTTACCAGCACCAGCATATTTGTCGATAATAAATAATACATATCTAATATCAACATTTATACAACGTTGTAATTCAGGTTCAAAGGCAATGTCGCCACTCATAGCTTCCCAGTTGCCATCAAAAGCTAATCCAATAAGTTCTCCATTTCCATTTATCACTGGGCTTCCAGAGTTTCCTCCTGTAATATCGTTGTTTGTTGTAAAGCAAACTACCATATCATCTTGATATCCGTAAGGGCCAAAGTCTTTTTTAAGATATAGTTCTTTTATTTTTTTTGGCAATGTAAATTCTGGATTTTCAGGATCTTCTTTTTCTACAACCCCTTTTAATGTTGTAAAATAATTGTAATGCACAGCGTCTTTTGGGAAATAATCGCCAACAGTACCATAAGTCAAACGCATTGTTGAGTTTGCATTAGGGTAATAGTTTTTATTTGTATTCATTTCTCTTAAACCTGCAATAAATTCTCTGTTAGCTTTGTTTAGTTTTTCATTTGCATCCGATATTTTTGTATTTATATCATTATAATTTGCAAAAACAGCAGCAAATAATTGAAAAGCTGGGTCGTTTTCTAAAGCTTTAGCTTCTGGGTTAGCAAAAAAAGCATCAAGTTTGGTTTTGTTTGCCAATATTGAATTTTCGTATACAAAATCAGCATATTTGCTAAAGTTTCCGTCGAATTTTTTAACAATACTTGTAAATACTTCTGGTTTTTGGTCTGCAACAACATCCTGTGCAAACATTTCTATAAGAGCAGCAAACACTTTTTTATCCGTTGACAAATTAAAATCTTTAAAATGCTCTTCTCCCTTTGCTTTGAATCCATCAAGTTTCTTTGAAATATCTTCTTTTGCTTTTAGGGCATTGTATAATGGATTTAAGCGATATGCTAAAAGCAAAATATCTGTGCCTCGAACAAAAACTTCTGAATAGTACGTTTTAAACATATTGTATTTCCCAATTTCTGCGTAAGCAGCTTCCATATTAGGTATAGTATTGCCATACTTATCTTTATTTGCAGGCGTAGAGTTAGCCCAAGTAACAAATCCAGTTTCAATATTTTTCTTTTCTAATGCAATGTTAAGGCGTTTCAAACCTTTAGTTTGACCAATATAATATTTCCAATAATTGCTAGTTTTTGCATATTTTGCTGCATATTGAATTTTTACTTTTGGATCAGCATCCATGTCCATTTTTAGTAAGTCTAACTTTTTTTGACGTATTTTCACAATGGTAGGATTGGTTTGCTCAATAGCCATATTTACTCCATAAGAAGGTAGATAACGATTGGTTGTTCCTGGATAACCCATAATCATGGAGAAATCTTTGTCTTGAACGCCTTTAATTGATACTGGCAAAAAATGTTTTGGTTGATAAGGCACATTTTCTTTAGAATAGTTGGCTGGTTTGCCATCTTTTCCCATATATACTCTAAACATCGAAAAATCGCCTGTATGACGAGGCCACATCCAATTATCAGTGTCGCCGCCATAAGTTCCAATTGATGAAGGTGGGGCGCCTACCAAACGAACGTCAGTAAATGTTTCATATACAAATAAATAAAACTCGTTGCCTTCGAAAAAGCTTTTTACTTCTGCTGTATAATGTGTGCCTTCTATTGACTTTGCCGACAATTTATCGCTAAGTTCGGTAATTTTAGCCGCACGCTCTTTTTCGGTCATTTTAGAATTTAGTTCTTTTGAAATGTCTTTTGTAACATCTTCCATTCTAACCAAATACTTTACAAATAGACCAGGGGAAGGTAATTCTTCTGCTTTTGATTTAGCCCAAAATCCATTTGTGATATAATCCTTTTCAACCGAACTATGATATTGAATGGAGCCATATCCACAGTGATGATTTGTAATTAGTAATCCTTCTTTCGAAATCATTTCACCAGTACAAAAACCGCCAAAACTAACAATTGCATCTTTTAAGCTTCCATTATTAATGCTGTATAGTTGCTCTGCAGTAAGTTTAAGCCCCATTTTTTGCATGTCGGCATAATTTCTATTTAATAATAATGGCAACCACATACCTTCATCTGCCTTTGAAGTGTTGCTTAATAGCAAGAGTGATAAAGTGATAACTGCAAATAATCTTTTCATTTTCTTCTTAATTATAATTATACTGTAAAAATATGACCTTTATACCGACTTACAAAAAAATAGTTTCACTCAATTTTAATACTAACTTAATATTAGATTTATTTCAACGATAAAAACACATCAATTATCTAATGCAATAATTTGTTAATGATTAATATACTACTTGTAAAATCTTTTTATTTGATTTAATTTAAAAGCAATCTAAATAATAATGCAACCTTATTTCCAATTTTCGTATAATACAATTTAATAATTTGATAATTGATTTTTCGATTATATTTTGGACTTAAAAAAAGTCCTGCAATTTAAGTTGACAGATTTATATATGACAAAAAAATCGACTCTAATATTGTTTCTTTGTGCTATGTTGATGTTTTCATCATGTGCGTCGTTGTTCAATAGATTAGAGTCAGGAAAAATAAAATCAAAAGGAGGGTTTAAATTTAAAAAGAGAAAAAAGAAAGTTAGCAAAAAAACATTTAGTTCATCAAATTTATTTGGCAAAAAGGAAAGATCAGGCTCTAGTTTTAATGTTAGACTTAAACAATCCCGCAGCTCGTCAAAATTTAGTAAAAAGGGTCGCAAAAACAAGAAAAAAAAGGGATTAGCAAAAATATTTTTATTAAATAAAAGAGACCGTTTTAATAGCTCATTTAATGTTACTCCAAAATCGTTTGGAAGTTCTTACGGATTTAACTCCAAACATAAAAGGGTAAAAGTTAAAAAAATATTATTCTTTTTCATCCCTAAAGAAAGATTCAGGGATTCGTTCAGAGGGGCTAAGATCGATAGAAGTTTTAAGCAAAATAAATACAATAAAAAAAGCAGACGAGTAAAACATCGACGACCAATTTTTAATAAAGTATTGGAGCCACAGCCAAAGAAGAAAAAATTAAATTTAGAGCTATTACCTGATGAAATGAAGTGGTAATAAATTGCTTGAGAGATTACTTTTATTTCTTCTCAAATACTAAAACTACCTTATTAAAATTTGCAGAAGCATTAGCAACGCGACGATATTCTTCAAATTCACTAACTGGATAGCCATATTCGTTGTAGTATTCGGTAATAGAAATTGTAACTTTATTATTTTCTACTACATAATTAGAGTTGAAAGACATGGTAGTGTCTTTTCCGTCTTTCACAAATACTTCATTAATTTTTAATTGATCTAAGTTTGATATTTTATATCCATCAGGAATATTAAATGCGATATTTCTGATATATCCATGGCTATATGGAAATTCAAGAGGAAGCTTGCGTTCTTCTTTTTTATATAATTCTTGTTGGGGTCCAATAAGTAAGCCTGCTTTGAAAAGATATTTTGATCCTGCTTTTTCAAAGAAATAATCAGATTTAATATTAGCTTTAGCAATCAAAGGTTTTTGACCCAGAAAATTTCCTTTATTATTTTCAAATGTCAAATTTTCAATTGTTCCTTCTTTATCAATGTATTTAATGATAGATTCTGAGAACTCCTTAAGTTTATCTGCTTCTTTTATGAAATCGAAAAATGGCTGATAATTTGCAGCTTGGTATCCAGTCATTTCTCGTGTAATTTGGAGTTTTGTATCCGTAAAATCTTGAGGTATATCAACATTTATTTTAAGAATATCAAGACTCTCATCGTACTTAGCTCCTTGAATAAATTTAATTTTTCCTAATCCAGTATTATAGTCTCCCATAGAAACTGTTTTAATAAAAAGACCATAATTGTTAATGTTTTCGGTATTTGGGAAGCCTAAACGAGTAAAATTATCGGCAGGAGAGAGGTATTTTTTAATTTTAGGGAAATAAATTAGGTATTTAGAAAGATAAGTATAGCATTCAAATTCTTTGTCGAATTTGGTTTCAAAGCGGTCAGAAGTTAGAACCAATTCATGTTCAATATCCAACGCTTTAAAGACATTTGCAAAAAGCATTGCTGCTCCAAAATCATTGTAGGCTTTGTTTGCAATAACTTTTAATAGAATTGATTTGTCTGGTTCAGATGATTCATAATATATGAAATTTGTTTTTAAATAATTTTCAACTAATCTTATTTTAGCTTCCTCATTATTAGCATCCAATTTCATTTCTTTAATTAAACTATTTATTGCTTTGGTGTCTTTTGATTCATTTTTATTATAAATACCATCATATAAGTCCGAAGCAACTGGACCGTAAGCGTAGATGTCTTTTTTTCCATTTGCACTATTGCTGTTCAACTTAAAAGCATATTTCATTTTGTTGGCTTCTAAAGCCGCACCATCTTCGTCTTTTAAACGTGGAATGCTATCTTTATTTATTACCCAAACGTTATTTTCTTTTTCAGTGGTATCATATACAGCATCTGGACAACCATTATAGCTTTTAAATTTAAAGCCTAGATTTCCTGGAGTAATGTACTTAATTTCAGAATGTAATATTGGAATTCCAAGTTGAATTGTAACTATTGAACCATTTAACGATGGGTCTCTTTTAATGCAATACAAATACTCAATCTCGCAACCAATTTCAATTCCTTCGAATGCAAAATAATGAAATTTTGTGCCTGATTCTTGTTCGTAGCCTTCTTTAATTTCATCTTTCTTTAACTCCCTGATAGTGCCATCGTTTTTAATTACTCTTGCCTTCTCAGTTATCGCTTTATCATCTTCAAGTAAAGGGATGTAAACTTTATTGTTGCTTTCAATTCCTACGTGAGTAATTAATTTAACTCTTTTATGCGTAGTCTTATATTCGCATAGTACGCTATTTTCATAAACGTATTCGTTGTAGTTTTTTGAAAAGATTACGATTGAATTATTAGATGTGTCTAAATCGGTATTTGTAAGTTTAGGATTTTCTTCCCAATTATAGTTTAGGTATCTTCGCTCCGTTGTTTGAGCATTAAGCGTACTTGCTATCAATATAGCCGCGAAAGTGAATAAAAACGTTAATTTCTTCATATTTTCTTTTTTAATACAATGGCTTCTTTATAATCTGAACGAATTTGTTTTAGCATTTTGTTCCAAATGCTAAATAATTCGGGTGTTAATAACATAGTGTCAGTTTTAAACGCATAGTGATAAATAATTTGCTTGTCTTTAACTTCGTAATTAATATAATAGGTGAAATTTGGATTTTCAAATTTCACATTTTTAGGCAAATAGCTTAATTCGTAAGATTCAGGAATAGCAAAAACTGTTGATATTTGAAGTAAAGATTTAAATGAAAACTCATAATCAAGTTTCCTGTCATCCTTAAAATATTCATAATCTCCAAATGGTTGCGAGAGATTTAAATTAATATACAATTCATTATCATTAGCTTTAACGTAATCTGCGATATTAAATTCATAATTTATATTAATATCGCTATTTGAAGTATTTATTTTATAATTATCAAGAATATATTTATTGTTTCCTTTTTCAAGGTACGACTTCATGAATTTCGACTTGTCTTCAGAATCTTTAATTCGCTCAGAGGTTTGTTTCATCCCCGAAAAATAGTATCCATTTAATTTAAGTAAACCTTTGCCCACAACTTTTCCTTGATCAATGGTGATATTCACAGAATCGGAATAAGAGTTTACTTCTGCTTGAATTTCGGGCACTTCTTTTATTTCGTATTTTTCTTCGTTCAATCTTATCATGGCTTCTTTTCCTTGAATGAAAGAACTTGGAAGCCCAAGAGGAATATATGGATTTGTTGCATCAAGGTAATAGTATTTGCCATTTTCAATATAAGTAGCAATCATGTGGTTATCAACCATAGAAGTTGGTATTTCTTTATATCTATAGGGTAGTTCTCGAGTCCCAATCCAAGTGTAGTAAGCAGTAATTTTTGCTATGTTTAATAATTCAACAATAATTGTTGCCATATCTTTACAGTCTCCATATCGCTTTTCGAAAATCTGATATGGATTTCGTGGAACAAATCCGCCTGATCCATACTCATTAGCAACGTACTTTATATTGCTTTGTACCCATTTATATATAGCAGCCACTTTTTCATTATCGCTCTTGCAATCTTTAATCAGAGTATTCACTGTGCTGATCATTTCATCTGTTTGTTTGTGGTCTATTTTAGACAGATTTCCATTATACCATTTAAAAAGTTCATCTACACCATTGAAAACTGAAACTTCTTTGTCTTTTATTTTATACGATTTAATATATGGAACAATTTGAGGTAAGAAGCAAAGGTAGCCTCTTGATTCTGTTTCAGTTTTATAACTTGGAATATCTTTTATTTTCCAAGAATAAATAATTCTATTTCCTTTTTCTACTATAGAGAAATTGATTTTAGAGGTATCGATATTAAAGTATTTTATATCAAAATTAACATTCTTGTCAGTATTTATTACAAACTCTAAATTTTCTATTGGGAAAAACTTTTGTGTTACTTCAAATGGAAAAAAACGAGGCTCGTTGATATTAAGCGTAAATTTAAGTTTTGTAATTGCACCTTGCCTTAATGATGGGAAAATGAAAGATGTTGAAAATAAATCTTGATAAAAAATTTCCTCATCAATTACTTCTTTTGTTTTAAATTCTTTTACTTTTACTTCTTTAAATTTGTCTCCATCAGGCATCAATGTGCTGGCTTCAATTTCTTTCATTTTAATGAAATGAGATGTTTCTACATCCTTCTCTGAATAAGCGCCAGCCTTAAAATTGTTATAATAAATGTCTTCGTATTTAGTTTCTTCAATTTTCAAGCCAGTTTTCTCGATGTCAACCATTACTTCTGTTTTCAAATTGAGATAGACTATATCTTTGTCTTTATATTTATCAGCATAGCCTCTGAAGTCGGAAACCGTTTGCGATACAGCCACGCCTGCGCAGCATAAGCAAATAAAAATATTTAATATATTTGTTTTTATAGCTAAAATTTTTTTAAAGTTATTAAAGAGAGAGAATTCATGTACTAATGAATTCTCTCTGTTTTTTATTTATTACTAATAGCAATAATTTCATCATTGTAATAGGTAAGAGCTGCTACGATTTTGCCGTTTTTGTCGTATTTAGTACATTTCCCATGTTGTTTGCCATTTTTGTAATTTGTGGTTTCTTTTAGTTTCCCGTCTTGGTAATACTCTTGTTGAAGTCCATCTAAACTGCCAAAATAATAATTCTTCTTTTCTTTAATTTTACCATTTGAATAATAGTAAATATCTTCTCCAGTCGCTTCATCATCAGTATATCCGCATTTTTCATATACTTGTCCTGTTGGGTAATATTTGATGTAATCGCCTTGGTATGATCCTTTGTTCATGCTAAATTGTCTGGCAACTTTCCCTGTTTTAAACAATATCTTAATATCAGCGGTTTCATTAACAACATCGGTTGTCTTTTCTGCACCACTTGCGTCAAAATAGGTATAAGATATTAGCTGATCGTGAAAATATAGGCGTTTATGTTCCAATTGACCGTCTATTCCGTAATATAATGATATTCCTTCTAGAACGCCATTAACATAATTTCTTTCTGATTCAATTTTTTCGTTTTCATTATAGATTATGTGCTTGCCATTTATTTCATCGTCTTTGTATTCGGTAGTTTTAATTAATTTGCCTTCCTCATCAAAATATTCCCATTTTCCATTGGCATTTCCATAATAATAATTTCCTTTTATTGAAATATTTCCATTCCAACTATAGGCAAAATATTAATTTGAGGTGCTAGCGAAGAAATTCTTAATTCTAAAGAAGA
>JBAXGW010000043.1:0-40175 GCA_037139195.1 Bacteroidota bacterium
AAATTATCAACATATCATATTTAATATCAATCAAATATACCCCGAACTCACGTTATTCTAACAAAAGCTTTCTTGTTATTACAGGCAATCCCTCAACCTCAACCTTAGCCTCAACCTCAATAATAAACATTTATCCAAATCCGAGCAACACAGGTATTTTCAATGTTGAAGGAACAGGAATAAGCAAAATAGAGGTATTAGATAATTTGGGCAGAATAGTATTTTCCACCACCACAAAAACAATAGATTTAAGCACACAAAGCAAAGGAATATATATAGCAAACATAACTACAGCAAGCGGTATATCTATAAAGAAATTAGTGGTAGAATAATTGTCGCAAACAAACAAATCAAAAAAGCCCATTCAAATATACTGAATGGGCTTTTTAATACAATGCAAAATAAGAGTTTGCATTAGCAAGCTTTATTTTTACACAGATTCACGGTTAGACATAGTAAATTCAGACGAACAAATCAGCATTTTTCCGTTTAATCGGCGTCATCCGTGTTCCTATATGGGCTTTTTTAATCCTTCACAAATTTCTTTATTACCTCTCCCCTATTTGTTCGTATTTTAATTAAATACATGCCTGAATTTAACGTTGAAACATCTATTGAACTTTGTGCGTTGTTAACTTGTTTGTTCATTATACTTCTTCCAGTAATATCGCAAATAAAAATAGTTGCCTCTATATCGGCTCTTAAATTTAAAGTCAACTTGTTATTACAAGGATTAGGGTAAACAGTAATCAATTCTGCGTTTAATTCTTCAGGATTCCCAACTGCAATTGTCCCTACTTTATTAAGCACCCAATTATTCGGATCAACCTGAATATTTGTTATGGTTCTTGGTATATAAATTTCGTAAGTATTATTGTTTGCTGTCTGATAAACAGTAATTACAGTATCGCCTTGTGGAGAAAGGAGTTTATATTCCATTTTCATTTTAAATAATGGAGTAACAGTAGATGAAGTCGTTTGATTTGTAGTAAAACGTAAGGTATCATTGGAGTAATTCCAAACAACATTATAGGTTGGGTAGCCTTCGCCATACATCCATTGATTATAAAAGTCGGTAAAGTTTTTACCAGAATGTGCTTCCATAACAGTTTTAAAATCATCTATTGTTGCAACAGAATCTTTATATATTTGTTGAAAATCTTTTATTATATCAAAGAAAACGGTATCATCGCCAACTTCAAAACGCATATTGTGAATAACCGCAGATCCTTTATTATAGGATAATCTACTGTCAAAAATTCTCATTTCGTCGCCTATATCGCTAATAGGAATATAAATACTTCCACCTGGTTCTGCTAAAACATTGTTATGAACATCGAGCATGTGCGATTGAGCTTCGGCATAGCTATCGAGGTATTGAGCAGCAAAATATTCGCAATATGATGCCCAGCCTTCATTAATCCATATATCTTGCCAAGTAGCACAGGTAACATTGTCGCCAAACCATTGATGCGAAAGTTCATGTGATGTTAAATAAAATTCAAAAAAGCCAAGTGTTGTCATTGTTTGGTGCTCCATTCCTCCGCTAAGTGGAGCCATGCAATGACCATATTTTTCTTTATGAAATGGATATAAACCCATTAAATCCGAATAGAGCAAAATAAAATCTTCTGTTTTATCAATTTCTGTTTTAAAATTTGTAAGCGTTTGAGGATTATCATATATATAGTTTTGAATCAAAGTTGAGTCAGTGCGTCCAGGAAATTGAACGTAAAAGCTATAGTCAACATATTTTGCTACTGATGCAGAAATAAGATAGTATTCAATTTTTGTTTTAGTTTTCCATTCAAATCTTTTTTTGCCATTTGGCATTGTAGTAATATTAGTCAATAATCCATTCGATCCAGCTTTGTTTGTAGCATCTGTTGTAATAAATACCCACGCAGAATCGGCTTTGTCTGTTAAATCTTGTTTGCATGGCCACCATTGGCTTGCGTTGAAAGGTTCTGAAAGTGTCCAAGTAACCTGATTTTGCCATGTTTGAGAAGTAGCATTTGATATTCCAGAAAAGAAGCCTCCAGAAGCAGGTGCACCACCATAATATATTTTGGTAGTAAATAATGCATTCTGAAACAAAGCAGGCAAAACTTTTACATACGTATGATTATTGTTTCTTGTATATGTACACTTTGTATTGTTAATATAAACAGAGTCAACGGTGAGATTATCTATTAGTTCAAAAACAAAAGTGTCTAATCGAGCGGTTTTCACTTGGGCATCAATTCTAACTATTCCTGAAATTGCTGTTGAGGTGCGTTCGAGATTAATGTCTAAGAAGTAAAATTTAACATCATAATCACTCATCAATAGCGAGCGAGTAAAATTGTTATTTGAGGTTAGTTGTTTATGTCCATCAACCCTTAAGTTTACAGATGGAACATCATTTTGCGACCAAACACTGCTTAAAAAGCAGTAGAAACAAATCAAAAGTAGAATTTTCTTCATAGGTATTAGTATTAATGTTATTTTTGTAAACAATTAAATAGTGTTTATAAGAAAACGTCAAATGCGTCGTTATTTTTTTATTGAAAACTGTCATCTGTCACCTGGCGGACTCCTAGGTTTTCTATAATCAAAAATGCCTAGCATCTAGCATTTTCTTATGAGCCACTTAAAAAAGCTTGAGTTTTTCTGAGCGGCACTAAATAGTAAATATTTTCAAATATATATTATTAATTAGTTAATTTCGTTTTATTTATACATAATGGGGTTTATAAAACTTTTTTAAGAACACAAAGTAATTAAAAAAAGCTTAATCTAATGGGCACACAATATACAATACTTATTGAAAAATTAGATGAATTTATTCGTAAATTTTATAAAAACCAACTTATAAAGGGGCTTTTATATTTTTCAGGGAGTGCACTTGTGTTTTTATTGATTTTCGCTTTTACTGAGTATTATGGTCACTTCAATACATTAGTTAGAACTTTAATGTTCTATTCCTATATATTTATCAATATAGCAATATTCATTCATTATATTTTCACTCCCTTATTGAATCTAAACAAAATGGGCAGTGTTATTTCGCATATACAGGTCGCAAGTATTATAGGAAAGCATTTTTCAAATATTGAAGATAAACTATTAAATATTCTTCAACTAAATGAAATGGCAAATGAAAATACAAAAGCTAGTAGCGATTTGATTTTAGCCAGTATCGACCAAAAAATTATTGAATTAAAACCAATTCCTTTCACCAATGCAGTTAATTTTTCTGAAAACAAAAAATATATTAAATATGCTATTTTGCCTTTGGCTATATTAACTGCAACATTGATTTTTTCGCCAGGAATTATTTCAAAAGGAACAACGAGAATTATCGAACATAGAACCTTTTTTAAAGAAGAAGCACCGTTTAAATTTGTAGTTTTAAATAATAAACTCGAATCATTGCAAAATGAAGATTATGAAATTGAATTAAAAATTGATGGCAATGAAGTTCCAGATGAGGTTTTTCTGAAAATTGGGGAGTCGGAATTTAAAATGGAAAAAGAAAGCACCATTGTTTTCAAACATAAACTCAAGAATTTACAAAAAGACATTCAATTTACATTTGTAGCAAATGAATTTCAGTCCGAAGATTATAAAATAAAAGTATTGCCAAATCCTGTCATACTAAGATTTCAAACAATGTTGAAATATCCTTCGTATTTACATAAAGATAACGAATTGGTGAAAAACACTGGCGATTTATTAGTTCCTGAGGGTACAGATGTAATTTGGAGTTTTTACACAAGTAACACATCAGAGCTTAAAGTGGCTTTTAATGAAACAGTTACAAGTTTTGTTCCACGTGGAAATATGGTTTTATTTTCAAAAAATATTCGTAGTAATATAAGGTATGCTGTTAGCTCTTTAAATAAGTTTGTAAAAAACAAAGATTCGCTAGCTTATATTATAAATGTAATACCCGATAATTATCCCGAAATTTCTGTTCAAGAATTTGCCGATTCAATTTATGCCAATCAATTGTATTTTACAGGTCAGATAAATGATGACTACGGATTGTCGAAATTGAATTTTAGTTATAAAATAATAAATTCAGAAAGCAAAAAAGAAGGAGAAATTTTTTCAAAAGCAATTCCAATTAATAAAAATATTTCAGACCAACGGTTTTTTTATTTTCAAAATTTGGGAGATTTATCACTAAATCCTGGCGACGAAGTTTTATATTATTTTGAAGTTTGGGATAACGATGGTGTTAATGGCATGAAATCTTCAAAATCAAAGCCGCAGTATTATAAATTGCCAACTGATAAAGAGCAGTCTGAAAAAATAGATAAGCAGGCAGATGATATTAAATCGGATATTGATCAGTCGCTTAAAATGGCAAAAGACCTTCAAAAAGAATTAAAAGATTTGCAAAAGGATTTAAATCAAAAGAAAGAGTTATCATGGGAAGAAAAAAAGAAAGTAGAAGAAATTCTTCAAAAACAAAATGATTTACAAAACAAGGTGAGTCAATTAAATCAAGAAAACAAAAAGCTTAATAAATCATCGTCCGACTTTCAAAAGCCAAGCAAAGAACTTCTTGAAAAGCAACAGCAATTAAACGAATTGTTCGAAAATATCATGACAGATGAAATGAAGCAACTATTCAAAGATCTTGAAAAAATGATGGATAAGTTGGATAAAAACAAGATGCAAGATATGATTGAAAAAATGAAGCTTTCAAACGAAGACTTAGAAAAAGAGTTGGATAGAAATTTGGAATTATTCAAACAATTAGAGTTCGAGCAAAAACTTCAAAAATCAATAGAAGACCTAAAGAAACTTCAAGAAAAAGAAGAAAAGCTTTCCGATAAAACTAAAGATGCTAAGAAAAATGATGAGACATTAAAGGAACAACAACAAAAACTAAATGAAGAGTTTAAAGATTTGAAAAAGGAAATGGACGAAATGGAGAAGAAAAATCAAGAACTTGAAGAACCAAATAAATTAGAAAATACTGAAGAATTAGAAAAATCCATTGAAGATGAAATGAAAAAATCGATGGACGAAATGAGCAAAAACAAAAATAGTAAAGCCTCCGAATCGCAAAAAAATGCTGCTAAAAAGATGCAAGAACTTGGAGAGAAGATGGAAAAAATGCAAGAGGAAATGTCTGAAGAAGCTCAATCAGAAGATATAGGAACACTTAGAGGAATACTAGAAAACCTGCTAAAGTTGTCATTTGAACAAGAAGATTTAATAAAGGCTACTAATAATACTAATGTAAAAGATCCAAAATATACACAATTAATGCAGCGCCAGAAAAAGCTAAAAGATGATTCAAAAATGATTGAAGATTCATTATTTGCCTTAAGCAAACGCGTTGTAGAAATTAAATCAATTGTTAATCGCGAGATAAACTTAATTGATTTTAATATTGATAAATCGCTTGAAATGTTAATTGATAGAAATTCACAAGTTGCAAGCTACCGACAACAATCAACGATGACTTCAATTAATAACTTGGCATTATTGTTAAATGAGGCATTACAGCAAATGCAACAACAAATGAATCAACAAATGAAGTCGAAGCCTGGTGCTGGACAATGCAAAAAGCCTGGAAAAAATCAGAAACCTGGGCAAGGAAAAATGTCTGTTAAATCAATGCGCCAACTTCAAGACCAAATCAACAAACAAATGGAAGAGTTGAAAAAAGGTTTAGAAAAAGGCAAAAAATCTGGTGAAGGTATGGGTGGAATGAGCGAAAAATTAGCTAAATTAGCAGCGCAACAAGAAGCTATTAGAAACGAGTTGAAGAAGTTAGCAAATGATGGGAAAAATGACCCAAACGGAAGTGCAGGAAATTTAGAAAAAATTGCTAATGAAATGGAACAAACGGAGACAGATCTCGTAAACAAAATTATAACAAACGAGACGATGAAAAGGCAACAAGAAATTTTAACAAAATTGCTAGAAGCCGAGAAATCAGAGCGTGAGCGAGATGAAGAAGAAAAAAGAGAGTCAAAAGAGTCGAAATTTGAAAATTTTGGTAACAATTTAGAAAAAATTAAGTATAACTATAATAAAAAACAGGAAACAGAACTCTTAAAAAAGGTGCCGCCATCGTTTAACGAGTTCTACAAGAAGAAGATAAGTGAGTATTTTAATAAATTTGAAGGGGATGTAATAAAATGATAATCCGAGAAACACAAAAAATAGAGATAGCGTCAAAAATTCAAAATATACGTTTAGTAGAAGAGTTTATTGATGAAATTTGCGATTATTTCAATGTAAATAACGATTACTTTGGTAATATTATAGTAGCTGTTACAGAGGCTGTTGAAAATGCTATTTTACATGGCAATAAAAGCGATGAAACAAAGAAAGTTACGGTGTCATTTGAATCAACTCATGGTTGTTTAGTGTTTTCTGTTGCTGATGAGGGTTTTGGTTTTAATCAAAATAACATTCCTGATCCGACCGACCCTAGTAATGAAAACGAAAATGCTGGAAGAGGTTTATACCTTATGAAATCTTTAGCCGATGATATTAAATTTGAAGAAAACGGAAGAATTATTCAACTTAATTTTGCTGTTACAAGTATTCATAGAGAATTAGCAAATAAAAGAATAAAAGCCTTTAGAGAGTATCAAGTTGGCAAGGGTGTTAAACAAGAAAAGAATTAATTATCAGATAGTTATATAGAAAATACCCCTCAATAGAGGGGTTTCTGTTTTTAATATGAGACGTTTTAAAATAAATTTTTTTATAGAAGAAATTAGTTTTAATCTTAAAAATAAGAATAAGATTAAAAGCTTATTGAAACAAGTAAATTATAATAATAAACAATTATCGGGCGAAATTAATTATATATTATGCCCTGATGAATATTTACTAAACATTAATAAAGAATATTTAAACCACAATACTTATACTGATATAATTACATTTGAAAATTATGATAACTCAGGAGAATTAATGGCAGATATCTATATAAGTATAGATAGAGTTATTGAGAATTCAAAAAAATTTTCAACTAGTTTTTCGGATGAAATTATAAGAGTTATTTCTCATGGATTTCTCCATATTTGTGGTTTTAAAGACAAAACTAAAAAGGAGAGTGAAACAATGAGAGTTAAAGAAAACGAATGCATAGCTCTGTATAATAGTCTTTTATAAGCATTGTTTCACGTGGAACATTATGGAAAATAATAAATATGATGTTATAGTTGTTGGTGCAGGACATGCAGGTTGCGAGGCTGCAGTTGCTGCTTCAAGATTAGGTTCTAAGGTGCTACTAATAACAATGAACTTAAATCTTGTCGCTCAAATGTCGTGTAATCCTGCTATGGGAGGAATTGCAAAAGGACAAATTGTACGAGAAATTGATGCACTAGGTGGATTTTCGGGAATTGTTACTGATAAAAGTATGATTCAATTTAGAATGTTGAATCGTTCAAAAGGACCTGCAATGTGGAGCCCAAGAGCACAGAGTGATAGGATGCTTTTCTCACAATGTTGGAGAGAAATTATTGAGAATACAGATAATTTATTTATGCGTCAGGATTCTGTAGTTTCATTATTAATAGAAGGTGGAAAAGTAAATGGAGTATCTACTTTGTCAGGACAAAAATATTTTTCAAAAGCTGTTGTTTTAACAAATGGAACTTTTTTAAATGGAAAAATTCATATTGGAAGAATTAGTTTTTCTGGTGGAAGAATAGGGGAGAGTAATTCTAAAGGTATTACCGAACAATTGGTTGAAGTTGGATTCGAAAGTTTAAGAATGAAAACAGGAACTCCTGTTCGTGTTGATGGAAGGACGATAGATTTTTCCAAACTAGAAGAGCAGCTAGGTGATGCAGAACCTCAGAAGTTTTCGTATACTAATACAGAACCTTTAAAAAAACAAAGAAGTTGTTATTTAGCGTATACAAGTGATAAGGTTCACGATATTTTAAGAGAAGGGTTTAAAGATTCACCGCTTTTTCAAGGAATAATTAAAGGAGTTGGTCCAAGATATTGTCCTTCTATTGAAGACAAAATTGAACGATTCTCTGATAAAAATCGTCATCAACTTTTTGTTGAACCAGAAGGTTGGAAAACGAATGAATATTATATTAATGGTTTTTCATCGTCTTTGCCAGAAGATATTCAAATTGATGCTTTGAGAAATATAGATGGCTTTGAAAATGCTGAAATTTTAAAACCAGGTTACGCAATAGAATATGATTATTTCCCTCCAACTCAATTATTCCCTTCATTGGAAACAAAGTTAATTTCTAATTTATTTTTTGCTGGACAAATTAATGGAACAACAGGATATGAAGAAGCCGCCTCTCAAGGTTTAATGGCAGGAATAAATGCACATAGAAAAATAAATAATTTATCAGATTTTGTTTTAAAAAGGAGCGAAGCATATATTGGAGTTTTGATAGATGATTTAGTTACTAAAGGAACAGATGAGCCATATCGAATGTTTACTTCAAGAGCGGAATATAGAATTTTATTAAGACAAGATAATGCCGATGTGAGATTAACTCCATTGGGTTTTAAGCTTGGCTTGATTTCGGAAGAAAGAAAAAATCAACTTGAAAGGAAGAAGGAAACAATAAATAATATAATACACTTTTTTAAAAATAATAGTGTAGAACCTTTTGAGATTAATGCGGTGCTTCAAAAAAGAGAGACAGATGAGATTAATCAAAAAATGAGATTTTATAATATTATTTTACGACCTCAAATTGATATTAAAGATATGCTGACAGCAATTCCAAAACTAAATAATTTAGTTTCATCTGATCAAAATCAGAATGAAATTTGGGAAGCTGCAGAAATTTTAATGAAATATGAAGGGTACATTAATAAAGAAAAAGAATTAGCAGATAAAATGTCGAAATTGGAAAATGTTGAGTTACATTTAAACTTCGACTATAATAAAATAAAATCGCTTTCGACTGAAGCGCGTCAAAAGTTGACAAAAATAAAACCTCGAACTTTAGGACAAGCTTCGAGAATAAGTGGAGTTTCGCCATCCGATATTTCGGTTTTAATGGTTTATTTAGGAAGATAATTTTATAAAAAAATGGAATATTTATCAAGTTGCCCAATTTGTAAAAGTACTATGTTGAAGTCGCATTTAACATGTAAAGATTATACCGTATCACAATCAGAATTTACAATTGTAAATTGTTCGAGCTGTGGATTTACATTTACCAATCCTCGACCTGAGCCTGAGAACTTAGGAGTATATTATAAATCGGAAGAGTATGTTTCTCACTCAAATACGAAAAAAGGATTAATTTTTAAATTGTATCAGTTGGTTAGAAACTATACATTAGATAATAAAGTAAGACTTGTTAAAAAATGGGGGAATCCTAAAAATTTATTAGATATAGGATGTGGCACGGGAGCTTTTATTGATAGGTGTGCAAAAAGCAAAATAGAAGTAGTTGGGATAGAGCCCGACGAAAGTGCAAGGAATTTTGCAATAAATAATTTTTCACTCAATGTTTTTGATGAGTCGGAAATTATAAAAATAGCTGATAATTCTTACGATACTATAACAATGTGGCATGTGTTAGAGCATGTGTCTGATTTGGAAGAAAGAGTAAAACAGCTTAAAAGAATTTTAAAACCTGGTGGAACATTATTTGTTGCATTACCAAATATGGCTAGCTATGATGCACAAGTTTATGGAAAATTCTGGGCAGCTTATGATGTCCCTCGACATTTGTATCATTTCAAAAAAGGTGACGTTGAACGATTGTTTAACTTAGTTTCGATGGTAGTAGTAAAACGTTTGCCAATGAAGTTTGATTCTTTTTATGTAAGTATGTTAAGCGAAAAATATTTATCTGGAAAAGTTAATTATTTTAAAGCATTTTATAATGGAATGAAATCAAATAAATATGCTTCGAAATCGGATGTAAATTTTTCAAGCGTTATTTATATATTGAAAAATTCAAATTAATTTTCGTTTACTTTTAAATACAAGACGAAAGTGGAGTTAAAATATTTTTAAAAACGGAGATTCCAAAATTTGGCTGTAATATGTGTTTTAATAAACGTTGACTGCAAAATGACTTGTGGGTTGCAAATGAAAAAAAAGCCTCTTAAAACGCACTAAAATAAGTAGGAATTTTATTAAAAACTTAAAAAATTTTGAAAATAAAAAAACCAAATAAGTATTATTTTTACATCGGATTTGTTTTTTTGTTGTTTGCAATTTTTGCGAATCAACTTTTTGTTGGGTTTAAATCTGAAAAAACAACAACAACAAGTTTTAATAAAGAAATAATTAAAAAAACAAATGATTGTAGCGAGGAAATTAAGAAATTAATTGAAGATTGGAATCAGAAGGGGAAGGAAGAATTTGTATTTAAAAACACCCAGAAATACTATAACAATCTTGAAAAAGAGGGAATTGCATTATTTGTTATAAAAGAAGATAATGCCGTGTTTTGGTCGGATAATAAAATTCCAGAAACGGCTGATTTATTAGAAGTTGAAAATGATAGTTTACTGTTTTTAGAAAATGGTTGGTATCTAGCACAAAAACAAAAAATAAATGACACTAGTTTCATTGGATTAATTTTAATAAAAAACGAGTATCATTATAGCAATCAATATCTTAAACAGTCTTTTCAATCCGATTTTTCTATTGATGACGATGTTATAATTTCTTATAAAAAGACCTCCTTTCCTGTAATTAATCAGACAGGCAAACCTTTGTTTTATCTAGATTATTCTAAAACACAAAATAAAAGCAACGCATTTCCTCGTATTTTAGGTATTCTTTTTTATATAATAAGTGCGATTTTTATTATTTTTTACTTTACTGCATTAGCAGGATATTACGATCGTTTTAGAAGAATTCCTAGTTTTTCGTTGTTTGTAATTGGTGCTTTATTACTATTAAGAGCATTGATGCTTATATTTAATTTGCCTGAATTTTGGTATAATTCAGATCTGTTTAGTCCTAAATTATATGCAGCTTCTGTTGTTTTTCCTTCTTTTGGCGACTTACTTATAAATGTTCTTTTTGCTTTTTTAATAGCTATAATTTTATACATTAGAATCAGGATAAAAAAAATAGCTGTATTGCCCAAAATAGCTAGAATAGCTGCAGTAATTGGATTTGTTTTTCCTCTTTTAATAATTTCTTATAGAGTAGTATGGCTTATAAAAGGTGTAATTATTAACTCAATTATTTCTTATAATGTAAATAATATTTTTAGTCTTAATTTTTATAGTATTACCGGGCTATTCATTATAATATTATTGTTTTCTACATTGTTTTTAACCACAAAAAAAATTAGTGATTTCACGCATCTTTTTACAAATAAATTACACGAATTAATTATTGCTTGGACGATTTCATTAGCCGCATATTTTACAATTATATGGCATTTCGAGCTTTTATTATTTTGTTTAGGAGCTTTAATAATAGTATTATTGATTCTTCTTTGGTGGTTTAAATCATTGAAGAAGAATATATTTGAGTTTTCTCAACTAATGTTGTTTGTTTTAATTTTTAGTATTTTCGCAACCTTTGTTTTATATATAAACAACAATATTAAAGAGTTAGAATTAAGAAAATCCTTAGCATTATCCTTAGCCGTTCAACAAGATCCCATTACAGAGTTTGCATATTTAGATATAGAACAAAAGATTGTAAACGATTCAACATTAATAAGCTCATTATCAGTTCCATATTTTGACGAATCAAGGTTAAAAGAATACTTGGGTAGAAATTATTTTTCAGATTATTGGTCAAAGTATGATGTTCAGGTAACTGTTTGTAGGTCGGCTGATAGCTTATTAATAAAGCCCGACAATATTCAAAAAGGGTGTTTCGATTTTTTCAATAGCATAATTAGAGATCAAGGAAAGCCAACAGTAAGCTGTGATTTGTATTTTTTGGATAAAGGAAATGGCAGGTCAAGCTACATTGCACAGGTTCAATTTCCTAATAGAAGGAATGTTTATTTAAGTAATACTAGGTTATTTATTGAGTTTGATGCTAAATTTGTTCCAAAAGGACTAGGTTATCCGGAGCTTTTATTAGATGAAAAGGTATCAGGAACAACTGATTTATCAGATTATTCTTACGCTAGATATTTTAACAAGGATTTAATTAGTCAATTTGGGAAGTATCTTTATAGCCTTGATGCCTCGCACTATGGAGTAGTAGATACTGAATTTAAAATATTTGATAGTCAGCACTACAATCACTTGTATTATAATGCCGACGCTAATACTATATTAATTGTTAGCCGAAAGAGCTATGGAATAATGGATTTTGTTACCCCATTTTCGTATATGCTTGTTTTGTTTACTACTTTAGTCCTTATTTATTTTGTAACGCATCGTTTTATTGTACATCGAAATATTATTAATTTTAATTTCCAGTATAGGATACAGTTTTCGATGATATTTATTGTTTTGGTTTCGCTACTTTTAATTGGTATTGTTTCTATCTATTTTATTTTAAACATATATAGTAAAAAGAACGAAGAAAACATAAAAGAAAAAACACATTCGATTACAATAGAACTAGAAAGTAAATTATCGGGGCAAGCTTATATTGATAAAAGGATGAGTGCTTATGTTCAAGATTTACTTTTGAAATTTTCGAATGTTTTTTTTACAGACATTAACATGTTTGATTTAGATGGGAATTTAATTGCTTCATCAAGATCAAAAATTTTTGATGAAGGATTAATTGGAAAGAGAATTGATCCAATTGCGCTGTCAAAATTGAAAAACGAGCTTAGAACAATGTATGTTCATGAAGAAAAAATTGGCGAATTAAATTATATTTCCTCTTATGCACCTTTCAGAAATAATCAGAACGAAGTTATAGCATATTTAAATCTACCCTACTTTGCGAAGTATAATGAAACAAAAAAAGAGCTTTCTACATTCATTGTTGCCATTATTAATATTTATATATTGCTGTTTGCTTTAGCTATAATTATTGCATTTATAATTTCAGGTTATGTTACAAAACCTTTAGTTATTATTAAAGAAAAAATTGCTCGGCTGAAGTTCGGTTCTAGAAATGAAAAGATTAATTGGGATGCTGAAGATGAAATAGGGAACCTTGTTGTAGAATACAATAGAATGGTTGATCAGTTAGAATATAGCGCAGAATTATTAGCAAAATCAGAAAGAGAATCAGCTTGGAGAGAAATGGCTAAACAAGTAGCACATGAGATTAAGAATCCTTTAACCCCTATGAAACTTAGCGTTCAATATCTTGAAAAATCTTTAAATGAGAGCAAAGATAATTTAGGAGAACGATTAAACAAGTTTTCGAAAACAATGATAGAGCAAATAGATACTCTTTCGAATATTGCTACTGCATTCTCTGATTTTGCAAAAATGCCTACTATTATTATTGAGAAGACTAATTTTACAGCTTTACTTTCCAATATAGTTGATTTATATAAAGGAATAAAAATTAAAGTTACTTGCGATACTAGTTCCGTAGATGAAGCAATAATGTTTATTGACCCAAAAATGATGAATCAGGTATTAACTAATTTGATTCGCAATTCGGAACAATCATTTTCAGAAAACAGTGAAGGAGAAATTAAGATAAAACTTAATAAAGAAGATAAATGGTTCGTAATAAGCATTAGCGATAACGGATGTGGAATACCAGACGACAAAAAAGATAAAATTTTTGTTCCAAGTTTTACTACTAAAAATTCGGGTATGGGATTAGGTTTAGCCATGGTAAAAAATATTATTGATAGTTTTGGTGGCTATATTACATTTGAATCAGAAACAAACGTGGGAACAACATTTTATTTGCATATTCCTGTAAAAGAGTAAGTAAGCAAAATAATAAGGTTTTTTGCATTTTAAAACTAAGCATGGTTTTAAATAAATTAAAAATATTTTAAAAATACTATGAAAATTATTGGAATAATTAAATAAATAATTTTAGATTTGCGAAGACTATTATTTCAAAACAAAATTGTAGTAAAAACATTATAATAGTGTATTAATATTTAAAGATATGCTTCAAATAAAAGGTAAAATTGCCCAAATCATTGGTCCAGTAATTGACGTAACATTTAGTGATACGAATCAATTGCCAAATATTTATGACGCTTTAGAAGTACGTCGCGACGATGGCAGCGTTTTAATTGTAGAATGTCAACAACATATTGGTGAAGACACCGTTCGTGCTATTGCAATGGATAGTACAGATGGATTAAGACGAGGTATGGATGTTGTATCTACTGGAAGTGCTATAACGATGCCTACAACCGACCAAATTAATGGACGTTTGTTTAATGTAATTGGAGAAGCAATTGATGGTTTGCCGAAAGTTGAGAAAACAAAAAGTTATCCAATTCATAGAGAACCACCAAAATACGAAGATTTATCAACTAAAAAAGAAGTGCTTTTTACAGGAATAAAAGTAATCGATTTAATTGAGCCATATTCAAAAGGTGGTAAAATTGGTTTGTTTGGTGGTGCTGGTGTTGGAAAAACAGTAGTTATCATGGAGCTTATCAATAATATTGCAAAAGGATATGCTGGATTATCTGTTTTTGCTGGTGTTGGTGAAAGAACACGTGAAGGTAATGATTTATTGCGCGAAATGATTGAATCTGGCGTAATTCGTTATGGCGACGAGTTCAAAAAGAGCATGGAAGAAGGCAGTTGGGACTTATCGAAAGTAGATATTAATGAATTAAAAAATTCGCAAGCAACCTTAGTGTTTGGTCAAATGAACGAACCTCCAGGAGCTCGTGCTAGAGTTGCACTTTCTGGATTATCTGTTGCTGAGTATTTCCGCGATGGCGATGGAACTTCAGGTGGAAGAGATATTTTATTCTTTATGGATAATATTTTCCGCTTCACTCAAGCAGGTTCTGAAGTATCGGCTCTTCTTGGACGTATGCCTTCGGCTGTGGGTTATCAGCCAACCTTAGCATCAGAAATGGGTGTTATGCAAGAGCGTATTACGTCTACAAAACATGGTTCTATTACTTCAGTTCAAGCGGTATATGTTCCTGCTGATGACTTAACGGATCCAGCTCCTGCAACTACATTCTCGCATTTAGATGCAACTACTGTATTGAGCAGAAAAATTTCGGAATTAGGTATTTATCCTGCAGTTGATCCACTAGATTCAACATCAAGAATATTATCTGTTGATGTGGTAGGACAATCACATTACGATACTGCACAAAGAGTGAAATTAACGCTTCAACGCTATAAAGAACTTCAAGATATTATTGCAATTCTTGGTATGGACGAGCTTTCGGAAGAAGATAAATTAATTGTTCACAGAGCACGTCGTGTACAACGTTTCTTATCTCAACCATTCCACGTTGCTGAGCAATTTACTGGTATTCCTGGTGTATTTGTAAATATTGAAGATACCATTAAAGGTTTCAATATGATTATGGATGGCGAAGTAGATGAATATCCAGAAGCTGCATTTATGTTAGTTGGAACTATTGAAGATGCTATTGAAAAAGGCAAGAAGTTAATCGCTGAAGCAAATAAATAGAAATTTATGTATTTAGAAATAATAACACCCGATATTAAGCTTTTTGAAGGGGACGTAAGTTTAGTTCAGCTTCCAGGAATTGATGGTTCATTTGAGTTATTAAACAATCATGCTCCTTTAGTTTCGGCTTTAACAAAAGGCAAAATAAAACTTGTAAATGCGGAAAAGAACACCGTGTATATTGATATAAAAGGTGGAGTAATTGAAGTTAACAATAACAAAATTATTGTTTTAGCTGAATAAAATTTCAATTTTAATAAAGTAAAAAAAGACTATTCAAATTTCTGAATAACCGTTTTTTCAAGATTTCTAATTTCTACAATATGAATTTCTATAAATTTATATTATATTTGGAGATAATAATTGTAATGTTTCGGTGTTTAGATGTTAAAGGGAATATTCATCCTATTAAAAATATAATTGATAATGAGATTTCTACCTATTTTATTTGCTTTATGCTTTTTTATTCCGACTTTGGGGTTTGGACAAAAGGAGGATTCATTGGCAAAGGCTGATTTAGTTGTCATTTCACCTGAAAAGATGAATGTATTATATATTGGGCTAGATAATCCCATAAAAATAGCAATAAGTGGGATTGATAGCAAAAATATTACTGCAACTATTAATCAAGGCGAATTAATCAGGACTTCGGATGTAAATTGGATTGCAAAAGTTGATTCGCAAGGCAAAGCACTCATTAAAGTATTTGCTGATAATGATGGCAAAATAGAATTGTATGCAACAAAAGAGTTTAGAATTAAAAAACTTCCTTCACCAGTAGTAATGTTGGCAGGACGGAGATATAACTTTATTGAAAGAAAAATGATTGTTACGTCCCCATATTTAATGGCTGATTTAGAGGACTATATGTTGTATGGTGTGGCATTTTATATTCAATCTTTTACTTTTACAATTTCTAATGGAACTCATAATTCGGAAGTTAAATGTACAGGATTTATGTTGCCACAAAATGTGCTCGAATTAATTAAAAAAGCTAATGATAGAGATTTAATCACATTTTCTGATATTAAAGTAAAATTTCCGGATGGATCAATAAGACAAGTAGATGATTTAAATTTGATTTTGAAATAAACCTTAGCCCAAACCACTATGAAAATAATAATTAAACTATTGTTAATCGCCATTTTCGTTGCGCCAATTCTCGCATTTTCTCAATCGAATAAATGTAAGGAATATGCCATTTCGGTTGATAAAAACAATTTTTTCTATATTGGAATGGACAATCCAGTTACAATTGTGGTGAGTGGGGTTGAGCCCAAAGATGTAGTTGTGAAAATTGATAATGGAACAATAACTAGAGAATCTAATAATAGATGGACAGTTTGAGTTTCGAAGTTAGGAAAAGTAAACATTAGTGTTTTTGCAATTAATAAAGGGAAAGATAGTTATTGTGGTTCGATGCGGCTTCGAGCAATTAGATCACCCGACCCAGCAATAATGCTCGCTGGAGTTAAATCCGGAGAGATTGAAAAAACAAAAGTGCTTGCTGCTCCTTTTCTGTTTGCAGTTTTAGAAGATTTTATGATTGATGGTGTGAAATACACAATTAAATCCTTCACATTTTCATTAACTGATAGTCTAACTACAAAATCAATTGATTGTGAAGGATATAAACTGAATGAAGAAGCACTAAAGTTAATTGAGAATAGCAAATCTGGAGATAAAATTTCCTTTTATCACATTTCAGTTATTGGACCTGATGGAACGGCAAATTATGTTAAAGAACTAAACCTAACCATAAAATAAACCACTATGAAAACAAGCATTAAACTATTGCTAATTGCCTTTTTGTTTACACCCATTTTTGTATTTGGGCAAAGCAATTCAAAAGATTTATTATCGGTTTCTGCAACTAAAATGAATGTGCTGTATATCGGATTAGATAATCCGCTTGATATTGCAATATGTAACGTTAAGCCCGAAACTATTTCTGTAAGCATTGATAATGGCGAAATTGTTAAAGTAGAAGGTATTCATTGGATTGCAAAAGTGAATACGCCAGGTAAAACAAGCCTGAAGGTCTTTGTGGAAAAAGATGGAAAGAAAGAGTTATATGGTGTAAGAGAGTTTAGAATTATGAAAATTCCAGATCCAGAAGTTATTATTTCAAATAAACATTCAGAAAGTCAAATAGAAATACAAAAAATTATCGAAGCTCCTTATTTGGTAGTTGCCTTGCAAGATTTTTTGTTTGATAACGTAAAGTTCGAAGTAACTTCGTTTAAATTCTCTGTCGCTCTAGGTGAAAAAATAATAGAAATAAACTGCAAAGGAAATCAATTGACACCTGAAGTTATAAAGATAATAGGTGAGTTAAAAGCTGGAGCAAAAATTTATTTCGAGGACATAAAAGCAAAAGGACCAGATGGTACAATCAGAAATTTGGCTTCGGCAATTTATACTATTAGATAAGTGTTTGCTAAAAATTAAAAGTCAAACTTCCTTTTATAGATTGGGTATTTATATATTTTGCATCGCTCCACCAGTATTGCTGCTGATAGAAAAAGTAGCTCAGTGATGCCGTAAAATACGGATTTATATAGTATTGAAATTCTAATCCTGCTTTTCTCGATTTTGCTAAAAAATATTGGTCGATGCGGTCGTCTGGAGAAAAGCCGATGCCCGTTATAAAACCAATATAACTTATTGGATTAGCAAAGTAACGGCGAGCAATAAATGTATAGGAATTTGATATTCCTTTTGTTCCGTCGGTTAAAAAGGTTCGTCCCGAAAACCAATAGTTTCCATAGTATTTGCCCAATGTAAATGTATATAATGTTACCGCACTGTTAGCACCAAAATACATGTACCGTGCACCTGCCGATGCTTCGAAACTCTTTGGCAATGAAACATACAGCTCCGCTCCAGCTCTGTGATCAGGGAATAACAAGGTGTTAGAATAGCCATAATTTAAATAGCCATACACACCTTTTTTTATTCGTGGATATAAATCAATTTCTGCTTGTCTGCCCACGCTCGATGCTCTTTGAGTTTGATTATACCTTAATATTGCAGAGCCGTATTTAGTTTTCCTGCCATATTGTATGCTATAATAGTTGGTAGGATCGAAAACTTTAGCTGGTTCATCACGAGTATAGCTTACTGATACATAGTTTTTTAAATAAGCTATTTTCAATTCTTTTTTTAATTTTAATGCTTCTTCATTGGCTGGATTTATGGCTAACAATCGTTCTAATTCGATATTTGCTTCATCCATACGATTGAGCTTTATCAAGGCTTTTACCTTTTTTAAAATTAAATCTTCTGAATTTGGATTTTTTATTAATCCAGTATTTGCCAAGTTCAAAGCCTTTTCATAATCATCCGACCACATTTCTACATCTATTAGTGCACAGCGTGCATCAATATTATTGGGTTCTTTGTCCAAAACTAGTTGAATCTCTCTACGTGCATCAGCTCGCAAGCCTTCCCATGCATAAACTCTTCCTAAAAAAACACGTACATCATTATAATTAGGACTTTTATTCAAAACAGCTTTTAATATTACAATTGCTTCGGTTTTATTGCCATTAAATGCCTTATTTCTGACTATTTTAAAAAGCTCGTCGCTGCTCATTGTTAAGGTATCGTATTTAACAGTATCGAGCTTTGCCTCATTATTGTTTTGAGCAAAGGCGGAAATGCCCATTCCAAAACAAATTATTAGCAATATATATTTTATTTTTTTCATTTTATTTGTTTTTCTAGTTACTCAGAATTTTTTAGCCTTCATATAGTTGCCTAAGGCAACTTGCTTTTATTTCACCGTGTTACACTGTGTTTTCACAGAGTTTCACTGTTTTTTTCTGTGCCACACTGTGCTTTAACTCTGTGTAACACTGTGAAATTAAGGAGCTTGCACTTGCAAGCTCGTTTATAGTAATGCATATTATTTTTTAGCCATAATTTTTTGTTTACGAGAAATCAATTCTGGATCATTTTTAAATATCTCAAGCGCTTTCTCTAATGTTTTAAGAGCTTCTATATTCATGTCTGCCCAAAAAAGACAATCTATAAGTGCATAATAAGCATCATTATATGTTGGTGCTCTTTTCACAGCTTCTTTTAATTCAACTAAAGCTATTGTGTAATTTTTACTCCATGCATCAATTCTGCCAAATAGAATTCGTGCATCGGCATAATTAGGACTGTCGTTTAATACAAGCTTCAATATTATTTTAGCATTTTTATAATCACCTGTTCTTGACAAATCTCTTGCTTTGAAAAATTTATCATCGGGCATCAGTTTTTCAATCGAATTATCTTTAATATATTTCTGTTCTTCAACAGAAAATTGATAGCTGGCACTTTCAATTAACGCAAGTTTTCCATCATAAATCTTGTCGTTTTCGCAAACATATTTATTAATTATCTTAAATGTATTAAGCTTATCAACAAGAACTTTCCGCATTTTTTCGTTGTTTGATGGCTTTAATTCTAAATGATTTGACATTTCGTATAGTACATTGTCGCACAGATAGAAGTTATTATACAAATAAATACTTAAATCGCCTTTGTTTCGCATAATAGGTAAATCGAGATTACTTGAAAACTCCTTTTTTACAAGCATTTCGTTTGCAATAAATGGCAAAGAATCGGGAATGCTTATATTATACTTATTTTTTAAGAAGTATAACATAGTAGCAGGAATATTTGAGTGCGAAACAACTGAAGAAAATGTTTGTGCATTCTTAATCATAGGCGACCAAATAAATAATGGCACATGAAAACGGTCAATTTCAGAACTGTGAGGAACTGGAATCATACGATGGTCGCCAGTTATAATAAAAATTGTATTGTTAAAGTCGCTGCGTTTTTTATACTCGTTTATAAAATTTCTGATAGCATCATCAGTATAAAGCAAGCACTCAAAAATATTTCTATACTTAGAGAATACTTCTTTATTCTGCGACTTCGATTTTACATAAACTTGGTCAAATATTGATTTGAATTTTTCCTCGGGAACAATAAATGGTTCGTGGGTTGTAAGCGTCATATAAATATCCAAGCGAGGGACTTTATTTTGATTTTTTATATCGGTTAGCGATTGCAAAAATAATGCTCTATCAGGATAGCCCCAAGATTCCCCACCTTCACTAGGCTTCATTTTTACGAAATTTTTTGAAAATTTATCATCGTTTAAAACAAAATCAATTCCTTGTCTTTCCATGAAAATATCTTGTTTATCGAAGTTAGCGTTTCCACCGTAATAATAATTACAAGCATAACCTTGCTGTTTAAGTAAACTGATTAGCGTAATGTGCTTTGGCATTTTGGTTCCCATTTCCATAAATCCATCGTTTGAAAATGGCAAAGAGCCATACATGCTAGGCAGAATTCCAAATGTGCGACCCGCAGTGCTTAAACAATTTTCCCAAAACAAGCTTTTCTTTAGTAAGCTATCCAAAAATGGAGTAAAACCGGCATACTGAGCATTGTCGCCAACAAACGATTTGCCAAGCCCTTCAACCTGAATGAATACCAAGTTAGGCAATTCATTTGTTGTATTAAAAAAATCGCCTATTACATCGTTAGGTTTTACCGAATGCATAAGAGGAAAAGGATGCGATTTAAAATAGCTTTCATCAAATTTACTGTTTTCAACAATCTGATTTTCATTAGATTCTAATGATTTTACAATAAAATAATGAAGTTTATTTTCTGCCATATAATATTCAGCTGAACTAGTATAATCGGTCATTTTAGGTTTGAAAAATAGTTGTCCAACAATTCCAGATAATAGTATAAATAGACTTATTGAAAATAAAAGAGGTTTAAACTCTAGTTTACGAAGCAGAATATATGATAATACAACTAGAATAGCTATTAACAATATAGAAATGTACGTTAAATAGTTTACACCACCAGAAGCAGCAATAGTAGTTTTAATTTCGTTAAGTGAGTATCCCCAAAAATCAGAGCTAAGTGGAGTTAAAACTTTTATGAAATACTGCGATACGCTCCAATAAGCAATAGAAAAAATAAACAAACAAAAGACATGAAACCAAGTTGCAAGTTTTCTTTTCCATAAAAACAGAAACAAATATGGCAAATATAGAAGCATTGCTATGAAGGAAGCATAGAAAAATTCGGATAAAATGCCCTTTAATTCAAGCGTAAAAATGCTAGTTGGCAAAATATGGTTTTGGTTGCAAAAAAACCATTCGCTAAGTCTTATAACAACGAAGGCAAAGAACAATACAAAGCTAAACTTTATATGTTCAAAAGCGCTGAATTTTATGGTTGTTTTATTTAATATCATCGATTCTTATTTATAATCTGTATAAATATAATGATAAATTTAAGGTATTCAAAAAGAAGAATGAAAAATTGGATTTTTTATTGAAATGCTAATTTAGTATTCCTTAACTGTTTCCAATAAGTTACAATTGAAAATAGAAATAGGCGAAATTACTTTTTCATTGTAGGGAATATTATCGCCGTAACGCTCAATCATAATTTTCTTAACTTCAGGGCTAGATAAATCAAAATCTTTCAGTTGTTCAAGTTCCCCAATTTCAATTCCTATTGCTTTTTTGTATATTTTCCATATTAATTCTGAGCAATACATTTTATCATCAGACCATTCAAAAGTTTTATCATATTCTTTATCTGTGAATTGATTGCAAATCAATTTCATTTTATCAATATTTTGAGGCGTGATTATTCGTCTTGCATTTTTAAGTCGTTTAACAACAAATTTCCCATTTTTCCCTCGAGCTATCCAATCGTTAAGCGATGTTTTTTTGACGGGTTGAACAGCTTCAAATACATAAAAAGAAGTAGCATCTTTAAAAATAATTCCGCAATGAGAAAATTTTGATTTTGTTGCTATTTGAATTGCTTTGCTTTGTCTGGAAGTTGAAGTTTGAAAAATTAAATCGCCTTCTTTTAAAATATGGTTGTCGGCAAGATTTTTAATCTCATTTTTAGTAATTTGTAATTGCCGCTTTGAATTGTAAATTTCTCGTTTAGTATATAAGCTTGCAAGAGTTATAATTATTATCAATACAATTGCAATTGCTAATTTTTTCATGGAATAATTACTATTTATAGAGTTTTATATATTCTCCAATTGTTTTATTAGCAGTATTTTCTTTCGTGAAGCTATTAAGTAATTCTGTTGCATTTTCAACTAAGCGATTTTTCAATTCCTTATCATTAATTATTTGTTCAAGCAAATTAGCAAGAGCATTTGAATCTTTAATAGGAGCAAGTAAACCCGTTTTCTCATGAACCACAATTTCAGGAATTCCGCCCGCTTTGGTTGCAATAACAGGGACGCCTGAAGCAAAAGCATCTAATATCGAAGTGCCTAAGCCTTCTGTTTTTGAAGTAATCAAAAAAACATCAAACCCATTAAGAACTTGTAGAATGTCCTTTCTAAAACCCAACAATATTATGTCATTCGACAGTCCTTTGCTTTCTATATACTCTTTTATCTCATTTTGTAAAGGTCCATTTCCTGCAATAAAGAATTTAGAGCTAATTCCCTTTTTAATAAATTTCTCTGCACTGTCAACAAAGGTAAAATAGTCTTTGTGCGGAGCAACTGCCGATGTATTCCCAATTATAACAGTGTCTTTTTCTAAATTAAACTCTTTTCTTAAAAAATCTTTATCAAATGAAACATCAAATTTTTTCAAATCAATACCCGAATAAATGGTGATTAATTTCGATTTATCTTTTATCGCTTTTGACGTAATTTTATTTATCATCTCAGATACGCATGCAATTCGAACTACGGATTTATGATTGTATTTGAAATAGGAGAACCATGTTTTTTTAACTGGAAAATCAACTCTTCTGCTAACAAAAATTTTCGATTTATTGCCAAAAAGGACAGCAGATAGAACTGCAGTTGTGTGGGCGTGCGAATCGTGGGTGTGAATAATATCTATTTCATTGTTTTTGCATAAATTAGCTAGTTTTAAAGCAGCAAATATATCTAACGATGTTCGTTTTTTAAAACAACGATAGGGAATAGATTTCTGCTCACATATTTCTGCTACTTTAGATTTTTCAATGCAAAAAACAATTTGTTGAATTTGCTTTTTCTGCATTTCTTCGGCAAGATATATCATTTGCTGTTCGCCACCACGCCATGTTTTAGCAGTAGAAAGATGTAAAACTATCATTTGTAATATGTTTTAAGTTTTACATATTTCAAAAAGGTTGAATATGCTGATAATCGACAAATAACATAGCCATAATAGCCATCTAGAAATCCCATTTTAATGATGTAGTTACGTATAAACTTAGCCATTGGCTTATAAATCGATTTCAAAAAACTTGATTTTACTCCTTTATTAAAAAGTGCTTTTGATGAAATATCCGAAAATTTATTTATTTGTTGTAAATGCTGATCGATGGTATAAAATGAATAATGAAACAAATCGCCTTTTAGATGGTCTTCGGAACAATTCTCGTTCATTATATATTTGTCGTGAGGGTTTGTTCCGCCCCAGCTTCCCTTTCGGCTATCCCAAAGTCGAAGTTTTGTATCAGGATACCATCCGCAATGTTTAATCCAATTTCCGCAGTAGTTGGTCAAACGATTCATCGAATATGCATCGAATAACCAATTATTTTTAGCTTCAAGAATAGATTTTTTCAATTCTTCTGATAATTCCTCATCTGCATCGAGTGATAAAACATGAGGATATTTTGCTTGTGTAATGGCCCAATTTTTTTGTTCAATATGTCCTTCAAAAGCATGTTCAATAAAGCGAGCTCCTTTTTCTAAACAAATTTCTTTTGTTCTATCTTTTGAAAATGAATCAACCACAACAATATCGTCAGCAATTCCAACTAAGGAGTTGAGGCAACGTTCGATATTTTTTTCTTCGTTAAAAGTAATAATTACTGCCGAAATAGGAACCATTATTCAAATGTTTTCACAAACCTACATTAAATTTTAAAATTTACAAAATCAAAAAACCTATTTCATGCGAAATAGGTTTTTTATTTTACGAAACAAAATTATACAATGGCATCTAGTTCTTAACTAATCTTATTGTCTTAGTTGAAGTAGTACCAATTATATTTACGATATAGATAGATGGCGATAAATCACTTATATCCATGGTACAATTAGTTTTATTTCTAAATTCTTCTTTGCGAATTAAAATGCCTTTAACATCATAAATTTCAACTATTGAAGATTGGTTTTGGTTAAAATTTATTGTTACTATTTTATTAGCCGGATTTGGATAAAAGTTAATTCCACTGTTTTCAATATCATTTGTATTTACAAACAAATCGACATAAACAGAATCAACCGCCAAGCAACCATCTGCATTAGTTATAGTTATATAATACCAGCCTATACTATTTGCGGTAGTTGTTTGCGCATGTGTTTGGTCGCTCCAAGTATAACTTGCATATCCCGAACCAGCATCAATGATATGAGGCAAAGCTACAGTAATTGTATCTGATCCTAAGTCAATTGTTGGGTTTTCATTAACATTAATTACAAAAGATACTTCTGTGATGCACGAGTGCGAATCAATGCATGTAACTTTATATGTGCTATCAGACTGAGGACAAATCGTAATTGTACTTGCATTCGATCCTGTACTCCAAGTATAATTAGCTGCTCCAGATACTGATAAATTGATACATTCGCCTAAACAAACGCTTGATGGTGATGGACTAGAAACAATTGAAGCAGGTTCGTTTACTATAATTTCAATATCATCAGTTGCAATACAATTGTTAACCGAGGTTGCTGTTACCGAATAAGTTGTAGTAACTAAAGGCATAACATTAATAATTGAATCAGAAGAACCATTGCTCCAAACGAGTGAATCGGCGCCATTTGCTTCAATTTTTACGGAGTTTCCTTTACATATTTGGTTTTGCTGAGCATCAGTAACAAAATTAATAGCTGGAAGTTCATAAATGTGTATATAAACATTATCTGTGCTTGTGCCACATTGATTTGTAGCTGTCATCAAATAACTGGTTGAAGTGATTGGAGAAACTTTTGGATTTTGAATATTTATATTGGTTATGCTTGTGTTAGGGGACCAAGCTATCGTTCCTATGCTAGTTGAACCTATAGTTGCTGAATCGCCTTTGCAAATAGAAACATCAGAGCCAGCATTTGCTACTGGAAGTTCATTAATTGTTATATTAAAATCATCACTAGCCGTGCAACTATTTGCATCTGATATGGTTAACGAATAGGTAGAATTTACCGAAGGATTAACGATTAAAACCGTATCATGTGTTCCATTGCTCCAATTATAAACAGATGGTTTTTTATTATAGCTAACACGTAATGTGTCCTTTTGACCATTACATAAACTAGCTAAACCTTGAATTGTAATTATTGGATTGTTTACTGTAATAGTAACAGGACTTAGCGTATTATTTGAAAGATTACCATCAGCAAAGTTTGTGGAAATAGCAAAAATATAATTTCCATTGCTACTCATACTAAATACTGGTTTTACAGTTATAGTTTGAGTTGCGCCAGCTGCGATAGTTCCTTGGTTTATTGTTGTATCTATTACAGCAGTTGTTTGTCCACTAACTTGGATATGAATAGCTAAATTATTTGTTGCGAGATTAATGGTATTAATTCCTAAATTTTTCACCTTAACTTGAATAGATTCAGTAGTTCCATAACAAGAAGTTACTGCTGGTGATGGCATTTCTAATAATGAAATATCGGTACTAATATCGTTTTTCAACATTATATTGTCTAAATGAAAATCGTAGGTATTAGAACCTGATGCTGTACTACTTGCAAAAAAGGCTACTTTAATATTTTGTCCATTATATGATGCAAGTGATACGGTTTTTCTGACCAATGTATTAGTAATTGCTGAGTTTTTATCAATAGTATAAACATCTGTCCATGTTGTACCACAATCTGTACTTACTCTAACAATAACTTTATCATCATTATCCATGCCAGCACTGTAGGTAGTTGCAGCATTTAATGTAGTTAGTGCTGCATCAAAATATAAGTTAGTATTTGTTGTTGCTAAAAATGGCGTACTAATCATCCATTCGCGAACAGAAGTGCCCGTTATATTTACACGTGCAGTAGTATTGCTAGTAAAAGCTGTGCCATTTTTCCACATCGAATTTGCTACTGCAGGCGCTATACCCTGAGCTTCGGACCAATTAGGAAATACCGTAGATAAATTTGCACCAGTGAAACCTGTAAAATTAACAGAATCTGGTAGCGTTAGATTTATATTACTTATTTGAATTGTACAAGTGTCATTAGTTAAATCAGCATCGGTTGAGAGACTAGTAAATAATTTTATTTTCCAAAGGCCAGTTGTACTCATACTTGGTTTTGACGTAAATGTATATAATACGCTATCTCCAGAATTTATTGTTCCTTGATAAACCTCTGTTACGGGAGTATTTAAATTAACTATATACGAAACATTAATATTTGATTGGCTTTGTGAACCAAAATTTTTAATATATCCCGATACCGTTGTGCTAGTGTACAATTCGCAAGAAGTTCTTGGTGTTTTAATATAAGAAATGCCTAAATCGTTTGCTAAACAGCTATTTTCAAATTCTTTTGTAGGTCTTGGTCGTTTGGCTGCAATTGCAAAATTATCGTTTGCTGCACCATTTGATTTAAATTCACTTTCAAGAAAACTAACAAGATAGTGTCGAACAGTTGCAGTAGCAGAATCTCTTCCTATTGTTCCAACAAGTTGCCCAGAATTAATATAATCTCCAAAACCACCATGTGCCATACCTTTTACAAGCACCCAAGTTTTACAAGCTGCGGCAGTGAATTTGTTATACCCACCTTTGCAAGCACTTGGCGTGCTGTCATCATCTTCTTCGCCAGCTAAATCTAGAACTTTGCCAGTAAATGTAGTTACATCGTGAGTAACAGGGAAAGTGCCACTTGGATATGAAGCAAAATACACAATACCCTCAATTTCTGTAGGTCTACTATCAATCAAAGCCGAAGCATTTACGCCTCCATTAGAATGGCCGCCAATTATTACTTTGTTAGGATCAGCATATTGATGCAGCCAGTGGCTAGTTATAGCAACCCTGCTCTTAAACCAATCGTGAGTATTTTTAAAACTTGTGCCACTAGGTAGACCCGCAGCGGCATCATCAATAATTATAACAACATAACCATAAGAGGCAAGGTGCTTCATGTATAAATCATAAGTATGGCGGTTTATAGCACTACTGCCAAATCCGTTTGCCCCTAATTGAAAAATAAAAACAGGATAAGGGCCATCAACCGTAGATGAAGGGCGGTAAATAAGCAAATCCTTAGCAATAAAATCTGCTGTATCAGATTCAACAGAATCGGCAACTATTGCATACGTTCCATTTGCATAGTATGGTGAAGTAAGCGGATTTATTTGTGCCTTAACTGAGAACGAAATAAAAATAAATAAGATGAATACTAATTTTTTCATAATATACTGGTTTTTAATTTATTCAAATTTAAATAATAATATTCGACTAATCACGACGAATAGTAAATATGTTTGAAAAATTAAATATTTTTAAGAAATAGAATGCAAATGAGTAAATGAAAATAAAGCAAGAATTAGAAAAGATTAAATGGGAAAAGAAAATAATCTTAAAATTTTTTTGGGCAGAAATAGAAAAAGAGAAGAGTAATATCACTCGTCTCTTTTAACAATAACATTTACAATATTATGCAAAAACAATAGTGCAATTTTCAAACCAATTATTAAGCAATTTCAAGAAAAAATACGAATGAAAAAACTTTATACAGTCAATTTTGATTTTTAATAAGTTATTTTCAACAATTTGTTAAGACAAGTTTATATCTTTTCAAAAGAAGACTAAACTAATTCATCTTCAATAGTCTATATATTATAGGTTAATAACTATGAAAGAATGTTTAAAATTTCAAGGCGAATAAAACATAAGCATTATATACCTTTGGAATTCTTAAAAGAGAAAAAGGTTCATTAAACCGGCAAGTTTAAGAACCTTTAATATGAACTATTTTTGATATTTTTATTGTTGTTCAAAATTATATCTTAGTTTTCTTTTAAGCAAAAAAATTAGTATTAATTTTCTTAAAGTTTTAAACATGAAAAGAATTTTTCAGAAAAACGAGCTTAGGAGAATCTACGAAAGCTTTTTAATTAAGGCGATTTCTAAGATTTTAAGCAACATTATCTTGAGAGTTATTCAAGGGCTAATGTAAAAAAGAGAGCCTTCCATGAAGGCTTTTTTTGTTTGTATTATGTAAAAATACACTTGTAAGCTTTATTCTTGATTTATCAAAAAACCATTTTGATAATAATCATAGGCTAAAAGAAGAAACTATTTGCTAATAGTTGGCTAAAATTTCAAAGTAAAAGCCTAATTGACTGTATATCAATTTAGGCTATGCGACCTCGGAGGGATTCAAACCCCCGATCTTCAGAACCGGAATCTGACGTTCTATTCAGCTGAACTACGAGGCCAATTCGAATTAATATAATTTTGCGCCTTCTTCGTTGTGCTTCGATTTTAAAATGCTCACATACTAAAGTATGCTGCGCTTTTAAAATCTTGCACGCCTCAAATTCGCATAATTATATTAATTCTCAAATGTGAGATGCAAAGTTAAGAATTTTCTGTGTTAAAATTCCTTTCTTTTGAGGTTTGAAAAAAAAATCTTACATTTGAGATATGATGAATAATTCAGAAATAATTAGCAAAACAGAACTTTTTGTGAAAGACAAACTTTCAAGTGATGCTTCGGGACATGATTGGTGGCATATAGTGCGAGTTAGAAATTTAGCTTTAAAAATTGCATCGAAGGAAGAAGGAAATGCATTTATAATTGAACTAGCTGCTTTGCTTCATGACGTTGCCGATTGGAAATTTAACAATGGCGACGAGCTTATCGGAGGTAGAGTTGCTGAAAAATGGCTTAAGGACTGCAAAGTAAACGAAGGAATTATTTCAGAAGTTGTTCATATTGTTAATCATATTTCTTACAAAGGAGCAAATACACCAATTGGGTTATTAAGCCTTGAAGGGAATATTGTGCAAGATGCTGATCGACTTGATGCTATTGGTGCTATAGGCATTGCGCGCACTTTTGCTTATGGAGCTAGCAAAAACAGGCCAATGTATGAGCCTGATATAAAGCCAAGCATACATAACTCATTTGAAGAATATAAAAAGTCAGTTAATCCTACGATTAATCATTTTTACGAGAAATTACTTTTACTAAAAGACAGAATGAATACACAAACAGCTAAGGAAATTGCTGAAAGCAGGCATTTATTTATGGAAAAGTATTTAGAACAGTTTTATAAAGAGTGGAATTCGGATGATTTTAACCATTAATAATTTTCAACAAATCTGACATTTCTCTAATAATCGAGTTGTCTTTTTCAATGGCATTACCTATTACTAAACAATCGGCTCCAGCATTATAAAGCATTTTGGCGGTTTCAATATTCCTTATTCCTCCACCAACAATTAAAGGAATATCTATATTATCTTTTACTCTTCTAGTCATTGTTTCGCTAATAGACGATGCGCTTCCACTACCTGCATCCATATATATAAGTTTTAAACCAAGCATTTCGCCTGCCATTGCAGTACATACAGCAATATCATCTTTGTCGTAAGGGATAGGAAAAGAATTGCTCATATAGGATGCTGCTGTTGATTTTCCACTGTCAATAAGCATATAACCGGTAGATATTGTTTCTAATTTTGCTGCTTTTAAGTAAGGGGCTGCAATAACATGTCGACCAATTAGCATTTCAGGATTTCGGCTTGAAATAAGAGACAGAAACAACAGAGCATCGGCTTTTGCGTTGATTTGCATGGCATTTCCAGGAAAAATAATCACTGGAATATCTGTTTCTTCTTTAAGCAATGTAATGCATTCATCAAGGCTATCGTTGGTTAATAAGCTGCCGCCAACAAAAAAAACATCAACTCCACTTTTTTTAGCCAATTCTGCCGTTTCCTTTAAGTTGTTAACTTTTGTTCTATCGGGATCGATTAAAACAGCAAACCTTTTTTTATTTGTTTCTAGAAAAATATTCTGAAATATTGACATTACAATTTGATTTTAAATAAACGTTTAAAATTAACGAAAAAAGAGAACAATATTAAATAAAAAAAACCGACTTGATAACAAATCGGTTTTTAAATTTTTGTTTAAAAAATAGTTAGTCAACGATAAAACGTTTTGTAAACGAATTTCCGTTTATAATGATATTAGCAAAATAAATTCCTGAGCTTTGAACTTGTTCTTTTGTTACAGATATTTTTTGTTCGCCTGAGTTTAATTTTCCATTTACTAATTGAATTATCTCGCGACCCAAAACATCAAATATTTTGATGTTTACATCAGAATTTTCAATTAAATTAAAGTTAATTTGAGCTTGGTCATTCATTGGGTTAGGATAAATAGACAAGTGTAAATTTTCTTCAATCATATTTCTAACATCAGTAGTTGTAGAAATATTTATATCGTCGATATATAATGAATTTCCATTATAGCTCTTAAATTGAAATTTGAAACGCAAGTTATTACTAGTTGCAACAGAACCTAAACCTACAGCCATTTCTTCTCTCCATTGTGAAGTAGCCGTTGGGAAGAAATTATTAGAATCTGGGCTTGTAGTTGCAAGTTGTTTTCCTGTTTTTGCATATTTTTGATTCCATGTTTGTCCACAATCAGTAGAAACATAAAGACGTAGACCATCCCAAATAGTATCAGCTTCGCTAACTACTCCTAATAAACCAGCAAGGGCATTTGGAGCAACATATTTACCGGAATAACTTAATTTGAATTTTATTTTCATAGAGTATCCATTTGGCAAACCTGATACATCAATTGCCGGGCTGATAATTTCATCTAAACTTCCACCAGTGTTATTTGTGAAATTAGAGATTCTTAAACATTTTGTCCCTGAATATTTTGCAGAATCGGTAACTTCCCAAGAATTACCTGCCTGACTTGTAACTTCCCAGCCAGTTAAGCCGTTTTCAAAGCCATAGGCATAAGGAGCTACTTCAGGAGTAGTATTTCCTAAAACTGTAATAATATCTTGTCTAGTTATTGTAGAGGTTCCATTTGCATTAGTTGCAGTAAGAGAAACAGAATATTTGCCAGGATTTGCAAAAGTTACAACTGGATTTGCATCTGTTGAGGTTGAAGGTGTTCCTCCTGAAAATGTCCATGAGTAAGAATCAGCTGTACCACCCCAAGTAAAATTATTAAATGTAATACTTGCATTAGGACAAGCATAATAAGAAGATGGATTAAAATCTGCATTAGGCTTTATACCTGGGTTATAAGAAGGATCAAGAACACCAGTAGCAATTAAGTTTTCTTTTTGCCATAAATTTTTACGATCGCCATTCATTGTTTCATCGATACGAGCAAGTTGTCCTGTTGTAAAAATATTGGTGCAATAGCCATTTTGATAATCCATATAATTTTCAACCATATCAGGTTCATCCACTCCAGTTGTTGGAGTACAAGTGTTTCTGCTTCCAGGAGTATAGCATAAAAAGCTTGTGTTTTGACTTGCGGCAATAATAGCGGGCGTGTCATCAACTTCATCGTTATTTAATGCTACCATGCCAAAAGGACCACCAGAAGTAGAGCATCCATCAGTACCCATCATTGGAATACCTAAAAATAATTTCATGTTTTGGAATGTATGATATAAGTTTACATAATGGCCAAATTCATGAGTAAAAGTTCTATTTAAGGCATTAATACCAGAACCCATCATGTTAGTAGCAGTTCCAATAGTTCCTAGTGCATCATGACGAATTAGAACTCCATCAGCCAAAGAATCCCCGTTGGTAAAAAGAGGAGTTAAAGGATTTGAAGGAGGAAAAACCGACATTCCACCAATAACAGCGCCATCAGGAAGGGCAACCCCAGCAGGATAAATAAAATTAACGGAGTAAACATTTAAATAATTTTTTGGATTCCATGAATATGCACTACATACATCGTAGTAAGCATAATTTGTTCTTAAATCATAGTGTCTGGCAATTCCATTTGTAAAAGAACCATCAGGAGCAATTTTTGCTAAACGTAGTTCTAATTTAGCATTTGCTCTTCTTGATGCAAATGCAGGCCAAGAACTAGAAGCAGTGGTGTCAGAATTTAATTTGTTTAAATCGATATTAATTTTCTCAACTGCATCTAAAATTTGTGCATCTGTAATGTTATCAGCGCCATAATTATGAATAACATGAAACACAACAGGTATTATTCTTCTGCCGTTAATGGTTGTATCTGTTTTTTCCTGTGAGTTAAGTGCGTTTGCAATAACTTGTTTCAAATTTTCTTCATATATTGCATATTGCTTAATTACTTGAGGATTCTTCTTCAATCCTTTTGATATTACTTCGTCTACATAACACGACTTGTGAATTGTATACTCTGAATTTTGCTCATGATTGTGATCTTGTGCAAAAACAGAACCTCCTAATGAAACACTTAATAGGAGAAATGTTGAAAGGGTAAATTTTAATTTTCTCATAGTTTTCTTGATTAGTGAATGATAATTTTTTTTACATTGATACTTGGCTGTAGTTTAGTTGATTTTGTTCTTCGGATTTTAGTATATAAATATTTTTCTTTTTAGCAAGTCTATCTAGCCAAACAATTCCATCAAGGTGATCGATTTCATGTTGGAAAATGTGTGCAGTGTAAGCATGTTTTATTGTTTCAATTTTATGAGTTCCATTTACTTCATCGTATTCAACGGTGCACCATATAGCTCTTAGTGAGTTTCCGCTTTCGCCAGGTATTGATAAGCAGCCATCAGCTCTGGCTAAAACAGTATCCGACAATGCTGTTATTTTTGCGTTAATAATTACTTGCCATGGATATCCTGCTTTGTCATAGCGCTTTACCCAGCAAATTCGTCTATTTATACCAACCTGAGGAGCTGCAATTCCAACACCCTGATTGCTTGGATTTCTTACTGTTGTATACATTCTATCTAACAGCAAGTCTAATTGGGGCTCATTTAAATTTATATTTGTGCTTATTTTTCTTAAAATTACAGAATCGGGTTGCTCATGAAAATACATAAGTTCCATTAATGTAGCAGAGTCGGCAACTGTGAATAGGTTGAGTTCTTCTGTTGTGAATTTGAGTGGGTCAACTACTTCTTTTTCAACAGGAACAACTGGGGCAACTTCATCTTTTTTACATCCTAAAAAAAGGAAAATAAATAAAGAAAACAGGAGTATTATTTTTCTCATAACCTTATTATTATTAATTAAGGCTGAAAGTTAATATGAAATTTTTTAGATAAAAATTTATTAACAAAATTTAACGATAAAAAATCAATGCCAGCAAGGGTTTTAACTAAATCGTAACAGGTTTTTATAGATGAGAGTTAACAGTGCTTTCAGAAATAACGTAGGATAAATATATTTTCCGATTGATCCGAAGAAGGCATCTAATAGAATCAAAAAAGCCTCACATTTCTGTGAGGCTTTGATTTTAAGGGCTCCCTCTCTTGGACTTGAACCAAGGACCCCATGATTAACAGTCATGTGCTCTAACCAACTGAGCTAAGAAGGATTGTTTAAATCGCTGGCAAAAGTAATTGCTTTTTTTGAAATAAACAATATCTTTGCAAAAAAAAACTAAAAATTTTTTTAGTTTTTTATATTTAACACATAATCAAATAGATAAAATAAGGAGAATATATTATGAATAAAGTTATTGGTTTAGGAAATGCTTTGGTTGATATAATGACTCAACTTGAAAATGATGCGGTTTTGGCACAATTTGATTTACCCAAAGGTAGTATGCAGCTTGTTGACGATCAGTTTGTCAACACAATTAGCAATGGTACTCTTCATTTGAAGAAACAATTAGCATCTGGAGGTTCTGCTGCTAATACTATTCACGGACTTGCAAATCTTGGAGCTGAGGTAGGTTTTATGGGAAGTGTTGGTAATGACGAGATGGGAAATTTTTTCAAAAATGATTTACACAAAGCTAATATTAAACCAATATTAAATATTGGAAACGCTCAATCAGGTTTGGCTGTTGCTCTTGTTAGTCAGGACGGAGAACGCACCTTTGCTACGTTTTTAGGCGCTGCTGTTGAACTAACTCCTGATTTTATAACAGAAGAAAGCTTTAAAGGTTATGATATTCTTCATATCGAAGGCTATTTGGTTTTTAACCAAGACTTGATAGTGAAAGCGTTACAAATTGCTAAAAAGCTAGGAATGAAAGTTTCTTTAGACTTAGCTAGTTACAATGTAGTAGAAGCTACTCTTGATTTTTTGAAAAAAGCAGTAAAAGAGAGCGTTGACATAGTTTTTGCTAATGAAGAAGAAGCAAAAGCATTTACTGGTTTAGAACCCGAAGAAGCTCTAAATGCAATTGCCGAAATGTGTGAAATTGCAGTTGTAAAAATTGGAAGTAAAGGTTCTTTGATTAAATCAAAAGGAGAAACTTATAAATGTGGTGTTATTGATGTTAAATGTTTAGACACAACTGGTGCAGGCGATTTATATGCATCAGGATTTTTATATGGATTAATAAACAATAGAAACTTCAATGACTGTGGGAAAATAGGTGCAATTCTTTCGGGAAATGTAATTGAAGTTATTGGAGCTAAAATTTCAGAAAGCAAATGGAACTCGATAAGAAATGAAGTTCAAAATATTTGTAAAGCAAATTAAGTAGAATAATTGCTTGGGAATAAAATTTTTAGAATTCTTTGCAATTTATTCAAATGAATTCTTTATTTTTACCCACCAAATTTGAACAAAAACAATATATTAATATTTAAAAAAATAATTTCATAGCAATGAAGGTATACCAAACGAGCGAAATTAGAAACGTTGCCCTTGTTGGAAGCGCACGTTCAGGAAAAACGATTCTTGGTGAAGCACTGCTTTTTATGGGCGGTGTAGTTACTAGAAGAGGAACAATTGAAGACAAAAATACTATTTCGGATTATAAAGAGATTGAACTTGAACGTCAGAGTTCAGTTTACGCAAGCCCTTTATTTACTGAATACAATAATCATAAAATAAATATAATCGACTGTCCAGGTGTTGACGATTTCGTGGGAGATGTTGTATCGTCTTTACATGTTTCTGACACTGCATTATTAGTTTTAAATTCGCAAAATGGTGTTGAGGTTGGTTCTGAATTAGCTTGGAGACAAACAAACAAAGCAAATATGCCAGTTGTTTTACTAGCTAATCAATTAGATCACGAAAAAGCTAATTTCGATGAATTGTTGAAAGAAGCAAATCAAATGTTAAGCTCTAAAATTAGCATTATTCAATACCCAGTTAATCCAGGTATTGGTTTTGATAGCGTAATTGACGTTATGAAAATGAAAATGCTTAAATTTTCAGCTGATGGTAAATATCAAGAATTAGAAATTCCAGCAAACGAAAAAGATAAAGCGGAAGATTTACAAGGTAAATTAATTGAAGCTGCTGCCGAAAGCGATGAGGCTTTGATGGAAAAATTCTTTGAAGATGGTACACTTACTGAAGAAGAAATTTTTAGAGGTTTAAAAGCAGGTTTAATAAGTCGTGGTATTTTCCCATTATTTTGTATATCAGCAAAACAAAACTTCGGAACAGCGCGTTTATTAGAAGTTTTAATAAGTTCTGTTCCTTCTCCAGAGCAAAGCAAGCTATTAAAATTAAGCGATGGAAAAGATATTGCATATAATGCAACTGGAAATCCTCAATTAATAGTTTTCAAAACTTCTATTGAGCAACATTTAGGTGAAGTTTCTTACTTCAAAGTAACAAATGGTACTATTACTGAAAGTTTAGATATGGTTAATTTTGATACCGACTCAAAAGAGCGTTTATCTCAATTATTTGCTATCTCTGGTAAAACTCGCGTGAAAGTTGAAAAACTTTTACCTGGTGATATTGGTGCTACAATCAAACTAAGAGACACAAAAACTGGAAATACTTTAAATGGTGGCAAAGCAGGAACAGAAAAAGTTGAGGGCATTGTTTATCCAGAATCACGTCATAGAGCAGCATTAAGAGCTAAGAACACTTCAGATGATGAAAAATTAGGTGGTTTGTTACGTCAAATTCATACAGAAGATCCATCGTTGACATTTGAAAACTCGGTTGAACTTAAACAAATTATTGTTTCAGGTCAGGGAGAATTGCACTTAAATATTGCAAAATGGATTATCGAAAAAATCAACAAAATTGATGTTGAATATTATTCTCCTAAGATTCCTTACCGTGAAACTATAACTAAGCAATCAAAAGCAATGTATCGCCATAAAAAACAATCGGGTGGTGCTGGTCAGTTTGGCGAAGTTCACATGTTAATTCAACCATACACTCCAGAAATGAAGCCTCAAACAGAGTTTGCGATTCGTGGAACGGAAGAACATATATTACCTTGGGGCGGAAAGCTAATTTACAATAACTGTGTTGTAGGTGGTGCTATTGATGCTCGTTTTATGCCAGCTATCTTAAAAGGTATCATGGAAAAAATCGAAGAAGGTCCATTAACAGGTTCTTATGCTCGTGATATCGTTGTTAATATTTACGACGGTAAAATGCATGATGTAGATTCAAACGAGTTAGCATTTAAATTAGCTGGTCGTCAGGCATTCCGTGAAGCTTTTAAAACAGCTGGACCAAAAATTCTTGAGCCAATTTGCGACGTAGAAGTTATGGTTCCAGAAGAAAGAATGGGTGATGTAATGACAGATTTACAAGGTCGTAGAGCAATCATCATGGGAATGGAAGGCGAAGGCGTATATCAACGCATTAAAGCACGTGTTCCACTTGCTGAAATGAACAGATATTCTACATCGTTAAGTGCTTTAACAAGTGGAAGAGGAAACTATGGAATGAAGATAGCTGAGTACCAACAAGTGCCATCAGATGTTCAAGATGTATTGTTAAAAGCTTACGAAGCACAAGAAGCGCAAGAAGATTAATCGCTATGTATATAAAGAAAATGGCTGTCTCAAAAGGACAGCCATTTTTGTTTAATAAAATTTCAATGTAAAAAAGTAAAGAAATATTTTTTACCATCAAAATCACCTTCTATTGACATTTTTCCTTTTCGTAACTCTCTAATTCTAAAAAGTTCTATCGTGCCACTTTCATTTAATTCCAAATATTTATTGTTGTCTTTCAAGCTCCATGTGCCACTGGTTGAATAATAACTTTTATCAGTATATTCAATTGATATATTGAAATATTTATCTTCAAAAAATTCCCACTGATATTTAGCCATATCTGCCATCTTGTTAGCCCCATTAATAGTGGCAACAGAAACATTCCATTTATTAATTACCCTTGGTTCTGCTTTTTTAAAACTAATATATGGTCCATCTTCGTACTTTTTACAGCTAAATGTAAATAAAATGCAAAATGCAGTACATATCAATAAAATATAATTTTTCATGTGGTATTTTATAATTTTTTATCGATAAAGTCACATGGAATACGCCATGTTAAAAATTATCATTTAGTTAGTGATTAGCCAAAACATGGCTATTTCATATATTCTTCTTTTTATTAAGTCCAAAATGGTTAGCACCTAATTCAGCATTACTTAAACTCCAATACCAAGTTTTATTATTTCTACGTATTATTTTTTTTATTACACCAATTTTTTTAGCAATCCAAACATCCGTTGAATCATTGTTCAAATGCAAAACATCATCATAGTTAACTCCCAATACACTTATGCTTTCCAATGGATCTGTCTCAATTTTTGAATTTGGGAAGTTAAAATAGCAATGGTATTGATCTTTGTATCTTTCAGTGTAAATAGAATAATCTGGATAACACATTATTACACCTACTGAAGTTGAATCATCAAAAACTAATTCAATCAATTTCCATTCAGATAAATCGTTGTCATAAACATTTCCTCTCATATCGGTAATATTATCGCACATGGAAATTTGTTGATTTATATTCAATGAGTCTTCATGGTATTGCCAATTAGTTCCTTGATTATATAAAAAAAAGCTTTTTACAGCATCACTAACATAATACTTATTAATTTTATCTTTTCTGCAACCTGTTAGAAAAGATGCAATAATAATTGAGAGAATAATTAAAAAAGTTTTTTTCATAAAATTTTTATAATTTCATCTTGTATTGAGCAATTCTGTTTTTTATCGTCTGTTAATTTCTAAAGGATATAATTTTATCACATTATATTTAGAATCTCGTTCAACTGCAACTCTATTATTTTCGTGAATTATGCTTATTAGCTCTTCGCTAGTCATTTTAGGCGATTGTTCTTTAGAGCCAGCTGTGGTATAAATTGTAGTAGTATCGTCAATTGTGCCATCCATATCATCGGCACCAAAGTTCAAAGCTAATGAGGCTTCTTCTTTGCCAAGCATAGGCCAATACGATTTGATATGTTGAAAATTATCAAGGAAAATACGGGCAACAGCAAAGTTTTTCATGTCTTCAACAATCGAAGATTCTTCTTGATTACTCATTTCATTATTGGCATGAAGAAATTTTAAGGGAATAAAGGCATTAAATCCATTGGTTTCGTCTTGCAAGGAACGCAGGCGGTCTAAATGGTCAACTCTGTTTTCATACGATTCAATATGTCCGTAAAGCATGGTTGCATTCGAAGAAAGACCTAGTTGATGTGCTGTTTTATGAATTTCGAGCCAAAACTTAGCATCTGCTTTATCGTTGCAAATTTGTTTCCGGATTGTTTCATCAAAAATTTCGGCTCCACCACCAGGAATGGATTGCAAACCAGCATTTTTTAAACGCGTTAAGCCCTCTATAATTGAAACTTTTGAAAGTTCAAAAATGCTATATAGCTCAATTGCCGAAAATGCTTTAATATGCAAACGAGGATATTCTTTTTTTATACTTCGCAAAAGGTCTTCGTAAAATTCTAAACCTCTTTCGGGATGGGCACTTCCAACTATATGAACTTCTGTAACTTCATCTTTATAGTGTTTGCGAATATCAATTAATATTTCTTCTTTAGTTAAAGTGTAGCCTAATGAAGCTTCTTTTCTATAAGAGCAAAATTTGCAATTATAACGACAAACATTACTGGGTTCAACATGAAAGTTGCGATTGAAAAAAACTTGATTTTTGTTTTTGCTTTTATTAGCGTAATTAGCAAGTATGCCAAGCAAAGGCAAATCGGAACATTGATATAATACTTGACATTCTTCTTTCGAAATACGTTGAAATTCTATTATTTTATTAGCAATAGATTTTATTTCATCAGAAATAGTCATTTGACCAATTTGAAAAGTTATTATTTCTTTGTTCATTTTTTTAAGTTTTCTTTAATATAAATTGAGTTGGGAAATTAGTAAATAAAATGGGAAATTCTTTCACTTGATTATTTTACAAATTCATTAAGATTATCTCGGTTTTTTAATAATGGAACTGGTTCTAAAATAAAAATATGTTTGTTACCTTTTATCTTTTTAAATTCGTTGTCATCACAAAAATAAGCTTTTGCATCTTCATCATAGGCTATTAGTTTATTGCTTGCATTTTGACCATATGCAAAATTATATGGACCAAATCCTCTATATCCATTGTATTCTAAAATAGCATTTAACTGTTTATCTACCAATTGAATCATTATTATTTTTAACTGGGTATCCCCTTTACTCATCTAATATTATTTCGATTTTACTATCAT
>JBAXGW010000044.1:0-38333 GCA_037139195.1 Bacteroidota bacterium
TTAAATCTAATGTTCCCGTAGCAGAATTAGTTAGAAGCCCATTGATAAAAGTTTTGCTGCTGTTGAGGGTGTATTTTTTACTTGGATCAATAAATGTTTTAGTAAATGAGCCTGAAGCTATAATGCCATCAAAAGCAATTTCTCCGGCTACATGTAATTTAGCTTCGTCATATATTCCTTCGCCTGAAATTATTTTTGTTGTTCCACTCATTGTTATGTAATTATCGTCGTTTCTTTGATCGATTGTTCCATTATTCGTTACATTGCCAGTTACATAAAGTCCTTCTGTAGAAGCTGCTTCAGGAGTAGTGGCTGTTGCAGTTGAAATTGTAGCAGATGTTCTGTAATTGTATGTTTCGGTATTAGAGGCGTTCCAATTAAATGGAATTATTGCATAATAATACTGTGTGCCTCCTGATAGGCTTGTATTGCTGTATGATGTAGTAGAATTGCTTGTTATTGTTGTAACCAAAGTTACACCACCAGGCAATGATAATGAAGCAGGAGCGATGCCATCTGTTATATTAGTTTCGTCTGGCGCCGATGCATCTGCTTTTCTTAAGATAATATATCCGTCAGCTCCATAAGTTGATGCAGCATTAAATGCTAAATCAATTTGAATACTTGATATTGCTGTTGCTGTGAAACTAGTGGCATGACCCGAAGGCTCGGTAGATAAAGTCCATAGATTTACATTTGCTCCATAAGCTGTTCCACTGGTATTTGTGGCATAAGCTCTCACATAGTAATTGGTTTCAGAAGCTAATCCAGTAATAGAACTTGTGAAAACGCCTGTTCCTGTTCCATTAGTTGTTTTTGAATTAGATATAGTCGGGTCGGTTGATGTGTTCCAACAAACGCCTCGTGCTGATATAGAAGAGCCACCTTGACTAGTTACTTTTCCTCCACTTGAAGCTGTTGTTGTGTTTATAGTAGTTATAGAAGTTGTTGTTACAGTTCCTATTGTAACTGCTGGTTGCGAATAAAGTCTAATAATTGGTCTAGTTATTGATCTATTAGTTGCAGACATTGAACAGCCTGTAGTTCCATCTGCTCTTCCATAACACGCTTTGTAATCAGCAAGATCTTGTGTTGCTACATAATCGTCATCAGTATAAGATGAATTGTTCCAGCATGTTTGAATAACGATATTGTCTGAACCGTTCCATGTGAAATTTGATGTAAACGTAAAGAAATTCCATCCACTGGCTGAAGTGTAATCAGCAGAATAGCAAGTGGTAAAGGTAGGCGAAAGAAATGCTGCACTGCTAAATGAAGAACTAGCTGAATGTCCAATTTTTATGTAAAATCCTAGAAAAGGGCTTGAACTGTATTTAGTTGTAACGTTGAATGAAAGTCCATTTATCACGGTCCCATTTGAAAAGCCAAGAGCAGTTAATTCAGATGCAGTTATTATGTATTGTTGTCTTCCATCAGTATATAGTTGCGCAAATGGTGAAGCGTAATTATCATCACCATCTGCTATGCCAATAGTGCCGTAAGTTACAATTGTGCGAGAACCAGTTGGATTTGTTGCAGTTGGTGTTTTTGCAGTGCCTATTGTTATTGATGTGCATTGTGCATCCAAGATGTTTGATGCTGTTGCTGTAGCTGAAATATCATAGCAAAGCCAGAAATAGTTCGATCCGGTTAGAAGAGTTTGCGAAGGTGTAATAGTAAACGAACCACTAGGAGTGCTATATGTTGAGCCCACTTGAGTTGTAGCAGCAAAAGATGAACTAGAGCCAGTGTAATATAATTTAGCGTTTGTTATGTCTATGGCAGCTGATGAACCTGTAGTGTTAAATGTAAATGATGTTGCTGATAAAGGACTGATAGAGCCAGTTGTAACAACTTCAACTCTTAAAATTTCTTGATTCGACTGACCTGAAATAGCATCAGCAGTTGAAGCTTGTGTTGTTGTTGAAGAAACATAAGACATAGCTGCTGTTGATGTACAGGTAAGTTTGATATTAGGTCTTGATGTTGACTGCCCATCGTAGGTAGGTTGAGTTGTATAATCATCGTATCCATAAGCAACACTATTAGAGCTGGTGGTTGATGAATATATTCTATATGTGTCAGTACTACCAGCATATTCATTATTATCGCCCCAGTAAATTTCAATTATTAAATTATCAGTTCCATTATAATCGAAATCATTAATATCAAAAGAATACCAACCGGTACTTGCAGGCATATTGAATGTTGTTGAACTTAAAACTGTTGTTGCAGAGCTTGTGTTTATATAAGCGCCACTAAAAGAGGAAGAGCTAGTGTGCATTAGTTTAATTGTAAAATTAGAAAAATCTCTACGAGTAGCATCTGCGGTTATTCTTTCAAAATTCAAACTTAGATTTGTTATTGTAGTAGCTGTTCCAATTTCTGATTGAAGATATATCATTTGAGTTTTATTGTTTTCCCAATAATTGTCAAAGGGGTAGTAGGTAGGAAGGTTTGTGCCAGTGCCTATCGTTATTTCCGTTGCCATTAATGGTTTATTGCTATACAGGGCAAGGAATGCAAATAATATGTATAGAATATTTTTCATTTTTATTATAGTTTTATTTCGTTTATAAAATTATCTCATTAAAAAGAATTAGATTTTATATGTGTTATAAGCTTATGATAGCAATTGATTTAGAATTGTTAATTTGCAAATCATTTACGGTAATTTTTCTATCGTTTGTTTGATTGTAATAAAATCTAGCATTCGAGCTATCTATAATTACATTGTAAAATGAAAAGTCTGCATCTCTGGGAGTTGTGCCTCCTTCAGTAGTAACATTTATTCGTTGTGTTGAGGCTCCGTCTAATGTTACTGTTCCAGTTCCGTAAGAGAAAGAACCTCCAGAGTTTATTAAATCTCCAGCTAATGATATACCGTAATTTGAAGCTGATACTGCCAAAGTTCCAGCTGATAAAGATAGGCTGCCATCTATGTCAATTGCTCCAGCCTGTGTTTTTGTTCCTATTCCGTCAATTTTTATGTTGAAATAGTTGTCTAATAATACTGTTTGATCGCCCGTCCTGTCATAAGCAACAGTTCCTGCTGTATTATCTAAAGTGCCTAAGCTTGTTATTGTTGTTCCTCCAAGATTTAAAAAGCCAGCATCTGTAAAATCTATTGTTCCACCAGTTGCATCAAAATTTCCATTTGCGTCAAATACTCCTGTGCTTATTGTTAATGTTCCATTGATGTCGGATAAGCCTGTTACAGTAGTTGTAGTTGAGTTTAGTGCGTAAGTTCCAGCATCTAAACTTAATTCTCCTGCAATATTATTGTTATTTAGAGCTGTTTTAATGCCAGATCCATCAATGGTTAAATTGTAATAATTGTCGCTTATTACGTTTTGTGCTCCTGCTCTGTCATAACTTACCGTTCCTATTAATTCGTCTAATGTTCCAAGTCCTGTAATTGTTGAGCCTCCTAGTTTTAGGAAGCCGTTGTCAGTAAAATCAATTGTTCCTCCTGTTGCATCAAATGAGCCATTTGCATCAATTGTTCCTGTGCTAATAGTTGATGTGGAGTTAATATCTGAAATGCCTGTAATAGTTAAAGTATAGGTTGAAACCGCCAATGTCCCAGCGTTATGTGTCAAATTGCCACTAATGCTAGTTGAAGCTGTTAGTGTTTTAATGCCTGCTCCAGCTAATGTGAGATTTGAATAGCTGCTACCTTGAATTTTTTGATCGCCTGAGCTATTATATGTTGCTGTTCCGTAGAAGGTTAGTGCATCCGTGTAATTTCCAATTGCATAGTTTGTAGCATGGGCATAAGTGATATTGATGTTATGATCTGAAATGTTTCCCATAGTAAAGCCTGTTCCAGATGTTGTTCTGTAAATTCTGCCACTTGTGGTAATATTAAGTGTTAATCCATTCCCCGTAGTTCCAAGATTGAATGCCGCTGCTATGGAAATGTCGTTATTGGTAGTTGCCACTCCGCCCGCTGTTCCAGGGTTTGTGAGTGCAAAATTGTTTCCAATTGAAATTGTTGTGCCGCTTCCTAATGTAGCAATGCAGCCATTGTTTGACCTGACATTTAAATTGTAATATGTAAATGAGTTTATAGTTTGACTTACTGCTGAATATCCAAAGTTGGTCCATTTTGTGTCGCCGCTATTAAAGTATACGGTTCCCGTGTTGCAATTGAATGTTCCTGCTGTATAAGAAATAGTGTTTCCAATTTCTATAGTTCCAGTATTGCAATTAAAAGTTCCATCGTCAAAAGAAAACGTATAAATTGATATTGTGTAGGAAGAAAGATTAAAAGTTGATCCTGTGTTTAGTCTTATTTGGTTAATAAGTGTTATATCATTTGCAAGTGTATAGCTAGCACCTGCTGAAAGACTAAATGAAACAAATTCATTGTTATATGCAAAGTTTCCTGAGCCGCCAAGTGTTTTGTTAACCCCTTTCAAATTTGTATTTAAATCACTTGTATGATAAATATTTCCATTGTTAGTTAGATTTCCATTTATGCTAAATGTGCCACCGCTTGCGTCAATGTTTCCAATTGTAAGAATTGCCCCTGAATTAATAGTCAAGTTGTTACATTCGGCAATAGTTGTGGCTCCTATAATTGGATCGTTAGTAACATCGGCTATTACTGCACTTATTGTGCTTGTTGGAACGCCATCGCTCCAATTTCCTGCTGTAGTCCAATTTGTGCTAACAGCTCCAGTCCAGGAGGTGGAAGTGACAGGAGTTGTGTATGTTATTTTAATATTAGGTAAATATCCTTCTGATGCTGAGATTGATCCAGTAGTGGTTGGAGGCGAGCTGTCTGCAAACCATGTTCTCCAACCTGTTGAGCTTGATGTTGTTTCGAAGTAAGGATATCCGCCAACTCCAGCGCCTGAGCCTGTGTAATTCGTTTCAACCAATATTAGTAAATTATTGCCAGTGTAGGAAAAGTCAGTTATATCAAATGATACGTATCCCGTGGCACTAAAAGTATAGGATGCATTATAAACTGGAGTTAATCCAGAAATATAGTTAGCCCAAGTATCTGCAGCTGGTTGAGTTGCAGTTGTTGTTTTTATATATATTTTAATAGGGATGCTTGCCGAACCAGTAGAAGCAACTTGCCATCCAATATGAGTTATAGTTATGTTTGTAGCACCTATTTGAGCAGCTGTATATATACAAGCTGAACGGTTATAGCCATAATATGCACCTATAGGTTGGAATCTCGAGTCGGTTGTGCCCGTTCCGATAGTTTTTGGTGATTGAGCTTGGGTTTGAAAAATACTCAATACCAAAATAAAAATAATGGCAATATTTTTGAATATATTTTTCATCTTTAGTGATATTAGAAGCGTTATAATCACTGGATTTTCATGACTATAAGTTACAACATTTTAAAGACAAAATCATACGTAAATAGATTGATTTCTTATACGTAAAAAAAATCAATAAAACAATAGATGTTCAAAATAAATATCAACAATTTTGCTTTTATTTTAATGAATTTTTAAAATATAACGTTTTGTTTATTGTAACACATTGTAACACATTGTAAAACAATGTATTTAAAAATCACCTCTTTTGTTGCTCTGCAAAAAAAAGACTAAGTAATAAATATTTTTTAAATCACAATTCTCAATTGATCCTGCTTTTATTTCCAGGCAGGTTCGTTCTTTTTGGTTAATTTTAGATCCTGTAATACCGAGGATTTAACTTTAATAGTAAATAAGAATTGCTTATTGAATCCGGTAGGAATCCAATGGAATGTCATTTCCCAGCAATGTAAATCGCGATAAATGTCGATTGAAGGATATACAAATGTTTTTGTGCTTAAATCGAAAGAAGTGCTATAACCAATTTTCCATTTCTTGGTCAAGCTAATATCTCCGCTAAATGCTAGCGATTGTGTAATTGTTTTTTTGTTGCCAGTTAATAGGTTGTATCTCTTTGATCGACCCATTGAATAGCTAACATTAATGTTCCATGGAATAGTATAATCCACATAATTGTCGGGATTATTTTTTATATTTTCTAGTTCTTGCTGATTTTCTGGAGTGTTTGCTATTGTTGGTTTTGCAGGCAAGGGCTTTTTCGAAAACTTCTGCGATGAAATATTCCATATAAAATTAAAATTCCAATCTTCACCTGTCAATCTAACTAATCGATTATTAACATCTTTCTCTAGTTTGTTTATATTTCGCAACCCTGTAGAATCAAGAATGTATGGGTCGAAATAGCCATTATAGGTTACATCAAGGTTTTTAAATAATTTGGTTCTGCCACTTAGTCGAATAGGCGATAAATTGAGCGAATCACGAGCAAAATCATAAGATGTAGCAATTGTTAGGTCATCTATAAGCATTATTTTTTTAAATCCAGTTACGGTATCTTTTTTTGTTCTCACCTTCATTTCTAGATTATTAGAAATACTCGCATTTATAGCCCCTGATTTTTTTAAATAAGGCTGACCAAATATTCCATTTTGAAAGATAGAGTATTCTTGAAATACTTTGCCAGCAGTATCTGCTTGAACACTTCGGAAGTTAAAATCATTCACAAACCAGTCGGGACGATATTGAAATCCAACGTTTGGAGTAATTACATGTCGAATTGCATTTATTTTTCCTTTTTTAAATTGAACTAATCCGTATAGTTTTGATGTTAAATTCAAATTGAAATCTATATCGTGAGCAGTTTTGAACCCACGCATGGTATCTGAAACAATCTTTGCAGTTGAATGACCGCTTGCATCTTTACTAATAACACAATTCTTAGTAATATAATCAAAATACCATCTTTCATTTAGATTCATTGAGGGCGTTAATGTAGCGTATTTTCCAAGTTTAAAGTTAGTACTTATCGGAATTGAATGACGAACTCCATTTTTCATTCTATTTTTAGTATAATACATCATAAACAATGAATCTACATTGGTTGTAACTTCATTTTTTGTGTTTAAGGTATAATTTAAGCCAATGTTTTCGTACCATTTTTTGCTACCCACCGCAACTTGTCTTTTGAATGGATAAATTCTATTACTACTTAATACTACATCTGGTAATGTTATATTAATAAGCTTGGTTGCATTATTCTGCGAATGGCGGAAATTAGCAGAGAAATTAAAAACTTTTCCAAAACTTGTTCGATAAGAAATACTCGACTGCATTTCGTTTTGCATGAAATTGCTAACGTTGTATGAATTGAATTTGTTGTATTTGCTGGTTCCCGCATTTACATTTGCCGAAAACTGGCTTCTTGGCCTTGCTTTTGGATCTTGTGAGTGTTGCCAATTTATTAAAAAGTCCTTACTTACTGAATAATCACTTGCTCCTTTTTCACCTAGTCGATTATAGCTGTAGTTAACAGAAAGATTGCCATTGTATTTATACTTTTTATTGTATGTTGATATTCCATTTAATCCAAAACTTCCTCTTGAGTATATCGTTCCCTTTAATTGCAAATCCATTTTATCGCCTAAACCAATATAATAACCACCTTTTTCAAGGAAGTAGCCTCTATTGGCAGAGTTTCCATAGCTTGGAATTAGAATTCCGTTCTTCTGTCCTTTCACATTTGGGAAGAAACCAAAAGGTATCATTAAAGGCGTTGGAACATCTTCTACCGAAAGATATGCAGGGCCAGTAACTATTTTATCGTTTGGAATTACTTTGGCTTTGTCGAATTTAATGGCAAAATGCGGATGTTCAAGGTTACAGGTAGTGTATGCACCATTTTTTACTAAAACTGTGTTGTCGGGCTCTTTCTTTACAAGGTTTCCATGCATAAAGCCATCACCTTCTTGTGTGAAAATCTTTTTGATAAATCCTTTTTTTGTATCGAAGTTGTAGGCTAGTTCTTTTGCTTTAAATGTTTCGGAACCTTCAGTAAACTCTGGAACCCCAATTTCTTTTTTGTTAGAATCTAGAACATAAGTAGCATTTACAATGTTTTTGTCAAAATCAATTATAATGTATGCTGCTTTTAAGTTAATTTCGCCATAGTTTACTACGGCATTGCCATATAAATATACTTTTTTGTCTCCAATTTTAAAGCGAATAGAATCTTGAGCTTTATAATCTATTTTTGTTTCGAGTTTGGATTTTTTTTGCTTAACTTTTTTATTCGTATCAGTAGATATTATTTCTGTGTTTGGCTTTATTACTAATGAGTCCGACGTCTTTTGCGCTTGTCCAAATGAATGCTTGAACGGGGCTAAAATAACAACTAAAATAAATAAAATAAAAAATCTATTAAGCACTTGCAAAATTTTGTACTATTTTTGTGTTTTTAAACGTTATACTCTTTCAGACTTCAAAACTAATTAAAATTTGATTATTAACAGTGAAACGTAACATATTCATTTATATTATTTTTTTATTCGGTTTTATTTTGCCTTCTATTGCCTTGGCTCAGAGTCAAGTAATAAAAAAGGTAGTAATAGACCCTGGCCATGGTGGAAAAGACCCTGGAGCATGCAATAAAAAAGTTTATGAAAAGGATATTGTTCTATCTGTAGCTTTGAAACTTGGAGCATTTATTAAAGAGAATTTTAAAGATATTGAAGTGATTTATACTCGCAGCACTGATGAGTTTATAGAACTTCATAGGAGAGCTTCAATTGCTAATCAAAGTAAAGCCGATTTGTTTATTTCTCTTCATTGTAATTCTAATACTTCTCCCGATCCTTATGGGTTTGAAACATTTGTTATGGGAGCAAATAAGTCAAAAGCAAATCTTGATATAGCAAAAAAGGAAAATGCTACTATACTTTTTGAGGATAATTATTCAAATCAATACGATGGTTTTGATCCTAATTCAGCAGAAGCAGATGTGATTTTTACGCTTTATCAGAATGCTTTCTTAAAGCAAAGTTTGTCTTTAGCCTACTCCATCCAAAAGCAGTTTAAAGATAAACTAAAAAGATTTGATAGAGGGGTAGGACAAGCAGGTTTTTTGGTTCTTTATAGAACCACAATGCCAAGTATTCTTATAGAATCTGGTTTTTTGTCTAATCCTGATGAGGAACGCTTTATTGGCTCTGAAAATGGTCAAGTTTATATTGCTTCTGCTATATATCGTGCTTTTAAGGAATATAAAGCGTCAGTTGAAGGAACAACTGTAAAATTAGATGAAACAGATAAAATAGACTTTAAGGAAGTCGTTCACTCAGCTGTTGATACAACTGAAAAGCAATCTGTTATTGATAATATATCTAAAGAACAAACGAATAAGCCTATTGATAATGTTACAAAATCTTCGGATAAACCTAAAGAAAATGTAGCGAAAAAAGACTCTGTTGTAAAAGTCAGTCAGAAAGAAATTGATAATCAAAAGATAAAGCCTGTATTTAAAGTTCAAATTTTAAGTTCAAATAAAAAAATAGCACTAAATGCTGCTGATTTTAAAGGTATAGCAGGAGTAGAGGAATATCAAGATGGGAGCATGTATAAGTACACTGTTGGAGGGTTTGCAACCATAGAAGAAGCTTCAGCATTATCGAAAAAAATGAGAGAAAAAGGATTTACTGGGGCTTTTTTAACTGCGTTTTGCAATGGAAAGAAAATATCATTAGATGAAGCTAGAAATTTAATGAAATAAGATAAAAGTTATTAGTATTTGTAGGTATAATTTTTTTAATTTTACAAAAAATAATAAAGTGAAAATTACTAGAGAAGTAAAAATTGGATTAGTATTTATTGTTGGGGTTGTTATTTTGTTTTGGGGTGTAAATTTTCTTAAAGCAAAACATATTTTTTCCCCTGTTAGAGTTTTTTATGCTGTTTACGAAAAGGTTGACGGTTTAGCAGTTTCTAATCCTGTAAGTGTAAGTGGTCTTAATGTTGGAAAGGTTGATAAAGTTGAACTACATCCAGATGGTTCAGGTAGAGTTTTAGTAACTTTTTCTTTGAATACCGATTTTCCACTACCTGCTAATACCACGGCTCGAATTACTTCTGATTTAATGGGTGCAAAAACAATTAATTTAATTTTAGGAAATGGACCTCAATTCATACCTGAAGGTGATACTCTAAAAACCTCAATACAAGGTAGTTTGCAAAGTGAAGTGAATTTGCAGCTTGTCCCTTTTAAAAGAAAGATGGAAAGTTTAATGTTATCTTTAGATTCAGTTTTAGTGGTGGTACAATCTATTTTTAATGAAAATACAAGAGACAATTTGGCACTTAGTTTTGAAAGCATAAAAGTAGCCATTCAAAATATTGAACACATGTCGTTTTCCGCCGACACATTAGTGTCAACTCAAAAAGGAAGATTGGCATCAATTCTTGGAAATATAGAATCAATTACCTTTAATTTTAAAGAAAATAATTCAAAAATATCGAGGATTATATCAAATTTTGCTACTTTATCAGATACACTTGTTAAAGCTGATTTTGCAAGAGTAATATCAAATACAAGTGAAACGATGGCTCAAACCAATGAAATAATGTCGAAAATCAATTCAGGAAAAGGTTCTATTGGGATGTTAGTTAATAATGATAGCTTATATCGTAAACTTGATAAAGCGTCAAATGAATTAGATTTGTTATTGCAAGATGTAAAACTGAATCCTCACAGGTATATTCATATTTCTGTATTTGGTGGTGGGGGTAAGCATGCTAAATATGAACCTGCAACTGATTTGAAAAAACAATAGATTAAATAATACAGTTTGCTCCTTTTTTAATACTCGTTATAGTTGTATAATCCTTTTATTACTTGGATAATAGAATTCTTTTAATGGTAAATATTGATTTATGATAATTATTAGACTTGATGGCGGATTAGGAAATCAGATGTTTCAGTATGCCTTAGGATTTGTTTTGTCAAAATCAAAGAACACTAGTCTGAAATTTGACGATTCAATGCTTGGCGAAAAGAATTTTCATGAACACCATACAAATCGTAATTTAGAACTAGGAGTTTTTGACAAAAGTTTTGAAATTGCTTCTCCCAAAGAAATTGAAGAGCTTAAAAAAGAGGACTATTCAAAGTTAAGTTATTTTTTTTATCGATATTTTTATAGAGAAAACATACCTTATTTCAAGAAAAATATTTTTTATGAAAAAGGGTTTTTTGTTTTTGATTCAAATATTTTTAAAATTAATAGAAATTGCTATTTGCTTGGTTATTGGCAAAATGAAAAATATTTTTCGTCCTTTAGAAATGAATTATTAAACCTATTTCAATTTCCCAGTTTAACCAACAAAAAGAATATCGATATTATTGAAATGATAAAGTGTTCTAATTCGGTAAGTGTTCATATACGCCGAGGTGATTACGTTAATGATGCAGTAGCTTCAAAACTACACGGAAATATAGCAAATGAAAATTATTATAAAGATTCAATAGAATTGATAAAATCTAGAGTTGATAATACTCTACTTTTTGTTTTTTCCGATGAAGTAGAATGGGTAAAAGAAAATATCGAATTTCCCGAGAATAGTTATTTCATAAATTGGAACAAAGGTGATGAAAGTTATATAGATATGCAATTGATGAGCAATTGCAAACACAATATAATTGCAAATTCCTCTTTTAGTTGGTGGTCAGCTTGGCTAAATAAATACCCCAAAAAGATTGTTATAGCCCCTAAAAAATGGATGAATGGCGAAGGAATTGATGATGGAGATATTTGCCCAAGTGAATGGGAGAGGTTATAAAAAAGCTGACAAGAAAAAATATTGTCAGCTTTTAAAACTAGAATGCATATTTATTTAAAAATACCTCACAGCTCATACGTATAAAGGTAAATCTTTTGCACTTCCACCAATATAGCCGTTTCCAAAAAAAATAATACCCATACAAAAGTTCCTGAAGTAGAAATATTGTATTGAGTAGAACACCAATAATCAAAGTAACAGAATTCTCCAATTGCTATTTTATTTAAATATAATTGATAAAGTTCATCTTTGCTAGGTAAGAACCTGTCAGAATAGCTCCCTAAACTAAACTGAGTTAACTTGTTAGGCATTGTGCAATTTGTTTGATAATTCGATGTCTCAAATCAAGCCTATGCAAATATCAGAATAAATATTACTATAAATATGATTTAAACAATTAGCATTTGTTTTTTATTAAAGGTTGTTTAATATTTGATATTTAGATTTTTGTGGGCTTTTTTTATATCAATATATTTTTTTTTATTTTTGCAAAAAAAAATAATAATGAAATTTAATTTTGCTCTTTTATTAATTCTTTTTTTAACATTAAGAATTGGTTATGGACAGGAAAGTTCAACGCATCATAGTTTTGGCTATGGCGGATACGTCCCCATGGGAAGTAATAAAAATTTAATAGGAGATGGACTTTGTGTTTTTTACGAATATAATTTGCTAAATAAGCAAAATTCTCGCATGTTTTTCGGTCTTGATTATAATTGTTCAATAATCAATAAAAATTATGGATTTTGGAAGTATAACAATAGCTCATATTCTGATTTCAATATGAATTTTTTAGTGCCTATAGGAATCACAAAAAATATTTTTATTTCTAAAAATGAAGATAAAATAGTGCGAATAGGTTTGAGTGGAGGGCCTGCTTTTGTTATGCAAAAAGGACCGGAAAGTTTTACTACTTCTAAAAAATATACAACTTTTTTTGTTTCAGCTAGTATTGCTGATATTTCGTCTGGAATTATGGGGATGAAGATTGTTTGTGATTATCAATTTAATGGAATAATATTGTTTAAAATTTACGTTACAGCCGACTTTAACGGGAAAAAGAAATAGACATGAAGAAAATTACCTTAACAATTTCATTTGCAATAGCTTCATTATTACTTTTTTCTAATAATGAATTTAGCGATAGTATAAAACTAAATACTAATTTTTCGCCTTTAATAAAAAACCATGAATTTTCCGTTAAGAAGGATAGCTCAAAAACTAAAAATGTAATAAAAAATATTCGCTATTTTTTTGGTATTTATGGGGGATATGAATACGCTAGTAATTGTTTTCAAACAAAAACAACAATTGGCGAATTTGAAACTGCCAAATATAAAGGTATTAAAGAATATAATTTATTTACTTATGAGCAAAATGCGTTTATCAGTCTTAGAACGCCGATAATAGGTATCACAAAAACATGGTCTTCTACATTATTACTTAATAAAGCTGATTATTTTAAAAGTACTGATATTGATATTTATGGAATGATTACTTTGCCATCAATATTTAAAAAGCTTAAACCATTAAAGTATTTAGTGATTTTTGGCCCTAATAAATACAGCTATATGGATATAAAACGCGGGAACTATAATTTACAGATTAAAAAAGAATTTGCTTTAATGAATATTTTAGAAAGAGAGAGAATATATGAGAATTTTAATAATCGTTCATACACATTAAATTCCGACTCAATTGGTATAGATAGAATATACACAAGGAATATTAAAATAAATTTAGATTATGGAGGTGTAATAGAGCATTTTTATAATATTGAAGATCATAAAGGTGAAATCAAAAATGGAAAATCACCTTTTTTAGATGTTTTGAAAATGTTGCCTTGTTTTTCGTACACTCTAATTTGGTCGAAAATGGCAATTGACTATAATGATAAAGCACTTAAAAAGAATAATACTATTACTGCTACAGGACGTGGTGGAGGATTAGGTTTTGGCTTAAACTATTGGAATTATTATTTTAATAATCGATTATTTGTAAAAGTTAGTATTAAACATGTTATTGGAGATGGAATAGATTATTATTTTGAGAATACACCTCCTAGCTTTATGACTAAAGATTTTACTGGATATACTGCTGATAAAGGTTTTTATAGAAATTTCAATAATACATATTTTAAATTTAAATTGGCATTTAACATATAATCAAAAAGGGGCTTTTTAAAAAGCCCCTTAAGATATAAGTCTACCAAAGACTTTTATAAGTGATGTTCTGAGGTTGCCCGTTGCCATAAGCTACTCCAATATCACGATAAGCTTTAATCATATCTCTTACAAGCCCAATTTCTTTGTCATATTTGAAATTCCATTCGCGCTTATCAACTTCAAGAATTCTTTTAGCAATTTTATCGGATAAAGCTTTAGATTCATTAAAACATGAAGATTTAGGATCGATTGTTGCTAACAGTGCGCCCGCTTGTTGAGCACCTTCCCAGCTTTGGTTTGCGTTCCAAATATTGGTTGCTTCTGTTAATTTTGCTTTACATTCGTAATCAATTTTTTGTTGGAAAATAACAGGAAGAACCTCCATGCATTTGTTCCAACATTCAGTGCAAACATCAGGAACTGAAGTAAGCTTCCAAATTGCTTCGTCAAATTTATTCATTCCAGCCGCAATTTTTGCTTCTTTAATTATTACATCACATTGTGCATTGTAATATTCAATGATTTTTGTTTTACCTTTTTCAATAAAGGTTTGGTAGTTTGGGTCGTTGGTTTTAATGTTTTTTAATGCTGCATTATATGCTTTTGTTTCATTTTCACCAACTCCTTTAGCTGTAGTTGTATAGCTCGCAAAGCTTTTGCCTTCAATGCCATCGCCAATATATAAAGTAATGTCCATGGTATAGGCTTGCATTGGAGGAGTTGTAGGCGTAATATCCTTTGTTGTAACTACTGTGTTCGCAGAAATAATGAATCTGCAATTTGCAGAGCTACCACTCATTCCATTTTCAGTTATTATTTGGCTTAGTTTGTTTTCTAAATTTTTCTTAGCTGCCGCAGGCATATTTTCAATATTATCAGGAATCCAAGCAGTAAGGGCTAGTCTGTTTTTGTCAGTCATTTTCCCCTCTGAATTCTGTGCATTTGCATTTCCAATATTTAAAGCAAAAATTAGCAATAATCCGAATATATTTATTTTCATTTTTCTTAGTTTTAAGTTTGATTATTTATCACCTAATACAATTGTTGCTTGTCCTAAACCTTTCATCATAAGCTTGTTTACAATGCTATATGGTGGGTTTTTAAGGTAGCTTTGAAGTTCTTTGCAAAATCCCCTTGCATCTATTGCTTTTCCTGTTGCATCATATAGAGGTATTCGTACTTGCTCAAATAACATCATGTTTTCAGTAGCATCAGTAGTGCTAAAACGTCCTTTTACTGTATTTTTAGTAAGCCAATCTTCAATTTGAGCACTCAATTCTTTTCCATCATATTCTGTTTCAAGATCGTTGCTCCAAGAGTCAAATTTCTTTATTCTAATTGTTATTTCTCTTCCATTTTCAAACATATCAGTAAAATGAGCTTGCAATGAATTGTTGAAATTATCAAGATGGGCAAGTATTGCTTCTTCTAATAATACAGGTATTTCAGCAGAAAAAGATGGAGCACCAGTTCCTGTAGCAGTAGCAATTTGCTTGTCGGTATATGAATCAAGTCCTTGTAAATTAAATGTTATAGATTTTTTAGGACCAGTAACATTAACAGTCCATGTTAATTGCATAATAATATCTGCTTTAGCACTTTTCTTTAATTTGTCGATAGGGCTTTCGCTAACACCTGCTCCTGCTTTACTTGTTAACATAGCATCTTCTGCACTTTCGTTTGCTAAACTTTTTAATACAGATTCGGCATTTTTCAATGGAAATCCTCTGTCAGCCATTAAACCATTAATTTTGCTAATAGCTAGAAGCAAATCTGCATTTTCTTGAAAAGCTCTTTTGTAATCAGGAACCTTTACTTTAGTTCCTTGATTGTCATATTCTGTCATGTAACCATTAGCATTGCACCATACATCGCTTGGTAATACCATTATGGTTGGCTTTTTTGCTTGCGAGAATGCTGAGGACACAACAATAAGCAAAAAAGCAACTAGAAGAAATTTATTAATTATTTTTTTCATTTATAATTTAGATTAGTTTGTTAAATTTATTAATTATTTAAGAATATTATCTGTTTTCAATTTCTGTTTTAGTTCTGCTCTTAAAACGCGAACAACAACTCCGTACATTTCTTGAGAACCTGATTTTTCTCTTTGTTTTACAACTTCTATATGGTATTTTGAACCATCTTTTTCTGACACAAATTCTTTGTATGTACCGCCATCAGCAAAAAACTTATTGAAATAATCTTCATATTTTTCTTGAGCATTAACTTCTGGAACAAGGGGTTTTACACTGCATTCTGTTTTGCCTTCTAGTATGCCCGTGAATAATACGTCTCTAATTGCATTCTTATATGCCTGCTCAATAGCATCTGCTCTATTTCTGCCACTTCCCCATGCTTTTAATGTTTGTGAGCCATCTAATTCAACTCCCATGCATTCTGTTTTGTGGGTATAGCTCCCCGATATTTTGCTTTTTGTTTTGCATCCTGAAAAAGAAACTATTCCAAGAGTGAAAACTATCAAGATAAAAATTTTCTGTTTCATAAAAAGTAAAATTTAATTATTGAATAAATATGATTAAAAGCCAGCACTAAGAGATTTTATAATTCCCGCATCTTCCAAATCTTTTCTTAAAGCGGCAACATTTACAGAGACTACTACGCCAACTTTGTATTCTTTTCCAATTTTCATTCTATCTTCTGCTGCTATTGCTCCATCAGTTGATAGTGATACAAATTTCATATACTTTCCGCCATCTTTAAAAAACTCTTTAAAAAATTCAGATTTCTCTTCTTCTAAATTTACATTGTTAGTTAATGCTTTCTGGCCAGGAACTGATTGTGAACCCACGAATCCCTTGAAAATTATTCCATGCACTGCATTTTTTTTAGCTTGTTCAATTGCTACTTCAGGTTTTTTAGAATACGACCATACTTTTATTAAATAAGATCCTTGAATACCAGTTTTAACTGCTTCAATTTCATAACGCCAAGCTTCGGTATCTTTCTCCGCTTTTTTTCTTGCTTGAGCATTTAACAATGAAGATAAACCCATAATCATTATTAATGCTAGACTAGTTTTTTTTACTATTGAATTCATTTTGTTTATTGTTAAAAGTTTATATTAATTAATTGTTTTTTATTTTATTTGTTTTATTAGCATGCCTGAGTAATATTTTTTTCCACCTTTAAAAGTTGTTCGGTCTATTACTGGTTTTGCAGTTGAACTGCTATCGTTGTTTGTTGCTTCTGTTTTTGCATCACCAGCATTGAATCGATTGTCCCATATCAAATTATTTTTTACTTTTATTTTTCCTTTGCTAACATAAATGGTTTTTCCAGTTTTTTCATCAATTGTTTGCTCGAAAACTTCAAATTTTTCTCCGCCTTTTAGACCTTCCTTCATTCCAATTTTTGCTGTAATTGGGTAGCCAGTATATAGTGGTGTTTTTGGTTTGAAAACATCGTATTTTTTCTGAAGTTTTGTATACACAGCATCAACTGTTCGAACTGTTGCTTCTGAAATAATTTGTTCTTGTGTTCTTTTTTCTTTAAGAGAAAATAATACTAGTCCTGTGGCTCTTTCATCACCTAAAAATTCTAACTTAAATAAGTCGGTATTGTCAAACGCTTCTTTTTTCTTAGGGTCAATATTTGTTTTGTCCATCCATAAATCATTATAAAAAACAGCTTCAATTGAGTCGTTCCAAACCAATTTGTAAAGGTAGGATGTTGTCCAAACTGAATATCCTTCTTTTGCTTTTTCATAAGCTTTATCAGCTGCATCTTTTGCAGCTTGTTGAAGTGAAGGCGGCAGTTTTTCAGCTGCCAGCTTTGCTCCGTCTCTCAATACTGCAGCTGTTATTTCGTTGCTTACAAAGTTAAACTTAGAAACTACAACAAATGTGTTTCCTATTAATTCAACACCTGCGTCAGCGAGTGAAGAAATGCCTCTCGCGGAGCCTTTTGCTATGTTTGCTTGCATTTCTGAGGCATTGTATGAGCCTCTTTCTCCTATTAAATTCATGTCAAATGACCCATCTTCTTGCCTGTCGAACCATTTTGCCACAAGTTTATTGGCTATTTTATTATTTTTAAGATACTTGTCAATTTGAATAGGCAGCATTTTGTAGGAAGAATCATTTTTTTTAGTCGATTTATTTTTTATTTCTGCTTTTTCTGCAGCAGATAAACTGTATTCACGAGGGTTGAAAGATTTTTCGCCAATTGTATGATTGTTGTATTTGTCGGGAAACGGAGCATTAAAATATGCTTTTAAAACGGTGTCCTTATATGGGAAATAATCAGATTCAACTATTATTGTGTGAAGAGAGCTTCTGCGGTATTTTACTTCTGGAGTACTATTTGAAGATTGCCCCATAGAAGAAATAAAAAAAAGCATCAAAGCGATGCAGGTTAGGAAAGTTTTTTTGTTCATCTTTAATTTAATAATTATTTAGTGTTTATCTAATACAAATTTATAAAATATTATTGAATTTATTTTAAAAATATCTGTATAGCAATGAATAATCACGGTTTGGAATAAAATTTTCCTTGTTTATAGTTTGTTTTTTAAAAACAATAAAGTACTGATTTCTGAAAAAATAATCAGACAACATTAATATTTAAAAATTAAAAAAGAGAAAGAATTCTAGTTTTTTTATCTATTTCAATACCATGCTTTCTTTAGAGAATTGAGTAAAGCTATAATAAGCTGCACACAGAGCCAAAATAATTAGAGAAATTACAATTGTGATATATTGCTCAATTAATATAGTTCCAGCGATAATTTCTTTAGTTGCAAGAGCTATATTTAATATGGGAACCCATACGGTTTGCCAGTTCAGTTCTACGCCTGGCATTAAGGCTATCATTGCAGGTATTATAACAACAAATGTCATTGGTGTTACTAAGCTTTGAGCTTCTTTAAAGCTTTTTGCTCTTACAACTATAGCCGAAAGCAATCCAGCAAAAAATACGCTAAGTGGCAAAAGCATAGCAAATAGCATTACAATAAACTTAACACTTAATATGTCGCTTACGGAATTTAAAAAATCTTGTGGAATATCGGGCAGAAATTCTAAACCTACTAGCATTCCCATAATTGTCATCAATGCTGCTGACAAACCGACTATAGAAATAGTTGCCATTTTGCCTATTATTATTTTGTATCGAGAAGCAGGTGATGTTAAAAGTGTTTCGATAGTTCCTTTTTCTTTTTCGCCCGTAATTAAGTCAATGGCAGGATACATACATCCCATAAAGCAAAATAGGATGAATATATAAGGAAGAAATCCACCAACCATTTTGCCAATTTGTTCTTTTGGCGAAGCTATGTCAACTTTTGAAACAATAATGGGAGTAAAGGCTTCGGGCGAAATGTTTAATTGTTTTGTTCGCTCGTTTAATAGTTGAGTTTCTATTAAATCAATTTTTTCTGAAACTCTACTGCTAAGCAATAAATTTGTTGATTTGTAATACAGATTAATATTGCCCGATTGCATTTTACTTGTTTTGTCAGAAAAATCAGCGTAAAATTCAATAACAGCATCCAAGCTATCACCTGATATAGCTTTTTTACCAGTTTCTAGGTTGTAGTTTTCTACAAGAATAAAATTATCGTCTTTAAACTGACTCTTAATATTGTCGGGAGTTCCAATTAAGGCTATTTTCAACTGTTTGGTTCCTTCTTTATCCATTAATCCCTTTTGCAGTTTGGTAATTCCAAAAATAAGCAAAGGAATAACTAACGCAGGTATTATTATTGCCGACATCAGTGTTCTTTTATCTCTAAGTGTATCGGTTAATTCTTTTTTTATAACGGTAAGTATGATATTCATTTTCTAAATATTTTTTATGCAACAATTTGTTTGTTTTCTTTAACAATTTGAATGAAAGTCTCTGTTAATGATTGATTTGAAGATTGTTTTCTAAAGTTTTCCATTGTGTCATTAAAAATTAGGCTTCCTTTAGAAATAATAGCTAAATCGTCGCATAACAAATCAACTTCACTCATTATATGCGAAGAGAAAATAATTGTTTTGCCCTCATTTTTGCATTGTTTGATGAGTTCAATAATGTTATGTGCTGTAATTACATCGAGTCCTGATGTTGGTTCGTCAAAAATTACTACGCTTGGGTTGTGTATCATGCTTCTGGCAATGGATACTTTTTGTTTCATGCCAGTGGAAAGTTGACTTATACGTTTTTTTGAAAATTCATTTATATTTAATTGGTCAAAAAGCAGTTCTTTGCGTTTGGTAAATTCTAATTTATCCATACCGTGCAAATCGGCAAAGTATTTTACAATTTCACCTGGTGTGAGTCGTTCGTATAAATTGGTAGAACCAGTTAAAAACCCTATTTTGCTTCTAACTATTTCAGATTCGGTACTTACGCTTGCTCCGTTAACTAAAATTGTTCCTGATGTAGGTTTTAGTATGGTAGAAATCATGCGTAATAGAGTTGTTTTTCCTGCTCCATTTGGTCCTAATAACGAAAAAACTCTTCCAGGTGTGCAAGTAAGGCTAACATTATTGACTGCAAAAATTGATGAATCATTAGTTTGCAGCTCTTTTTGTTGCTTTTTGTCTAATGAGTATTGTTTGATAACATTTTGAACTTGAATCATTTTTTTAACTGAGATTTGTGTTTGACATTTTGCAATAAACTAGGTTGTAAAACGGTAAAATTGTTAAAATATTATATTTGTATTATCATGATTAAACGTGTTTAACTCTTTTTCTCAATCCTTCCAACCATAAATAAAGGCGATACTAATAGCAATATAACAGCAATTGCCAACATTCCGTTTCCAAGTCCGAATTGGTCGGCACAGAAACCTAGCAGTGGAGCTAAGATTGCTGCAAATAATGTTTCGGCTTGCGATTCTGCTGAAAGTGCAGTTGCAAGTATGTCGTTATTCATTAAATCAGAAAAGTAAGATATACCAAGTGGTTTGCGTAAATTTTCAATTACGAAAATGATAATGAAGAACAAAATTGAAATCAAAATATAATCGAATTTGAAAAACAAACCGCTTAAAACGCCTACTCCAAATCCAATAATCAAAGATAAATTTAATGGTTTGTGTATCGACTTAAACCAATCTGCCACCTTCCCCGATTTTCTTGCACCAATGGCGGTGAGCATATAAATGAAAAAATATATTATTCCAACAAGCAGAGCTGAACGTTGTTTGTCGTTATACATTAAAAATACAGGAAGTCCAATGGCTAGGGTTTGAATAAAGGGTTGCAAGAAATCTTTTACAGCTTTGTGATAACCAGAAAATATGGAAAGATTTGAAATTGATTTTAAAACCAATTTATTCTTAAAAGAGAAAATCAACTCGCCAATTACCTGTTTGAATTTTTGTGCCAATTCTTTTCTGTTTAGCTTTTTAATTTCGCCATCTAATTCTTTCGGATAACTAAGCATTATCAGTAAATCAATTAAATAGGGCACAATGCTGAAAACAAAAATCATTTGATAATTTCCCGTTACAAAAACAAGTGCCGCCGCCACTAAAGAAGAAATAGCAGAGCCCGTTTGCGACCAAGAACGGGTATATCCATAATAATAAACCTTCTGATCTTGCCAATCGTTGAGTCGAAGATAATCGAAAATCATGGCTTTATGGGTTCCACTTCGGAAAGAATCGCCAAAACCGTAAAAAATAAAAGCAACCACAAACAAAGCATAGCTTCCAGAAAAGAAAAAGATAGTAAAAGAAATTATATAAGACGAAAATGAATAAATCATAGTGCGTCTTCTGCCCAGTGCATCGGCGATTACTCCTGTAGGAATATTTAAAATATTAATGCAAATTTCGCGAATAGAATAAAGAGTTCCTATTTCAAAGAATGACAAGCCTTTTTCCATAAAGAAAAGCAACATAAATGGCTCGAAAAATCGAAGATTCTTCAAAAATCCGTAGGCACAGAATTTATAGAATTGGGCGTCTTTTTTGAATTTGTTGTTCATTATAATTATTTTTCCATTACTAATAATCTGATTTTACTTAGAAATTGACTAATCTGTTTAATATCTGAACCAAATTCAAATAACACCTTTTTTTTTCTATTTCCAATTTGAATTTCTATCCATTCAGCTCCTCCATCTTTGCAATCTGGACAACCAATTCTTTCGTCAAGTTTTAGAAAAACATCATAATTGAGCAAACTAATTAATTCTAAATATTTTTTTCTTTCAATAATTAGGAATTTCTTTTTTGTGGGGTAATTTTTTGAATAGTTATCAGAAGCAGGACCTAGTTGAATTTTTTCAATTCTATAATTATGGAAATTGTATTCTGTATAGCAATATCCAATGCATTCTCCAAATGAATAACCATATTTAATCAAAATAGAGTCCTTGTCTAAAGTGTCAATTTTTTTATTTTGACTACTAATATTTTTTGTTTTTTCATTGCAAGAGTATATAATAATTTGATTTAATATTATTATTAGGAGTAAGAAGAATTTATTCATGTTTATTGTATATTCCATTAAAGTACTCATTAATTCCCTTTATTCCTTCCTCAATTTCTTCGTCCAACCTAGCAACATTGATGCGAATAAAATCATTTGCATTTTCGTTGAAATGTATTCCTGGCACAATAGAAACTTTCTTTTCGTCGTAAAGATCAATTGCAAAGCGGAATCCATCAGTAAATTGTTTTGGTAATTTTGTCCAAATAAAATAACCACCGTCGATTGGTGGAATTTCAAAACCAAGTTTCAAAAGAGATTTAGAGATTCTTTCGTGCGATTGTTTAATGCGTTCCCTAGTTTCTGAAATATATGTTTTTCCAAAATCATATTTTTCAAGAAATTCAGCTATGCAACTTTGCAATGGATGCGATGAGGAAAGTGCTGTATAATCGTGAATATTTCTAATTTTCTTCATTATTTCGGTTTCGCAAATCAAATATCCAACTCGCCAGCCAGTTATTGAAAGTGATTTAGAGAAACTATTCACATAAAAAATATTATCGGCAAGGTTATTTAATGGCAGATATGTTTCTTCGTTGAAATATAGCTCATTGTAAACCGCATCAATAATAATATAAAATTGATATTTTCGGCTTAGCTCAACTAACTTATCAAAATCAGTTTTATTCCATATTTTCCCCATCGGATTTCCTGGAGTTCCAATGAAAATAAGTTTTATCGCATTTTCTTTTATCTGGTTTTCAAGCAAATCAATATCTACCGAGTTATTATCAGAATAGTTGTATACGAAATGTTTGCAATGATAAATTCTCGGCAAATTCGAATAACTTTCGTACACAGGATTCATTGAAAGTACATTTAACATGTCGCCATATTTATTCCATAAATAAATGAATGCAAGCGAAATAGCCTCGGTAGCACCGTTTGTAATAAGCGTATTAGAAGCATCGAAATTGGTTTTGTATTTCGAATTGTATTTCTGAAGAAGAAGGTTCGAAAGCTTCAAATCGCCATTGCTTGGAGCATATTGATGGACGTTTTCTTTTGTTTTTTCTTTAAGTATTTCAAGAAGCTCTTTTGGCGGAGCAAATCCAGGTAAGCCTTGAGCAAAGTTGATGCCTCCATTGTGTTTTACTTTATTGCTGAAAAAAGCAATCAGCGAGGTATTGGGGCGTATATATTTTGTTTCTGTCATGATTTTTGGATATAGAAGTTAAAAATAAGTAAATAAAACAATATTTAATAAAATGAATTACTATTTTTTAAATGTTACGTCTAAAATTTTTGAAAATCCTTGTATATTTGTATATTAAAAAACGATTGTAATTATTTTTTAAAATTTAAAACTACAAATAATTATGAAAATAATAGGACTAAAAATAGAAAACGACTCAAAAGGCAACCCTCGTTATGCGAGATTTGATTTACGAAAGCATGGCGAAGCAATAAAACCTTATATAGAAACTATAGGAGTCTACGAAGATATGCACAAGGATAAAGACGTAGATTATATTTCAGCAGAAGAATTAAAAAAAAGAGTTCACAAACATATTGAAAGTTTGCCATGGCAGAAATAAAAATAGAGTTTGACAAATCAGTTGAATTGTATTTAAATAAACTTGTAGATGTTCTTTTTTGTAAAGAATATTTTTCTTACAAAGAAAATGCCTTTGAATATGTTGATGAAATAATTGACGAAATATCTACTATTTATTCGTAGATATGGCAAAGATTTGTTTTATGTAAATATAAAGAAAAGTAAACGAACTTCATGGATTGTCTATTTTAATTATGATAAAACAGAAATGATTTATAAAATAAGACATATTTCAAATAATCATGTTGCTGAGCATAATGTAAGAAACACTAGAGCTCATAAAAAATAGAGAATTAATACTATTTGTTCAATTTTTTAGTTATTTTAGCATTTGAAAATTTAAATATTAATTAAATAATACAATAACAATGGAAAGCATTAAAGGAACAGAAACCGAAAAAAACTTATTAAAAGCATTTGCTGGTGAATCGCAAGCTAAAAATCGCTACACCTATTTTGCAAAGCAAGCACAAAAAGAAGGTTATGAGCAAATTTCTGCAATCTTCATGGAAACAGCAATTCAAGAAGAGCAACACGCTAAAATTTTCTTCAAATTTTTAGAAGGTGGTGCATTAGAAATTACTGCAATGTATCCTGCAGGTATGATTGGGACTACAGAAGAAAATCTAAATGCTTCAGCAATGGGCGAAAACGAAGAATGGGCTGAAATATATCCTCATTTTGCAGAAGTTGCTGAAAAAGAAGGATTCAAAAAAGTAGCAACTGCTTTCAAGCTTATTGCTAAGATAGAAAAAGAACACGAAGAAAGATATGCAAAAATCCACAAAAACATGTTAGAAGGAAAAGTTTTTGGGAAAGATGATAAACAAACGTGGGTTTGTCGTAAATGCGGATATCACCATGAAGGTAATAAAGCTTTAGCAAATTGCCCTGTTTGCGATCATCCTCAGGCTTACTTCGAACTAAAAGCTACAAACTACTAGTATTTTTTTAAAATTTAATTTATAATGGACCTGTCAGATTTTTGAAACCTGACAGGTCTTATTAATTTAAAAATGAACAAACGCATCCTAAAACTTGCCATTCCAAATATCATCAGCAATGTTTCTATTCCATTGCTTGGATTGATTGATATCGCCATACTTGGACATCTTAAATCAGAAGTATATTTGGGTGCTGTTGCAATTGGAGTAGTTTTGTTTAATTTTATCTTCATGAGCTTGGGTTTCTTGAGAATGGGAACTAGCGGAACAACTGCGCAACTCTTTGGTGCAAAGAAATTTATACAAATAAATGACAATTTAATAAGAGGAATTGGAATTGGCTCTTTGATTGGACTTTTATTAATTCTTTTTCAAATACCAATTAAAAATTACGGCTTTGGCTTTATGTCGGCTTCACCAGAAGTAATAAGTATGGCTTATTCTTATTTCGATATACGCATTTATGCAGCACCAGCAGTGCTTGCCAATTATGTTTTGTCGGGCTGGTTCACGGGCATGCAAAACACCCGATTTACTATGGTGCATGCCTTGGCATTAAATATTCTGAATATCATTTTAAATGTATTCTTTGTGATATTTTTGAATATGAATGTGGCAGGAGTGGCACTCGGATTTGTAATTGCGCAATTTGCAGGATTGCTTTTTGGTTTGGCTTTGTATTATTTTAATTATTATCCAAAACTTAAAAAATACGGACATTCTAAACGGATTTTTGCTAAAGATAAAGTGCTCAGCTTCTTCAAAATTAATGGAAATTTATTTATCCGAACTATTTGTTTGTTAATAGCTTTCTCTATGTTCACCATGAAATCTGCTGCCATTAGTAATACGGTTTTAGCAATGAATACCATCTTGCTTCAGTTTCTTTATTTATTCTCATATTTGGTCGATGGCTTTGCCAATGCAGCCGAAGCAATTGTTGGTAGATATTTTGGCGCGAAAGATAGTGTAAATTTAAAAAAATCAATAAAACTCCTTTTTATTTGGGGTTTAGGAATTTCAATTGCTTTTAGTTTGGTTTATTTGTTCTTTTTCAATTTCATAATGAGCCTATTAACAAATAATATCAATATTTTAAGTAGTGCAAATGACTATAAATATTGGATTGTAGCATTGCCTTTTGCAGCCTTTGCAGCTTTTATTTGGGATGGAATTTTTATTGGATTAACAGCTACTAAGCAAATGCGAAATGCTATGGTTTTTTCATTAGTATTAGTTTTTATTCCAGCTTACTACATGCTCGGTAGCTTATTCCAGTCTCATGGAATTTGGATGGCAATGATATTATTTATGCTAGCAAGGTCTATTTCGATGAAATATTTATATGATTTTAATATTCTTAAAAAGCTTTAACATTTAAAAATTTTCGACTACAAAATTTTTAAACTAAAAAATAAATTGTAATTTGGCACCAAATTTTTAAAATATTTATATTATGAGCAATGCAATTACAAACCTAGAGCCAAAAGCAGTTTGGGAAAACTTCTATAACATTTGTCAAATTCCTCATCCTTCAGAACACGAAGAAGCAATAAGAGCGTTCTTTATCGAATTTGGCAAAAAACATAATTTAGAAACTAAAGTTGATAAAACAGGAAATATAGTTATCAGTAAACCTGCAACTAAAGGAATGGAAAACCGTCAAGGTGTTGTTCTCCAAGGACACATGGACATGGTTCCTCAAAAAAATAGCGATAAAAATCACGATTTCACTAAAGATCCAATCACTACAATTATTGATGGCGAATGGGTAAGAGCTGATGGTACTACTTTAGGCGCTGACAACGGAATGGGTGTAGCTGCTTCTATGGCAGTTCTTCAATCAACAACAATTGAACACGGACCAATTGAAGTGCTTATTACAAGCAACGAAGAAACTGGTATGGATGGAGCTTTCGGTCTTGAATCAGGTTGGTTGAAAGGCGATATATTAATGAACTTAGATTCGGAAGATGAAGGTGAATTATATGTTGGTTGTGCTGGTGGCGAAGATGCTACTATTTCTTTCCAATTTGAAAAAGAAGCAGTTCCTGCTGGAAGCAAAGCGTTTAAAATTTCTTTAACTGGATTAAAAGGCGGACATTCAGGTGTTGATATTCACCTACAAAGAGGAAATGCTAACAAATTAATGAATAGATTCTTTAATTTAATTGGTCAAGAAACTGATTTAAGAATAGCTAATATTGAAGGCGGAAGCTTAAGAAATGCAATTCCTCGTGAATCATTCGCTATTGTTACTGTTCCTGAATCAAAAGTTGCTTTATTAAAAGAAAGTGTAATCAGTTATTACGAAACTATTTCTGCTGAGTTTAAAACTGTTGAGCCAGAAATGCAAATGAAAATAGAACCAGCAGATGCTCCTGCATTTGTTATTGATAAAAATACTCAAAAACGTTTTATTGCTGCTATTTATGCTTGCCCTAATGGCGTTGTTCGTATGAGTGATGATATGAAAGGTTTAGTTGAAACATCAAATAACTTAGCAATAATTAAATTCAACGACAATAAAATTGAAACTTGTTGTTTGATGAGAAGTTCTGTTGATTCTGCAAAATTAGATTTACAACAAGCTGTTAAATCTGTATTTGAATTAGCTGGAGCAAATATTCAGTTTGAAGGAGCATATCCAGGATGGAAACCAAATTTAGATTCTAAAATCCTTAAAACAATGCTTGAACTTTATAAAACTAAATATGGCGTAACTCCAGAAATAAGAGCAATACATGCTGGTTTAGAGTGTGGATTATTATCAGGAGCATATCCTAATTGGGATTTAATTTCTTTCGGACCAACAATTCGCTTCCCACACTCTCCAGATGAAAAAGTAAATATTGCATCTGTAGTTAAATTCTGGGATTTCTTAGTTGAAACGTTAAAAAATGTTCCAGTTAAGTAAAAATTTCTTGTATATTCCAAAAAAATAATATCTTTGCGAGCGAAAGTGGAAACTCTTTCGCTTTTTTTATTGCAGAAAATTAATTAATTATTAACTAAATAAAATTAAATTATGTTTAAAGGACATCCTAAAGGATTATTGGCTGCAGCTCTTGCAAATATGGGAGAGCGATATGGCTTTTACACAATGATGGCAATTCTAGTGCTATTTCTTCAAGCCAAATTTGGATTAGACGAAACAAATGCAGGTTTGATTTATTCGGTATTTTATTTTTCAATTTATATTTTAGCCTTTGTTGGCGGTATAATTGCTGATAAAACAAGAAACTATAAAGGTACAATTATGATGGGTCAAATTCTTATGGGAGTTGGCTATTTTTTAATTGCAATACCTACTGCTACTCCAGTTTCTAACACTCCTTTGTTCCTAGGGATGACATGTTTTGGGCTTTTTGTTATTGCATTTGGTAATGGCTTATTCAAAGGAAACCTTCAAGCATTAGTTGGTCAAATGTATGATGATCCTAATTATTCGAAGCTTAGAGATTCTGGATTTTCTTGGTTTTATATGTTTATAAATATAGGTGCTATATTTGCTCCTTTTACTGCTATTGGAATTAGAAGTTGGTGGTTAGGAACAAAAGGATTTACGTACAATGCTGCTCTTCCGGAATTGTGCCATAGTCAAATTAATGGAACTATTAATGCTGAAGGAACAGCAAGAATTACAACGCTTGCTACTGAAGTTAGCAAAGGCAATACAGTTAGTGATTTAACAGAATTTGCAAAAACGTATTTAAATACGTTTACTGAAGGCTTCCATTATGCCTTTGGTGCAGCTATTGCAGCTGTATTAGTATCATTAACAATATATATGATTAACAAAAAGAATTTTCCAAATCCTAAAAAAGTTGGTGCAAAATCTGCCGCTCAGGAGGCTGGAACAATCGAAATGGATGCTAAGGAAGTTAAACAACGTATATATGCCTTATTAGCAGTTATGGGTGTTGTAATATTCTTTTGGTTCTCATTCCATCAAAACGGATTAACAATGACTTATTTTGCTAAAGATTATACTTTATTGCAAATAGGATCGTGGAAAATATCTGCTGAAATATTCCAATCTATGAATCCATTTTTTGTAGTGTTTTTAACGCCTATTATAATAGCAATATATGGTTGGTTAAGAAGCAAAGACATGGAGCCATCTACACCTAAGAAAATTGCTATGGGTATGGCTATTGCTGGATTAGGCTTTGTTGTTATGACTGTAGGTTCTTATGTTAGCAATTTACCATTATTATCAGATGTAAAAGCTATGGGCGGATTGCCAGATGCAGCTAGAGTTACTCCTTATTTATTAATTGGAACCTATTTTATTTTAACTGTTGCTGAATTATTTATAAGCCCTCTAGGTATTTCATTTGTATCAAAAGTTGCTCCTCCTCAATTTCAAGGCGTTATGCAAGGCGCTTGGTTAGGTGCAACAGCCATTGGAAATTTATTGTTATTTATTGGTGCTATTTTATATCAAAATATTCCTATTTGGTTAACTTGGACTGTTTTTGTTTCAGTTTGCTTCATTTCAATGATGACCATGTTGATGATGGTGAAATGGCTTGAAAGAGTTTCAAAATAAAAAAATAAATTTTAAAATAAAATGGCTGCTTGAAATTCAGGCAGCCATTTTATTGTTTATTCTGTTAGAAATACCCATTCAATAAATGCAAAATCAGAGGAAGTTAATTTGCTATTCTCTATGTCATTAATATCATTTATTTTTAACAAAGCTGCTATTGGATATTTCTTATTAACTAAAGTATCTCCATTAACTTTAGTTTTCAATAAAAACTGTTCTGTCTCGCACTCATCAAAATTTATTTTAATCAAATAAAATGCCTCATTGTTTTTAAGAAAAACTTTATCTTGCATGTATGCTTCTCTCTTTTCTCCAATATAGGTTCTACGAGTTGACAAAGGTCTGATAGTAAAGTTTTCTTGGTAATACATTGTTATCAAAGCATCATTGCTTGATTCTCCTTTAATTGTAAAAATAATTTTAGAAGATTTCATCCCTAACCTATCTCCAATTGAGACGCTAAAAGGAAGTTCAAATTTTAATAATTCCCAATGGTTTTTCTTGAGTTTAAATCTGCTTAATCTTAAACAGCTTATAATAACAATAATACCTGTTGTATATAATGTGTATTTTAAGTTATATACCGCTGTAGACAAATTTTTGGCAAAACAGATAATTAGAAATTGAACAAAAAATACGATTCCATAATATGTTAAAAGGCGAGTTGAAACTTTGTTTGAGTCAACCACTTTTTTGTATGTAAAAAAAGGCGAGTAATTTAGTGCATTGTTTAATACAATTGAATATATTGATATTGTGTAAAGAAAATAAAGGATAGTAATTAAAAATCCAAAAGGAATACCTTCGTATATAAGCCAAAAATCATAAAAGGCATGGGAAAAGGCCGCTAATAGAAAATAGATTGCCAGTATTGCATAGTTTTTTGATTTTTTTAGATATTTTAGTTGTATGATGCCATAGGCGAAAATTGATGTGTTAAACATGTGCCCAACTGTTGACAATATTGCTCTCCCTGCGATAATTTCGGACCCGTGAATGTTAAAATATAATATGTTTTCTACTGCTGAAAAACCTAATGCAGAAACGGATATATAAATTATAAAGTCAATAGGTTCGTTAAACTTATTTTTAAATATTAGGTAAAAAATGAAAAACGGAATAATTTTGGCTAGTTCTTCCACCATTCCAATTTTTAGAAAGCAATAAAAAAAATCATTAATAAAATTACCATTAATAGCAAGAATTGAATCGTTTAGCAAGAACTCATATACAACTAATACTAAAGGGACAATTGCACCTCCCATAGCAAACATTAATGCTACATATTTGAGTTTCTCTTTTTCAAATACATCTATTAATCTAAAATAATCAATCCATATCCATGCAATAAAAATTGCTAATAAACAAAAACACACAAAGATTATTGTTCCCATATACTTGTCTTAAATATTTGTAATATTAAAATGCAAGTATAAATATTATATTTATTAAGTGCAACAATATTTATATGTAAAAAATATTCTTACTTGTTTTTTCAACATGATTAAATTATACAGAATTTGTAATTTGTATAATTTCGACCTAACATGTTGTTTTTTTTATATATACGCTGTAGATATTGAGTGCTGAGCAGTTTGAGTGGTTAAATTTTGTTAAATCAAATAGATTATTCGACTATTTGGTTGAATTATTCGTATATTTATTTTAATATTGTTATCAATAATTACAAATAATAAAATTAACACTAAAACCAAATAATTATGAGAATTAAACAACTACTTTTTTCATTTGCTTTGATTGCGATGACGAGCAGTATATTTGCTCAAATAAATCCAATCAATTCGCCCTATAATGGGAACGGATTATATCCTGTAACAATGGATTCAATTATGAACACCACACCTGCTGATGTTTTAATTTTTAAGCCATCAAGCAATTTGTTAGGTCCTTACCCAACAATTTTATTTCAACCAGGTGCAAATTCATCAACCCCAGGTCCAATAAATAAACATACGTATGATTTATATTGGAGAACAGTTGCTTCTTATGGTTATGTTGTTATTATTATTAATAATACTTCTGGTGGACCAAATTCAACATTATTTACAAATACTCACAATTGGATAAAAGACAGTGTTAACAACAACCCAAATTCAAAATTGCATGGATATGTTGATTTGACAAAATTTGTTGTTGCTGGTCACTCAAATGGTGGTATGAATGCTACTGATATTATTATCAACAGACCATCGGAGATTGCTGGTATTGTTTATATGGCTTCTTACGCAAATCCTGGTATTTTTGGATTTGGCGCTCAAAATGTTGGTAGTTATACTGGAAAAGTTCTTATGATGTGTGGAAATGAAGACGCTACAACAGTTCCTGGTGCTGGAACAACAAATGCTACTGCTAAAACTGCTTACGACACTCGTTTTACAAGTGCATCTTGCAAAACTTGGGTTTTACTTGACAGTGTTGGGCATGGTGGATTTGGAGATTACGTAAACACTGCTCAACCAGTTGGAACTATTGGACGTGCAAAAGCTACAGGTTCTGTTCGTCACTTTCTGGTTGCTTGGTTACAAAGTCAGTTTAATAGTAATTCAACTGCTTTTGACAATATGAACATAGCTGCAAATAGACCGTGGAATACAAAAGAATATTTAAACACATGCGGTGCAGGACCTACTGTTTGCGGAGATCCTTATAAAATTGGTCATTCTGTAAAAACATTCACTGATCCTTCTCGTGCTAACAGAGCAATTGAAACTCATATTTATTATCCAGCTGCCACTGCAGGTGATGATGTGGCTGTTGGTTGCCCTTCTGAATCAACTACATTTCCAGTTATTGTTTTTGGTCATGGAGCTTCTCAAACGTATTTAGAATACCAATACTTAAAAGATGGTCTTGTACCTCAGGGTTATATTGTTTGTATGGTTAATACCGAAACAGATACTCCTCCTGCTACTGGTGCTCATCTTCGCTTTGCTCAAGATATGAAATTTGTAAGAGATCAAATGCAAACTTTGGGTGCTGATGCTGCTTCTATATTCAATACTAAGGTTATGAATAAAACTGCAATTATGGGTCACTCAATGGGTGGAGGTTGTAATTATCTTGCTGCTGCTCAATGGAATGGTGCCGATTGTATGATAAATTTTGCTGCAGCTGAAACTAGAATTAATTCAGCTATTGATACTGCTCATTTGGTAACAATTCCTTCATTGGTAATAAGTGGAAGTGATGATTGTGTTGCACCTGCTGATTCAAATCAAATTCCTTTATGGTGCAATCTTGGTACTCCACAAAATCAAAAATACTTTGTAAGTATTATTGGTGGAAATCACTGTAAATTTAGCGAATCAGGTCAGTTTGGAGCTTGTACGCTTGCAGAAACTCTTGGAGGAACTTGTGCAACAGCTACTGATCCTGCAATTGATGGTGCCGCTCAAAAAGATGCAGCTATTGACCTAAGTTTAATGTTTTTAAACTGGAAATTAAAAGGAGTATCATCAGCAGGAACAAAATTTGCTGATAGTTTAGCTACTTCAACTCGTATTCGTACTACAATTAATTGTCCAGTTGTTGGAGTTGGTGCCCGAAAAGAAGCTAAAATTTCTATGTTCCCAAATCCTGCTCAAGATCTTGTGAATATTGAAGTAGAAGGATGTGCAAGTCAAACAATTGATATGGCGATTAGAAACATTTACGGTCAGGTTGTAGCTAATTTTATTATTGACGTAAATTCTGATTTATATAATACTGAATTAAATATTCATAATTTAAATAGCGGAACTTATTTCATCGAATTTAATGGCAAAACTAACAAATTAACTCAAAAATTAATTGTTTATTAAACCCTAATTACATTAATAATTAAGGCTATTTCGAAAGAGATAGCCTTTTTTTATTCAAAAATCTCATTAATCTGACTTTCCTTCAAATATTTTAAAATATTTTTAGAATTAACAAAAGTTTCCGATAGGTTTTCTTTCTTCGATTGAAGGTGTTGAATCTTTTCTTCAATGGTATTTTGAGTAATAAAACGATAAACAAATATTTTATCTTGTCGGCCAATACGGTGTGCACGGCTTATTGCTTGTTTTTCTGCCGCTAAATTCCACCAAGGGTCTAATAAAAATACATAATCGGCAGCTGTTATATTTAATCCAACTCCGCCAGCTTTTAACGAAACTAAAAATAATTTACAATCTTCGGTTTGTTGGAATTTTGCAACTTCTTCTTGTCGTAGTTCAGTTTGCCCCGTTAGTAAAGAAAAGTTCCATTTCTGTTGTTTGAAATAATCTACAAACAACATCAAATGTTTTACAAAAGAAGAAAATATTAGTACTTTATGCCCTTGCAATACAATTTTATCAAGTGAGCGCTTAATTTCTTCAAACTTCCCCGATTCAATGGCTAAATTATTATCAAGTATTGAAGGGTGATTAGCTAAAAGTCTAAGCTGCATCAAGCCTTTTAAAATATGAATATTTCGGTGTTGCTTTTCTATTGGATTGTCAAAACCTTCAAGAATTTTATTTCTGATTTTAGACTTCAATTCCTCATAGTAATTTTTTTGCTCTTCCGCCATAGTACAAAAGATTGTTTTTTCCGTTAATTCTGGCAAATCTTTTGCTACTTCTTGTTTTGTTCTTCGTAAAATAAATGGACTCACTATTTTAAGTAATTCATCTTGCTTTTCAAGGTTCTCCCTCTTTTCAATAGGCGATTGGTATTCTCTTTTGAAATAACTATAACTTCCTAAAATTCCTCTATTAAGAAAATTAAGTTGAGCCCATAAATCCGAAAGTGAATTCTCAATTGGAGTTCCACTTAATGCAACTTTATACTTGGATTGAATTTCTAAAATTGCTTTATATGTTTTAGATTGAGGATTTTTAATGTATTGTGCTTCATCAATTGCCAATATCTCAAATGGAATATTTTTTAGAATTGTAATATCGTTTCTTATTACACCATAAGTAGTGATAATTGCATCATATTCATTAAACAATTCAATTGACTCACTGCGATTTGCTCCTATATATTTTTTGTACTTAATTTTGGGCGAAAATTTATTGAATTCATTTTCCCAATTGTGGACTAGCGAAGTTGGAACAACAATTAATGATGGTATACTATTCTTCACTGCATGCTTTGGTTCGCTATTGTCAATTAATGAGAATAGGTCGAGTTGAGGTTTTGAAAGGTTTGAAACTTCAATTATTGTTTCATCTTGCTCGTCAATTACTTGTTTTAACAAACAAATAAATTGCAATGTCTTTCCTAAACCCATGTCATCGGCTAAACATCCGCCTAAATTGTTGTTTTTAAGTCGATTGAGCCATGCAAAGCCAATTTTTTGGTAAGTTCTAAGTTCTGCTTCTATACCTTTAGGTAATATTATTTTATCTAATGAAATAGGCTGATAAATTTCTTCAATTTTGCCGAAATTTAAACCTTTATTTTTAAACTCTCTTAATAAAATATGAGAGTGAATGCTTGAAAGTTCTATGCTTTCTTTGTTGCTTTTGCCAAAAACAAACAGTTCTTTGTATTTAGCAAACCATTCTATTGGAATAATACCAATTGTCCCGTCGGGCAATGTGTATTCTTGATTATTATTAAGAATATGGTGTTTAAGCTGTATAAATTTTAATTCAAACTCGCCAAAGGTTATTATAGCGTGGATGTCGAACCAGTCATTTTTTTTTTAATCTGAAATTCTATTTTCGGAGCTTTAACGGCGTATTTTTTATCTAAATTACTTTTAATAATTAGATTTAGATCAGCTAATTCGTTTGATATTGCAGCGATTTTTTCAATAAAAACAAGTTCTTTGTCAGTATCAAAGTCTTTGATTTTAAATGTTTTATTGTCGTTGCTAACGAAATTATTCGAACCAAGAATTTCTATTATTTCTTTTTCCCAAGTTAAATCTCTTTGCGAAATAGTAAATACAAATTCCTCATTTTCAATAGAAAAATCAACTATTTTATTTTGCTTTGTGTCATCAAAAAAGTAAGATGCGCCATCGTAATGGTATTTGAGTATTAAAACAATTTTGCCTTCAATGTTTTTTTCAATACTTAGTTTTGCTTGTTTTTTTAATTCTTCTTCAACTATACTAAATCCCGTATGTTTTATAGTATGCGAATGTAGAACTTTTCGAATATATGTGTCGTAATATGCTTTTTCATTCTGAGGTGCAACGAGTATGGCTTCTTTTGTGAGAAATGGCAGTAGTTTTTTACTGTCGATATCGGCAAAATTATATAATATATTTCCTAAAATAATAATACTTGGATCGTTTGATAAAACAATAAGGTCTTTGTTTAAAAGTGAAATTTCCTTATTGTCGTGTTTAATGTTTAAAAAATATTCGGTTCCATTTTCTGTTTTGTTAAAGTTGAAAATTACGCCAGCATTGTCTTTAGCTACTTTTATTTCGTCCTCGTAATAAAGTGTTTTATTATGCGACTTGAAGAAAAACGGAATGTTTTGTTCAATAATTAAAGGGATAACATCTGCAATTTTCTTTTCAATATAGGGGCGAATTACTTTTTCTGTTATAGGTTTTGATGTTTTATCTAAAAACTCATTTAAAAAATTGCTTTTAGAATGAGCTTTCATCAAAGTGTTATCGTCGAATGAATAAATTGTTTTTAAAATCTTTGAAACCTCAGGTGAATAATCTGCCTTAGATTTCATATAATCTACAGCAGTTAAACGATATAAAATATCTGCTGTCATTTTCTCAATATTTTCGGCTACTATGTAAGGAACTAGAATGTAATCCCATGATTTATGCTGAACCACTGCAATTATTAATTTTTCTTCTAAGTTTTTTAATTGCATGATATTGAGTTGTTTGAATAGGGGTGTTGAATTAAATAATAAATAGAGTTATATAGAATCTACAAAGATATATTTTTTTTGTGAATAGTGAGCAGTGAATGGCTAATTGATTTTTTTGTTTTTTCTTCCTGCATTCTAATTCTTGCTAAAAACAAAAAAAAAACGTAGGTTTGCACTAGAAAATGGAAAATAAAATCAACATAAAAAACAAGAAAGCATCGTTTGAATATTTCTTTATTGAAGTATTTACTGCTGGTATTGTAATTACTGGAAGCGAAATAAAATCTATTCGCGAAGGTAAGGCTCAAATTGGAGATGCATTTTGTGTTTTTGAAGGCAATGAATTATATGTTAGAAATATGCATATTGCCGAATTTTTCTTTGCTACCTATAATAATCACGAAACCAAACGTGATAGAAAATTGCTTTTAAACAGAAAAGAACTTAATAGACTTTTTGCGAAGTCGAAAGAAAAAGGCTTAACAATAATTCCAATTCGATTGTTTCTAACTGATAAAGGCTTAGCAAAAATTGATATTGCTCTTGCTAAGGGTAAAAAGCTATATGATAAACGCGACGATATTAAGCAAAAGGATATTCGCCGTGATATGGAACGTGCGGAATAATTAATTTAAATTTTATACTCTTCGTTATTCTTGAATTGCTCAATAGTCATTTACTAGCGTAAACTCCTATTTCTCAATTCTGCGAAAGCCTCGATTATAAAACCGAAATTAATTATTCGGTGAAACTAATTTTCGGTGTTTTCTAGATTGTAATCGCAAAAATAACGCTATTTTCTCGATTACAATTATCAAATCACTGGTTTTTTTAAATTTTCAAATTAGCACATCGTCAAATTATCAAATCAGTCAAATTTTAAGTCGACAATTACCAATTCGCTTGTGCTACTAGTTTTTACAGGAGGACCCCAAGTGCCAATTCCGCATGAAGTATAGTAATGCGTATTTCCTTTTTGCAAATAACCCCAGCTTAGTTCGTAAATTTTATTTGTAATATATCCAAAAGGCCACATTTGCCCGTTGTGCGTATGACCTGATAATTGTAAATCGATATTGTTTTCTTGGGCTTCGAAAATTCGTTGTGGGTCGTGGTCTAAAAGAATTGTTGGTTTTGAGTTGTCGATGTTTTTAACCAGTTCTGATAAGGTTTTTCGAGCTTTTCCTGTTTTCTGTTTCAGCATTTTATCGTCGCGACCGATGATATAGAACTTATTGTCGATGCATATATTGGTATCTCTCAGTAGTTTAATATTGCTTTCATTAATTAATTTCACACTGCCGTCAATATCTCCTATATATTCATGATTTCCAGCACAAGCATAAATTCCATATTTCGCATTGATATTTTTAAATGGCTCAAGTGCCTTCTTCTTTTCAATAGGTAAAGGATTATTATCAAAAATATCGCCGCCAATTAGAACTATATCTGGGTTTTGCTTATTTATATCTCTAACTATTCTTTCAGCAAAAGATTTTCCGAATATTGCACCAAAATGAATGTCAGAGATAAAAGCAATGCGAAGGTTATTGGTTCCTTCAACTTTTTTGAGTATTGTAGGTTCAATTTTAGTAATAGTTGTTCTATACATATTTATTGATCCCGCAATAACTATTATGGTTGAAATGCCTGCTACTAGACTAAAAAGAATAAGCTTTACTTGCTGAATATTGTTTGTTATTATTTCTGGGAAAAATGGAAAAATTGCATTTGCCATTCTGAACAAATCAATAATAACTAAAGAAAGAATAATATAAAGCATGTACGAAAGCCAATAAGCACCAATATGGTAAATGCTGTCGACAAAAAAGTTGCTTAGTTTAAAGGTGAAAAAGCTTCCAACAAAAAATGAAATTGAAGCAATTAGAATTATGCTTTTAAAGATTGTATTTGCTAAACCTTTTGGAATAGCCTGATTTAAACGGGCTATTATATAATAATTTGCAAGTGAGTAAATTGCAAGAATAATTGTTACGACAATTATAAATCCGATGTTTTTCATATTTTATGAGTTAATAAATATAATTTAAAAAGCTATCATTGTAAAATAGAAGTTAAAGTTCTAATTTGCAAAGATGATATTTTGCTTGTTATTATTCAAGCTATTAAAAATTGTTTAATTAAATTAAACTGGGTATCCCCTTTACTCATCTAATATTATTTCGATTTTACTATC
>JBAXGW010000045.1:0-38106 GCA_037139195.1 Bacteroidota bacterium
ATGATAGTAAAATCGAAATAATATTAGATGAGTAAAGGGGATACCCAGTAAAAATAATTCTTCATTATATCAAGAACCCTTGCAAACAAATAATTTGCCCTAAGTAATATAAAAAAACCGTGAAAAGCCATCGACATTGAATCAGGTCTAAAGCATATAAATTTGACGATTAGCTAAACACCGTATATTTTTCTTCATCTTCTTTAAATGAAACCTAAATAATTTCATTTTTTAACTTTTATTTAACACCGTAATAAAAATCGGCAATAATTCTGGCATAAAAATTGTCTCCATAATGCAAATTTTAAAAAAAAGGCTTTAAATACATAAACTAAGTTAAAAAAAATTAAAATAAAAACAAAAGAAGATGAAAAAAATCACACTAATTTTCGCTGCAATGCTAATTGTTTTAGCAGCAACTTCTCAAACAGAGAAAGGCAAAATGCAACTTGGAGCAGCCCTCAATATTGACAATAGCAGCCAATCAAATGCAGATAATTCCTACAAATCAGACGATAACAATTTTGCATTTCGATTTAGTCCTAATTTTGAATATTTTTTAAAAGAAAACCTATCAGTTGGGCTGAAAGTGAACTTTAATTTTTTCAATAATCAGACAAATTATAATTCAGGACAGAATACAAGCAGAATAATTAATTCAACAAGCTATAGTATAGGTGTATTTGGCAAAAAATATTCGAAAATTTCAGATAAATTATATCTAACACTTTATGGCGGCGTTAATTATTCTTATTCAGTTGAAAAAATTAAAATGACAACTAGTGACACCAACTATATCTTCTCTCAATATAATCCTGCAAAACAAGAGATTCAACGTAACAGTATGTCATTTTCAATTGTGCCAGGATTAACTTATTTTTTAACCCCAAAATTAGGAATATCCACTTCTTTTGGCAGTCTTTATTATACATATAATATTTCTGAAAACAAATCTCTCCCTTTTGAAAACCATGATAATTATCAAAATCTTGGCTTAAATTTAAACATGTCGTCATTTAATTTTGGTATAAGTTATCACTTCTAAATAAAATCAACATTAAGCAAAAAGCCAATGAAATCAAACATTGGCTTTTTTTTAAACACTTCGCTCTAATTCCTTCAAATTATCCATTTTTTTCTTTTGCAGAAACTCCTGAATTCCGCATAAATGCTCTTTTACTCGTTTATTACCAAACTCAAAAACCTTGTCAACCAAGCCATCTAGGAAATCTCTGTCGTGAGAAACCAATATTAATGTGCCATCATATTCTTTTAATGCTGCTTTAAGCACATCTTTTGTTTTCATATCTAAATGATTAGTAGGCTCATCTAATATTAACAAATTAACAGGTTCAAGTAAAAGTTTAATCATTGCCAATCGGGTTCTTTCTCCGCCCGATAGCACTTTCACTTTTTTATTAATATCGTCGCCACTAAACATAAAAGCACCAAGCAAATCTTTTATTTTTGTTCGCACTTCACCTTTAGCTGTATCGTCAATGGTTTGAAAAACGGTAATTTCTTCGTCAAGCATCGATGCTTGGTTTTGAGCAAAATATCCTATCATAGCATTATGACCAAGCGTAATTTTGCCTTCAAAATCTATTTCGTTCATTATAGCTTTAACCAAAGTAGATTTGCCTTCGCCATTTTTACCAACAAAAGCAACTCGCTGACCGCGTTCGAGCGTAAAAGTAACATCCGAAAACACCTTGTGCTCTTCATAACTTTTAGCAACTTCTTCTGTAATAAGCGGATAATTTCCCGAACGAGGTGATGGAGGAAATCTTAATCGCAAAGCAGAATTGTCAACCTCATCAATTTCTACAAGCACAAGTTTCTCAAGCATTTTTACGCGTGATTGCACTTGAAGCGTTTTGGAGAAAGTTCCTCTAAAACGTTCAATAAATTCGGTGTTTTCTGCTATATATTTCTGTTGCTCATCATAATGCTTCTGCTGTTGCTCTCTTCGTTCTTTTCGTAGGTCTAGGTATTGAGAATAATTAACTTTATAATCGTAAATTCTACCCATTGTAACCTCAATGGTTCTTGTGGTAATATTGTCGATAAAGGCTCGGTCGTGAGATATTATTACCACTGCTTTTGCACTATTTATCAAGAAATCTTCTAGCCATTGTATCGATTCAATATCCATGTGATTTGTAGGCTCATCAAGTAGAATTAAATCGGGCTTTTTAAGCAATATTTTTGCAAGTTCAATACGCATTCGCCATCCACCACTATATTCAGAAGTTGGACGACTGAAATCTTCTCGAACAAAGCCTAATCCAAACAATATTTTTTCAATATCCGCATCAAAATTAGTATCTTCAATGCTATAATATTTTTCATTAAGTGTAGATACCTGTTCAATTAAAGCAAAATAACTTTCCGATTCGTAATCGGTGCGGGTTGTGAGCTGATTATTTAATTCTTCAATTTCACGCTCCATTTCAAATACGCCAGAAAATGCTTGTGCAGCCTCTTCAAAAACAGTACGGTTATTTTCGGTCATTAAATGCTGGGGCAAATATGCAATTACCGCTTCTTTAGGAGCAGAAACCCGACCGCCAGTTGGAGATTGAGCTCCAGCAATAATTTTAAGAAGAGTTGATTTGCCAGCTCCATTCTTTCCCATCAATGCAATTCGGTCCTTGCTGTTAATTACAAATGATATATCTTTAAAAAGAGTGCTACCTCCAAACTCCACTGTTAATCCATCAATTGAAATCATGCTTTTTGTTTTTTATAGAGGTACAAAGATAAGGATTTAACAGGACTTCTAAAAATATGCTTAAAAAGAGAAGATAAAAACCAAAGCTTAAGCACTTGATTTTCTGCATGAAATATTTACAATAAAATTTTAATTAAAAATATTTACTACTTTTAAATCTTTAATTAAAAAAATTACGTCCTAACTATAGATTCGTAACTTTAAGATATGTCTATAATCTACAAGGAAAATACAACAATCTATTTTTAACGCTCTTCGACACTCAGAGTAACCGCAGACTGAGTGGTGGTTGCTGAGCGGCGTCGAAGTAAGTCGAAGTCAAACAACTGATAATAATGCTTGCGGATTTAAGATATGAGGAACATTAATTTAAAAGAGTTTGAAAAAATAATTGATCAATACCAGAATCAATTGATTAGGTTTGCATTCTTCAGAACCGGTTCGTATGCAGAAGCCCAAGATATTGTGCAAAATGTATTTGTTCGATTATTTGAGAAACAACTAAATTTTCAATTATTAAACAATCCAAAGTCTTTTCTTTATAAAATTATTTCAAACGAATGCATCGATTTTGGAAGAAGAAAGAAAATTGAAATTGTTTCTATTGAAAACATTATTGAACCTCTAACTTATAGTTCAACGAATTCAAATGAGCTCATTGAAGAATACCAAAGAATAGATTTGATGCTTAAATATTTACCAGACGAACAAAAAGAAGTGGTAAAGCTTCGGGTACTTGACGAGCTGGATTTTAAGGAAATTGCGGAGATTCTAGAAATCCCAATTCCTACAGTAAAATCAAGGTTTAAATATGGCATCGAAAAAGTTAGAAATCAAATTAAAGTGAATCAGGAGGTAACAAATGAATTGTAAAGATTTTAATGATCAATTGATAGAATATATAAACTTTCAAGAGTTACCCTCTGAAATGAAATCGCATTTAAATAGCTGTTCGGCTTGTGTAGAAAGTGCTGAAGAATATTTTTTTACTCTTAGCATGCTAAAACCAAAGATTCAGCCTGAAATTGATGCTGATTTGAAAGATTTAGTTATTAATCAATTAAAAACAAAAAAAATGGAACCTAAAAATAGAAAAAGACCAATAATTCAGGCTTTAAAAATTGCAGCTATTATAGTTGTTGTATTTGCGACAGGATTGTTTTTAAGCCAGTATTTTAAACCTAGTTTTATCAGTACAACTTACGCTGCTGAAAATATTTTCAAGAAATCGATTGATGCTTTAAACAAAGTTAATTCGATGATTATAAAGATGAATATCAGAACCATTGAAGGCGACAACTTTGAACTTATTGGCAGCGAGTATGATTTTGTAGAAAATACAATTACAAAACAGTTTACACCTGAAACAAAATGGAGAATAGAGAAACCAGGCAGAACAGTGGTTTTTAACGGAGAAAATCAGTTGCTCTTAGTAAAAAATGCTTTTGCAATAAAAGGAGGAAAGAATTCTGGCTTTGTTGAATGGATGCAACGACTCCTAAATCCTGCATTGCTTTATGAGAAAGAAATACGAAACGCTCAAGAATGTGCTGATAGTAAATACAGCGTTGATAAATCATCTAGCGAAATTGATTTAACTATTAATACAAAGGCAAAAGGAAATTTCGAGAATGCATATTTGAAAAATTCGTCGATTGAGGAATCGGATTGTAGAATTGTTTACACTTTTACTAAAGAAGACTATTTGCTAAAAGACTTACAAGTTTTTATTATTGATAAAGGCGTGGAAATTCTTATTTTAGATGTTGTAGATATTAAGTATAATGAAGTTATTCCAAGCTCGCAATTTGAAATATCGCTACCAGCCGGACTTGAATGGCAAGACGCAACAAAAAAGGATGAAATAATGAAGAGTGAATTTATAAATATTACAAGCAAACAAGCAGCAGAAATTTTCTTTAAAGCCTGTGAGTCGAAAGATTGGAAGAGATTGAGAGATACTTACCCATACATGAATGATGATATTAAAAATTATTTGGGCGGTTTGAAGCTTATTTCATTGGGCGAATCGTTTAAATCAGGAACGTATCCTGGCGAATTTGTGCCCTATAAAATAAAACTTAACGATGGCTCTGAAAAAGAAATGAATTTGGCTGTTAGAAATGATAATCCATCAAAAATATGGATGATTGACGGAGGAATATAACTTATAAACATTATTGTCCGATTTGTTTTGCTTTTATAAATTGTAAACTATATTTTCAAATACTATTGTCCGATAAAATATTATTAAACAAAAACTTAAAAGATTTCTCACTTCGTTCGAAATGACTATCAATATGTTATGGATAAGATAGGGGTTGTCGGTGGCAAAGCCACCGACAACCCCCTCTCTCCTTTTTTCTCCTCAACTTATTGTCATTCCGACCGCAGGCGATGCATTGAGCGTGAGTCGAAATGGAGGAATCTTATATTATTTTTCTGGACAACAATGATTTTCAAACAGTAATTAGTATACAATGACTTTCTAATTCGGCTAAAGCCATTTTACCCGACTAATTTATTACCTCTGGCTTAAGCCAGAGGTAATAAAACACAATAGAAACCGGCTTTAGCCAAATATTTATTTTTTTACGGACAATAGTAATTTACACTTAATCTTATCAGCAATGCAAAAGCTGATTAGCTTATGTGATGCTGAGCAAATTGACTTACTGATTTTTGCAAACCCGAAGTGCGTGAAGCTAAGTCTGATTAGTCGAAATATAATCTATCGAAATAAAACACATCAAATACAATACTTTCAATTTCAACTTATTACTAGAACTTCTTAAAATACCTGAAAAATTTAAGTAGTTCTAGTTATTTTTACTTGCTATATGAAATATTATTTTCTATTTTTGTTTAGAATAATTTAAAATAACATGATAAAAAATAATATTGGCGAATTAATTGGCAACACACCTTTAGTTCGATTGAACAAACTTGTGAATAAAAACGATGCAGAAGTTATTGCCAAATTAGAATACTACAATCCTGCAAGCTCTATAAAAGATAGAATTGCCTGGGCAATGATAGAAGACGCCGAGAAAAAAGGCATTATTAATAAAGACACCACAATAATTGAGCCTTCTAGTGGAAACACTGGAGTTGCTTTAGCTTTAGTTTGTGCGGTTAAAGGCTACCGACTTACTGTAGTTATGCCCGAAAGCATGAGTATTGAACGCAGGAAGTTAATGGCTGGAATGGGTGCCGAAATTGTTTTAACAGAAGCCTCACTTGGAATGACAGGAGCAATTAACAAATCGCAGGCATTGCTTAATGAAATTCAGAATTCGCACATGTTGATGCAATTTGACAATAAAGCAAATCCAGAAATTCACAGAAAAACTACTGCTGAAGAAATTTGGAGAGATACCGAAGGAAAAATTGATATAGTTGTTGCTGGCGTGGGAACTGGCGGAACAATCAGTGGTGTTGGTGAAGTATTAAAAAAATACAATCCTGCTGTTAAAATCATTGCCGTTGAACCCGAAAAATCGCCTGTAATAAGCGGAGGAACTGCTTCGCCTCATAAAATCCAGGGATTAGGAGCTGGTATTATTCCAAGTAATTTCAACAGAGAAATTGTTGACGAGGTTATGCTTGTTTCTAACGAAGATGCAATAAACACAGCCCAAGATTTAATGAAATACGAAGGAATATTAGCAGGAATATCGTCAGGAGCAAATGCGTGGGCAGCAATTGAGCTTGCAAAACGCTACGAAAACAAAGGAAAAATGATTCTTTTCTTTGCCTGCGACACATCTGAACGCTATTTGAGCACCGACTTATATGAATTATAATGACTAATACAAACTCAATTAACATAAAAGCTATAGTAGATGGACTGTGCGATGAGAAATTTGATTTTCTTATGCACTCTGCAAAAACTCACATTGCAATGCCATCGGTTGAAAAGCTGGAGCTATTGGTTAACAAATTAAAAAGTGTTATTTTCCCTGGTTACCATGGCAATTCTGATATAAGCAACAATGCCCTACCCTATTACTTAGGTTCTGCAATTGAGGATATTAACAAATTACTACGCGAACAAATACATTGCGGACTTTGTTTCAATTGTGGCTTTGATGAACTTACCTGTTCTAATTGCGAAGCAAGTGCAAACAAGATAGCTAATGAGTTTTTAGAAAAACTACCAAAAATAAAAGCAATTCTTTCTACAGATGTTATTGCCGCATATAATGGCGACCCAGCAGCAAAAAACTATGGCGAAACTATTTTTTGCTACCCTAGTTTAAATGTTCTCACGCATCATCGTATTGCACACGAACTTCTTAAATTAGGCGTACCATTAATTCCCCGTATTATTGCAGAAATGGCTCATTCAAAAACAGGTATTGACATACACCCAGGAGCAACAATAGGCAAATATTTTTTTATCGATCATGGCACAGGCGTAGTAATAGGCGAAACTTCAATTATTGGTAAAAATGTTCGCATTTATCAAGGCGTAACATTAGGAGCAAAGAGTTTTCCGCTTGATGAAAACGGCAAACCAATAAAAGGAATTGCACGTCACCCAATTGTTGAAGACGATGTTACCATTTACTCTAATTCAACAATATTAGGAAGAATAACCATTGGCAAAGGCGCTGTTGTTGGCGGAAATATGTGGGTTACTGATTCAGTTGCACCTAATGCTAAAATTTACAAATAGAACTTGGCAGATGAAGTATTTCATTATTGAAGTTTTTTCATCAAATAATTAATCTGCTCATTTACAATGATAAAATCCCGATGACCACATTAGTTCATCGGGATTTTAAATATAAATATTTGTTCTTTCAAAAATTTTCTTTCAACAAAGATTAGATTCTACATTTTCTTAAACCTAAAGAAATGAACAACGACCAAATTTGATAATAACAATATAACTAAAATATCTGGCAAATTATAAAATAATAAGGTTTAAACCGAACTGGTATTCTAATATTTAATAACTTTCTGCTCTCCATTAATATTATCACCAACAACGTGAACCAAATATACACCTTTAGACAACGATGAAGTATTAATTGTAATGTCCGAAGAATCAAACAATTTATCAATAAGTATGTTTCCCGATGCATTTGAAATACTAACTCTTTTAATCAACGCTCCTGTTTGCCCCTTAACTTGCAAAAAATCACTCATTGGATTTGGGCATATATTGAAACTAGTTTGAAAGTTATCATTTACTGATGTTGAAGTATTCGATTGTTTTATTGGCTCTGGAAATGCATTTAAATTAAAACTACTAAATGTCAACAAGTCGTTTTGTTTCTGAAAACAAACAACCCAGCCATTTGCCTCAATACCTAAAGCACATATTGGCCCAATTTGACCAACCCCTTCTAAAACATAATTAGGCATAAACGTAGTTTGGCTTCCATGATATCGCTCCAACAAGCGAGCTCCTAAATAAACTGAATCAATAGTATCAACAATACAATTCGACCCAGTAATAGGAAATGTATCATTTATTTCTAAATTTTTATATGCAAGCCAATCCCAATCAACATATTCCATATTTGAATAAGTCGAATAATGATAGAATTTTAGTGTATTATCTTCTCTAATAAAAGAAGGCCCTCTTAAAACTGTGTCAACTATATATGTTCCATTCCAAGAAAAAACAGTGTCATAACTAATGCTATACTGTTTATAATAATAATTTCCATTAATAAGTGTATCTCCATCAAAATAGGTTGTAGTGCCCGAATTAAAGGCTTGAACTCCATTCCAGCCTCCATAAGTAGAATACCACGTCGCCGTTGTATCTAAATAATTAAAATAAGTAACTTGAGAAATTACAAATTGTGAGGAAACAACTAAAACAATAACTAATAATATTTTCTTCATAACTCTTGTATTAAATTTATAAAATTGGTCAACATTCTTTAGACTAATTTTTATTTAAAATGGTTGCTTAAACTATTAACTTTTTTTTATTTTCAGCATAAAGAAGTTATTTAATTTTCAGCTAGTATTTATAATGAGCGTAACATTTTGACTAATATGCGAAGATGTTATACAAATTAGAAAAGTAAAAATTCTATTTTTGAATGGCTCTAATTGAGGGGAAGCTTACAACCGACAACCCCCTCTCTCCTTTTTTCCCCTCAACTTATTGTCATTCCGACCGCAGGGAGGAATCTTATATTATTTTTCCGGACAACAATGATAAGTTATTATCCAGCAAGTTTTTTTAACCACACAATATTAAGTGCATTTCCCACCGTAAAAAGATAAACTGCATTCATAAAAAGCAAATTGAGGCAGTATAAAACAGACCTGCATTTGATTAGTTGGAGACTATCTTTGCAATGTTGAAAACAGGCTTCGTAAAATATGAAACAGCCTTTGTAAAAACTGAAATAGACATTGTAAAATATGAAATAGGCTTCGTAAGGTAGGAAGCAGGCATTGTAAAATATGAAATAGACATTGTAAATTTAGAAACTGTAGTTGTAAAGTTAGAAACAGGCTTCATTAAGCAAGAGAATGTAGCTTTAAAGTCAGAGACTGTAGTTGTATAGATAGAGACTGTAGTTGTCAAGTTAGAAACTGTCATTACAAAGCTAGAAACTGTAGTTGTTAAGTTAGAAACAGGCTTCATTAAGTTAAAGACTGAATTCGTATCTAAAATTACTTGGAACGGTGTCAAATTATTATTTTCATTTTTGCAGTTTATTTATCAATATAATTTGTAATAACGATAAAAATAAACAAAACCTTAAATCCGAATAGAAAACATTACATTCTAATAATGAATGCACTTGGATTCAGTTAGGACTGCTCGTAGACTGAGCAGTGGTTGCTGAGCGAAGCCGATGTAAGTCGAAGTCTATCAAGAGAATTAATAAATTCCTTGCGGATTAATGGCAAAACAATATTTGAACAAAACCAAAAAAAAGCCCCCCTATATTTGTTTTTTTCAATAAAATTTGTACTTTTGAAATCAAATCAATCATCCTTCAAATGATTAGATTTACATGCACTTAGCAATTACAGCCATTATTTGCTAAGAATACTACCACTAATTACGCCACTAAACAGCCAAACATAAAAAACCCAATGTTTTTTGTTAGTAATTTATTTTAAATTAACCCTAAACTACAAGGAATATGTAACATATTAGTATTAAATACTCTTCGATTCTTGCTCAGAGAGACCGCAGACTAAGCGGAGTCGAAGTCTATCAAGAATATAAACAAATAGATTGCGGATATAAGTATTAAAATTAAAAACCTATGGTACCATTTTTCAAAACTTCAATTCTACTTACTTTCACGTTATGCGTGTATTCTTGCTTTTCTCAAACTAGCAACATCTATCAATGGCGAGGCGCCAACCGCGACGGCAAATACACCGAAAGCAATTTATTAAAATCATGGAAACCCGAAGGTCCCGAACTTCTTTGGTTTAGCGATTCAGTTGGAAACGGCTATGGTTCTCCTACAATTACCAAAGATAAAGTATACATCAATGGCGAAATAGACAGCATTGCTTATCTTTTTGCGTTTGATTTAAAAGGGAATTTATTGTGGAAAACCAATTGTAGCAAAGAATGGGTAAAAACTTTTCCTGGCTCTCGCTCTGCCCCAACTGTTGCTGATAATTTGGTTTACGTTTGCACTGGATTAGGCAATATGTATTGCTTTGATGCAATCAATGGCAAGAAAATGTGGTCGCTAGATATGTTTAAAGATTTTCATGGACAATATATTTACCACGGACATTCCGAATCACCACTGGTCGACGGAAACAAAGTATTTATGGTTCCTGGTGGCAAAGACACCTCGGTAGTTGCCATCGACCGCTTTTCGGGAAAAATCCTTTGGGCATACAAAGGAAACGGCGAACGCCCTGCATATAATTCGCCTTATATAATCAAATTACCTCAGCGATCAATTTTAGTTACATTTACTGCCTATACCTTATTGGGAATTGATGCCAATACTGGCGAACTTCTTTGGACTCATGCTCAAGACAATGTACCTGTTGCAGAACGCACCCTTGGCAATGGCGATACACACAGTAACACCGTGCTATATGACAATGGCTTTATATATTATAGCGAAGGCGATGGCAATTGTGCTGTAAAACTAGAGCTTTTAAATGATGGCAAAGCCATTAAGCAAGTATGGCGAAATAAAGCAGTTGATAATTACATGGGTGGCTTTATCAAAATTGACAATTATATTTATAGCTGCACCAATTCGAGAAGAAACTTAGTTAGTATGGATGCTAGCACTGGAATGGTTACCGATTCTTTGAAATGTGGTATAGGAACAATTATCATGGCTGATAATATGCTTTATTATTACAATCAAACAGGAAAAGTATTTTTGATAAAACCCGATTTAAGTAAAATGGAAATTATTAGTTCGTTTAAAATTAATAAAGGGACCAAAGAACATTTTGCACATCAAGTCATTAGCGATGGAAAAATGTATATACGACATGGGAAATCCTTGTTGGTATACAATATCAAATCAGAATAATTGGATTACTTTAGGGCTTTCTGAAAAAGAAAGAAAATGACATCAATTATTTATTACCTCTGGCATAAGCCAGAGGTAATAAATAATTGCAGACTATGATAGCTTTAGCCAAATCAGTAACCAATTATAAAACAATATAATAGTTAGAAGACACAGCTATAAATTTTTTCACCTGTTATACATCAGATAAAAACTCTCAATTGAATCGGCAACTGCAAATTCACTGATTTTTTGATTATTCGGGTAAGAGTACATTTGCACTATATTATCCTTTACAAAAACAACTTGCCCACTAATATCTTCATAAGCTATTTTATTAGCAAAAGCAGGACCAAAAGGAGTAATACTATTATTTAAATAATTATACCAGCTAACTTCGTCGCTCGTAGAAATTATATAATTATTTTCGTCAATTTTCACAGCATCTATAAACTTACCCGAAAGCGTATGTGGCTGCCAACAATTATTTTCATCGTATTTATAAATATTCAAAACCCCTTGATTTCCTTGATTGGCAAATAACAATAATTCATTTGCATTTCGGGGGATTACTTTTACAGGCTTTTCCGACATGGGCATTGATTGCGTTAAATTGGTAGTTACAAAATTAAAAACATTTAAACTATAACTTGTCCCCGATTTATATGAAGTTGTAACAACTAAATGATTATCGTGCTTCAAAACCTGCATTGGCCAATACATATTTCCTACGTCAAAAGTTCTTAAAATACCACCGTATCTACTATATTCTTGAACGGCTCCACTGTATAATGAAACATAAGTTTCATATTCGTTTGTATAAATACCCGAAAAATAAGGCATTATAGAGGAGCCTTTATTCAAAACAGACCATTTTACAAGTGCATTGGTTGAATTAATAGCAAATAAATCAGACAAAAAAGAGCCTGAATATAAGATCAATTCATTTTTCGAGGAAACATAGGAATACGAATATTCGTTACTCAAGTTTTTTAATATGTTTTGAGTTTGATTATTATTAACGCTAACAACATTATATCCCGAACTTGCTTTACAGAAAAAAATAAAATTCGAAAATTTTCGCACCATTTCATTAATATAAACGGGTTGCAATGCCGAGTTGCTTTCACCTTCATTATCAGTTGCCGAAACTCGCACAAAATACTCGCCCGATTCTATATCTTTATTATCAATAACCAAATACCTGTTTATGTCAATTTCTTTAGCATTTACATCAATTTGTATTGTTGCAAGCATCGAAACATTATTTGCGTCGTACAATTTAATTTCAACACTTTTAATTTCACTATCATCGCTCACACTTGCCTTTATTGGAATAGTATCTCCATAGCTAAAATAAGTGTTTTTTATTGGCAAACTAATACTTATTAATGGCTTTTGATTTTCTTCCTTTTTGCATGAAAATATAAAAATTGCTAAAACAACAATATTAATTTGGAAAAAATATTTGAAGTATTTCATAATTCTTGTACTTTTGAAAACTCACTAAAAGTAGCAAAATTATGTTAGATAATATCCAACTCGAAAATATTTTATTTTTAGACATAGAAACAGTTCCCAATAATAGCAAATACAACGAACTAAATGAGGGAATAAAAAAGCTTTGGGATAAAAAAGCAAAGCATTTAAGCAATTCCGACGAAGAAACACCCGAATCACTTTATCAGCGAGCTGGAATATATGCCGAATTTGGAAAAATTATTTGTATATCGATTGGAATTTTCAGGAAAGATGAAAATGGAAAATACAAAATCCGCATCAAATCTTTCTACTCACATAATGAAAAAGAACTACTTACTAATTTCATTGAATTACTTAACAATAAATTCAACAAAGCAGAACATTTACTTTGCGCTCACAACGGCAAAGAATTCGACTTCCCTTATATTGCAAGACGCATTTTAATTAACCGATTAAAACTTCCTGTCATACTAGATAATGCAGGCAAAAAACCATGGGAAATAAAACACCTCGACACTCTGGAACTATGGAAATTTGGCGATTATAAAAGCTACACATCTCTGGAATTGCTCTGCTGTATTTTCAATATACCAACACCCAAAGACGATATCGACGGCAGCCAAGTAGGCAAAGTATATTGGGAGGACAACGACTTAGAACGCATTGTAACTTATTGTCAAAAAGATGTTATTTCAATTGCTCAATTAGTATTAAGCTATCGTGGCGAAGCTTTGATTGTAGATGAAAACATCGAATACTCGTAAATCAATATTGAAAATTAGCTTCCTCGCATATCGCCTCCATCACACACCACTGCAAATTCTCATTGCCTACGCTCCCGTCCTGCTGACTCAAGTGTTTCTAATAAAGGTCTTCGATATTTAATAAGTTGAAATTTTTATCTATTGCAGATTTTTGGATTCTTGTTTATCTTTTTTATTTTTTTATTAATCATCAAAATATTCCCTTCTGTATTGTATTTACAGACAATAACACTCTTGTTTTTATATGAAAATTAAAAAATAATTTACCAGTTATGGTCAAAAACCTACCACTTATAAACTCAAACCTACCACTTACAAACTCATTGCAATTTCATAAAAAAACTAATATTAATTTTGTGGAAGTAATTGAACTGTAATTTTTTTTAATAATACCAAAGCGATCTTCCAAATCAACTCTATATTTTCTGCGAGGTATAGAGTAGCTTTGGTTATAAAACTAAAAACCAATCATTCTATTTTTGATTGGTTTTATTTTTTTAATTTTTTGTATCCAACGCATCTCTCAATCCATTCCCTAAAATCATAAACGCAAGAACAAGAAACATGATGCAAATTCCTGGCAGAATTGCCAAATAGGCTTTGTCTAATAGCAGATAGCCATAATAATCTTTCACCATACTACCCCAAGAAGGCATGGGCGGTTGAACCCCTATACCTAAGAAACTCAAACCTGCCTCAAGCAATATAGCCGAAGCAAAATTTGCAGCAGAAATAACAATTACTGGTCCTAAAACATTAGGCAATATATGTTTTAAAATAATTCGCCAATTTGAATAACCTAATACTTTAGCGGCATCAATGTATTCTTTTTCTTTTACTCCTAATACCTGACCACGAACCACGCGTGCAACCTCAACCCACATAGTTAATCCTACAGCAATAAAAACTTGCCAAAATCCTTTTCCTAGAACAAATGTGATTGCAATAACTAATAACAAAGTTGGGATAGACCAAACTACATTGATAAGCCACATAAAAAATGCATCTACTCTTCCGCCCCAATATCCACCCACCAAACCTACCAGCAAACCAATTACAATTGATAAAAAAACTGAAATTAAACCTACTGCTAATGAAACCCTAGCTCCAACAACAATTCGACTTAACAAGTCTCTTCCCATTGGGTCGGTTCCAAGAATGAATTTCTTCTCAATTATTGAATTCTCTGTAACTTGAGCTTTCAATTCATCTAACTTTTTCTCCAGTTTTTTGCCATCAATGGTGGTGAAAACAACAGTTTCTCCATTACATATAACACTTTGTTTTTTATCAATAGCAAAAAGCACATCAGGCAAGGAATATATTTCTTTTTTACCAACAATTCCTTCCCAACCAGAATATCTAATAATATGTACATTTTCTTTTTCAAACCATATTGAATCTATTGGCAAAAAATAACAATTATCTTCTTTACCAAGAAAAACATCATTGATAAAACCCGAACTATTTTCATTTTGATTCTTTTGAATTTTAAGCATCTTAATTGAAAAACCAGGATATTTACCTGCTATTTCGAGGATTTGCCTATTAGAAAAAGGCGTTTTATCAGGAATAATCAAATAACTAAAAACAGTAAGAAAAGAAACAATTACAATAAACCAAAGCGAAAAAAACGACATTTTATCGTCTTTAAACTTTGCCCATGCTTGTTTCCCAAGTGAATAGGAGCGTTCTTCTATTTTCTTTTTTCTAAACAGATTCAACTTTATTTTTTTATAAAGCAAATTTACTATTCTTTTTTATTGTTGTCCGAAATAAAACAATTAAAATTTGGCTAAAGCCGATATCTATAGTTTTATTTATTACCCCAGGCTTAAGCCTGGGGTAATAAATAATAACAGAATATCATGGCTTTAGCCAAACCAGGAACCAATTATTTATCAATTTACTAGTATAAAAAAATGGTTATAAATTTAAAAAAAAATAAATTAATAGGACATTAAGGATTCTTTTAAAAATTTAATAGTTGCATAATTTTATAATAAGCACTAATTAAAAAAAAGGATTATCCAATTATTAATTGTATAAGAAACAAAACATTTTTTTTTGCATCTTTGCACTACTCAATTATGCAAAAAATTCTAGTTATACAAACCGCTTTTATTGGCGACGTGGTGCTTTCTACTTCGCTATTAGAAAAACTATATGCTTTTTATCCCGATGCCCAAATAGATTTCCTACTTAGAAAAGGCAATGAAGCTTTGCTCGAAAATCATCCTTTCATCAACAAGCTTTGGATTTGGGATAAAAAAAATAAAAAACACAAAAATTTCTATCATATCCTTAAACTTGTTAGAGCCGAAAAGTATGACAAAGTAATTAATATTCAACGATTTGCTTCCACAGGAATTTTCACTGCCTTTTCAGGTGCAAATGAGAAAATTGGCTTTGATAAAAACCCTTTTTCATTTCTTTTTACAAAAAAAATAAAGCACCAAATTGGCTCTGAATCCAGTTTCATGCATGAAATCGACAGAAATCAATTGCTAATTGCCAATTTCACCGACCCTAAAACAAGCAATCAAAAGCTATATCCTTCTGAAAATGATTTCAATAAAGTAAGCGCTTACAAAGCCAATAAATATATTTGCATTGCTCCCACTTCCGTTTGGTTTACCAAGCAGTTTCCAAAAGAAAAATGGATTGAATTTATTAATTCTATTCAAGAACTAGATTTTACTATATATTTATTAGGAGGGAAATCAGATTTCGATGCTTGCCAAGAAATCATCAAAGATGGCAAGGGTAATATTATTAATCTTTCGGGCAAATTATCATTTCTTCAAACAGCAGCCTTGATGAAAGATGCTGCGATGAATTTTGTAAACGACTCCGCTCCTATGCACATTGCATCTTCAATGAATGCCCCAGTTACAGCTATTTACTGTTCAACTGTACCTTATTTTGGATTCGGACCAAAGTCAGATAATTCTCATATTATTGAAATTGAAGAAAGATTATTTTGTCGCCCATGCGGATTACATGGCTTTAAAACATGCAAAAAAAATAATTTTGCATGCGCGAACAACATAAAAATCAATCAATTAAAAAATATTTTGAAAAATATTTAATTTGGAGGCAACCATCTAAATAATTATTGCGTCTTGTAATTAGAAAACAAGATATATTAAGCCACCAGCCTCCAGATACCACCACAAAGGTTATGATACAAATCATAACCTTTTTTATTTGTTCAAATTTTGTCAGTTAGCAAAATTCATGTAGGTTTGCAAAAAAAAATCGAATGGCACTTTCTTACCAAAACGAAATAGACAAAGCTATTGAAGTATTAAATAATGGTGGCACAATTATTTATCCTACCGATACCATTTGGGGAATTGGCTGCGATGCAACAAATCCGAAAGCGGTAGAAAAAATATACAATATAAAACAGCGAACCGACAGCAAAAGCCTTATTATACTTATTGATGAGGAGAAAAAACTGCACGATTATGTTAATACAATTCCAGAAATGGCTTGGGAATTAATAGATATCAGCACATCGCCGCTTACTATCATCTACGAAAAAGCAATGAAATTAGCGCCAAATCTAATTCCTGCTGATGGCTCAATTGCTATAAGAATAACTAAAGACCCTTTTTGTCGTGAATTAATTAAGAAATTCAAGAAACCTATCACATCAACGTCGGCAAATATTTCAGGAGAAAAATCGCCTTCAAATTATTCCGAAATTGACGAAAGTTTTTTGAAACAAGCGGATTATGTAGTAAATTTGCGAAGAAATGAAAAAGGCAATGCAAAAGCATCGTCAATAATAAAAATATTTGAAAACGGTCAATTTGAACTCATCAGAAAATAATTTTTCTAATTTTTTAACTCATCCAATTTTCAAGATAGTTTCTGAAATTGCTGATTCTACAAATGTAAAAGCATTTGTTATTGGCGGTTATGTTCGTGATTTATTATTAGGAAGAAACTCAAAAGATATTGATATCGTTACCGTTGGCAGCGGAATTGACCTTGCTCAAAAAGTGGCCGAACATGCTAATATTTCGAAAGTATCGTTTTTTAAAAATTTTGGCACCGCCATGCTTCGACTTGATGATATGGAGATTGAATTTGTGGGTGCGCGAAGAGAATCATATCGCTCAGATTCACGAAAACCAATTGTAGAAGATGGAACCATTGAAGACGACCAAAAAAGAAGAGATTTCACTATTAATGCACTTGCTATCAGCCTAAACAAAACAGACTTTGGCAATTTAATAGATCCATTTGATGGCATTTCTGATTTGGGTTGTAAAATAATCAGAACACCTTTAGAACCCGATATAACTTATTCCGACGACCCTTTGCGAATGATGCGAGCCATACGCTTTGCTACGCAATTGCAATTTACAATAACAGATGAGTCGATTGAGTCGATAACAAAAAATGCAGAACGAATAAAAATTGTTTCAGCAGAGCGGATTGCTGACGAATTAAACAAAATAATTCTCTCGCCTAAGCCATCAATAGGTTTTAAATTGCTTTCAAAAACAAAAATTCTTGAAATAATTTTTCCGCAATTTGAAAAATTAAAAGGAGTTACCAAACAAAAAGGATTAGAGCACAAAGACAATTTCTATCACACTTTAGAAGTTTTAGACAATATTTCGCACGACAGCAATGATTTGTGGCTCAGATGGGCTGCAATTCTGCACGACATAGCAAAACCAGCAACCAAACGTTTCGTAGATGGCATTGGCTGGACATTTTATGGACATGAAGTTAAGGGCGGGAAAATGGTTCCAGAGGTTTTTCAACAATTGAAACTACCTATGAACGAAAAAATGAAATATGTTCAAAAAATAGTTTCGCTCCACCTTCGCCCTATCGCATTAACAGAAGAACATGTAACCGATTCGGCAGTGCGTCGCTTATTATTTGACGCAGGCGATGATGTTGACGATTTAATGACCTTGTGCAAAGCCGATATTACATCTAAAAACGAACAAAAAGTCAAGTCATTCAAAGAAAACTTTGATTTGGTTAAAGCTAAACTAATAGAATTAGAACAAAGAGATCAAATAAGAAACTGGCAACCACCAATAACGGGCGAAATAATAATGGAAACGTTTAATATTGGGCAATGTAAAGAAATTGGAGTTATTAAAAGTGCTATCAAAGAAGCCATTTTAGACGGAATAATTCCAAACGAATATGAAAAAGCCTATCAATTTATGCTGGACAAAGGAAAAGAAATTGGACTTTGCGTTAGCTTGAAAAGTTAAACGGCTAATAAAGCAACAATTTATCTCCATTCCCTTTTACATGCAATTTTTATCAGCTATCCTTTTAGCTTCTTCGTGTCCCATTGCTGATGCCTTTTGCAAATCATCGCAAGGTCCTTTTGGGTCATTCGACATTTGCTTACAAACAGCTCTCTCATAGTAGGCTTCTGCGTTAGGTTTAAGTTTTATTACCATATCCAAATCATCAACTGCCATTGCATATTTATTTTGGTTAAAATAGATAGTTGCACGTAATTGTCTTGCTTTTAAATGCTTAGGATTTAAATTAATTAATTTATTTAAATCAATCAGTGCTGCTTGATTATTTTTTTGTCTGATTTTGTTTTCTGCCCTATAAACATAAACATCTTGATTGTCTTTATTTAGAGCAATAACTTTATTGAAATCGGTATTTGCAACATCGTATTTCCCTATTTCAGTATAAGCCATTCCTCTATTGAGCAACAAAGTATCATTTCTTTTGTCATACTGAGTAATTAAAATAGTATAGTCGGCAGCAGCTTTTTCCCATTGTTTAGCATTATAAGCTGCATCTGCCCTTCTTCTATAAATATCTTTGTTTACTAATTTCAATTCAATGGCTTTGTCATAATCAGCAATTGCGCCTATATTATTGTTTAAATTCTCGTACAATTTACCACGCATATAATAAGCTTCGGCATTGGCGGGCTGCAGTTTAATCACTTGCGTAAGGTCGTCAACTGCCTTTTGATCTTGTTTAAGCTCAATATAAAGTTTTGCTCTGTTGAAAAATACGCTTGGGTTTGTTTTTCCTAATTCGGCTGCTTTAGTAAAATCTTTTATCGACAACTCTTTTTCACCAACCTTCATATACATGGTTCCACGATGAACATAAGCATCAACAAAAGTAGGTTTTTGAGTTATTGCTTCGCTAAAATCGCTTATTGCAACATTGTATTTTTCGAGTAGCTCATAAACTATAGCTCTAGCATAATAGGCTTCGGGGTATTTTTTTTGCATATCAAGCGCACGAGTATAATCTTTAATCGCATTTTCGTTGTCTTTTACTTTAAAATAACAATTAGCTCTTTCGTAGAAAGCTTCATAATAATAAGGAGCTGTGTTTAAGCAGTCGGTGAACGCTTTGATTGCTCCATACCAATTTTCGGTTTTTTTATATTTCAGGCCAATATCAAACTGCTCGTTAGCGGTTTGAGCAGAAATTAAACTTGCTAAACTAACTATGATAGTTATGATAATTAATCGTTTCATTATACTTGATTTTATTATTGACAATTGCGAATATACAAATATTTTCAAAAATCGTATTAGAAATAACGTTAATTTATCGCAATTTCAAATATATTCTGTATCTATCACAGCACTCTATTTTGACTTTAAACCTCAAATTTCTCTCCCCATTTCGACATCAATTCCATAACAGGTAATAGTTTTTCGCCCTCTGGCGTTAACGAATACTCCACTTTTGGAGGAATTACCTCATATACCTTTCTGCTAACCACTCCACTCCTTTCAAGCTCTCTTAAAACTTGAGTAAGCATCTTGTCATTTATGCCTACCAATATTTTTTTTATTTCGCCAAATCGCTTCGACCCATTTCTTAAATTCCAAAAAACCAGCGATTTCCACCTACCACCAATTACAGAAAGGGTTAAATCAACCGGACAATAGAAAAAAGTACCATCTAATTCATATCGTTTCATACTAAAATATTTTTCACAAAAATACAATTATATATCAATACTTACCAAAACAACAGTGCTTTCATTTTGGGTAGTATATTGTTTATGAATAGTGATTGTTGTTATTTTGCTTCAAATAAAAAACATAAGTATGAAAGCAATAAAATACAACAGCTATGGCTCACAAAACAACATGTACTGGACTGATTTACCAATGCAAACACCCGTTGGGAAAGAGCTTTTGATAAAAATAAAAGCTATATCAATTAACCCAGTAGATTGGAAAACTAGAAAAGGAGAAATGAAATTATTCATTAATAATAAGTTTCCTAAAGGGCTAGGTGTCGACTTTTCTGGAATTGTAGAAAACATTGGAAGCGATGTTACAAAGTTCAAAAAAGGCGATGAAGTTTTTGGTTGGCTTCCTTATAAAATGGCGGGCAGTGTTGCTGAATATGCAATAGCTGATGAAAGTTTAACTGTTATAAAGCCTAAAACATTAAGTTTTGTCGAGGCTTCAACTTTACCAATGGCTTGCCTTGCTTCTTTTACTGCATTAGTGGATAATGGAAAAATAAAAAAAGGGATGAATGTTTTAATTAATGGTTGCACTGGCGGTGTTGGGCAATTTGCCGTAATGATTGCAAAAGCCAATGGTGCAATAGTTAGTGGCACTTGCAACACATCATCACAAGAAACTGCAAAACAAATTGGAGTTGACTATGTTATTGATTACACCAAAACCGAAATTCTTAAAAGCAATCAAAAATTTGATATTATTTTTGATACCGTTGGTAATTTAAAATTGGGTAGCTGTAAAAAAATTATGAGTTGCAGAAGTATTTTTCTGGAACTAAACCCAAATCCTATCAACCTATTTTTCGGAGTATTTAAAAATATGTTTTCATGTAAAAAAGTAAAATCAATAATTTCAAGTGCTTCAACAGAAAAAATGCAAACTATGGCTAAGCTTGCAGAACAAGGCAAATTAAAACCCATAATTGGCAAACAATATGATTTTGCTAATGCACTAGAAGCTTATAAAAACATGGAAAATGGAGAAAAAAACATTGGCAAAACAGTTATAGTTGTAAACAATTAATAAATAAAAAAAATGGAAACTTCAACAAACAAAGAAATTGCACTAAACTTATCGAAAGCAATTATGAATGGCAATTGGAATGTAGTAGAAAATCTACTTGACGACAACTTCTCGTATATTGGCGATGGCAGGTCTGCCATGAACAAACAAGAATACATTGGCTTCATGAAAAATGTATTGTGTGCTGCAATGACGAATATGAATATGACTTTTATGAGAGTAATTGAAGAAGGAAACCTAGTTGCTGTTGATTACACCAATGAAATGTTCAATTCGGGAAGTTTTATGGGAATACCTGCTAGCGAAAAAACTGTTTTTGCTTCGGGTCAGTTTATCAGAGAAATTAAAAACAATAAAGTGATAGCAGAATGGCAAACCACAAATATGTATGGATTAATGGTACAATTAGGCGCTATTAAACTATAAAAAATTGACAGATTTCGATTAAAAATTTACTAAAATAATCAATCAACTCATTTACAATTTAATTATTGTGATAAAGGAAATAAAAGCTAAAAAAGTTCTCACATTTCATGCAGATGCATTTCCAACCAACTGGGATTTGAATCCCTACAGAGGATGCTCTATTGGATGCAAATATTGCTATGCACAATACACCCACAAATACTTGGGTTTAAAAGATTTCCACAAGGATATTATTGTAAAAACAAATGTAGCAGAATGTTTGGCTAAAGAGTTAAACAATAAAAATTGGAATAACGAGCAAATAAAAATTGGAGGCACTACCGACTTATATCAGCATATTGAAATGAAATATAGGATAGTGCCCTCAATTTTTGAGATTATTAAAAAGCACAAAAATCCAGTATTTATTCAAACAAAATCCACATTGATTTTAAGTGATTTTGAGCTAATAAAAGAACTTTCAAAAGTTACAACCGTTGATATTGCTACTAGCGTTTCAACAATGGATGAAACAATTAGCAAAATTATTGAACCAAATGCATCAGCAAGCATCGAACGAATTAAAATGTTGTCGAAATTCAATGAAATTTGCAGAAGCACAACCTTAGGTTTTATGCCAATAATCCCATTGTTGACTGATAATGATGAAAACTTAGAAGCCATATTTCAACTTGCAAAAGAGCTAGGGATAACTAATATAGTTACAAGTTTTCTGTTTTTAAGAGGCGAATTGAAACAGCAATTTTTCGAAACAATCAAACTTCATTACCCTGAAATATATTTTGATTTTATACAGCTATACAAAACCTCAAATGTAGATTCAGCTTACGCGCAGAAGATAAATTCTAAAATCAACAAACTAAGAAATAAATATCAATTATTTGGGGTTTATAAGCCAATTAATCAAAAAGTAAAAACCTAGCCAATTATCGCTTTTTTAAAATTACAGATGCGTGCCGTCGCAAAAAGGTTTCTTCTTCGATTTTCCACAAGAGCAAAACGAAACGGTACCATTGCATTCTTCAACTTCTTTGTGTTCGTTGATTAATTCAAAATCGCCTTTAATAATAATTGGTCCATTTGTGCTATATTTCACTTTAGTTTTTGTTGAAACAGAAACATCCGTTTTATCTGGATCTTTAGGTCTTAACTTATGATTATATTCAAATGTAAGTGCATCGGTAGGGCAATCGCCAACAATTCTGATTATATCTTCGGTAGAAGCACCATTAATATCAACCCAAGGGCGAAGACGTGGGCGGAAAACATTTGGCAATTCGGTATAACAAACGCCAGCATGAACACAATGCTTAGGTTTCCAATAAACGGTAATTTCGCCGTTTGAGTATTCTCTATTGTTATTATCAGAAGCTGAACTCATAAAAATATCTTTTTACAAATATAAATAATTTTTGGGTGGAATTAAATTAGAGTTGATTTTTTTGTAATATTGTGGGTGAATTAAATCTATTGAAAAATGAAATATCTATTGTTATCTGTTTGTTTTTTAATACAGTTTGCCAGTTTTGGGCAAGAAAATATTAAAACATCAGACACAGTTACTGTTACTCCTCTTGAATATGATGTTTCTCCAGAATTTTCTGGGGGAAATGATGCATTAGATAAATATTTGAAAGACAATTTGAAATATCCTGAATTTGCAAAGAAAAATGGCATTAGCGGAAATGTTTTTGTTTCTTTTGACGTTGATATTGACGGTACAATAAGAAATGTTATTTTACTTAGAGGTCTTGAAAAAAACTGCGACTCAGAAGCAATTCGGTTAGTTCAATCAATGCCAAAATGGAAGCCTGCTATCTTAAAGGGGAAACCAATTATATATAAGTTTACATTACCAATAAAGTTCAAATTATAAAAACAAAAGATTATGAAGTATTTAGTATTTGTATGTTTGGTTTTTATTCAGTTTGTTAGTTTTGGGCAAGACAACAAAGAATCAATTACTCATATAGATACGCTTGCAATCATCGACCAAATGCCCTTATTTCTAGGAGGAGATGCTAAATTGTATAAGTATTTAGATAAAAACTTAAAATATCCAATAGAAGCAAAGAAAAATAAAATATCAGGAAAAGTTTTTGTCTCATTTGTAATCAAGGAAGATGGTTCAGTTTCGAGAATTAAAGTTTTAAGAGGAATAGGATTTGGTTGTGATGAAGAAGCTATTAGATTGGTTCAATCAATGCCAAAATGGACGCCAGGACAACTAAATGGCAAGCCTGTTCGGGTTAGTTTTAATCTCCCAATTAATTTTAAATTATAAAATCAAATGAAGTATTTATTATTTGCATGTTTATGTTTAATTCAATTCGTTGGTTTTGGGCAGGAAAACATTAAAATGCTAAATAAAGATTCTGTTGTCTCGCTTGAATTTGAAGTTTCTCCAACATTTCAAGGAGGAGCAGATTCATTAAGAAATTTTTTGATTCGTAATGTTCAATATCCAGAAGTAGCAAAGCAAAATGAAATACATGGAGTTGTTTATGTTGGTTTCGTCATTGAGAAGGATGGTTTAATTAGCAATGTTAAAGTGTTAAGAGGAATTGGTGGTGGATGTGATGAAGAAGCTATTAGGGTTGTTAAATTAATGCCGAAGTGGAATCCAGGTTATAGTAAAGGAAAGCCGGTTCGAGTAAGTTTTGTAGTGCCAATTAAATTTATGTTCCAATAACCTTTTCTTCGCGTCTTTGCAACTTTGCGTGAAATATTATTTCCTAAAACAATAAAATTTCCGTTATTTTGTTGTAGAAACAGAATAACCATGAACATAGTTAAAATCATAAGCTCAGAAACTCAAATTTCTGAAAAACAAATAAATGCAACCGTTCAATTGCTTAATGAAGGTTGCACCATTCCTTTTATTTCTCGCTACCGTAAAGAATACACCGGTTCGCTCGACGAAGTGCAAATTCAAACTATTAAAGAACGAAAAGAACAACTTGAAGAAGTGGATAAGCGTCGTGATGCAATTCTTAAATCAATGGAAGAACTAGGTTTTCTAACTCCTGAATTAAAAAATCAGTTAGAAAATGCTATAACGCTTACCGAACTCGAAGATATTTATTTGCCTTATAAACCTAAACGAAAAACTCGCGCAACTGCGGCAAAAGAAAAAGGTTTGGAGCCATTGGCAATGGTTATTATGAAACAGGATTCAAATGATGTTGAATCCATTGCTTTGCACTATGTAAACGACGAAAAGGGCGTTGCTTCTATTGAAGATGCGTTGCAAGGTGCTAGAGATATTATTGCTGAATGGATGAACGAAAATCAAGTAGTTCGTTCAAAGGTGCGTAACTTGTTTCATCGCGAAGCTCATATTTCATCAAAAGTGGTTAAAGTAAAAGAGAAAGAAGCCGAAAAATATCAAAACTATTTTGCTTGGGACGAACAACTAAACCGTGCTCCTTCTCACAGAATTTTAGCACTTTTCAGAGGTGAAAACGAAGGTTTACTTCGCTTGCAAATTGGGCCATCAGAAGAAAAAGCGGTGGAAATTATTGAGCGTAATTTTATCAAATCAAGAAATCAATGTGCTCAGCAACTAGAAATTGCCGCCAAAGATTGTTATAAGCGTTTGCTTTCGCCTTCTATTGAAACTGAAATGCGCTCGGAATACAAAGCAAAAGCCGATTTAGAGGCAATTCGTGTTTTCACAAGTAATCTTCGTCAACTTTTATTGGCTTCTCCACTAGGGCAAAAAAATGTATTAGCTTTAGATCCTGGTTATAAATCGGGATGTAAATTGGTTTGCCTAGATGCACAAGGGAATTTAGTGCATAATGAAACCATTTATCCACATGCACCACAAAATGAGAAATCGAAAGCCATGTCGAAAATTACTTCCTTGGTTAGTGCGTATAAAATTGAAGCAATTGCTATTGGAAACGGAACAGCGAGTCGCGAAACCGAGGATATGATAAAGCACATACATTTCAACAAAGATATTCAGGTATTTGTAGTAAGCGAATCGGGGGCTTCAATTTATTCGGCTTCTTCGTTAGCTCGTGAAGAGTTTCCACAATTTGATGTTACCGTTCGTGGTGCTGTTTCTATTGGCAGAAGATTGATGGATCCGCTTGCCGAATTGGTTAAGATTGATGCAAAATCAATTGGCGTTGGACAGTATCAACACGATGTAGACCAAAATTCTTTACAAAAAAGCTTGGATGTTGTAGTTGAAAGTTGCGTTAATTCTGTTGGCGTTGAAGTTAATACGGCTAGCAAACAATTATTGGCTTACATTTCGGGCTTAGGTCCTGCATTAGCACAAAATATTGTTGACCACCGAAAAACAAACGGTCCTTTTGAATCGCGTAATGAGCTTAAAAAAGTTGCCCGACTAGGAAGCAAGGCGTATGAGCAATGTGCTGGATTTTTACGAATTAGAGGTGCCGAAAACTTGCTAGATAACAGTGCAGTGCATCCCGAACGCTATGCTTTGGTAAATAAAATGGCAAAAGATTTAAAGTGCAATTTATCCGACTTAATAAATAATAATGAATTGCTTTGTAAAATAGAACCGACAAAATACGTAAGCGAGGATTGTGGGTTACCAACAATACAAGATATTTTAAAAGAACTAGCCAAACCTGGTCGTGACCCACGTTCTAAAATTGAGATTTTCGAATTCGATAAATCGCTAAGAAACATAGAGGATGTAAGAGCTGGAATGCTTGTACCTGGAATAGTTACAAATATTACTGCTTTTGGTTGCTTTGTTGATATAGGCATTAAAGAGAATGGCTTAATACATGTAAGCGAAATGGCTGACGAATTCATTTCAGACCCATCAACCATTGTTAGCATGCATCAACAGTTGATGGTGAAAATAATTGATGTAGATACTATACGAAAACGCATAGCTTTAACGTTAAAGGGTGTGAAAAATTAGATTTATAATCAATATAAATTGATAATATATTAATAATAAATACTCTTCGATTCCGCTCAGAGTGTCCGCAGACTGAGCAGAGTCGAAGTCTATAAAGAGAAAAAAAACAGCTTGCGGGTTTAATGATTATGAAAATTATAAAGTGGTTTTTATTCATTGTATTTCTACAAATTGCTTTTAGCTCTTCTGCTCAAAAAATAAAAGGCATGTTAATTTTAGGAATGAACATGTCGCAAGTTGATGGAGACCGAGTTTTTGGATACCATAAATTTGGTGTAAACGCTGGTGTGGGAGCAATATTACCAATAAGTGATGCTTTTTCAATACATGTAGAAACGCTTTTAAATCAAAAAGGTGCTAGACAAGGAGTTCGATATGAAGATTCGCTCGATGGCTCATATAAAATGAATTTACAATACGCTGAAGTTCCCTTTTACCTCAACTTCTTTGATAAAAAAGGAAAGATGAGTATTGGAGCTGGTTTTTCCTACGGGAAATTAGTGGGTTTTACAGAAAAACAAAACGGGTATAAAATTGAGTTTCCTCATACTTATATTACAAAACCAAAATCAACTGATTTTTCAGGTTTTTTAAATTTATATGTTCCAATAAAAGCTGGGTTGAAATTAAATTTTCGTTATTCATATTCCCTACAGTCAATACGAAAACGTTATTTTTCTGACGGAGCTTTTCGCGAGCAATATAATAATGTGTTGAGCTTTAGATTGATTTACATATTTAATGACAAGGTAAAGCTGAAAGATGATTAGATTATGTATATGTGTTGCAGTCAAAAAAGTTATATTCGTCAATTTTAAACTATTTAACTGTCATCTTTTTCAAATCGGCTAAACTACCTTTGAAAATATTAAAATCTACTAATGAATTAATCCCACTAACGCAACCGCGGTCGTTATGCTGCCAAAACATCCATTTTGAATCACTGTTTAATTCTTGTACATAGTAATGAGCAATCCAAAAAGTATAACCTTCAAGTTTTTCTGTATTTAGATATTCTTCGTAAAACTTTAAATTGGTATAAATAATTGGTTTTACTCCGTAGTGTTTCTCAACAAGTGTGAGCCATATTTTCAGCTCTTTCAAAAAGGATTTATAGTTCTTTTTTCCCCTTTTTTCAATATCCAATACTGGCGGAAGGTCTCCTTTTTCAAGTGTTACAGAGCCAATAAAATTATCAGCCTGAGATTTTCCATCTAAATAGGGCAAATAAAAATGATAAGCACCTCTAATCAAATCATTTTTTTTCGATTCTATCCAATTTTTTTTAAAAAAAATATCTTTATGCGTCTTGCCTTCAGTTGCTTTAATATACACGAAATCAATACTATCGTGTCCAACTTTCATTTTAGTAACCTCGTCCCATTTTATAAAACTCTGATGTACTGAAACATCAATACCATGAACATTGAAATTCTCAGGAATAAATATTTTGAAACTTTTATTGATTACATATCCATTTTTACTTGTCAGTTTGTAATAGGTAATTTGAATATAATAGGATATTAATTCAAAATTAAAATAAACAAAAATCGAAAACAAACAAAGCAAACTGATTACAATCAGCTTTTTAACTTTTTTCGATTTTTTATTTATTGATTTCCGTTTCAGAGTAGTTTTTTTTGTTAATTAACAAATATACTACGTATTTTTGGTTTTCAAAATAGCCCAACTAATAAATTAACAAATGGATTCAAAATCATTAATCGAAAAATTAGAATTGATGCCACATCCAGAAGGCGGATACTACAAAGAAACATATCGTTCAGAAGAATTAATTAATAAAGATGACTTACCTTTAAGATTTAATGATGATAGAAATTTCTCAACTGGGATATATTATTTACTAGAAAACGAAGATTTTTCAGCATTTCATAGAATTAAATCCGATGAAATGTGGCATTTCTACGCAGGAACAACATTGCTAATTCACGAAATTACTGCAAAAGGCAATTATATTATTCATCGTTTAGGGAATAATTTAAATAAGGATGATAAGTTTCAATTAGTAATTCCTCATGGCTCTTGGTTTGCTTCGGAAGTTGAGGATAAAAACAGTTTTTCTTTTGTTGGCTGTACTGTTTCTCCAGGTTTTGATTTCAACGATTTCGAAATGGCAAAATCTATAAATCTATCGAATGATCACCCAAATTTAAAGAACATAATAAAACGTCTTTGCGCAAAGTAAACAATAAATATAATTTATTTTCGTTTTTTTAATATCTTTGTTATCAAGAAATCATAATTGATGAGAAACCTACTCTTAATTTTTGTTTTATTTATTCCTTTTATTGTTTCAGCTCAAAACAATGATACTATTTCTTATGATGAATGGGATGAGTCGGAAGACATGGCTTTTAGTTTTAGCATTCCTGCTGCTACTTTTTCAAAAATTGATAATATTAATTCGTATTCATTAGGTGGCAGCTTAAATGTATATATTAATAAACATTGGTTTGTTGGCGTTTTTGGCGAAAGAATGAGCAACTCTCAACTAAAAGATATTACAATTGATACTATTAACTATACAAAACTCCGACTAGGATATGGTATAATTACGCCTGCTTTTGGATATATTTTCTTCCCTCAAAAAAAAATAAATATCTATGCTGGGCTAAGATTTGGCTGGGGTGGTCACTCTTTAATTGAAGGGCAGTCGTATGTTTACTCAAAAAAAATAGTTACAGGGAACTCAACTATTATTGAGCCTAACATTGATTTTTTATACACATTAGCACCCGCATTCAAATTAGCAGTTGGACTAGGCTATCGATACAATACAAAATTCAAAAACATAGTGTATACCAATAAAAACTTTAATAGTGCATACTTGTCGGTAAGCTTACTTTTCGGCAGCTTTCCAGAATAGTTTTTCTTCTTTGGCTAAAAAATCCTTTTAATTTTATGCATAAACAACTTTACACATAATTTTGTTTAATGTATCAATTGTAAAAAACAAGAACAAACTTTTTGAATACATTTATTTTTTCATTAGCTTTGAATAAATCCTAGAAAAATTAATTTAAATATTTATACTATGACTTTTGAATTACCTAAATTACCTTATGCTTCAGACGCATTAGAACCAGCAATTTCTGCAAAAACAATTGAATTTCACTATGGGAAACATCACCAAGCTTATGTTAACAACTTAAATGGTTTAATTCCTGGAACTGCTTTTGAAAATTCAACATTAGAAGAAATTATCATAAAATCTGAAGGTGGCATTTTTAATAATGCAGCTCAGATTTGGAATCACACTTTTTACTGGGAAAGCTTTGCTCCAAATGCAGGTGGCGAACCTAAAAACGAAATAGCAGACGCCATTAATCGTGATTTTGGTTCTTTTGCTGCTTTCAAAGAACAATTCACAAAAGCAGCTGCAACTCTTTTCGGAGCTGGATGGGCTTGGCTTGTTGTTAACAAAGACGGAAAGCTTGAAATTAAACAAGAAAGCAATGCTGGAAATCCATTGAAACAAGGTTATAAGCCAGTTTTAACTTGCGACGTATGGGAACATGCTTACTATATTGATTTTCAAAACCGTAGACCTGACTATATTTCAAGTTTTTGGAATTTGATTAACTGGAATAAAATTAACGAACGTTTTGTTAAATAAATGACATTTAAAAAGGTCGGCTAATTTAGTCGACCTTTTTTTCATATTTCAGTTTTTGTTATTCTGAAAAGACCACATCAATAGGCACTTTCTTCGCTTGTAACTTCTCAATATCTTGCTGCAACTGCACCTTAACAAATCCTTTTTGATTTAAAAATTTCGAAAATCCATCATAATCTTGATTCCCTTGTAAAACCAATATTTTCTTTAATAATACATCCATTGCAATTCCCATTCGTTCAGGAGCAACAGAATAGGTTCCATCAGCTGAATTTCTTTTAAAAGCTCCATTTTCTTCAAAAACATTAAATATCAACATATTAACTTTCCCTTGAAAATTTGTTGTTCCAAATCTTATAGAACGAACAATTCCTGCTAAAAAAGTAACATAATTATCTAAAACATCCACTTCTTTTATAACGCCCTTATCAAAAAGCTTATTCGACATATAAAGCGCCAACATATTTGCTTTTATTTCTTCCATTAAATAGTATTGCTCTTTCAATACAGATTTGCTATTGCCCTTTCCTTCAATATCATCCTTTACACCAAGCAGATGCGACATTTTTTGAAACATAACAAAATAGAAAAACGCATCAAATTTAACGTTAACCTGCTGATTACTACTAACAAAACCAAGAGCTAAAGGCTTTAAAATATTGTCAAACTTAAGTTTCATTAAATTTTTAATATTAATGTTACGAATTCCTTTTCTTTCCATCATATTTTCGTCATTTGGCAACGACATTGCAATTGTCTTACCTTCAGAATTGGTAAATCCCTTGCAATAAATCATGTCTTCAACAACAATTTGTGTTTTCGAATTTGCCGAAGATTTCTTATATCTGCTGTCTATAGGTAATTCTTTTTGTAATTGAGGCAAATAGGACGTGTATTTTTTATACTCTTCGCCCCACGATTTATCTTTAATAAAAATCAACCCTTGGTAGGCAGTTTTCAATCCCATAAATCGATCCTCATAAGTTTCAATTGGACCAATAACAATATCTAAGTTACTGTTTTTTACATCAAGCCAAGCCTCATCACTTTTTGTATAATTATCTGTAATCAATGCTTCTGCTCTCAGCTCTAAATATTTTTTAAATGCCTTGTCATCAGCTATTTCTGTTGCTTTTAACAAATAGTCAGATGCTTCTTTTAATTTTATTTTATATTCGTCACAATATTTTATTGCATATAACTTTCCTGATTTATCACGACGAATAATCGAATAATTTGAATTTTTAAGTGTATCTTGAAACGAATTAAACTCTTGGGTTGTAATATCTTTAGGATAATAATTTGCTCCTAAGGGTTTGCTTTCATAATTTTTAACAAACGGTTTATTCCCATTTAATCGCTCCCAAGGTCCATAATTCTGCAAGAAAAAAGTTCGTTCTGCTGTATCCATAATTGATTTCAAGGCAGCTGTTTTATCGCCAAAACTCTGAATCCAATATAAATCATCCATTACATCACATGCTTTTTTCAAAAGTGGCAGCATTTTGTTTTCATTTGCTGTTAGCAATGATGTATCACCTGATAATCTTTCTACAACGTACTGGCTAACTCTTTCCGAAACACCATCTTTTAATGAATCAACAGAGCTTGTTTTCCCATTCTCTTTTGTGTTACATGAATACTGAAACATACTGAATATCAATAAAACTATGATACTTGTCTTTTTCATAACTATAATTTAGTGAATATTGGTTCTAAAGAAAAAATTATGCACGAATATACCAATTTTTTAATATATAAAAAACTTTTTAACGATGAGATTGCCAAAGTTATCGTTTAGTTTTACAAAGTAAATACCTGAAACAAACTTTTTTGTTGAAATAGTTATACTCTGATTCTGAGAAGAAAAACAGGTATTATTGGCATATAGATTTTGTCCAGCAATATTAAAAATAGAAATATTCCAATTGTGAAAAGAAGAATTATTTGAAAAAACTGTTAATTCTGAATTAAAAAAATTGATCGAAAATAAATCATTTGGCTTTTCTGAAATATCGGAAGCATTAGCATCAAGTTTTAATTTTAAAACCACAGGTAAATGATCCGACATATTATACAATGCATTAATGATATTTTGTGGAGCACTATTATTTGTGCCATTTGTGAGCGATTTATTTAAATGCAAACCATCTTGCCCAACTGCTTTATAACTATTAGGAATATATGACACCCCATTTAGACCAGCTAACACGGGATACGAAGTAAGTATAAAATCGAATCTATCGTCTAATCCTCCACTTGCAGCACAGTTATTTGATGTTGAATGTGTAGATTGAGTATGACAAATTGCATAATTTGAATTATCGCTCCAACTTCCCATTTTATTTATTGGATCGTAAAAACGAATGCTTGAATTAGAATAATTTGTTAGATTTTGAAAAGCTGTTTCGGTATTGGTATATAAATTAAAATCACCCATCACCAAATAATTACCTGAAGTATGGGTATTTAAATGATTCATTAACAGAAGCGTCATTTGCCCTCTTTCGTCAGCATCTGCCGTTGTAGAACCTGCCTTTAAATGAGCTGATATACAAGTAAAAAAAACAGTATCATTCCCCGAAAAATCTTGCATTTTCGAATAAAACTTATACAAGTTAATATCTCTAATACTTGTTATTATACGTTCTTGGGAATGAAGAACCAGTTTATTTTTATTATAATAAACCATATTTATTATATCTGAATTTGAACCATTTGAATATTGTGCACGCAAATAGTCGCTGCTGCCATTTATATTCAACACGGAATCAGAAATCTGACTGTAAAACGATGATAGTTTGCTAATTTCGTTTACTGATAAAATATCAGGCTTGATGTAATCAGTTATTATTCTAAGATTTGAATTTTTACCTGATATATTATTATTTGTTTCGTCGCAATAGGCAGTTGGTGCAGCATAATTTAGCAAATTATAGTGCATAACAACAATTGTATCCTGCGAATTAGCAATTGAATAAAAAAGCAACAATAAGGAAACAAAAATAATTCGAAGCATAAATTGGTGGTTAATAACAAGCAATAATTTTATTTTTTTGCAGTGCTTGCTGTCGAATCAGGTTTTGCTATATCAGCATTTAAGTCATTAAGCGATGAATTTACACTAGAATCGGCATCTTTTGATTGAGCCTGTTCAATTTCCTTCGTTTCTTGATCTCCTGATTTCGAATTACAAGCTTGAAAAGAAAATGCAAAAATACAAATAGCAGTTGCGAATAATACCTTTTTCATTTGTTTTCAGTTTTTTATGTTTAACATTAATCCGCAAGCTATATGTTCATTTTCCTTATAGACTCCGCTCAGCCTGCGGTCACTCAGAGTAAAGTCGAAAAGCATTTATTGTTAACATCCCATAAATTCCTTGCGGATTTATGATTTAATTATAATATTTCTTATACCAATCAACAAAGCTCTTTATTCCATCATTCACACTAGTAGAAGGTTTAAAATCAATCAGCTTATACAAATCAGACACATCGGCAAAAGTGCTAGACACGTCACATTTGTGCATAGGTTTTAGTTCTCTTAATGCTTTTTTCCCGAGATTTAACTCTATCGCATCGATAAACTGAGTTAGTTTTACTGGTGAATTATTGCCTATATTAAAAATTTGATAAGGAGCTGATGAAGTAGCCGGACTAGGATTCTTTTTATCCCATTCTTCATTTGCAATTGGCGTTTTATTTACTAATCTGCTAATAGCTTCAACTATATCATCGACATAGGTGAAATCGCGTTCCATATTGCCATAATTAAAAATTTCTACCGGTTTGTCTTCCATTATTGCCTTTGCAAATATAAACAAAGCCATATCAGGTCTGCCCCAAGGTCCATAAACTGTAAAAAAACGCAAGCCTGTGGTTGGCAATCCATACACATAACTGTATGTATGTGCCATCAGCTCATTGCTTTTTTTTGAAACAGCATACATGCTTAAAGGATGATCTACATTATGCGAAGTAGAAAATGGCTGCTCAGAATTCAGCCCATAAACACTTGAGCTACTAGCGTATAATAAATGTTTAATATTGTTTACTCTAGATGCTTCAAGAATATTTAGAAATCCAACGATATTACTTTGAACATAAGCATCGGGATTGGTTAAACTATATCTAACTCCAGCCTGCGCTGCAAGGTTAACAACGTAATCAAATTTTTCAGTTTCAAACAAATTATTGATTTCTTGTTTGTCTTCCAAATTCATTTTTATAAAACGATAGTTTGGATACTTAGAGCTTAGAGCAAATTTATTCTGAGCTATTTCGTTTTCGTTTATTCCCGAAAATGTTAATCGAGCATATTTCAATCGAACATCGTAATAATCATTAATAGCATCAAGTCCAACTACTTCAAATCCTTGTTTTAATAATTTTTCGGCTAAATGAAAGCCTATAAAACCAGCAGTTCCTGTTACAAGTATTTTGCTCATATATTTTTTTCTAAAAAACTTTGGTAAGCTAATTTTATTCCTTGTCTGAGTTCAATTTTTCTTTTAAATCCAAGCTTCTCTAAATAGGAAACATCTAAAAGTTTTCGTAATGTACCATCTGGTTTTGAGCTATCAAACTTTAATTCTCCTTTAAATTCGACAACATCACTAATTAATAACGCCAAATCTTTAATGCTTATCTCATCACCAGTTCCAATATTTACAAATTGCTTTTCATTATAAGTTTCCATTAAATAAACGCAAGCGGCAGCCATATCTTCAACATACATAAACTCTCTTAACGGACTCCCTGAACCCCACACCTCAACACAAGGTTTATTTTGAACTTTTGCTTCGTGCACTTTGCGAATCAACGCAGGCAACACATGCGAAGTTTCTAAATCATAGTTATCATTTGGTCCGTATAAATTAGTTGGCATAACCGATATAAAATTGCAATTATATTGATCGCGATATGCTTCACACATTTTTATACCCGAAATTTTTGCTATTGCATAAGGTTCATTTGTTGGCTCAAGAATTCCAGTCAGCAAATACTCTTCCTTCATGGGCTGTGGACAGCTCTTTGGATAAATACACGAGCTACCCAAAAATAATAACTTCTTAACGTTATTCAAATAACTTTGATGAATTATATTATTCTGAATTTGAATGTTTTCGTAAATGAACTGTGCTCTGTAAGTATTGTTAGCATGAATTCCACCTACTTTTGCAGCAGCTAAGAAAACATATTCGGGCTTTTCTGCTTCAAAAAAACGAGCAACATCAGCCTGGTTTGTTAGATCCAGTTCTGAAAATTCTTTATAAACAATATTCGTATGACCTTTTTGTTGCAGATTACGAACAATAGCAGAACCTACCATTCCCTTGTGACCTGCAACATATATTTTACTAGATAATTCCATTTTACTCGAAATAATTTTTAATGCGGTAGCCTCCTTCTTTCAAATACTTTTGTTTTTCCATAAGATGCAAATCCGATGTCATCATATCTTTCACTAAATCAGAAAGTGCATATTTTGGAGTCCAATTGAGTTTTGTATTTGCTTTAGTTGGGTCGCCTATTAATAAATCAACTTCTGTAGGACGGAAATATTTTGGATCAACTGATAGCACTTCTTTTCCAATTGGCAATTGATACTTTTCATTATTGCATTTAGCAACGAATGCTTTTTCATCAATGCCTTCACCTTTAAATTCGAGTTCTATACCAACCTCGCTGAATGCCATTTTAACAAAATCACGAACTTCAGTTGTTTTGCCGGTTGCAATCACAAAATCTTCAGGAGTTTCTTGTTGTAAAATTAAATACATTGCCTCAACATAATCTTTAGCGTGTCCCCAATCTCTTTTAGCAGAAAGGTTTCCTAAATACAATTTATCTTGCATACCCATTGCTATTTTAGAAACAGCACGTGTGATTTTACGAGTAACGAATGTTTCGCCTCTGATAGGAGATTCATGGTTAAATAAAATACCATTACAAGCGTAAATTCCATAAGCCTCACGATAATTTACCGTTATCCAATACGCATACATTTTAGCCACGGCATAAGGACTGCGAGGGTAAAATGGCGTTTTCTCAGATTGAGGAACTTCTTGCACTAAGCCATAAAGCTCACTTGTAGAAGCTTGATATATTTTTGTCTTTTTTATTAAATTCAGCAATCTCACAGCTTCAAGAATTCTTAGAGTTCCTATTCCATCGGCATTTGCAGTATATTCTGGCGTATCGAAACTAACCTGAACATGCGACATAGCGCCTAAATTATATATTTCATCTGGCTGAACCTCTTGAATAATGCGAATCAAATTTGTAGAATCGGTTAAGTCGCCATGATGCAATATGAAATTTCTATTTTCAATATGTGGATCTTGATATAAATGGTCGATTCTGTCGGTGTTAAATAAAGAGCTTCTGCGCTTTATACCGTGAACAATATATCCTTTTTTAAGCAAAAACTCTGCTAAATAGGCCCCATCTTGCCCTGTAATTCCTGTGATTAACGCTACTTTCACTGTGATTTAATTAGTTATAAAATAGAAAACAAAGATAATAAAATATATTAATTTTTTCAGCGATAAGTTTTTCAAGTTTTAACATTCAACAACATTGAAGAAATACATTCAAATATGACATAAAAAAAAGCACCGTCAATTTGCAAACTGACGGTGCTTTCAAAATTGATATTAAATAATTAATCTTTTATAATTTTAAACGATTGCAATTCTTTATTTCTGTCCAATACTTTTAAAACATAAGTTGCAGGCACAAGTGAGTGCATTGAAATTTTTGTTTCACTTGACTCAATCTTTTTATTTAGTATTTGTTTTCCATTTAAATCAAATAACTGATAAGTTAGTTTATCTGAGTTAAAATTATCCAATTTCAAGTTAACAAAGTCAATTACAGGATTTGGATATACCGAAATTGAATTTGATTGAATTGAGGTTTCAATTCCTGTTGACAATTCAAAATTAGCCACCAATGTTCTGTCTGCACTTGCAGTAAAAGCAAAGGTTGCATTCGTTGAAACTTGCGTTCCGCTTTCTGTCCAGTTAACAAATGTATAGCCAGTATTAGGCGTTGCTATTAAAGAAACATTATCGCCATAATTGTAATTGCCATCACCAGTTATTGTTCCAGTACTTACTGGGCTTACGCTTGCAGAAATCAAATAGGTATTGATGGCAAAGTTTGCTGTTACATCAATATTTCCTGTAACATTCAAATCTGTTCTTGGATTTGTTGTGCTTGCATCAGACCAATCTACAAAGTGATATCCTGTATTTGGCACTGCTGTTACTGCAGTTCCGTTTGCATTATAGTTTACGGTTTGATTTGCTGTTCCTGTTATTGAACCATTTGTGCCTGCTGCATAATCAAGCGTATAAGTATTGATGGCAAAGTTTGCTGTAACACTAATGTTTGCTGTAACATTCAAATCTGTTCTTGGATTTGTTGTGCTTGCATCGCTCCAATTTACAAAGTGATATCCTGTATTTGGTATAGCTTCAACCGAAGTTCCGTTTGCATTATAGTTTACGGTTTGGCTTGCTGTTCCTGTTATTGAACCATTTGTGCCTGCTACATAATCAAGCGTATAAGTATTGATGGCAAAGTTTGCTGTTACATCAATATTTCC
>JBAXGW010000046.1:0-37504 GCA_037139195.1 Bacteroidota bacterium
TAGTAAAATCGAAATAATATTAGATGAGTAAAGGGGATACCCAGTTAATATTATATCAATTTAATAAAGGAGCCGAACTTGTTTTTTGGGCAGCACTTCACGATTATAAGCCACAGGTTAGCAACGACCCTTATAAATATTCAGGATTGTTTTCTTATGACTTAAATATTAAACCTGCAGGAATTAAATATCAGAATCAGAATATTAGTTCGAATAATTAACAGTATTTAACGATTTAGTTCATTTTGAATAGCTTAAGTTAAAAAAAACATATTTATATTTGTAAATCACTAAACCGAATTAGCGATAAAAATTATTGAACGATGAAATTACCAAGTATAATTTTTTTCACAAAACAAAATGACTATATTAGGATAAGCCAATTTCTACTTTGTTGGAGCAAACGTTGAATATGAAAATTAAAAAATAAATTTATGATAAGAATAAGCATTTTTTTATTTGTTTTTGCTTTTTGCTATTCAGTTAAAGCACAAACCCCTTACACACAAGCACAATTTGCTTATGATAGTATTTTAAATGTAGTTTATGGCTCTGATATTGATTACGGGGGAAATATGGATACATTAAAATTAGATATATTTAAGCCTGTTGGAGATGCAAACTGCAAACGCCCAATAATGATGTTGCTACATGGTGGCGCTTGGGCTGTAGGCAACAAAGAAGATGCAAGTATGAAATACATGTCGCGAGAACTTGCAAAAAGAGGATGGATTGTTGCAAATATAAATTACCGATTGGGAACTCATAAAACATCTGATTACACTATGAAATTATTCTGCAATTCCTCAATTTCTGAGCCATGTGCATACATTTGCGATACTACGGAGGCTATTAGAGGCAATTTCCGTTCCATGCAAGATGCTAAAGGAGCAATACGGTTTATGAAGAGTAGAAATTTAATTGATTCTAGTGATATTAATAATGTATTTATAGGCGGAGAAAGTGCAGGAGCATTCACTTCTTATTCGGTTGGCTTCACCGATAAATTAAGCGAAAAACCTTCGTCTTGTTATTCAATTGCCGACGCACCAACACCCGACACTTATTTTGCAAATCTAGCATGCACCCATACTCCTCTTAACTTTAGCAGACCTGATTTAGGAAGCATAGAGGGAACACTAAATTTAGGGACTTATGATGCAAACGTAAAAGGAATAGCTAGTTTTTTTGGAGGTGTATTTGATTTAAATATATTTCAGCAAACAGATAGCACACCCTGTGTATACATGTTTTGTCAAGGCTCAGACGTTATTGTAAACTATAATTACGGAAAAATTTTCGGCAGAATTGATTCAGAATGCTACTCGGCTATATGCCAACCTTATGCTTTTTATCCCAATGCATGGGGAAATGAAGGTTTAAGGCAACATTTCGTTTCGATGGGAAGCTATGCTCCCTATTATAAAGCAGAGATTATTGATAATTACGCACTTAACAACAATTGTTTTGTAACTGGCCATGCCATTGATGATCCTCAACTACGTTTGCAAAATATGGCTGATTTTTTTGCTACAAAAATCGCTTCCTCAGGAAATTCGCCTCAAACAAATTGTGGCTCGAACAGAATTAGCGAACTTGAATGTATTTCAAACAATATTAAATTTCAAAATCCATGCTCAAACAATTTAAACATAGAAATCTCAACTAAACTGATCGGTTCAAAATACGCTATATCTAATTATTTTGGAGAAATATTAGCATCAGGATTTTTAAACAGCACAAATTCAGCAATAAATTTAAGTAGCCTATCTAACGGATTTTATTTATTCTCGATAGAAAAAGGATCCCAGAAAAAAACTTATAAGGTTATAAAAAATTAAACTATAAAAGATTAAAAAAATTATTTCCTTAATCTTTTAGCTTTTTCTTGTAACTCAATATCTTCAGCTGTAACAGGTTTAATTTCAACATGATGCGGAGTAGGTTTAGTGTTTTCATCAACAAAAATAAAAGTAATAAAACCACTAACAAATGTATCTGGTGAGCCATTTTTAGAAACTTGTATATAAGAGACTAAACTGCTTTTTCCTGTATAAACTATTTTCGATGTAAAATCTAAAATTTGTCCTGATTTTACTGGCTGTGTAAAGTACATTCCATGTATTTTCAAACAAACTACACCGCTCGGATCTACTAATTTTGCTGCTGCTATAAATCCAGCTTCAACAAACCATTCTGCTGTTCTTCCTGCAAATAAGGTTTTATGGTGATTCAAATCTTCGCTCTTCACAAGCCTTGTTGTACAAACATTTTTTGGCTCAACAACTTTTTTTTCCATTATATTATAATTATTAATTTCTCCAAATGCAACTTAATTGCAATCAGAACTATCGATTGTTAAAAGATTAATATTGACTTATTTCAGGAATACTATTAGTTCACAACTGGCAAAAAGCTATATTTTTCGGAGTATTCCATGTTTTGTTTTACGAAATCTTCAGGATACTCAACAGTTACATCAATTACTTTTCCGTCTTTTTCTACTAATGTATATTTAGGATTGATAAAGCCACCGTAAGGTGCTAAATTCAGTTTAGCGTAACGCTCTTTAATTTCTTTATGAATTTTAGGATCAACTTTAACGCCATAAGTTTCAACCATTGCCTTAGCCGCATCATAGTCGCCTTCTGATGTTATACGTTGTATTTCTGCAAGTAATTGTCCAAATAAAACTCTTAAAGCTGCATAGTCGTTAACAACAACGTAGTGTTTTCCATTTTTCTCAACTATTTCTACTACTTTGTTCTTCGCTCCTTTTTCTAACACCCATTTTGATATTAGCTGACGGTCGCGCATGTGAGCTTGTTCTATGTTTTTACCTAATTCTATTCGAGTAAGTTGAGTTAATAAGCCATTACGCAAATATGCACAGTATTCTGCTTTAGCAACATCTAATGAAGGAATAAGACCTAAGTCAATCATTTTATTGTCCATTAAATAATACAGTGCAAATAAATCAGCACGAGATTCCTCAATTGTAGAGTGATAATTTTTCAAAGACTCAGCAGTAACTCCAGGATTCAACTGCCCAGAGCCATGTCCTAAACATTCGTGCATATCCGTAGTTAGATTGCCAGCCAATGAGCCGTGCTCTTTTACTAATTTAATTTCTTCTTCATTATAAGCAAACTCTTCAAGCATTCCGCTAGCTTCAGAAGCTTTATCATAGGAATATACAATATTATCAATTGTTACTGATTTCGAACCATATTCTTTTCTAATCCAATTAGCATTTGGCAAATTAATTCCTATTGGAGTTGTTGGGTAGCAGTCGCCTCCAAGCATTGCAACTGTAATAACTTTTGCGCTAACTCCTTTTACCGTTTTCTTTTTAAAGCTGGTATTTACTGGCGAATTATTTTCAAACCATTGTGCGTTATCGCTAATAATGATAGTTCTTTTAGTTGCTTCAACATCTTTAAAGTTAACTATAGCTTCGTAGGTAGCTTTCATTCCCATTGGGTCGCCATATACTTCTATAAAACCATTTGTAAAATCAACCAACGATTCGGTATCTTTAACCCACAACACATTAAATTCGTCCCAAGCTTTAAGACTGCCAGTTGTGTAATATTCAATGAGCTTATTAATTGCTTGCTTTTGAGTTTCGCTTTCGGCAACTGTATTAGCTTTCTTTAACCAATAAACAATTTGTTCTATTGACTGCCCATACATTCCATTTAGTTTCCATGTTTTCTCAACTACTTTACCATTTTCCTTTATAAGTTTAGAATTTAAACCATAAGAAATAGGTCGAGGGTCGTTTTCTATTTTTTGCTTTGCATAAAAATCTTCTACTTCCTTTTGCGTTAAACCTTCGTAAAAATTAACAGCACTATTGGTAATTAAATCTTTATCCGCATCTAATTCAATTCTTTTTCCGTCCAAATTTGCATCAAACATTATTGGAGTAATTCTAGCAATAAAATTATCAACGCTTTCGCCTTTTATTAATGGCAATTTCAAGTTGGGCGAATTTTTAACTAACTGAGAAAAATACTCTTTTGAGAAACTTGGCAAAAACTTTTCAGTAGAATTGTGATGATGAATTCCACTAGAAAACCAAACTCTTTTTAAGTAAACAGTAAATTCCGAAAATTCTTTTGTGGTTCGGTCGCCTTTATAGTTTTTATAAATTTGCTCTAATGAACGAACAACCAATAAATTATGTTTATAGTTTTGATCGTAAACAATATCTTTTCCAGCTAAAGATGCTTCTGCAAGGTAATAAACCAATGCTTTTTGATTAAGAGATAGGCTTTCGAATCCGTCTACTTTATATCTCATAATTTTCAAATCGGCAAACTGATCTGCTAAATACTGAAAATTATCTTTTTCTTTATTTGTTACGTTTGAAGGTTCCATGTGTTTAGTGTTTTGCGACATAACTGTTGAAGTGCTAAGTAATGTCAAAAATAAAAATGATCCAAATTTCATAATAAATTTATTTCGATAGATTTTTAAATGTTTTTAAGTGCTTCAATCAAAGTTGAAAATTTAAATTGATAACACAAGTTAGTTAATTTGGCGGGTATAACTCTTTGGCTTTGCAATATTAAGAAAGAACGCTGACCTAACAAAATTTTTGGTATAAAAAATGGTAATGGCAAAAGAAAAAAAATGTATTTAATTGCTTTAATGCGTTTTACAAAATCTTTATAGAAAATTGGATTGGGCGAAACCATATTGAATGCCCCTTTTGCATCTTTATTTTCTATCAAAAAAAGCATAGCACCAACCAAATCATCAATATGAATCCACGAAAAATATTGTTTTCCATTTCCAAAATAAGAAGCTACGCCCAATTGGATTGATTTTAATATTGAAGGCAAAGCGCCACCCTTGCTAGACAATACAATGCCTGTACGAATCATCAAGGTTCTAACATTAGCTTTTGAAGCCTCTTGCTCCCACTTTACGCCTAGTTGAGAAACAAAATCGCGTCCTGCACTCGAATTCTCATCCAGCACTTCGTCTGCCCTATCGCCATATATTCCAATTGCTGAGGCATTTACAAAAACCAATTCTTTATTTACCTGATTATTAACAAATTCAACCATTGCTTTGGTTGAATTAACTCTGCTCGAAATCAATAAATCTTTATATTTCGGTGTCCACTTTTCGGAAGCAATAGGTGCACCTGAAAGATTAATTGCTACATCAAAAACCTTATCAAAAGCAGGAACTTTCATTCCATCCCATTTAATAGTTTCAATATGAGAATTTGTTTGAATACTAGCTTTTCGCGAAAGCAAAGTAATATTAGCACCTTTATTAGCAAGTGCTTCAATTAAAGCTGTTCCAATAAAACCTGTTCCACCTGCAATTAGGACTTTCATGTTTTTTTTCATAATTTAAATATAACCTAGAATCCGCAAACTTTTTCTATAACTCTTAGTAGACTTCGACTACGCTCAGTCTGACGGTCACTCTGAGCGTAGTCGAAGAGCTTTCATTACATGAGCCATTATAATTTCCTTGCGGATTTTTAAATATAATAAAACCTTCGAGGTTTTAAAAACCTCGAAGGTTTACTTTTTTAACTCCAATTATAAATTACTTCAATATTTTTAGAATAAAGAAATTTCTATTCAAAATATTCTATAATTCTCTTATTTCTGCAATTAATCAAATCTACTGTATGAATCTTATATTCTTTATACTCTTCAACTGATTGAGGTAATGGTGAACGATTGAAATTATCAAATGGCAAAGAAAATTTTATTTGTTCTTTTTCATCTATAAAATCCTGTAACATAAAAAAGTCGACATAGCCGTTAAAATCAATAAACAAATCAAAGAAATATTTATATCTCATAAGCGTATTATATAGCGGACTTTGTTCATCTCTATAAAAAAGTCTAATGCACTCTAATGTCAAATCAAACCTATCACAAATTAAACGACTTACACCCCTAGCTTGATTAACTGTAAATCCGTTCTTTTTATGCGCAGGAAATATTATATGCCCCCCAATAGTTCGCACTTTATGTTTTAATTCGAGTCTTTCAACTTCTGATAACCAACCGTCAAACTTTCCTTTATATTTTCCGTCAAAATGTGAACACATTCTATCGCTAGACAAATTATCAAATAATGGATTTTTCAAAAGCAACCTGCCATATTTGACTGATATAATTTTCAAATCGAGAATCTTACCACTGGGCAACATTTTATTCCACAAAAAAGAATGCGCTTCATACAATTTATTACTGTCTGTATCTGGATCTCCGCAACTACTATCTAGTCTATAATTAAAATCAATATCTATTTTATTCATCTTACAACTTTAAGAGCTATACAAAATATTTTTTTACCGAAAAGATTTCGCATAGTTCGCAATAAACACTGCGTAGCCGCTATTCACTATTCACTATTCACTATTCACAACTCACTTCAATACATCTACCAATTTTCCACCATCCAATACAGGAACTACATTTGTTGAATCTACCGTGAAAGAGTATTCCATTATATCATCTAATACCATATTTTTCAAGCGATGGCGATGCGAAGCTTTCTCAACGTATTCTAATAAATCCTCTTTTGCAATATTCCATAGATCCATTGCTGCATGAACCGAATCGCAGGTGGTTTCATATTTTTTAGAAGCCATAATATTAGATGCTAAAGCGCCTGCATAAATAGAATCTTCTAAATTGAATTTTCCTTTCCAGCCCGAACAAAGAATTAATATATTTTTATTCTGTTTCAGCAGCCATTTGGTCAAAGCCGAAAGATTAGTGAAAGCTCCAATAGCAACGGTACCATATTTCTTCGACATGTCGATTGCTTGTGTACCATTTGTAGTGCTATATACTATTTCTTTTCCTTTAACTTCTGGTGTCATGAAGTTTTTTGGAGAATTACCAAAATCAGCAAAGTCTAATTTCTTTCCATCTCGCTCTGCAGCAACCAGAAAACCAATATTTTTCATTCGCATTGCCACTTCTGGCTTTGCAACCGGAATAATTGATTTTACATTATTAGCAAAAGCAGCACAAATAGATGTAGTTGCTCTTAAAATATCTACAACCACAACCACACAATTATCCTCAGTTAAAACACAAGGAAATAATTTTGGTGTAAAGCAAACTTCAATAGTTGGTTTCATATTTTTGTATTATTAATTTGAATTCATTTAGGATTTCTAAAAAATTATTTTTCGAGGCGGTCTAAATTTTAAAACCGCAGCATACATAAGTCTGTGTCCGCCAGCTGGCGGATTAAAATTGACGACCAACGATGAAAAATATTTTTTTTGAAGTCCGTCTAATTAAAAAAGCCTCACTAAGCCATTCCTTAGTGAGGCTTCGATTTATAATTTGTTAATTATCCTTTATAAAACGGCAATTTAACTATTTTCGATTTCAATAATTTTCCTCTTACTGAAATATATATTTCAGAATCCATTTTTGCGTGAGCTGTATTTACATAACCCATACCTATCGCCTTATCAACTGAAGGACCTTGAGTACCAGAAGTTACTTCGCCAATTATATTACCTGCAGCATCGCAAATTTCGTAATGTTGACGAGGAATTCCTCTATCAATTAATTCAAAAGCAACTAATTTATGTTTAACGCCTTCTTTTTTAAGAACTTCCATTTTTTCTCTATCGATGAAGTTTTTACCTTCAGCAAATTTAGTTATCCATCCTAAACCAGCTTCAATTGGAGAAGTTGTATCATTGATATCATTACCATATAAGCAATAACCCATTTCTAAGCGTAAAGTATCGCGAGCACCTAAACCAATTGGTTTAATTCCAAATTCAGCCCCTGCTTCAAATACCGCTTTAAATATTTTAGCTGCATCTTTATTGTGCATGTATATTTCGCAACCGCCAGAACCAGTATAACCTGTTGTAGCAAAAATAATATCTTCAACACCAGCAAAAGTCAATTTTTTAAAAGTGTAATATTCCATATCTGTTACCGTAGTATCGGTTAATTTTTGCATTGCTTTAAGAGCCAAAGGACCTTGAACCGCTAATTGAGAAATTTCATCCGATGCATTATATATTTCTTTACCAGGAGTAAACTCAAACTTTTTGCCTTGTTCGCAAATCCAAGCCCAATCTTTATCTACGTTAGCACCATTAATAACTAATAAAAAAGTTTCGGCATTAACTCTGTATACTAATAAATCGTCAACGATTCCACCTTTACCATTAGGGAAACAAGAATATTGAACTTTTCCGTCCCAAAGAACAGAAGCATCATTTGTTGTAATGTGTTGAATAAAATCTAATGCTTTAGGACCTTTAACCCAAACTTCGCCCATGTGCGATACATCAAAAACACCAACAGCACTTCTAACAGTAAGATGTTCGGCAACAAGGCCTTCGAATTGAACAGGCATATTAAAACCAGCAAAAGGAACCATTTTGGCGCCCATTTCGATATGAAAATTTGTGAAAGCAGTAGATTTAAGATTTGTTGATTCCATGAAAATATGTTTTAAATTGATAGAATTAAAATTTGTTATAAGCTAACAAACGTACGCATAAAATATAAAAAAGACAACAGAATAATGAATTATTTTCGTCTGTTTTTTGAAAATTTAATATTGGAGTGTAGTTAAAATTAAAAAACCTCCAACATTTTCTTTTTGTTGGAGGTTTTATTGTAAAGTTTATGGGCTAACTACTTTTTTGAACTAAGGTACGAGAACAATGCGAAACCCGACATTGTAGAGGTTATTAGAGGAATAAGGTGTTGAGCTATTGCGATAAGCAGAGCGACAAATCATTGCTGGGGTACCCCAACAACCACCACGAAAAACGCGGTACGTTCCCGTTGTAGGTCCAGTAGGATTGGTTTGCGCACTTGCAGAAGTGGACCCCAACCAATCGCTGCACCACTCATTAACATTGCCATGCATATCATACAACCCAAAGGCATTGGCAGCATAAGTGCCTACGGCTTTGGTTTTAGCGGGGAAAGTGGTGATATTGTTAGTGCAATTAGTTTGAGGATCAGCCCAATCATAATTGGCTTGTGTATTAGACAAACAATTACCTGTATTAAAAGCAGTATTTGTATTTCCTCGGCAGGCATATTCCCACTGTGCATCGGTCGGCAATTTCCCACCAATGTAGGTAGCAAATTCTACTGCTCCATACCAAGTTACATGAAACACAGGATAGTTTTCATAACCTACCACTGGAACCCATTGATTATTGGTATAATGTAAACTCCAATCATTGATAGTACTTGCATATATTAACGGTTCTAATGGATACGCCCCTGCTGCATACTTTCCATCACTTCCAATACCTTTGGCATTGAGGAAAGCGGCATATTGAGAATTTGTTATCTCGTACTTACTCATTCGGAAAGCACTTAGCGTTACTTGGCGTTCTATTTCGTCTACAATGCGATTTGGTTCTCCAACAGGGCTACCCATAGTAAAGGTGCCAGCCGGGATATTTACACAAGCAATATTTATATTGTAAGGGGTAGGTCTGTAAAATGTCATACTATCTACATCAGTAGTTTTTACAGATTGTTTGTTAATTACCGCACCTGATTTCCAAATATACATGGTATCGTTTTGTGCGAAAAGGGAACTTAAGCTAAAAATTAAAACTAATGTGAAAATTGAGCATAAAACTTGGGTTGTGAAAAACTTCTTCATTTTATTTTAGGTTTTATTGTTTAATAAATCGGGTGGTTTGGCTTGTTATTGGGTTGCTAATTCTACAGAAGTAGAGTCCCTGTGGCAACATTGAAACATTTACTTGAAAGGCATCTTCCTGTTTATTTATCTTTTCACTATACAGCAACCTACCTTCAACAGAAAGAATATCAATTACGCATCCCTTCATTGCATTTTCAGGAAGTTGTATATTCAACATATCAGAAACTGGATTGGGAAACAATTTTAAAACTTCATCTTGTTTTTCATCAACAGCAATACTTGTAGTTATATTCTGAAAATTCAAATAACGTATACCACTTAAGGGATAAGAATCTGGGCTTCCGGTGGTTTTACTCACAATAATATTGCCGGATGCAAATGTTAGTTTTTTCAAACCATTAAGGGCGTATCCTATTTGAATGTTGTTTGTTTGCCTTACATTCATAGTTTGAGCTTGAAGACTTGCTAGCCATACCCCTAGCAAGAGCGTAGCACTTAATATTAACTTTTTGTTTTTCATTTTTATCCTCTTTTTGTTTTGATAAATCTAATTTCAGTTCTCTTTATTCTATTTCGCATTTGTCTTTTATGTATTAATGCAGGAAAAAAACCTCCAAATAAAATATATTTATTGGAGGTTTTTAGACTAAAAGCATTGTCCATTAAAACTTAACTTTAAATGCACCATTAGTTATTTTCAAAGTATCATTCTCATCAAAAAAATTAATAACATTACAAGAAAAAGTTCCCTGTGCAATTCTAGTCGCACTATCGCGACTAATTGTATATTGAACAGCATGTAAATTCTCCGAATACGTATTATAATTATTATCATTATAAATTGCTTCTAGCATAGTCCACTGAGTATTATTTGAAGGTATACTAATAAAATTAATTGCCAATGAATTTAGCGTGGTTTTACTTTTATCAATCAAAACAAACTCAGTTTCGCCAGGAATTGCTACCGATGCCGAATCGTGTCCATTAGGTGTTACTGCAACCCAATCAACGCCATTAATTTTACAATTAAAATAATATGGGCTTGGAGTTGGCACTGGCGCTGTAGTTGTACTAGTAGCTGTTTCAGCATCTTTTTTGCACGAGAAAGATACAATTGAAATTAAAATTAACGAATAAACAAATATTTTTTTCATAGTTTAATAATTTTAAAGTTTTATTATATATTAGTGATGTCTTTTGCCGCCCGAAAAGCCAATTATTACCATTGCTGCTCCACCTAAGGTAAACACCCCTCCGCCTACAGCAAGCAATGACCCAACTGCACCTCCTAATGAGCCTTCCTCTGTAGTTTGTCCATTCACGCTAGTTGCATTATAATAGGTTTCTCCATTAGCATTATTTATCATAGATATTCCTCCTATCAACATTCCTATACCAACAGCAGCCACAATAATACCGCCAACTTTTAAACCAGTTTTGCTACCTCTACTTTGTGTGTATGTCAGCGACTGAATTTCATGCGACTTTTCTTCACCAGCATAAGCTAGCGTTAAATTTTGTTTATCACCACCTTTGTTTTCAATAGACTGATATTGTTTATACAAATGCTTTTGCACTTGATTGTTATTTTGTGCCTTAGCCACAAAAACGCCAGCTATTAAAATAGCAAATAAAATAAAAATGTTTTTCTTCATGATTTTTTTTAAAAATTGGGTTAATATTGATTTATTTAGTTTGATTTCATTAAATACTATAATTATCCTACTACTAAAGCACTTACTGGCTGACTCCAAGGACATGGTTTTCCTGTATTACTAATCCAACGCAACCAATAATAAGCTGTTTTGCCTGCATCTGCTCCCGAGAATTGAATTACATAAGGAGTGCGTGTATCAGTTGCTACATAACTAAGTTCCGATGCTTCTTTAGGGGCATCGCCTCCTAGCTTCATCCAAATTTCGCAACCGTTCATTCCATCAGGCTTAGCTTTGCTTCGTGGTGAGTTTGCATCAGAAAAATTAATGGTATGCTGCAAACGTATTGAAAAATCTACCACGCCAATTGGAATAGCATTAACTTGAACTGCTTTTTTAAGTTTTGTATCTTTTAAGGTTAAGCCCATGCGTTCACGCTCGCTATCGGGCACTTTTGGGTTTTTGGCAATCCATTGTGCAATGAAATTACGTATTGCCTTTTCATATAGTTTTCTTGCGTCATTTTTTGTTTGCACATCAGCACTGGTTCTATTAAGTTTATTACTTGCTTTAGCAAAAGCATTATTCCACAGCGTTTGCAATGGCGTTAATGCTGTTAAATCTGCTGCTAATATACCCCAAGCATTGGCGTTTGGAGTTACAATGCTAATTATGCTTCCTTGAAAAAGGTTAAAATCAGCGTCTTTGGTAGGAATAAAATCCGACATAGTTTTTAAATTTAAAAGGGTTTATATTTAGTTTACTCAAAAAAATCAATAGATTGAAGTGGCTATAACATCCACTCCTTTCGGAGTTAAATACTTTAGGGGTATCATTAAACATTCTGCTTTCAGTTTTTGAAATATTCTGCGGAATATAAAAAATATTCCAAAGAATAAAGGATTTTTGACAAAAAACAGAGTAGATTGTATATACAAAACTAATGCATATACCATTGATAAAACAATTACTGTATTGAGGGGAAAATATATTGCAGGGGATATGCCATATATTCCAACGATACATTTTGTCTAAGGACAATGTGTGTGTGTGTGTGTGTGTGTGGTGTGTGTGTGTGCAGCAGCAAGGGTTTCAGAAGGCAATATATCTAAAACTTTGCTTCTTAAAATAGGATTTGCTACTTGCATTTTTTACTTATTTTTGATTTTCAAAGATAGTAAAAAATAGTACTATGCAAATATAATTTAAACTATTTTAACTTTTTTTTCAAAAAAATAGCTATTTAAGTATACGATTGCGTGTTTGTATTTTAATAAATGTTTGAAGTTAAAAAAAGGGAACTCTAATTAATTCATATAAGCCAATCTTCTCCATAATTTTTCTAATGGTCCTTGAGCGAAGAACTTAAACCAAAAAATATTTAACACAACTTGAAATAGATATACATTTATTGCAATTAAAACTACTTTAGTTACTTCATTTTGTCCAAACAAAGCAAAACCCCAACCGTAAAAAATTATTGATAAAATAAGCGATTGCATTATATAATTTGTTAGCGACATGCGCCCCATCAACGCTATAGGATTTAGAAATTTTGCAAGTTCAGGAATAGATGCTATAATCATAATAAATAGCAAGTAACTCGATGCTATAAAGATATTCATAAACTCATAGCCTACCATGTATACTGCATTTGCAAAAGGGCTATTAAAATCAACAATCTTTTCATATCCAAAATAAGAAACAGCTCCAATAATTGAGGAGAAAACCAAAACAATAAACCATTTCATCTTATTTGCTTCAATCAACTTGTGTAAACTATTTTTGGCGGCAATAAAACCAAACATTGTAATTCCAACAATCTTAGGCAAATAGTAAAAAGCATTGATATTACGAAATGAGTAATACTCAATAACACGCAACTTCAAGCAATCGAAATAGTTACCATTGGCATATATTATTTTGGCCTGATTCAAACACTCCGTACACGTTGAAGACATTGCATTTGGCAAAGGAACCCAAACACTTATTGTTAGCCAAATACCAATAAAAAAATAGAATATAATAGCAAATGCTAATAAAACTTTAGAAGATACCTTATGAAAAAGCAATAACAAAAAACCGGCAATGGAGTAACAAATTAATATATCACCCGCCCATAAAAGCAAAACGTGAAGAACGCCAAATGAAAATAGGACAAGCATTCTACGACTAAAAAATCGAACAAAAGCTTTATTATTATCTTTAAACTTACTGAATTGCAAATAAATACCATAGCCAAACAAAAAGCTAAATAAAAAAATAAATTTATCGGCTGTTAAGCTTATATAAATGCCATAAAAGTGTAATTGATAAGCATTAGACAAACTGCTATAAAAACCACCAAAATCGAAAAATGAGGCATTAAAGCCTAATACATTAACTAGTATTATTCCAAGCAAAGCAAATCCCCTTGCTATGTCTATCGATGAAATACGAAGTTTGTCAGAAACTGGTTGAAAGACCGTATTTGTCATTGTTTATTTATTTTTCTCAAGCAAGTTATCTGCTCGTTCAAATTCATTGAAGCCAGTTTTTGATGAGAGTCATTATACAATCAAAAAGGATTGAACTTTTTAATATTAAATCTTTTTAAGATAAGTGCCTCTTGCGAATTTTGTTGTAAACTTTGAATTAATTGGCAAATAAGCCATGCTTTCGTGAGAACCTAAAATTAAATATCCATCATCAAACAAGGAATTATTAAACATCGTAATTACCTTGTTTTGTAATTCGTTATCGAAATAAATAATAACATTGCGACAAAAGATAATATCAAACTTAAGATAAATATTATCCATTAAATTAAACTGACGAAAAACTATCTTTTCTCTAATTTTGCTATTTACCGTAAATGTTGACTTATCAAATGAAAAATCGAAATATTTGTCGTAAGGCACATTAATTTCTTCATCTTCATTCATTGGATTTACCTTAACCACTTTATCAAAATTTGAAAAGTAGGTATTATGCATTCTTGTATTGTATGCTCCCGCTTTTGCTTTAGATAATATAGTTGTATTTAAATCACTTGCTAAAACTTTTGCCCTATCTAACAAACCAGCTTCATTTAAAAGAATAGCCATAGAATATACTTCTTCACCACTAGAACAACCAGCGTGCCATACATTTATATTCATTTTGCTTCTTAACTTCGGAATGATATTTCTTTTAATGCTAAGCCAAACCTCTGGATCACGAAACATTTCTGTTGTATTAACTGTGATATCGTTTACCAGTTTTTCGTACATGCAATTATCACCCTTGATTTTAGAAATCAAAACATCTACATTAGCCAGATTGTAAGTAGTAAGAATATATTCTATTCTTCTAGTCAAGGAACTTTCAGCATAATTAGTGAAATCTACTTTATAATTAGCTTTCAATTCATTAGCAACCTTTAAAACTTCCTCTTTTGTTACTTTAATTTCCGCCATTTAATTTTTTTGTGATAATAACACCATTCCGCATCCTTCTAATCCTTCATCAAAATAGAACGACAAATAATAAACTCCCGATTTTCTACATTGAAATTCAAATCCAGGATAATGTGTTTTGCTTTTGGGATCGTAAGAGCTACTAACCATTGCATCACCACTATATAAAGAAACCACAAGTTTTCCTTCGTATTCGCTTGCATTACAAGGGGTAACCCTGTATGTAACACCAGCATTTAGTACTATAGAATTCTGGGCAACACCTGGTGGTTGACCTTTTTTCGACTTTTTCATCTTTATTGGATAGCTTTTCAGAAACTTATAATTTCCGATAGCTGGATAACAAACACCAAGCAACTCATCGCTACACTGAGCCATAGAAATTCCTTGAATTCCAATAAAAGCAACAAGTATAAATATTAATTTTTTCATAAAAATTTCTTTAATAATTTGTAACCTAATTATTCTTTGTTTTAGCTCTTTCCTTGATAAAGGGAATTCTGAATTGCTAAATCAAATAATGTAAATTATTATTGTGTTATTCTTGTTCTAATAATTTTAACCTCAGTTCCAATTTTTTTGAAAATATCGTCTGTTATAACAATTTTACTTGTACTATTATCGGTAACAACAGGCATTCCATTTACAATTTCGGTGGTAGGTTCTTTATATTCGTATTTAACCTCAAGTTTAGCAAACATGTCTTTCAACTTCTTCATGTCATTTAATAAACCATTGATATTAGGGTCTTTCTTATATTTATCAACCATTAGAATAATGTTTTCAATAACAAATTTCTGGTCGCCAATACGTTGATAAACCAAATCTTTATTTCCAATTTGTTCGCAATTTGTAGCTAAATACAAACTTTCAATCCACGTACCTACACCAATTAACACACTGATATTTGTACGGTTATTTTGTTGTAAAAACTGATTCATTCTATCAAAACCAACGCTTGTAATTAACAATACCGAATCTGTATTTTTACTATTTTCCGATAATTTATTCAATGTTTCAGCATCGAAAAACTTTTCTACGCCCAAATCTTTAGCAATTTGCTGAATAGAATTTAAATACAATAAAGCAGATGTTGTTCTGTCATAAATATTCATGTGAACCAAGTCGGCTCCATAAACACCCATATTAATTGCTTTTTTGTAGTTGATATTGTATTTACTAACATTTTCGGCTGGGTTTAATAAGGTAGGCGAAAATTTAACTTTTGATTTATATAACAATGACGACATTTCTACAGGATTAGGAATTGTAGTAATTATCTCTAACACCATGCTCTCTGTTAAACCAGTATCAGAACCAGCTATTAAAGAATCATTTAACAAATCTGTTGCAGTGGTACTTTCATTATTACATGAGTATAATGCTAGTAAAAACAAACTAAAAAACAGTAAAATCTTGGTTTTCATAATAATTATTTTTTTATTTTTATTCTTTTCAATTTACTTATTATCAATTCATTAAGCATTGATATACCATTCATTGTTTTCGAAATTAATTCGTAATACAATGAAATATATAATAGAATGGTAAACAACCAAATGACAACTAAATTAACATAAAAAGTAGAGTAATTCTTCCCTAAAAATGATTTTTGGGGAGCCATAAAATGACTTCTAATACCTATACCAGATTTCTTTGGTGCATCGAAATAAATTGGATCTATTTTCTGAACAAATTTATTATTCACTCTTACCAAAGGTTTTTGAGCAAATACATTTTTAGCAAATGCACCTAAATAATCGTTATAGTAATTATCTTTTAATTTATTAAATTTCTCTTCAGTATCTTTCGAACTTAAAAAACGTTGAAAGAAATTATCTTTTTTCTCATTATAGAAATTATAGCGTTTTCTATAAAAGTCCTGTATTTCATCTAAATAGCTTAAAACTTCATCAGAAACCTCTTGATTAAACTTTGATGGCTCGAGCAATGCTAAAGAAGCAAATTTCACCTCTGGAACATTTGTCATTTCTTTAGAAATTTCATTTTTCAATAAGGCAATATCTTTATCAGCTAATGGTTTTGGGCTTGTAGTTTTCGACTGTTCAAATCTGTTATCTTCAATAACACCTTTTAACTCAGGAATTAAATAAACATTTTTGAAATTGCTTTGACTTTCGCGCTTTTCTATCTCATACAATGATAATTTCGTATCAGAATCAACTAACTGCTCATATTCATTATTAACAAATTGATTTACTACCAAAGCCTCAAAACCCCATCTCGACGGCATTACTTCAGCAATAATTGGAACTTTTTCGCTTCCACCGCCAATCAATTTATTAATTTTATCGAAATTAAACATTGCTCCTGCTAATACCATTTGTGGAATTATCAAGAAAGGAATTAAAATATAAATAGTAACAGCTGAATTAAAAGATGCCGATATATTTAATCCAAGCATATTTGCAAAAGCAGCCATACTAAACATTACAATCCAATACTGAAAGAACATTCCGTGAATGCCTAAAATGCTATTTGCAATAATTACAAATGTAAAAGCCTGAACAGCAGAAATAATAAACAAAATAGATATTTTCGAAATCAAATAACTACGTCTGCTTAAATTCAAGAAAGCTTCTCGTTTTAAAATTTTTCTATCTTTAAAAATCTCTTCGGCACTTACAATTAAACCTAAGAATAAAGCAACTATGATTGCCATAAAAGTGAAAGGCATAATATTTTCATTTTGTCGGAAAATATATACCGAACTTGTTGGATCGCTAATATATCGCAATATGAAAGCAAGTATAGCAGCAATTAAAGGTGCTTGCAAGAAATTTATGGCAAGATATTGAGTATTTGCAACTTTCGAAAACATATCTCTTAAGAAAAACGTTTTCAATTGATTAAATTTACCTGGTATTTTTTGAGTTTCGGGCAATTCGGAAGACTCGTTTGTAGTAAACTCCTTTTTATTATTTTTATCAAATAAGCCTTTCCACTCAATAGGCGTTTTTTTGCGAACAGAGGTAACACGACCGTATTCGTCAACTATTCGCGACTCTAGAATATTAAATATTGTTTCGGGATTCACATTACCACAAGTTGGACATTCTCCTACTCCACTGTTTACCTGATTGTCTTGCTCTTTGAAATAAATAACTGCTTCAACTGGATTACCATAATATATCTGATAACCACCAGAATCAAGAATTATTACATTATCGAACATTTTATAAATATCCGATGAAGGCTGATGAATAACAATAAAAATTAATTTACCTTTAAGAGTAAGTTCTCGTAAAAGCTCCATTACATTTTCCGAGTCGCGAGATGACAAACCAGACGTTGGCTCATCAACAAACAGAACCAAAGGTTCTCTTATTAACTCAAGACCTATGTTTAATCTTTTACGCTGTCCGCCACTAATTGTTTTTTGAAGGGGATTTCCAACTTTCAAATCTTTTGCATGTGAAAGCCCAAGATTATCAATAACAGTAGTTACTTTTTTATTTGCTTCTTCTTCTGTAATATCTTTAAAAACAAGTTTTGCATTGTAATAAAGATTTTGAAATACCGTTAGCTCTTCAATTAATAAATCATCCTGAGGAATATATCCAATAACACCTTTAAGAAGCTCATTTTCTGCTTTTAAATTATGTCCATTAATTGTAATATCACCACTTGTAGGATATTCAATTCCTGAAAGAACATTAAGCAGTGTAGTTTTACCAGCACCACTAGCTCCCATTATTCCAATAAGTTTACCCGAAGATTCATCAATATTCACATCCTGCAATCCAATGTTTCCTTTAGGAAATTTGAAAAGAATATCTTTTGCTTGAAACGATACATTAATTGCATTTGAGTCGGCAAGAAATTTGGCTGCCACATCGGTATAAAATACAGGCTTATCTTTAGGCAATTTTATCAAACTACCGCTAGCAAAAAGGTAAATACGTTTATTGTCAATTTCTAAACCATTCAACAATGGATTATTAAAACCAGCATAACGAATAAAATACAAATCAACACTTGCAATTCTGAGAATAAACAAATTACCGTCAATATTGGAGTAAATATATTTTGAATTCTCAGCTACTTTATTACCATGTTGAGTAACAACTAAAATGTCAGAAGAAGTAACATTGGCTGCATCATCATTTTTCACAAATTCAACAACCGAATCATATTCTTCTTTTGTAATATTAAAAACTTCAGCAACAGTATCTACAATCGAAGTACGTTGTTCGGAATATTTATTATCCGATTTCATCAATTCAAAAAGACGAACTAATACTACTATTTTCTGTTTTTGAGCAAGAGTTTTATTAATTTTTTTGCAAAGACCTAGTGTTCTAACCGAATCTTTAACAGAAGTTAGTTTAACTCTTTTTTCAGCACCATCATCATCTTTTGCTTCCTTTGCTTCTTCACCATAACCAGCAAATCCGTCAAATAGAGCAAGATATTCATTCACCGAACTCTCATTCAATTGTTGCTTTAAAAACAAATGAACATACTCTCTTTCTTTAAGAGAAGTACCCTCATCTTGTTTAGCAATAATTGCAAACAATTGCATTAACGCCTTTAGAATTTCTTCACTCATTTTTTTATCAGTTTATAAAGTTCTTAAAGTTAGAAAGTTTATAAAGTATATAAAGTTAGAAAGTTTATAAAGTATTAAGGCAACAAGCCATCTTGTACTTTTAACTTTCAACTTTTAACTGCCTAGTAAGGAACGTATTCGAAAGGAATATCAACGATATCAGCATATTCTTCGCCTGCTTCTTTCATATCTTCGTCGTCTTCCATAAAATACCAACTAATTTTCACTTCATGACCATCTTGATGAATTTCTTCAAATTTCATTAAAACATCTAAAATCATTTTCGAAGAAGCAGTATTAAAATACTCTAATTTAAAAATTACTGATGTTTTTGATAAAGCTTCTTTACCGTAGTTTTCAATCCATTCAATTATAGGACCATAAAATGTAGCAACATCCTCTGGCATAGACTTTCCTGAAAACTCAAAAATTCCTGCATCCTTGTCCAATATTATACTTGGAGTATCATCGGTGCCTTTTAATTTAATTATATCCATATATTATATTTTTTATTCTGCTTGTGTATTAACTATTGTTGTTTTTAACATAAAAAATGATCTTTCTTCATCTAATTCCTCAAAATGGTATTCAAGTTTTTCACCAGTTTTTCTAGCGATATCAATTAAACCTAAGCCAGCGCCACCTTTTTCTGAGAGTTCACCACCTTTAATTTGTTGTTTATAAAGTTCTTTCAAACTTTCTTTATCCAGCGAATTAATCTTATCTAACATTGCTTTTAACCCATCAATATTTTCTTTCATAACAGGATTTCCTGTTATTACATGATAAACACCTTTAAGCTTACCAACAATAAATACGCCATTTCCAGCATAAGGAGTATCAGAAAGAGATACATCTTCTGAGTGTTTTGTTAGATTTTGAAGACATTCAACCATTACGTGAAAAACTTTCTTTTTCACAGAAGTGTCTTCACTTAAACGCTCCATGTTATTTTCAGCAAGCGATGTAAATGCTTTAGTAATTTGGTGTGTTATTTCGCCTTCATAAACTAATGAAAAGCCATGTTTTAGCATTGCTTTGTGAAAAGAAAAGATCATTTTCATATAACCTTGTTTCTCATCTCCATTTTCAAAATCGAATTTCACTTCATCCATATTAAAATATTTAAATATTAATAATTCTTTTTTTTAAAATCTCATTCCAATAAATAGCACATCATCTATTTGGTGATGATCGCCAAGCCAATCATAATACTCTTTTTTAAGGGTTGCATATAATTTAGGCATTGGAAGCTCAATATTTTTTGCAAGTAAATCTTTTATTTTCTTCGTCATAAATTTTCTACCATCTGGACCACCAAACTGATCGGGCAAACCATCAGAGAAAAAGAATACAGAGTCACCCTCTTCAATTAAAATTTCGTGATTCTCAAAAACCATAAGTGCTTCGCCATCTTTTGGAATACCACCTATTGCCGATTTTGTTCCTTTATATTCAGTAAACTCATCTTTTCTAAAATGGTATAAAGGACGGTGAGCACCAGCATAATGTAAAATTTTGGTTTCTGCGTTATAGCGGCATAAAGCTACATCCATACCATCTCTTGCATCTGCCCCCTCTTGATCTTGACGAAGCGTTTTAACAACAAGAGAATGCATTTGCGTTAAAATCTCACCACAATTAAAAACCTCTGGTTGTTTAACAACTTGATTCAACGAAAAATATCCAATCAAAGAAAGCATTGCCCCAGGAACGCCATGTCCAGTGCAATCAACCACTGCTATAAACTTTTCTTCTTCTTTTTCAAAGAACCAAGGAAAATCACCGCTTACTACATCCTTTGGCACATAAAACATAAATGATTGTTTAAATACCTTTTGAATATTTTTTATATCCGGTAAAATAGCATTTTGAATACGCTTAGAGTAATTGATACTTTCAGAAATCTTTTGATTTTTTTCTTGAATCTGTAATTCAAATTCTTTTCTTTCACTAATATCGCTTAACACAAACAGTACTGTTTCAAGCGCTTTTTCTTCATTAAACTCTGGTATTGCCTTGATATACATAAAACATTTAGCATCACCAGCCAATGGCATCAAGAATTCTTTCTCAAATCTATCCTTCGAATCTTTTACAATTTTAAGTATTGAATTTAATTCATTAGCAACTTCTGTGTTGAGATTTATTTCTTCAATTGTTTTGTTATTTACTTCATCCTTATTTATACCAGTATAATATTCAAATTTTGGATTTGCATAATAAAACTTGCCCGTAAAATCTAAACGCAAAATCATATCAGGCGAATTTTCTGATAAGGATTGCATTCTGCCTCTTAATCGTTGCTCTTTTTCGGCTAATTTATGCTGAGTAATATCTCTTGTATTTAACACCAATCCTCTAATTGATGGATCGTCCATCATATTTCTACCTGTTGATTCTAAGTTCATAACACTTCCATCCTTACGAACAAAAGAATACTCAACAACAGGATCCTCATCCGTATTGTTTCCAGAAGATTTTAATAAAGTATCTAAAAATTTTGTCAATTTTCTTGCACCCTTAAAATCAACGCGTTCCATAAACTTTCCACTTATAACCTCTTCGCCAGTATATCCTAAGATATTTTCAACGGATGGACTTATATAAGTGATATTTTTTTCTTTATCATAAATAGCAATAATTTCCGATGCATTTTCTAATAATGATTGTTGACGGCTTTGACTGCGATGAACCTCTTGGATTTTTTCTTCCAAATCTTTGTTTGTAACCTCAAGTTGTTCTTGGGTTGCACGCATCTCTTCCGCATTCTGACGCAATTCTTCTTCGTTTTCACGAAGCTCGGTGGTCATTTCTTGCGATTCTCTTAATAATCGTTCGGTACGTTCGTTTACTTTCAAGTTATAAATGGTACGAGCAATTATTTCCGAAATTTCTTTTACAAAATCAATGGTAACATCATTTATTGGAGCTAAAGAAGCAAATTCAATTGCACCTTGCAAGTTTTCTTCCGTTATCAAAGGAACTATCAATACACTTGTTGGTTTTTTGTCGCCCAAAATACCCGAAGTCATAATCGCATATTCATCTGGAATTTCGGTACGATAAATAAAATCTTTCTCTATACATGCCTGTCCTACTAATCCTTCGCCAATTTTAAATTCGGTACGTAAATATTTTTTTCTATTGTAAGCATAGCTTGCAATCATATTCAACGATTTAGTATCGTCGTTGATTATATAGAATGCACCCTGAACTACATTAGTGTATTTTATCATATTGTACAACACTTCGTCTGACAAAATATTTAAATCAGAATGCAAACGAAGTATGTCGCCAATTTTCTCTTTACCTGACATAATCCAGTTTTGGCGAGCTTCTTTTTTGTTATTGTCTTGAAGTTTATCTCTAAGATTTAATAATGTTTTTCCTAATGTATCATTATCGTCTTCAATTTCAAATTGAGCTTCAAATTTTCCATCACCAATTTCTTCAGCAAACGAAGCAACTTTATTGATATTATCTGTTTGTTTTTGAAGAATCTCTGATAGTGATTTATAACGGCTTTTTATAATAAAACGAATATCTTCAATTTTAACGGCAATAAAAACAAATACAAAAGGCAGTATGTCAAACAGCCATAATGCAGGATTGTGTTTATGAATATTAGCTATTGAACTAAAATCAAAAGCACCATCTGATAATAATATTGATACAACCCAAGCTAGAACTGGAAATAAAAATCCAATTAAAGCTGTAATTACAATTATATTTTCTTTAAAGTATTTCTTCATTTCAATCCTCCTTATTCATTGATTGTTTCTACATTCTTTTTCATATACTCTCCGTATAATGCTGCTATTTCAGTCAAAACATTTTCTGTTTCTTTTTCAAACTTAGAAAAAGAAGCCATTTCAATAACACCAATGTTGTTATTAGCAGAAACTATAGGCACTATCAACAAATTTTGTGGTGTTGTTTTTCCCAAACCTGAAATTACGGTAATATAGCCATCAGGAACATTTGTTAAATTAAGAGGAACGCCATTTTTCATAACCTGACCAACCAATCCTTCGCCTTCTTCAAACTCCAATACTTTACCTTCTGGGTTATAATAAGCATAGCTAGTTTTTAAACGAACTCTTCTAGTTTCATCATTATTAACAAGATAAATTTCAGCTTGAACTAAATTTATTTTTTTTGCAATAATTGATAATAATTTATCCTGAATTTCACCTTTAGCCATTGAAATCATTGCTTTAGCCTCAGACTTTAATTCATCTAATTTAATTTCGAGTTCCTTCGACATAGATACAAACTCATTATTAGTAACCACCGAATCGATTATTTGATCTTTTGTTAATTGTTTGTTTAATGCAAAATTCTCTTTAATATCAAATTTATTCGACATCATATTTATTAGATGTATTATTATCAGCATAACTGAAATTGCCGACAATAAATATCCAAACATTAAATTACTATCAATCAAACTTTTCAAAATAATATTTTGAAAATCTAATTTAGCAATTTGTGCTGAGTTAGAATACAATAATATTGATAAACAAACTATTAGCAATAATATAATCCAAAGAAATACTTTATATAGTTTTTTCATAAGATATTTTTTTAATCTTTAATTGATATTAAATATTTAATAATATCATCTGTTTTCATAACAAAATCGGCATTTGGAGTTAACTCTAAAGCTGCTGTTGGCATTGTTTTTATTTGTGCTTCGGCAGGATCTTGAACAATTGCAATACCACCATATTCTTTTAGTTTTTTTAAACCTAAAGCGCCATCTTTGTTTGCACCCGACAAAATAACACCTACAGCTTTTTCCTTATATGCGTAACCACCTGTAATAAATGTCAAATCTATACCTGGACGAGAATGATTTACAGGCTCTTCTGTAGAAAGAGCAAACGTATTTCCAAGTTCAATATATAAATGATAATTTGCAGGAGCAAGATACACTTTACCTGGACGAATATTTTCTTTATCCATTGGCTCTACAACTGGCAATCCTGATTTAATAGATAACGCCTCAACAAAACCATAGCGAACATGCTTCAATCGATGCAAAGCTAAAACAACTGGATATTTGTAATCTTTGGGCAATTGCGACAATATTTTTGTAACCTCCTGAAAACTTCCAGCAGAACCGCCAATAATTATTATTTTATTTCTAGATAATATCATAAATTATAGGGTGTCATTTTTTTTATAAATACTCTCGCTCTGATTATAAACGGTAAAGCGTTTTACATCTTTGCAAAACTCAATAGTTTCTTGAGTTCCCAAACACATAAAACCATTTCTATGTAAGCTTGAATTAAATTTTGAAACTATTTTATCGTGCATTGATGAATTAAAATACAACAAAATATTTCTAGAAATGATAATATGATAATCGCCTAACAAATTCTCATCTGTTAATGAATGACTTACAAAATTAACATTAGACACAAAACGTTGATCAATTGAAAAACTAAATGGCTCTAATTTAATATAATTATCTAATTTACCTTTATCATTAAAACGCTGATAGTTATGCTGAGCAAGCTCTAATTTACTCATTGAATAACTAGGATTTTTAGCATTATTTAGAATATTATCAGATATATTTGTTGCGGTAATATGTAGCTTTGAAGTAAGATTAATTTCATGAGCCAATATTAACAAGCTATAAATATCATCGCCTGTAGAACAATCAGGAATCCAAACATTTATTTTGCTGTATAATTTATCCAAGCTAGGTAATATATCATCTCTTAAAACACGCCAAAATGGAGGATCTCGAAATAATTCGGTAACTTCAATACTAGTTTCTATTAAAAATTTATCAAAATTTTCAGCCATCTCCAATTTAACTAATACCTGAGCAACATCGGGAATATTGTTCAAAAACATGTACTTTTGTATTCGCCTTCTGAGCGAAGTTAATGCATAATCTTTGAAATCGTATCCGTATTTAAACTTCACGAACTCAATAAATTTTCTTACATCGGTTACTCCTAATTGTATTTTATCGTACATATTATATATTCTATACTTTGAACCATGCAATTTAATAAATTATTTTGTAATAAAAAAACAAGTTTTTATTGCTAATTATCAATTATTATAAGCTGTAATTAAACACATTTTAAAGTCTATTGTACGCAAATTTAATTACTTTGGTTGCATTCATTTTAAATAAAAAAAAAGGATTTCTTCCACTGCAATATTTAGTAAAAAACTTTTTTTTCATGCAAAGCATTATTTCTTCGAACAATGATTAATCCAATTATAATCAGAAACGACGATGAACACTGTTTCAAAGGCAACTGAGCAGAGCCGAAGTTACGTGGCTTCAACTCACGCTCACTGACCGCCGCTCAGCCACCTATGACCTCGCTTAATTTGCCATTTCTACAAACCGTGTTGTTTAAAGCATTCTACGTAGCCTCTATCTGTTACTTGAATATGCGAAATTAACCAATCTTTCAAGAAATTAAGCACTTCGTAAGATACAGCAGCTTTACCAGTAGTAAATTCTTCTTTAAATTTCAAAACCGTATCAACAAATTTCACGTGTTCTTTTAAATGACCTGGAGTACCTTCGTATCTGAAATCTTCAAAATACTTTTCTTCAACACCAAAATGATAGGTTGTATAATTAACCAGCTCATTTAATATTTCGCCCATTTTTTCGCGTGCTTGACCTTTTTTAAATGAAGCATATAAATTATTAATTAACATTAATAATTTTTTATGCTGATCATCGATTAAATTAATATCAACACTAAAAACAGCATCGCTCCATTCCATTAATTTATCATCAGAAGCTGTAACATTTGAATTATTTGATGATCCTGTTAATTTACCTTTTAAATCATCTATTATTTTTTGGTATTCAAATTCTTTCGATAGTGTTTTCTCAAGTATGGTTTCATTTTCAGCTCTCAATCTATTGATTTCTTCTTGCTGAATAATGTCTTTACGCGATAATTCTTCTTGGGTAGCATGAACTTCTTCCATATTCTGACGCAACTCTTCTTCTTGTTGCTTCATGGTTTCAATTAAATCTTGCGTATATTTTTCCTTTTCGGTCATTGCAGCAAGATTTTCTTTTAATTCAGATTCTTGAACACGCATTTTTTCAACCATATCGGTGGTCATTTGTTCTTTGCGTTGCAATTCTTCTTGAGTTGCATGCATTTCTTCCATGTTCTGACGCATTTCTTCTTCTTGTGCACGCATTTCTTCTGCTTGTTGTTGCGACACTTCTAAAAGCTGAGCTGTACGTATATTAACTTTTACGCTTGAAATTGTAGATGCAATGCTTTCGCCCACTTTTTCGGTAAATTCAATTTCGTGTTTTTCTAATTTTCTAAATGAAGCTAATTCTATAATTCCAAATATTTGGTCGTTTAATTTAAGAGGAACTATTAAAACACAATTTGGATTTGCTTTTCCTAAACCAGATGTAATATTTACATAATCATCAGGTATATCGGTTAAATATATTGTAGCACCTTCTTGATAACAAGCACCAACCAATCCTTCGCCAATTTCAATTGTTTTTTGCATAAACTTTTGACGGTTGAAAGCATAACAAGCAGTCATTTCCAAAAATGGATGATCTTTATCATTATCGTTATAAATAAACAAACCGCCCTGATTCATTCCTGTATATTCAACTAAATTGCGAATAATATTGAACGATAAAAGTTCCATATTATCATTATTTTGACGTAATATTTCGGCAAACTTAGCAGCACCTTCGGTTGACCAATTACGGCGATCATCTTCTTTTTTACGAGCAATTTCTTCCTGAGCTGCCTTTTGCAAGCCATGTTGCATTTCTAATAATGAAGCACCTAAATCATCTTTTTCGCCAAGTGGCTCAAATTGTGCATCTAAAGCACCTTCGCCAATATGTTTTGCAAATTCTGTTTTGATTTTCAAACCATTGTTCATTCTATCAAGCTCTTTAGCTATTTCACCAAACTCGTCGTCTTTAAAAGTGGTAATATCTATATTTAAATCACCTTGAGCCACATTGCCAATTACCACTTTTGTTTTAACAAGTGATTGACTGATTAAGCGAACAATGATAACTGATAAAATTGCAGATAAAAGCACTGCAATTGAAGCAAGTATAGCAAAAAGTATTTCGGTATTCAGTTGGTCTTTGGCCACTTTTTCGTCAATTGCCTTTTCTATATTGGCTAATGCTGGCAATACTTCTCCAACAGCTTTATCCATTTCGCCATCTAATCCTTTGCTACCAGATTCATCACCATAAATTTTTGCAGTATGAGCAACAACTTCAGAAAAGTCTTTTTTATAAGTATCTAATTTTAATAATAATTCAGCTTTTGTTTCTGCTTCAAAATTTGCTTCTATTTTCTGGGATAAATTTGCACATTCTTCGTTAAACTTCGCTTTAAAATTTATTTTTCTACTAAGCACAAAATCTTTTTCATTAGTTCTTAAAATCAATACTGAAACCTCTAAATCTTTATTTTGAGATTTTTCTTTTAAGCTAGTTTCTAGGGCACCGAAACTTTTACGCAAGTCCCCCATCAATCCATAACCTAAAAAGCCCAATTCTGTTTGGCTTGATTTAATATTATTAAATGCGGCATCGTAAGCAGTTACATCCAATAATACATCATCAACTAGCGCATTTACCTCAAATTGTTCGGTATATTTGCTTTCCTTCAATTCTGCTATTGAATGGCAAATACTTTTAAACATCGTATCATGAAACATAATACCCTTAGAGGTGCCATTTGCGTAAAAATCGCTATCTACTACATCATCAACATAAAATGAAGTTTCCGCAGATCGAATTTGATGTGCATCTTTAATCAAAGAAGCAATATTATCTCGATACTCCGAAATATTGCTTGTTTTTTGAATATTATTAATACTTATCCCACTAATTATCAATATAATTAATGTAAGCACCACCGATAAAAATATCAGTTGTGTTTTGATTGTTAATTTGATTTTTTTCATATTATTGTTGTTTTAATCTATATTATTTTTTTTCTTTTTATTTTTCTTTTTTCTATTTAAGTTGCCTTCGACTATCCGGTGTCTGAGCGGAGTCGAAGACACTACTATTATTACTCCTTTTTCATTGCCTTCGACTTCGCTCAGTCAACGGTTTTATTACTTCGATTTATTGCTTTCTTTTATCTTCATATCTTTTTCCTTGTTTTTAAAATGACTATCATTTATACATTCTGACAATTCGTGCAATTTATTTGTTTCACTAATTATTAAGGCTTCTTTCTTTTTTCTACCCCAGCCTTGCACTTGTTTTTCTCTATAAAAAGCTTCATCTATTCTCTCAAATTATTCATAATAAACCAACTCCACTGGCAAATTCTTTTTTGTATGATTTGCACCTTCCCCTGCTTTATGTTGTTTTAATCTCAATTCCAAGTCATTTGTACTTCCTGTATAATAGGTCTCATTCGAACATTTTAAAATATACATATAACCTTTCATATTCTTTTCTTTATTTTTTCTATGGCTTCGACTCCGCTCAGCCACCAACAAATATGTACTCTGGTGTCTGAGCGGAGTCGAAGACACTACTATTATTACTTCTTTTTCATTGCCTTCGACTTACTTCGACTTCGCCAAGCAACCACTGCTCAGTCAACGGCATTATTACTTCGACCTCCTCCGGTGTCTAAGCGGCGGTCAGTGAGCGTGAGTCGAACTGAGCCGAAGACACTAACATTTCTTCTCCTAAAAAAGCAATGAAAAACCCTCTTTCCCCTTTTTATATTTAATTATTTCCAATTCATAAAATTTAATTTGTTGCTTACATATAAAATTTCTAAATATATTGATATCACCACTTTTTTCTGTATTATTTAAAGAATCTTTATATTCAGCCCTATCTTCGGTGAAAATTTTAATCAATGGTTCCTTGTGATATAATTGAATATAATTCATCAACAATCGAGAAGTTCTTCCATTGCCATCGCCAAAAGGATGAATATTTACAAAATTATAATGAATATCAGCCGATAGCTTGACAATTTCTACTCCTTCTACTTTGTTTAATCTGCTGTTTATATTTTCATTAAGTTCCTCTAACAAACCATGAACTTTTGCGAAATTTGGAAAATACTTTGCATCAACATAAACCTGAGCTAATCTTAAATCACCTTTTGAGGTATCAAAACTTCCTGAAACCGTATTTACTATAGCACCTGTTGACTTCATTACACAGGCATTAATTTCTTTGATAAAATCAACGGAAAGTTCTCTTTTATTTTTGGCCGCTTCTTTAATTAAAAGAAAAGCATTATAATGGTCTTTTACCATTAAGTGGTCAGTTAATGGTTTTCCGAGTGCTGTAATATTATTTTCAATCAATACTTTTGTATCGGTTTCAGACAAAGAGCAACCTTCAATTTTAGAGGAATTATATACAATAGAAATCATACAAAACTTCTCGTAATCAATAGAATCTATGATTCTATGATTAAGATACTGTTCCCGTAATATTTCTAATTTATTCCACATTCTTTTATTAGTTTTAAAGTTCTTAAAGCGATGCACTGGGCGTGAGCCGAAGACACTATTATTAACTCTATTTCATTGCCTTCGACTCAGCGGAACCGTTTTTCGGTGTCTGAGCGGAGTCGAAGACACCACTCACCTTCTAAAGTCCATTATTTTTAAACCACTCTGAATATTTTCTATCTGTTCCTTGTATATGTCCAACGAGCCAATCTTTCAAAAAATTCATTAAATCATACGAAACCGTTGCTTTTCCCGTTTCAAAATCAGCTTTAAATGCTAAAACAGACTCAACCAGCTTCTTGTGCAAATCGATATGAATTTCTGCTTCTGGATAAGCAAACTGAGCAAAATATTTCTCTTCAGTTGCAAAATGATTAGCTGTATAATTAATTAATTCATTTAAGATATCTCCTAATATATTTTTTGCTTGTCCTTTTTGGAAGGCTGAATATAAATCGTTAATTAAATCAACCAACTTTTTATGCTGAGCATCAATTTCTTCAACTTTTACGCTAAAATCTGAATCACTCCATGTCATTAATTTATCTGTAGATTTAGCAGCCTCAATAACTGGTGCAATTTTAACCTCTTCAACAACTATTGATTTAGATGCTAATTTTTTATCTAAATCAGCTATGCGTTTTTCATAAACCATTTCTTTGGCAATAATCTGCTCCATTAGCGAATTGCGTTCCTCTTCATTTTTCTTTTGAACAGACAAATCACGAACAAAACCAGTAAATCTAGAACCCCCAGTAAACTTCGTTTCAACTAAAGATAAGAAAATATCTTTTTTAGAACCGTCTTTTCGAATTAATTGAACCTCACGACCAGATCCAATTACCTTTTTCACTCCAGTTGTTGCATAGTTATGCATATAAGCATCATGATTTGATGAATGTTCAGTGCCCATCAACATTTTTACATTTTTACCAATTACCTCGTTACGGTTATATCCCCAAAGATTTTCAGCCGATTGGTTAAAAAACTCAATAAAACCATGATTATCAATAATAATAACGCCATCCAAACATGTTTCTAAAACACCTCGCATTTGCTCCTCTTTTACCGCAATTTCTTTTATGCGTTTTTCATTTTCAGCGTTAAGGCGAGCAATTTCTTCTTGTTGAATCAAGTCCTTTCTACCCAACTCTTCTTGAGTAGCATGAACCTCTTCCATATTCTGACGCAACTCTTCTTCTTGTTGCTTCATGGTTTCAATTAAATCTTGCGTGTACTTTTCTTTTTCACTCATTGCTGCAAGATTTTCTTTCAATTCAGCTTCTTGAACACGCATTTTTTCAACCATATCAGTAGTCATTTGCTCTTTACGCTGCAATTCTTCTTGCGTAGCATGCATTTCTTCCATATTCTGACGCATTTCTTCTTCCTGTGCACGCATTTCTTCCGACTGCTGTTGCGAAACCTCTAATAATTGTGCAGTACGGATATTTACTTTTACGCTCGATATTGTCGAAGCAATACTTTCACCCACTTTTTCAACAAATTCGATTTCGTGTGGTTCTATATTTTTAAATGAAGCTAATTCAATGATTCCAAATATTTCGTCGTTTACTTTTAAAGGAACAATTAATATACAACTTGGATTTGCTTCACCCAAACCTGAAGTAATATCTATATAGCTATTTGGAACTTCTGTTAAATAAATGGTTTTACCTTCTTGATAACATGCACCAACTAATCCTTCGCCAATTTCAATTGATTTATGTAGAAACTTCTGTCGGTTAAATGCATAGCATGAAGTCATTTCTAAAAATGGGTGTTCTCTGCTATTATCATTGTATATAAACAATCCACCTTGGTTCATTCCTGTGTATTCAACTAGATTGCGAATAATATTAAACGACAATTTTTCCATATTATCGTTATTTTGGCGAAGTATTTCTCCAAACTTTGCAAAGCCCTCGGTAGACCAATTTCTTTGCTCATCATCTTTTTTACGTATTTCTTCTTCATGAGTAGCTTTAACCAAACTTGAACGCATTTCAATTAGAGCATTTCCTAAAGTATCCTGATTACTAAGCGGTTCAAACAAAGCTTCTAAGTTGCCTTTGCCTATTTCGCCAGCAAAAACAGCTGTTTTACTCAATCCTTTAATCAAGCTATTAACAGAATCGACCATTTGACCCACTTCATCATCGCTGTTTTTTAATAATAGTTTACTTTCATCAATATTTCCAAGCGCAACTGCCGATAATCTTTCTGTTGCCATTTCAATTGGTTTTGATATTGATTTAGCTATATAGAACAGCGTAATGGAAATTATAATAACACCTAAAAAGCCCATAAAAAGAATCAAATACAAAGTACTATAAGCACTTGCTACAATTTCTTTTTGGGGTGCTGAAACTACAACACTCCAAAAATGTTTACTTGAACCAAATTGAATAGAAGTATGAATATAATGACTAGTAATTCCAGTATTAGGCGAAACCTTTTCGTATTGTATATTTTCTCCTTCTTTAATTTTAGCATTTATATTGAGCTTTGTCAATGTTTCTTTGTCTGAATCGATAAAAAAAGTATTCCTAAATTTAGGATTTGGATGACTCGCAATTAAACCGTTATTAGATAGAAGAAAAGCGTAACCAGATTTAAGTATTTTGATTTTATTTACAATTTCATCTACTTTGTCTTCTGAAATATCAATACCAGCAACACCAATGGTTTTTCCATCTACAATCATTGGAACGGTACACGACACCATGTTTGTCATTTTACCTTGCACTTCATAAGCATAAGGATTTGCAACATACTCTTCGCCAGAATTCTTAGAAATATTATAATAATCGCCAGCCTGAGTTGTGGCGTTGTAATCAACACATTTTTCTACTGCAATATTACCATTTAAACGATTTACATAAGGTACAAAACGACCTGTTTCATCCGAATGAATATTTTTAAGATATGCGGTATCTTGCCCGTCGAAGGCATTTGGTTCAAAAACAACCCAAGCTCCTAGAAAACCTTCATTTTTATCTAAAATATTTTTGAGAATATCAATAACAATGGCTCTATTTTGTTGTTTAGAAACAACCAATCCTTCAGTTGCATGAGCTAAAGTACGAGCAGCATCAAGAGAAACTTCTATTTCGGCATCCACCCTATTGGCAATTGACTCTCCTTCTTTTTGCATAAACTTATATTCGCTATCTTTTGCCTCTTGAAAACTTCGATAAGCAATAACAGCAATAATAATTGCAAAAACCACAGCAAAGCTGGATAATACAGAAATTAATATCTTTGTACTTAATTTTTTAGTTCTAATTTGTAAAAAACTCATAAATTTCAATTTAAATAGTGGTGATATTTTTTGTCAACTTATACGATTAAATCTAATAAAAGTTGCAACTAATCGTATTTTTGCCCCAATTAACAAAAATATGAATTAATTAGTTAAAAACAAAAAAAATCTAACTATTTTTCAAGCATTGAAATACCTAATACTTTCTGTGGGAGAAGAGATAACAAAAAAAGGGGCTTTTAGACAGCCCCTTTAAATAATATTTGAAATACAATTACCACATCAACTGATACGAAGAAGTTTCTGCTCCATTAATTCTATTTTCTTTATCATCATCAAGCATAACAGTAACGCCATCTTCACTAACATTTGTAGGCGGGAACTTTTTAGCAAAACCAGCAATAAGCCCTTTATCAAAATCACATGGATAAGGATTTTTTGCTACCATTTCTGCATTAAAATCGTCAATCATTTTAAAAGTATAGCTTCCAATTTCTCCATTTCGGTGATTCATGTGATAAGCCATATCAATTAAAGGCATTCCTTGCTCTAAATTTTCGATACCTGGAGGAAATGCAGCGACTTCAGGAATTTTACTTCCAATTAAATACAAGGTATCAGCACCTAGTTTGTCTGAAATCATCTTCATTGAATCCAGCAACTTTTGCAATGGATACCAAGCTGTTGGCTCTATTTCGTTAATATCGTTATCAGCCAATATTTTCTGACCAATAGATTTATACTCGCCCATTCCTTCTAGGATAGACATTATTACTCCACCAAGTACTTCTACATTTGGTTCGAATGATTTGAATTGTGCCATATTTTTAGTTTATAAAGTTTGTAAGTTCGCGAAATTCTTATCAGTATAATCAGAGCCAAAAACGCAATTGCTATCCGTTACCTTTTAATTTAGCTATTTCAGCTTTCATTCTGCGCTCAATTATTCTATATTGCTTTTCTTTATCTTCAAATATTTTTTGCTGAGCTTGATATTTAGCATTTTTTATTAAAGATTCTTCGAGTTTGGCTTCAATTTCAGCTTGTAGCTTCTTCTCTTTCATTTTAAAAACCTTCTGATTATCTTCTATGGTTCGTTGCGCCGCTGAAAGTTTAGCATTGCTAATTGTTTGATCTTCGAGCATTTTATTAGTTTCTCTCGATTTAACTTCAAGCGCCTCTTGTATTGCTTGCATTTCTTCCATATTCTGACGCAACTCTTCTTCTTGAGCTTTTAATTCTTCTGCTTGCTGAGTCATAGAATTTTGCAATATCATTTGCTCAGTTAAATCTATAACAAACATCATTACTCGCTCAATATTTCCATCCACATCGAAGATTGGTGACAATGTTTCCTTCGACCAGAAATCGCCTTTTGGAAGTTTATGCTGGAATACTTCGGTATGCGTAATACCTTTTATTAGTTTTTGCCACAATTCTTCATATTTGCCTAAATTAACATATTCAGGTAATAAGAAATTTTTATGTTCAGCTCCTAGCACCATTTCTTTTGTCATGCCTGTTACCTTAGTAAACTCATTATTACAATTGATTACTTTTCTATTTATATCAAATTCAATATATGGCAAAGATGATGAAACTGCATGCATAACACCCTGTATTTCATTCGTTTTTCTACCCATTTCTTCTTGTGTAGCCTGCATTTCCTCCATATTTTGACGCAATTCTTCTTCTTGAGCCTTCATTTCCTCGGTTTGCTGTGCCATTTCAATTTCGGCAAGTTTAGCAGCTGTAACATCTTTTGCCAAATACATTAATTTTACGACAGTTCCATTTGCATCATAAATGGGCGAATAGGTGGTGTCTAACCAAAGTTCTTTCCCATATTTATCGGTTCTCATATAGGTTCCAGAATGAGTTTTGCCACTAATAACGCTGGCAATTAGTTTATGATACAAAGGAACATTTTCTGATTTCATATACTCTGTAACATTATGTCCAATTACCTCCGATGCTATATATTTTAACGCGTCGCAATATTTTTGGTTTACAGAAAGGATAATCCCATCGTTTGATAATTCTGATTTTATCATTGATCCATCTATTGCATTCATCAAACCTAAAACTTCAACATTTTTGCGTCCCATTTCTTCTTGCGTAGCATGCATCTCTTCCATATTCTGACGCATTTCTTCTTCCTGTGCACGCATTTCTTCAGCTTGCTGTTGCGATACTTCTAACAATTGAGCAGTACGAATGTTTACTTTTACACTAGATATGGTTGATGCTATGCTTTCGCCAACTTTTTCAACAAATTCAATTTCGTGCTGCTCTAAATTATTAAACGATGCCAATTCAATAATGCCGTATATTTCATCATTTAATTTCAAAGGAACTATTAAAACACATTTAGGATTTGCCTCGCCCAAACCAGAGGTTATATTCACATAATTGTTTGGTATTTCTGTCAAATATATTGTTTTGCCTTCTTGATAACAAGCACCCACTAATCCTTCGCCTATTTCTATAGTTTTTTGTAAAAACTTTTGGCGATTGAATGCATAGCACGCTGTCATTTCTAAATAAGGATGCTCTCTGTTGTTATCATTGAAAATAAACAAACCACCTTGGTTCATTCCTGTGTATTCAACAAGATTGCGAATGATATTAAACGATAATTTTTCCATATTATCGTTGTTTTGACGAAGAATCTCTCCAAACTTAGCAAATCCTTGGGTTGACCAATTACGGCGTTCGTCTTCTTTTTTGCGCAATTCTTCTTCATGCGTAGCTTTAACCAAACTCGAACGCATTTCTATTAGAGCATTTCCTAAAGTATCCTGACCGCTTAAAGGTTCAAACGATGCATCTAAATTACCATTACCAATTTCGCCTGCAAACGAAGCAGTAGAAGATAAGCCATGAATGAGTTTATTGGTTGCCCTCGACATTTGTCCTATTTCATCCTTTCGGGTTTCATCCAAATCCGAATCCGCTAGTTTTCCTGTTGATAGCTCATCTAATATATTTGTCATCCTTTTTATAGGCGGCACAATAATACTAGAAAATAACCACACAATTAATAAAGAAATAATTATAGCACCACTAATAAAAGCAACCATAAATACTATACTCGACTTAGAAACTTTATCAAAATAAGCATTTGCATCAGCACTTTCTTTGCTTATTGATTCTAAAACAGAATTTACACTTTTATAAATGGCATTGGTTGTATCATAAAATTGAGCTTTTAGCTCGGCAATATTTGTTTCAATATTTTTTCTTTTTTCTATTGTTAATGTAGTATCATTTTTATTGTTCAACTGTTTAATAAGCGGAACAATTTCTTGTTCAATATTCTTTAATGCATTAAATTCTGTTTGTGCCTTTTTAGCTAACGCTCTTTCTTCGTCGGTATCAACAATTCTTTGAAGCACAGCAATATCTGAGTCGGCTTCATTGGAGTATGTATCCCATTCTTCAAATGATTGATCAGATGCATTATCAATAATAATACTTGCAATACTAACATCTAGCTTATAACCTACATTTGAAATTTCAGTAAGTTTGGCTTCATCCGAAGCTCTTGAACTTACTTCATTCTGAAGTGTTTTAAGCTTATTTAATTCATAAAATTGATTTGAACCAAAAAGAATAAAAATTACTAGAATGGAATAAAATCCAATTCTCAGTTTTGTGCTAATGGTTAAATTTTCAAAAAAACGTTTCATAATTATTAAAATATTTATTATTTATGGCAGTAATACAATAAACTGTATTTTTTTTAAATGTCTCTTACGTATTATTTATAAAAAAGTTTTACAATAATATAAAAAAATCAAACAAAATCAAAATTTCTCAAACAATTGCAAACATCTGATTTCACTACACTATTTACTAAAATAATTACTTATTTATTATTTAAGTTACTACTTTGTGAAATTCAAAATTAAAAAAAACAATAAAATACATTCATTATAAGTATATAAGAGTGCTTAAACTATTTTGAAGCTCATTCTAAAAAAAAACAATAAATATTTAATATATAGGAGAACCTAACCAATTATTAATCCAAGTTTTTGTTGAAAAAAAGCATCCATTGTTGTCCGATAAAAAAAGAAAAGATTCTTTGCTTTGCTCAGAATGACAATGTTTTCATGTGGAAATTAAAAGAATGGACTGGCTTGCGACTTCGTCGCAAGCCAGTCCATTCTTTACAAAGATAAAACACAGTCATTCTGAACGAAACGAAGCGAAGTGAAGAATCTAATTGACATTAAAATATTATATCGGACAATAATGATTGTGAAAATAAAGTTTACTATTTATAAAAGCTAAAATATATTGGACAATAATAAAAAATAAACACTATTGTCCGATTAAAACTTAAGACACAAAATCTTCATAGATTTCTCACTTCGTTCGAAATGACTATCAATAT
>JBAXGW010000047.1:0-36941 GCA_037139195.1 Bacteroidota bacterium
TCATTTTTTTACATTTTATTAAAACTATGGATTTTCAATCCATAGTGGTTTATTTTTACGAAATCTATTTGAGTTTTTTATAGTAATTGCAATTCGCCTAAGCAAAGGAATTGTTTTAATTTTTCGCACTAATTTTTGATTTAATATTTTTTTTAAAAAATTATTTTCAATAAAATTAGTTAAAAGGGTAGGGTTGTCGTAGTTCAATCCAGAACCATTTGTGTTTAATAGATTTGAAATGTCGGACGAAAATAGAGAAAAATAATCCTTGTGCTTCTCTGAAATTAGTCGGTATAAATATAGTTGTTTGTTTTTGGTAAATGCTCTAGCCATAGAATCTTTCCGCACTCTATAATTCCAAAGTGTTTCAGGTAATACTACTCCATTAAAGCCTTTGCTCTTCATGCTAATTACGCTTTCATAATCTTCCATGCCAAAAATCATTTTTTTGTCATTCAATCCAGCTGCTAAAAACGCCTGTTTTTTATATATCAAAGCACTGCTATTTATCATATTATGAACTAGAAGATATGGTGGTTCTGGATTGAATGTAGGCCAATAACCTTTTGCACTTCCAAAGTATTTTGCCCAACATCCTATAAAATGAACATTATTATAGCTTTTAAGAACTGCAATTGCTTTTTCATAGTAACTGGATTCAACCGTGTCATCTGGATCAAGAAAAGCTAAAAATTCACCTTTGGCAGCTTTAGCTCCGTCATTCCTGGCCATTGGCAACCCTTTATTTTCTTTTCTAATTATTTTTATACTTTTTTTGTTTTCAAATTCATTTATTTTTTCAATACTTAGTTTGTCATTACTACCATCATCTACTATAATGATTTCAATGTTTTTATAGGTAGAATTTAATATCGATGAAATGGTTTCATTCACAAATTCTCCCATATTAAAATAGGGGACAACAACTGATAATAAACCTTTTTCACTATTGTCATCATTCTCAATTTCAAACGAATTGACAGGTCGAAGAAATGGAAAGGTATTCGTTTTTTTATTTTCTATTAAAAATGAATTAATTAAACCCAGCTTTTTGTTGAAAATTATTTCATAAGAACACTCTTCAATTACTTTATTGATAGCATTTATTGATAAATTATTTGTTGTTACTTGGTCAAGAGATAATATCTGTTTTAATTGTTTGTTAAAACTATCTTTTTGTTCATGGTCGAATAAAAAACCATTTTCGTAATTGTTAATTATTTCGGCATGTCCACCTTGAACAGAAGCAAGAACTATTTTCCCTTTACACATTGTTTCAAGAACTGTGTAAGGAAAGTTTTCTACTAAGCTAGGAATTACGATTATGTGAGCATTGTCGATGTGTTTATTATGTTCGGTTGGTGGTATTGAACCAACTAAGATCAATTTTTTTTCGTCAATTTCTTTCTTGTACTTCGATTTAATAAAATCAATCATGTCAATTCCTTCAACATGATACAAGTGGTTTCCGCCTCCAATCATTGTTAAGGAGTATTCAAAACCTTCGTTCCAAAGTTTTTTGAAATTATTAATTAGCTCTAAACAGCCTTTTTGGGGAGTAAGCTTGCCAAAGAAAACTATTTTTCCATTTTCGTAATTTTCGATTGGTTTTTTTTCAAATTGGAAAGGGTTCTTTATTATATGAACTGTTTTTTCAGAAATATCTATTCTAGCTTGTATTTCGTTTACAAGGTATTGACTAGGGGATATTAATAAATCGGCTGCTTTAATACAAAACTTCTCCATTTCACCAATCCAGAAATAGGGAAATTCAAAAGTGTTTATTTTATTATATTCTAAATATAGGAAAGATGGAGCATGAAGCGTTAAAACTATTTTTAAATTTTTAAATATTGGGTATTCAAGATATTTGAACTGTAGTAAATAATATGCAATACCCATATATTCCTGACTTTCAATAATATCAGGAGCGTCTTTTTTTTTTATGAATTCTTCAATAATTTGAGCAAATGCGTAACTTAAATTTGTTTCAAACCCAAGAAAAGTTTCTGTGAAATATTGATTTGGATTGAATTTTACAATTCTGAATTTATCATTTAGTTCAATTGAAAATGTTTTAACCTGATAATCATGAGTAAAAATTGTTACCTCATGATTGTTTTGTGTCAACATTTTAGCTGTTTCAAAACAGTATGTGGCAATGCCACCGCCATATAATGGAGGAAATTCAGATGTTAAAAGCCAGTATTTCAAAATAGAATAAGGTTAAATATTAGAAAATTAGCTGTTTATCTTTTTAATAACTACATCGCAAAACATATCTGCATGCAAAGCAAAATAGAGCATTTCATAGTTGTTTTCAATCATGAATTCATTAGTTGCTTGTATTACACCATATTTTTCATTTGCAAAATGGTCGTAAATAATATAATCATTCATAATGATAATCCCATTTTCTTTAATTGTTCGCTTTGCTTGAGCTAAATCTTTTTTTACTGATTGATAATCATGGTCGGCATCAATGTAAATCCAATCAAAATAGTTTTCGCTAAAAGTAGCCATACATTCCCATGAAAGACCTTTTAAAATATTAACTCTATCTCCATAAGAATTGAACTCATTTCTTATATATTGTTCATGATTTTTTTTTGTAAACCTTTTAGCTGTAGGATAGTCGTCGGAATAGTAGGTGTCAATTAACACTAATTCTTTAGGCTGAGCCATTTCAAGAAGTTGTTTAGACCAATCGCCACCTAAAACACCAATTTCTACACCTATTCCAAACTTAGGTAATAGGGCAGGTATTTGGTATCTATTAGTTAGCAGTTTGCAATTATTTATGTGTTCACTTGTTAGTTCTATCATTTTTAGGAGTTAATCTTTTAATAACATGTCCAATTCTTTTATACCACAAAGGTAATAATTCATATTGAAGATAGTACCAGTCTTTAATTTTTTCTATTTCGTCTCTATACCAATTAATAATATTGTCAGCATCTTTTTTTAGTAGTTTGTTGTAAGTTTTTTCGTTATTCAAATTGGTTTCCAGTATTTTGTTTTCAGAAATTAATAAATACTTTTCATTTTCTATCTTTTTAATATATGTTAATGCGTCATAAAAGTTTTGTTCAGCATTCGAAAATTGTTGTTCAATTTCAATTATTTTTTCAATAATAATTTTAGAAATTTCAATAGTTGAATGCACGAAAATTATATTGTTAGAAATGCTATTATTGTAGAATAGATTATTTACTAGTTCAATATCAGTAGATTCGAGTGTTTTGATGAAGTGTAAATAGTTGGCTTTTTCGGCTGATACATTTTCATTTAATTGGTATAGAGCAATGTTGTCATATCCTTGTTTTATAAATTCAGTTTTTATTTCATATTTAATCTCATCAGCAAATTCATTGCAATTAATAATTGTAACTACAGGATTGTTTCCGATTTTATAGTAATTTACGTTGAAGCTTAAGAGGAGCAGTCGTCTAATATGTTCTATTAATAGAGTTTTTTCAATTGATTTATCATTTTGAAAGTTAAAGCAAATAAAAAATGGAGAATTGTTGTTAATTAATGATTGAAAAATAGGTTGAGAATTAATCTCTTTCAAAGTAATTGAAATGCCAATTGCAGGAGCAAAATTATGCAAATTGCTTTGAAATTCATTGTAATCAATTATATTTAGCGTATTTAATAACATGTTATATTCCATGAATTTTATATCCCTGACTTGTAGCAATCCAGCTAAAAACACGTTCAAGAGAATGTGTTTTTGTTCCGGCATCATTATCCATTACATTTCCTTTTTCAAGTTCAGAGCGTATTTCCAAAGGATTATATTTGCTGAAGAATTCTTCAAAAATCGAACTTCTAACCCAAAACATGGTTCCAGCTACAAATGAGTAATCAAAAAGTTTAAAGTTAAACCTTTTTATGTAATCTTTTAAAATTAAATTATTAGTGGTGTTAAAAATATCCTTTTCTTTGTCGAATTCGTTGCTTATGCACTCTGAAGAACAGATTATTCCGACTTCCGGATTTTTTTCAAATATATTCAAAATAATGTTTATATTTTCTTTGTCAATAATTCTTAGTAATCTTTTATTCCACTCATCTCCAAAAATAACTTGAGGACTTTTTTTGTCATGAAGCAAAAGTAAATAATCACTTTTTTGATTTGTTTTTAAATAATAATCTATAAGAGCTAGTTTTGCGCCTATATCTTTTCCTTGATTTGGAGTGTTAATATAAGTTGTATTGCTTCTTATATTAACGTACTTTTGATAAAAAGAATTTTTGTTAGAGTTTTGATTATCAATATTAATTAGCAAATGCTTGTCATTAGAATTAGTATTTATTATTTTATCAAGAATTGAATCTATTTCGACTAAATGATAAATATGCAGCAAAATGGCAATTTTTGGAAATCTAAATTTTGATAAATTATTTTTCAAAATACTAAATTAATTATGTTAATATTAAAAATATATTGAAGTCAAATCCTATTCTTTAACGTAGGCAATTATTTTTTCCCGGATTAAACTATTTTTTAGATAGATTTCTTCTGGATTAATTATTCCAATGTTTCGCATATTGTTGATTTCCCAATAAAGCAACCAGAAAATATGGTCGTTTCCTTGGAAATTAAAAGATTCCAATAATTGTATTGAAGTGAAATTGAAATCATCTTCGTTTAATGATTTAAATATTTTACTACTAAATTTATCAATGTTTGTTGCAATAACCCAACAGATTTCAAATAACATCCATTTTCTGTTTGTTGAAATGGTATTAGAGTCATGAACTCTATAGTTTAATAAGCTTTCTTCAAAATTTAAGCAGTTAAATTTAGCACAAACCCTAAGCAAAAAATCCCAATCATGAGCAAAACGAAGCTCTCTCATCCCTCCAATATTTAAATATACTTCTCTTCTAAAAATCATATTGCTAGTAGTTCCAACAAAATTGGCCATTAATGCATTTAAAGCATAATCAGATCCATGGAAGGTTAAATCTCTGTTTTTTATTTCCCAAGGCTCCATATTTAGCCAAGCCATTTTTGTTCCTAATACAGTTCCTTCAATATTTATTACATCAATCCAAGTAGAAATGAAATCTACATCTTGATTTGTTTGAAATATATGAAAACATTTTTCAAGTCTTTGAGGGTGGAACTCATCATCAGAATTAAGTATTGTTAAAAAATCTCCTTTTGCAATAGATAATCCTCTGTTAATTGCATTATGAGCACCCTGATTCTCCTGTTTGATATATACAATTCTAGAATCGGTGTATGAAGCTAATATATCATTTGAGCTATCTTTAGAACCATCATCAATTATAATAATTTCAAAATCATTATATGTTTGGTTTAAAACGCTATCAACACATTTTTTTATGTATTTCTCGTGATTGTAACTTGGGATAATAACACTTATCATAATTTTTTTTTGTTATTTTTTATAGTTAATATTATATGCTTCTTTTGCTGAAATTAAGATATTGAAACCATTTAAGCTTTATTTAAAGTATTAATTGCTTTATTGAAACATTCAGAATATTGAGAAGCAACAGTAGAAGTACAAAACATTTTAGCGACTTCTTCTTTAGTAGCCTCTGCGTTATTTTTATAAATACTTATATTATTTATAAAATCAATGAATTTTTCAAAATACTCTTCAATATTGCCGATAGTTGAAAAAACAATCCCATTTTTGAATTTTTCAAATATAAGTTTCGTATCACCAACATCTGTAGATATTCCAGGTGTTCCAACAGATAATGCTTCTAATAGTGCGATAGAAAGTCCTTCGTAAAGTGAGGTGAAAAGAATTCCTTCACTTATTTTTGATATTTCAAAAGTATTTTCAACATAAGGAATTCGAATAATATGTTGATTTAAACTATTTTTAAATATAAATTCATCTATTTGATTGCTTAGTTCTCCACTTCCAACAAGAATAAATTTGTATTCATTATTGTATTTAGAAATAATAAGCTTAATTAACATTAGTAAATCAAATGGTGATTTTTGTTCGTTTAATCTGCCAATAAAAACAAAATATTTTTGATGTTCATCCAAGTTGAATTTCTTCCTTAATTCAGAGTTATCTTGAACAATAGCTTTCTCTCTTTTTTCTATTGATATAACGGAATAAATTAAATCAATGTCTGCACGGTCAATTCCCGATGATTCAATAAAAACCTCCTGGATTTTTGAATTAATTGCAATAAATCTATCAAAGCTAATTAGTCCACAATTTTTAGACTTATATAGTTGAACCCAACCCTCTTTAGTGTCATAAGCTTGTTGGTCAATAATCGCAGATTGATTAAATAACTGTCTGATTTCTAGTGTGTTTTCGACGAGCCACGGAGACCCGTTACAAATCCATACTAAATCAGGGTTATATATGTCTCTAAGTGCTTCAAGGTAATTTGAAATATCCTCGTGTCTTGACATTTCTGTTAAGTCGTAAACTCCTAAACTTGATTCTAAATATTGATTGTGTAAACTTCCTTGTGCTTTGGACAATCTTTCAAATGTAATAATTACAAAATCAAATTCATTAGAGAGTTCCTTAATAATTTCTATGGTGTTTTTTTCAACCCCACCAACGGCAATGTAAATTGGAAAAACAAAAACAATTTTTTTTGTTTTTTTATAGCAATTTTGTTTTTCAATATAAATTGATTTTTTGTGGAATGATGGAAGACTATTTTTAAAAAAGTATCCCAAATTATCGATTTCAAAATTTATATTGTCAAATAAAGAATTCAATGAGGATGTATCGCATGATTTTTCACTAATTAATCTAATAACTTTGCCAATACTATTGTTGTTGTATTTATTTTGTTTTATTGAATTTCTGAAAATTAAATTGTTATTAATATTAGTTGATATGCCAATGTTTGGTAAGTCTTCAAGCCCCAATGATAAAAGTATAATATCTATATCAGACTGTATTTGAAGGAAAAGAAGGATTTGCATCATATTAGTTTCCTGTAATGTAAAATCTTTTTCAGGAGCATATAGGAAGTCTTTTTCTGATAAAAAATTAGCATCAGTTTGTATAATAAAATTTAGATAATTAAGAGAATCCTTATAAATTAGACGAAGTCGATTTAAGTGTTCAATATCTTTGGTTTGAATAGTCAATATTATTGGTTCCTCAATATTTATTAATTTTTTATAATTGGGAAGTTCAATAATTTTATTTAAATTTTTCAAATGATCAGAAATTCTTGGCCAATAATGTGCGAAGAAAACATTGTCATAAACAACATCTTGTAAATTCAATTTTTTGTAGATAATCCCTTTCTCATAATAAAATCGAAAAAGCACTCTGTAAATTTCTGATAAATGATGTTCAACAGTTTGTTTATCTACGTTTTTGTTGTCTTCAACGAATTGACAAGAACTTACTAAATCAAAAATAAAGTTTGGTTTATTAATATTTTTGTTCATGTCAAATAGAAATGTATTCCAAAGTTTCAGTATTGTGTCGACCTGGACAACCCATTCAATTTCTTCAGTATGTAAACTTCTGAAAACGACTGCCATTTCACCTGCAGTTTCCTGTCGCTTACAGAATCCACTCACACTTTTATAAGAATGATAGTGCTCTGCAACAGCTTCAGGATAATAATATACCTGCATGCCTTTTTTTGATAGTCTGTACCCAAGCTCAATATCCTCAAAATTAACTTTATAAAACGATTCATCGAAGATAACATTCTCTGATAAAACAAATGCTCTATCAATACTGATATTGCAGGTGTAAAATTGTCTGAAATCTACATAATCATGAGGGGCAAAGCATATAAAGCTAAATTGCTCTAAACCAAGTTCAGTAATATGTTTCATTAAAGTGTTTATTTCAAGGTCTTTGTGCCATATTACTTCTCCTAGAACAGCTTTACATAAAGGAAGTTCTAGAAGTTTTTCGTAGTGCTGATTGATAATTTCAGGATTTGGAAAAATATCATCTCCAATTATTAATAATTTTTCCCCTGTTGCTTTCATAATTGCACTGTTTCTTGCTTTTGCAGCGCCTCCATGATCATTTTTAATAATGATTATTGGCAATTCTGATTCTTTTTCAAGTATTTCTAATGAATTATCATTAGAACCGTCATCAGAAAAAATCAACTCATATTTATATCTTGTAACTGAGTGAACTTTCTTCCAACATTCAATTAGTTTTGGAAGCAAAACAGAGCGATTATATGTAGGTATTATTACACTGACTTTAATATCAGATGGGATTATTGGTTCATCATAGTTGGTTTGACTTTCAGTATTTTCAATAACATTGAGTCCAATATTAGCATTAGATTCAATATTAATTGGAATATTCTCAATTTCAATAATGTTTTTTTTATCGAAAGTAGTTTTGCTTTGTTTGTTTTCTTTTTTAGATGTTTTGAACTTTTTTAATAACCAGTCTTTAAATATTCCAAGAATGGACCTTTTTTCATAAGTGTCTTGGTACCATTTTATTTGTTGTTTTAAATCTTTAATTTCTGCAAGAAGATTTTCTTTTTCGTAATCTCTCATATTTATTCTGATTTTTGTTAGTTTTCTTAATTTTTGATATAGTATTAATTATTTAAAATATCCTTTTTAAACAACCTATTAAACAATATTTGTAATGAATTTTTTTCAACATATTGCTCAATTAATGATTTTGTTAATATTTCCAATTTCTCTTTTGATTCATTTAATAAACGAAGTTTAATTTTTATTTCATCGCTTGATTTTTCAAAAGTAAAAATTTCACCTTTGAGTAAATTGTTGTTATTTGTTAATTCGAGGTTTTTGTTTTGCAAATTTTGAATTTCTAATTTTGATGATTCAATTAATTTTTGCTGATCGCTTACAACTTTTGATAAAATTTGATTTTGTTCATTTTGATTATTTGTTATTTCTTTCTGTATTAAAAAATCTTGATTAATTTTATTCTTTTCATTATTTAATAATAAATATTTATCTTGTTGATGTATAATATTGTCTTCGAGTTGAATGTTGATTTTAGCGAGTTCTGAAAATTTGATATTTAAACTGTTTTTTTCTTCATCAATCATTGAACTTTTTTCTTGCAAATGAGTTAAATTGTTTTCGAGTTGAATTATATTTTTTGTTAAATCACTGTTTAAATATTCAAGCTCAGTATTTTTCAAATTAATAATATTCTTTTCTTCGATAGAAATCGAAATCTTTTCTTGAAGATAAAATAGGTCTTTTTCAAGTAAAACTTTGGCTTTTGTTAGTTCTTTGTTTTCATATTCTAGTTCGGAAAGTTTTATGCTTAAAAAAGTCTTTTCTTTATTTATTACTATTAATTTGTCTTGAAGATGCAGTACACTAATTTCGGCTTGAGCTTTTGTTTCAGCAAGCTCATTTTTTTTTGCATATATTTCATCATATTTACGGCGTAAAACATTAATTTCATCTTGAGAAATTGTTGTTTTATCTTCGAAATACTTCTTCTCATTTTCAAGTTGAATAATTGATTTTGTTTGTTCTATAAGCTTATTTTCAATGTCAATCAATTTTTTATTTAATAAATTTTTATCATCAGATATCAATGAGTATTTTTCTTGTAACAAAGAAACATCTTTATCGAGTTGATTGTTAAGCGATATAAAGTCGGTTATTCTATTTTTAGCAATTTCAAGTTCAGCTTTAAGTTCTTCTTTTTCAGTAAGAAACACATTTGTAATATTATTTTTATTTTTTAATTCTTCGTATAATAGAGTTTTATCGTTATTTAAAATGTTAATGTTAGATTTAAGGGATTCAATAGAAAAATTGAGAGAAATTTCATTTTCTTCTTTTCTATGCAGCGCTTTTTTTGTATTTTCAAATTCACTACTTGATATAAATGATAGTGGTAATGTTCTTGTTTTGTTAAAAAGCAATACCTGCTCATAGCTTAAATTAGACAAGCTTAAATTAACAATAATTTCATTTTTAATTAATTTTTCAAATAAATTTGGTATTTTTATTATAAAATAGGGGTCGTCGCTTAGTGACAATTGAACAGTTTTATTACAGAAATTATCAATATTCTCTATTAACAACAAATCGTTTTTTTGTTGAATACTTTCTGTATCCCATGTCCATAAAACATGTCCGTTAGGTCTCTCTATAGATATGTCTTGTATATTTAACAAGCCAATTTGAACCCCTAAATCAAACCGAATATATTCAATCTTTTCGTTGTTAGTTGGAATATGAAAAGCATGGCGAAAGTTAGACAAATCTTCAAAGCATGATAGTGATTTTTCTTCTGAAAAAAACATATCATTTTTTGCCCAAAAAATTTGAATTTTTGTTTTTTCAATAATAGGTATTTTGTCAAAAGTTTGTTTGTGGATGCCTATATATAATTCATATTTACTACTTAAGTATTTAATGATATTATCTTTATCGGATTGACTTCTGGTGTTTGTTAAACTGGAAGAATGTTCTCTATAGTTTGATAATGGGGATTCATGAATAAAACCTACTTTTTTATTGTTGCTACCCATTTTTAACCATAACTCATAATCTTGCCACCCAATAATATTTTCGTCGAATAATCCTAGTTCGATTATATCCGCTTTTCTTATCATTGACATATTGTCAATGTAATTTCCATGTTTTAATTTTTCAAAATCAAAAGGTTCGTTAGAGAAAATTGAAGTTTTTGTTCTGCTTAAACTGTCAAATTTTTGGATCGGAGCGTAGCAAGCAGAGAATTCATTGTTTTTTACTAAAAAATTATAATGCTTTCTTAAACAATCAATGTTTATATAATTATCGGAATCTAAAAAAAAGAGAAAATCTCCTTGTGCAATTTTTATTGCCATATTTCTAGATTTACACTGCCCTAAATTAATTTTATTAATTAATAATTTGTTATAAATTTTTGTTTTTTTTAAGGTTTCTTTAATTAATAAAACAGAATTGTCTGTACTTGCATCATCTACAATTATTATTTCAATTTTGTTATTGTCGAAATCAGATGCAAAAACACTGGAGATACATTCTTCAATGTATTTTTCGTGATTATAGTTTGGAATTATAACAGATACATCAATGTTTTTTTTCATATTGAAAAGACTTTCAAAAAGATTTGTTAATAAAACAAATTACAAATATTTTCAGCTAAAATATTTTTTAATAGAAATGTTTTGTGCAATCTAGGTATTGAATTATTATAACATATTATCATAAGAAAAAGCAATAAAATCTGATTTGTATGTACTGTAAATGTTTTTTTTTGTTTCAGGTAAAATATATTTCATTAAGATATTTTTATCTAAGCTGGTTGCATTAAGAACTGGAAGTATTTGATTTTCGATTTTTTTAAAGTTAATTGATGTTTTTAAAAGCTTAGAGATTAACAAATTAAAATCATTTGCAAAGTTTTCATAACGACCAATAAAATCAACTGATTCATCAATAAAGCTGGTTTGGGATTCTTTATGAGAGCTGTCAATAATTGATAAGAAATTTTCACACCAAATATGAAAATCATTTGGATTAAAATCTGAAAAATCATTCAACTGTTTTTTAGTTATCCATAAATATTCTGACAATATTCTTGAATAAGGATTTCTAACAAATGCAAATTTGAAATAGTTATTATAATCGGGTATTAGTTCTTTTAGAATGTCAACAGAATAATGTTGTGGCTCATAGTGAAGCTTAATAGATTTGGATAAATGCCGGTGTTGCTCAATAAAACTAATTTGATCTCTATCCCATCTTTGATAGCGAAAATTTTCTGGTTTATTCATTTCAAAAAAAACTTCAATTGAAGTTCCACCTGTTTTAGGTATATGAATAAATAATAATTTGTATTCTTCTTTGTAAGGCATATCTATATTATTGTTTATGCTTAATAAAGTTCTTTTTTATTGATTTCGGCTAGCCAATCGTTAAGCTTGTTGGAGTATTTGTAGTTTAACAGTTTGTCTAATTTGCTGCTATCGAAAATTGTATCACCGGACTCAATAAGAAAATCTAATTTGGGCCATTCAATGTGCTCTACTTCAATATTGTATATCAAAGCAATCTTGCTTGCAACTTCCTTTAATGAAAAGGTTTCGCCTCCTATGTTGAAAATACTGTTGTTTGTATTAGGATTGATAATACTTTGATAAACAATATCTACAAAGTCTTTTACATTGGTAAAGGTTCTTTTAAGATTTCCGTCTCCATACAGTGTGATATTTTCCCCTTTAGAGGCTCTGGTAATGAAAGAACCTATTGTGCCATAAGAATAATTTGTATCTACAATATTATTATAAGGAACACAAATTCTGAAAATTGTATAATTAATTCCAAATAGATTAGCGTACAATTGTAAAATATTTTCGCAAAATATCTTGTTTGCAGAATATATAGTTTTGGTTTCTTGAATAGAATCTTCTTTTAAAAGTGTATTTGATATTCCTTTATACACAAGACGGGTAGAGGGGAATATAATTCTAGCATTTGATTTATTCTTTTTAATAGTATTTATGATGTTTAGTGTGCCAATTTCATTAGTAGTAATAAAGTCTTCATAATTATCAAACCCATTTTTAGTGCCAGTTATAGCGCTGAATATAAAAACAAAATCAACATTAAAGTCGATCTTTTGCAATTCATCATTGTTGATTATATTTAAATTTTCATAAAAAGAATAACCATCTTTTGATTCGTTTTGTAAGTCGTATAGTTCAAGTATAAAATCTTTTTTTAGCAGATAAAAAATAAGATTTCTTGCTAAATAGCCATTTGCACCAAAAACAATTGCTTTTTTCATTCTTTAAATAAATATTTTATTAGCGATAATATTAATATTAGTAATTGTTTTACTTTGTGCTAATACTTCATTTGCACAAAACAAAAATCTGTTGTTTTCAATGGAATTATGGAAATGTTTTAAAATATTAACAAAATGGTTATCTTCATCCATTTCATATTCTTTAAAATAGTTTTGTTTCTCATGCGTTATTATTGGTTTGTAATTTGGTTGAGGCGTAAATGCTCTATGAGCAATTATTTTCCCTTTACTTCCCCATATTTCATAATTGCATTGATAATAATTGTCAAAACCAAAAGAAATATGTGATACTCTGTTTTTGTCGTCAATTAAAGTGGCATTTCCATACAAATCGATATTTAATACTTTGTCAAAAAAAATATTGGCAGACTGAACACTAATAGAGCTATTTAAAATAAATGAACTTGCTTTTATAGTGTAAGCTGCTGCATCTAACATACACCCACCACCCAGTTCTTTGTTATATCTAAAATTGCCACTTGCAAGTGGAGGGAATCCAAATGAACTTCTAAACAATCTTACATCTCCAATTTCATCATTGTTTATTAAATCAAATACAAACTTATGTTGACTATGAAATTGAAACATAAAATCTTCCATTACAATTAGTTTGTTTTTTATGGCCAAATCAGTCATTTTTTTTGCACTTTCGGCATTTACTGCAAATGATTTTTCAACTAATACATGTTTGTTTGAATTAAGGGCTTTGATAACCCATTCTTCATGAAGTCCTGTTGGTAAAGGTATGTATAAGCAATCTATATCTTCACGAATGATTATGTTTTGGTAGCCTTCAATTGCTTCACAATTAAATTTTTTCGCAAATTTCTCAGCCTTTTCAAGGTTACGGCTTGAAACAGCAACCAGTTCAAACTCCTTGCTTTGTATAATAGCTGGTATCATAGATTTTTCAGCAATATTTGCACATCCTAATACTCCAATTTTCATTGTTTTCATATCGTTGAAAGAGTTTATATAAATGGAACAGCAGCTAATAAGCTTCTTGCTTGAATGTTTAAATAATTATTAAATTTATTAAAAGTGTTTAATTGGTTCAATGTCATCCATATATATGTTTCAGGAACTTCTAATGCAAAATCATCATAGACTTCAACAATCATTTGTTTGTTTTGTTCTTGAAAAAACCTACCACCTTCTTCAGATTGGTATGTTGAATAAAGAATTGAATCCGGTTTAGCATTTAGCACAAGATCAATAAAAGGGACTTCGTATTCTCTTGCATCATTTCTATAGTTTCCAGTTAAGCATTGAACAGTCGGTGCTAGTTCAATAATATCTAAATTTCCTAATTCAAGCTTGGCTTGTACTAGAAAATGATAGACATCGTCAATTTTTTTTATTATAAAAGCTAATAAGCCCTCTTGCGCTGGTTTTACTAGTGGTTGGCTCCATTTTGCAACTTCTCGATTGCTTATTTCAATATCAACTGGAATAACACTAAAGTATTTTTTGTTCTTATGGCAGATTACTGTATCGTCAATTTGCCAGTCTTTTACATTTTTGAGACCAATAAACTCTACGTTCAATTCGAATTTTGTTTTTAAATTTGTAATCCATGAAATAATACTTTCCATATTATTAAATGGTTTATTTTCATATAATAAAGATTTAAATAAATCGAATGATGCTTTTTTTGAGAAAAAAGACGAAGCGTTAAAACAATCTAATATTGCAAGAAAACTTTTATCAAAAGTGCCAAAATTAATACATGAAATAACAGTTCTAGTATCCATGTTGATAACGTTGTCGAAATTCAATAATTGTTTTATTTGACCCAAGGTAAGCCAGCAGAAATCTTCGTAAACAGGTATTTCGTCTTTAACTTCAATAATGATATTTCGATTTCTTTTTTTGAAAAACCGAGCACCTTGTTCTGATTGAAGTTGGTCTATGAGCACTTCAACGCTTTTTTCTCCATTAAAGTATTCTAAATATAAGGGGCGACGTCCTTTGTGCACTGATGTGTAGTTGCTTTTAGTAGCTTGAAGTGTGGGGGATATTTGAACAATATTTATATTTCCTGGTTCTATTTTTGCTTGCATAAGAAAATACAAAACGCCATCTATATTTTTTGTAATTATTCCTAAAAAGCCAACTTCAGGTTGGTTAATTATAGGTTGTTCCCAAGATGATACTGTACCCCAGTTTGTGTCAATTTTAATGCCAGCTATCGAAAAAAATTTTCCTGAAATATGTTTTAAATTGCCGTTATCTTTATCGAACTCCCAATTGTCAAGTTTAGAAAACTTAGATAAAGATATTGATACAGCAACCTCTGATCTTCTTTTTATTATCCAATTAAGAACATTGTCAGTACTCATAAATGGATTTTCTGTCGTAATTAATGATTTTATAAACGCTGTATTTAAAATTAATTTTTCCATATCAATTAATATTCTTATAAAATAATAAATTTTTAGGATTTTTATTATATTATTGGTTATTATTATTGCCTGATTTTATTAATCTAATAATGTTTAAGGGAAGAATGTATCTTGCGAATAATAAAGTAATTCCTCCCAAAGCAAGCAATTTATCTTCTCCAAAAAACCGCACTATTTTCATTCTGCTCTTCAACTGTACTTTATAGTTTTTTGATGAAATGCTATTATTTGAAACTTCAATATCAACAAGTGTTTCAGGTAATATTGCTCCTTTTGTGGCTTTTAATATTAGGCAAAAATACGCATAATCTTCGGCATGGGCAAATTTTTCCGGATAATATCCTGTGATATCAATGATTTCGCTTCGAAACATCACCGTTGGGTGAATAAACGAACATTTGAAGTGCATCTCTCTTTTAATATCCTCGTGGTTTGTTTTAGTTTTATATAAATAATATTTGCCAGTTTTATAATCAATAAATATACACCACGTTCCTAAAAGACTTATGTCCTTATGTAAATCAAGAAATTCTACTTGTTTGTAAAATCTATCAGCATGACAGATGTCTCCACAATCTAAACGAGCAATATATTTGCAATTTTTTTTATCATGTATATGTTTTAAACCTGTATTAAGGGCATTTAATATTCCTGCGTTTTTAGTTATTGTAACTATTTCTATTGTTTTATCAGGAAATACACGTATTAAATCTTCAATTAATATTGGATTTGAGCTGCCATCATCAATTATTAATATTTCGTGTTTTTCCGAAGGATAATTAACACTTTTAATAGAGTTTATTAGCCCTTCTGTGTTGTTATGCACTGGAATTAATAATATGAAATCTAATGTCATCCCTGTTTTTTATTCATTTTTTATAATACAAAGATACTAACAAAAAAAAAGAGACTTCATATTTTATTTGAAGTCTCTTTCTTCGATTCAAATAATTTACCACATTAACATATAAGTAGATGTTTCAGCTCCATTTAATCTGTTTTCTTTATCATCATCAAGCATAACTGTAACGCCATCTTCTGTTACGTTAGTTGGTGGGAATTTTTTTGCAAAACCAGCAATTAAACCTTTGTCGAAATCACAAGGGTAGGGGTTGTTTGCAATAATTTCTGCATTAGTTTCGTCAACCATTTTAAATGTATAACTTCCAATTGCACCATTTCTATGATTCATGTGGTATGCCATGTCAATTAAAGGCATTCCTTGTTCCATATTTTCAATACCTGGAGGAAACATTGCTACTTCAGGAATTTTACTTCCAATTAGGTACAATGTATCAGCACCTAATTTATCAGAAATCATTTTCATTGAATTCAATAAATTTTGTAATGGATACCAGCCATTTGGGTCGATTTCATTAATGTCGTTATCGGCTAATATTTTTTGTCCGATTGATTTGTAATCGCCCATACCTTCAAGGATAGACATTATTACACCACCAAGTACTTCTACATTTGGTTCGAATGATTTAAATTGTGCCATTTTTTTAGTTTGTAAAGTTTTATAAAGTTGGAAAGTTCATAAAGTTTGAAAGTTTATAAAGTTTGAAAGTTTATAAAGTAAGAAAGTTTTTAAAGTTCATAAAGTTAAAACTTTCAACTTTTTACTTTTAACTTTTAACTGTGTTTTACCAAGTAATTTTATATGTATGATCGCCTAATTCTTCTACTTTTCCAGTGGTGATGTCAATCATTTCAAGGATTCCCAACCAAACGCCGATATATAAATTTTCATCGTATCCTGGAGCTGGGGCGTACATTGTAATTTCATTTGCACTTTCGCTAATGATTTTTCTAGGGATAACATCATCGCCAGTGTGGTTAGCTAAAAAGCCTTCGGCTTCAAAGCGAACAAAATCAAGAGGTGTTACTAGGTGAGGAGGCATGCCAGATGTACGTTTAATAGTTGGATAAACTCTTCTGCCTAAATCAATTATAGCTTGTTTTTTATCTGGAAATCCTTTAGAGTAAGCATTCATAAATTCGCCCCAATGTTTTGTGTCGTAATAATCTTCTGGGTCGATTTCAAGGTGTGTTAAGCCTGTTTCATTAACAAGGTACTCGTTCATTTGAGCAAGTATATCTGGGGTATTTGATGCTAACATTCCAGTTAGTATTAAAAATTTTCCTTTTACTTCTGCCATAAATATTGATTTTTTTAGTTAAGTATTGAGATAATTATTTTTGCTTCTGTTTTGTAATATTGTAGATTATTATTACTACTCTGCTGTTGCCTTAGGCAACTTTTATTGCACTGTGTAACACCGTGTTTTGTCACAGAGTTTCACTGTTTTCTTTGTTTACTTTGTTTTATCTGTGCTACACTGTGCTTCTACTCTGTGTTACACTGTGTAATTAGAGCGCTTGCATTAGCAAGTTTTTGCTCCGGAACTCACATACAGCCTTATTTTTTGTTTCCTAAATCTTGAATAGTTTGTTTAAGCGTTTCAATTTCAGCTTTTAGCTTCTTTTCTTTCATTGCCGCAACTTTACAATTGTCGTCAATAGTTCGTTGGGCTGCACTTAATTTTGCTAGGTTTATCATTTGTTCTTCTACCTGTTTTTCAAGCAATATTTCTTTTTCTTTCATTTCAGCTTTAATAAGCATTGCTTTTTCCATCTGAACAACTAATTCTTGTTCTTTTTGAATATCAACTGTAATATCTTTAATAAAAAACAACCATTCTTTTATTCCCTTATTATTAAACTCACCAAAAATTATTTCAGTCATTACGGAATTACCATCTCTAAGCAATGCTTTTTCGCGTTTTTTAAGACCAGCTTTAATTTTATCGAGTTTCAAGAATTTAAAGATTTGATTGATATTCATTTGCTTTAATTCTTCTCTGCTATAAGTGCTAAGCAAAACCATTGGCTCGTTTAATTCATTAATAGAACCATCAGGCTTTATTGAAACTATTGCATCTGGAGATGAATTAAGAATGCCTAAAACTTTTTCTTCGTTTTCGATTACTTCAGCTTGCTTCACTTTCATTTCTTCTTCCTGAATTTTCATGGTGGCGATAAGACCTTGTGTATATTTTTCTTTTTCGCTCATTTCAGCAAGATTTACTTTAAGTTCTTCTTCTTGAACTTTCATTCGCTCAACCATTTCAGAAGTCAAAATATCTTTGCGTTGTAATTCTTCTTGAGTAGCATGCATCTCTTCCATATTCTGACGCATTTCTTCCTCTTGTTGCTTCATAGTTTCAATTAAATCTTGCGTATATTTTTCTTTTTCGCTCATTTGGGCAAGATTTACTTTGAGTTCTTCTTCCTGAACTTTCATTTGTTGAACCATTTCGTTAGTCATGGCATCTTTGCGTTGCAATTCTTCTTGAGTAGCATGCATTTCTTCCATGTTCTGGCGCATTTCTTCTTCCTGAGCACGCATTTCTTCCGATTGTTGTTGAGAAATTTCAAGTAGTTGAGCTGTTTTAATATTTACTTTAACGCTTGAAATAGTAGATGCAATACTTTCGCCTAGTTTTTCAACAAACTCAACCTCGAAAGGACGTAAAACTTTAAATGATGCAATTTCAATTATTCCATATATAACATCATTAAGTTTTAATGGAACAATTAGAATACACTTAGGATTAGATTCGCCTAATCCTGATGTAATATTTATGTATTTTTGAGGAACTTCGGTAAGGAAAATAGTTTTGCCTTCTAAATAGCAAGTACCCACTAAGCCTTCGCCGATAATAATATTTTTTTGTAAATATTTCTGACGATTGAATGCATAACAAGCTGTTAATTCTAAGAAAGAATTATCTTTATCGTTTTCATTTAAAATGAAAACACCACCTTGATTAGAGCAGCAATAATCAACAAGATTTTTAATAAGATTAAACGATAACTTTTCAATATTGTCGTTATTCTGACGAAGTATTTCGGCAAATCTAGCATGACCGCTTGTTGCCCAATTCCTTTGTTCGTCTTCTTGTTTGCGCCTATCTTCTTCGTCTCTTGCATTTTCTAAGTTTTTCCTCATGTCTAATAAGGCATTTCCTAAGACATCTTCGCTACTTAAAGGTTCAAATTTAGCAGCTAAATTGCCTGTTCCAATTTCTTTTGCAAAAGTGGATGTTGAGTTTAATCCATCAATAAGTTGATTTACAGCATTGCCAATTTTACCAATTTCATCTTGGTTATTAAAGTGCAATTTCGAGTTTTCAGAAACTTTTCCAAGTGAAATATCTTCTAATACAGTAGTAATTTTTGCTATTGGATTAACCATGCTTGATATTAAACGGAACATTATAAACCCAAGAGTTAGAAGACCAACAATTGCTAATAAAAACATTTTGTAGAAACTATTATTTGCCTCGGCTAAAACTTCTTTTACGGGTACTTTAATTGCAATTGACCATGGAGTTGTTGTTTTTCCTACAACTATAGGAGCAAAAGTCATGAATGCATCGCAATTTAGATCAGATGAAAATGATTCAGAAGAAAAAGCTTTCCCATTTTGAATGGAATCAATAATTTGTTTGCTTTTTTCGCCTAAAAATTCTTTTGATTCTTTTCTAACTATTGCCGTGTCTTTTGCAGAAACTATCAAACCTTTATTAGAAACTAATTTGCAAAAGCCTGTTTCAAATATTTTAATTTTTGATATTTTATCATCAAGAGTTTTTAAGGAAATATCAACACCAGCAGCTCCAATAAATGTATTATTTTCCATTATCGGAACAATTAAGTTAGTTTCTAAAATTGCATCTGCTGCATTTTCAGTATAACTATACATGTATGGTTCTAAAATTATTTCTTCTTTTTTCTCTTTGGGAAGTGTATAATAATCTGATGTATCAGCTTCAATATCTAAAAGTGCTTCACTCAAAACAACACTTGCTCCGTCTCTATAGTAACCAGCAGAAAGACGACCTTTTTCGGTATTGCAACCTCCAGCGTTAACAAAATTAGAGTCTTTTCCATCAAATCCATTAGGCTCAAAAGTAGCCCAAACTGAATAATAATCATCATTGTCTTCAGTGAATTTTTTACATAATTCAACAGCAATATCTCTATTTGGATTTTTTGTTTGTTTCATAGTCAAAAGCATTGAAGAATACTCTCTTGCTGTGAACATGCCTTTGTCTAAAACATTTTGGGTCCAAATGGCTATTTCTTTGTTTTGGTTTTCAATACTTTGGTATGTTTCGTGTTTTATTTGTTTGTAGGTGCTTGTTAAAACAAAATATAAAATCGTAGCAACTAATAAAAAGCTAACTGTTAAAATGGAAGAAATGAATTTAACTTTTAAACTCATTTTGGACATAAACTTTTTCATTTTTTAGTGATTTGATGATTTGTGATTTGTGACTTCGACTCCGCTCAGTAACCGAACTTCGACTCCGCTCAGTCACCGAACTTCGACTCAACTCAGTCACCGAATTTCGACTCCGCTCATTCACCGAACGTTGACTTCGTTCAGTGATCTAAATCTGTTGCCTGAGCGGAGTCGAAGGCAACAGTTGATCTCTCTATAAAGTTACTGCAAATCCGAAAAATATATTATGAGTTTGTGGGTTTGCCATTACTGTTCCTTTAATAGGTAAAGAAAATTTATCTGTTATTTCAATTTCTTTGCTCATTGAAATTCCAGCATTAATAACTCCCATAGTGTTACCATAATATCCAGCCCAAGGTGTTAGCCCACAGAAAAGGTTTAATTCGTTTTGTTTAATAGTAAAAGCATAACCAATTTCGGCATAAGAAGAATAATAACTTTCGCCTGTTGTGTCTTTTTTTACATCATAACCGTAGCTATTATCAGCACCATAAACAAAAGTTCCTACGGTTAATGAGAAAGGATTGTTTTCCGAGCTATACATTGCAGATGCTTCAATTGCATGGCTTGTTTTTCCATTGTCATATATAAAATATCTATTATTAGAAAGATTTTCATCAGGGACGAAATAATCGTTAATCGATAAAGTAATGTTTTTGATTTTATAACTTAAGTAAATATCAAATTCTTGTAAGGATTCGTTTGCCAAAGTGTATGAACTCCAAGAACAAATTGAAAAATTGCCTAATGAAAAAGTTGCAGTTGGCTGAATACAAGGTGATTTGCTGAGTTCTTTTCCGCGCCATAAGTAGCGAGAAGATAAATCGGCACCAAAAGAATAATCAACTTTTGATGAATCAGATTTTTCGGATTCGGGGGTGGTTTGTGAGAAACAAATTGTTGAAAACAAGATAAATACAGTTAATAATAAGGTTGAATTTCTTTTCATTTTAAAATGTTTAAATTTCTAATTATTTGCGAATAAATAGTATCAACATGTAGTATTTATCGACAAACACAACGCAAGATAAAAATATTTTTTTTCAAAAAAAAATACCATATCAAATAAATATTAAAAGTTGATAATATTCAATTTTTTAAACGAAAAAAGAGGGGAAAGGTTTCGTTTTTTTTTAGTGAGTAGTGAACCGTGAATCGTGATTAGAAGCTAAGCAATGCTTTTCTGCCGTTAGCTTTTCCGTATAGCACTATTAACTATTCCCTGTATTTTTTATGGAAACTCAACATATATGGTGCGATTTGATCAAGAGACATAATTTTATCTGCTGCTCCAAGTTTAATTGCTTCTTTCGGCATTCCAAAAACAACACAGCTTTTTTCGTCTTGAGCAATTGTATGCGCTCCTTGTTCTTTCATTTCTAATAAGCCTTTAGCACCATCGTCTCCCATGCCTGTCATGATAATACCCATAGCATTTTTCCCAGCATAGCGAGCTGCTGAACGGAAAAGAACATCAACCGAAGGTCTATGTCGATTGACTAGTGGAGCATCTTTTATTTCCACATAATACTTAGCGCCACTTCGTTTAAGCAACATGTGAAAGTTGCCAGGTGCAATTAAAGCTCTTCCGGGGAAAACAGTATCGCCGTTTTCAGCTTCTTTAACTGTTATATTGCATAACGTATTTAATCTATCTGCAAAAGATTTAGTAAACATCTCGGGCATGTGCTGAACGATAACAATACCAGGTGCATCGTGAGGTAAAGCAACTAAGAAATCTTTTAAAGCCTCAGTTCCACCTGTTGATGCTCCAACTGCAACTATTAGTTCAGTGGTTTTTATCATACTAGTTGTATGAAGCTCAGGAATAACAACATCGGCCGAATATTTTGGTTGAACTGTTTGTTCAGCAAAATGCTTTCTACGAACATTTGCTGTAGCGGCACCTTTAATTATTTCGCAAATTTTTTCGGCATATTCGTTGAAGAAGAGTTTCAAATCGCCTTGTGGCTTTGTAATAATATCAACAGCTCCATATTCCAATGCTTTCATTCCAGATTCAGTAGCACGTGCTGTCAAACTAGAAATAACAACAACAGGAAAAGGATGTTGCGACATAATTTTTTTCAGAAACGTGAGTCCGTCCATTTTAGGCATTTCCACATCTAATGTCATAACATCAGGAACTTCTGATTGAATTTTCCTAGCTGCATCAAAAGGATCGCCAGCTGTTCCAACAACTTCAATAAGTGGGTCGGTTTGAAATACAGCAAGTAAAGTTTGTCTAACTAAAGCCGAATCGTCTACTATTAATACTTTTATTTTCTTCATAATTAGTGAATAGTTATTCGTGAGTGGTGAGTAGATTTTAAACTGTTTTTCTGTTGATTAGAAAGTGTTTAATAGTTTGTTTTGCACAATAGAAAATATTTCTTATGCAATGAATGCCTGCCGTTAGGTCGTCCGTCAGGCGCTACTCACTATTCACCACTCGCTTCTCACTACTCACGATAAATCGTTTCTTTCTAAAAATTTATGCATAACAGCACTTGTTTGAGTATTGAAAATAATTTTTCTTCCAAATTTTCCTCCAACACTTTTCCCAACTACTTGTATTTTATATTGCTCTAATAATTCGAACGCTATTTCAATATTTCTTTCGCCAATTCTAAAAAGACTATCGTCGTTTCCAATTACTTCTCCACCACCAAAAACTTTTGCTTGAATCCTGTTTTTAGCAGAACCTAATGAAAGCATTTTTTCTAAGAGTTTTTCCATTGCAATGTTTCCATATTTTGGAGAAGCCAAGCCTTTACCATTCCATAAAGGAAGCATTATATGGTTAATTCCTCCAATCTTTAAAAATGGGTCGTGTAAACATACCGAAACGCAAGAACCCAATACAGTGGTTACATTGTGCGGAATAGTTGATGCAAACAAAGCACCTGGGTAGAGATAATGTGTTTCTATTTGAATGGTTTCGCTCATAATTAAAACAATTCCATGTCATTTTCAAATAAAAACTCATTTCCACTTAATGCAACATCTGATTCTTCGCCATTAATAAATGTTGAAGGCAAGGTTAATCGGAATGTGGAACCTTTTCCAAGTTCACTGAATACATCAATAGTACCATTTAGAATATAAGCTAAATCATTAGAAATTGTTAACCCTAGTCCATATCCACTATTTAGTGAATTAATTCTAGAATCAATTCTAACAAATCGATCAAAAATCATTTTTTTATTTTCTTCGGCAATTCCAATTCCTTGGTCTTTAATATCTATTATAAAAGTGTTATTGCTAAAGCTTGATTCAATGGTTATTTGTGTGTTTTTTTCGCTGAAATTTATTGCATTATTAATTAAATTTGAAAAAATAAGTTGTAATTTTTCGGCATCATTGATTAATATCTGATTCTCGTCAGTAATAGAATTGTTGAAAACAATAGATATTTCTTTATGTGTAGCAACATCTAAATAATAGTTTTTAGCATCTTCAAGTATGCCAACAATATTTACTTTGCTTAATTGGGGAGCCGATTCACCCGCTTCAATTTCTGCTGCAGCGAAGATGTTTTTCATCTGAAAATTTAAGTGAAAAGCTTCGTTGAAAATTAGGTTAGAATACAAAACTACTTTTTCGCGTTCAATTTTATCGTTGTTAGCAAGGTGCTTTGACAATTCAATAATTGAAGAAAATGGATTGATAATTTCATTACGAATATTTGAAATAAAATGACTTTTTAGCTTTTCAGATTCCTCAAGTTTCTTGTTTAAATCAAGTAATTGTTCAGAAAGATTTCTTAATTCAGTTAATGAATTCTGATTTTGCTCAATGCGTTTTTTTAATTCGTTTAAAAGCTCTTGGTCTGTTATTGTATTCATTTTGTTCTTGTTATATGTTTTTTTTATATAATGAGAGCAAACATTTTTCGCTCAATGTTATTTTTAAAATTTTATCCTAGCTTCTTATTGCTTATTGAAAACCCTTTATCTTAAGTTTGTCCTGAACTTATCGAAGCGCTCAGAGTGATTATTTAAAATTCTATTCACCATTCCCAAAATCAGGAATAAATCTTCGTATTGTTTTATTTATGCATTCTAGAGTATATGGCTTATTGATTTTTGCATCAAAAATTGAATTTATTTTTTCATCGTTTATTTTGTTTGATGAAGCAGTGCATGCAATTATTGGAATGCTCTTTAAAGAAGTGTTTTCTCTGATTTTTGCAATTGTTTCAAATCCATCGATAGTAGGCATGTTGATGTCTAAAAGGATTAAATTTGGATTGATTTCATTTGCTAATTGAACTCCTATTAAACCATTAAGTGCTTCAAAAATTTCAACATCAAATTCTTCTAATATAGCAATCAAAAGTTGCCTATTTACTAGGTCGTCCTCAATTATCAGAATTTTCGTTTTTTTTCTCATACTAATTTTTAGTAAAACAATTTATACTTTTTTAAATATAGTTGGTTTTATTTGTTGCAATGGAACTTTCATGTTAGATATTGATTCTGAGTGACCAAGAAAAAAATATCCTCCTAGCTTAAGTTTAGAACAAAGCTTTTGAATTACTTTTTCTTGAACTTCTCTTTCGAAATAAATTAGTACATTTCTGCAAAAAATTATATCGAAGTTTTCGTTAATGCTATAATAATCATCCATGAAATTTAAGCGTGAAAAACTAATTTTCTTTCTTAATTCAGGTACAATGCGAATGTTTTTACTAGCACGGTCTTTACTACGTAATAAATATTTTTTCTTTAATGACAAAGGAACTACTGCAACTCTGTCTTCGGGATATATTCCATTATACGCTTTTTGAAGCATACGGGTGGAAATATCTGTTGCAGAAATTGCAAAGTCGGATAAATTTTGATTTTGAATAGCTTCAGACAAGACAAAAGTGAGCGTATAGGGCTCTTCTCCACTAGAACAACCCGCACTCCAAACTTTTAGTTGACGAGCTCCAAAAGTTTTTACAAACTCAGGAACAGCTTCTTTGTATAGAAAATCGAAATGAGCTGATTCCCTGAAAAAATCTGTTTTATTAGTAGTAACAACATCAATCATGTTCATCAATTCGGTAGCAGAGCCTTCGGGGCTGAAAACATAATCGATATAAGTGTTGTAGTTATTGTGTTTTAATTCAACTAATCGCTTTTGCAAGCGACCTTCAAGCATAATTTTCTTTTCAATTGGCATTTTAATTCCCAATTCGTTGAAAATATAATTACTCAAACGCTTAAAGTCTTCATTTGACATTTTTGAGTTATATGCGTTGATTATATGTTCGTTATCTACCATTATTCTTTATCTAGGTTTTGTAACTCAATAATAACTCTAAGAAGTCCAATTAGAGTATTTTTGTAATATTTATTCATGCCAGGTTGAATGATATATTGCACATCTGGCTGAATGCTAAGATACTTATTAATTCGGTAATTACCAATAAATTCAATTACATTTTCGTAGCTATCACCTAGATTTATGTAATTGATGTTTGATTCATTGAAACGAGCATCTGGTGAAAGAGACAGAAATCCAATTGAAACAGCAGATTCTTTTCTTTTAAATCCATTGAAACTAATTCCAAAAGAATAATATTTAGATGCAAAAACTTTTTTATATGGAGCAATACTGCCAACTGCAAATATTCCTAAACCATTTTCATTGTTTGTTTTTGAAGGAATAACTAGCTTTGAAATGCTTAAATAATAAAAATCTTTAGCTTTGAAGCTTTCGTTTTTCCATGTGAACATGTCGGTTTCTTCAAGTCCAATTCCAAAAGATGCTTTGCCAGTATAAACGGAATCTTTCGATAGAAATTTATATGTTGCTTCGTACATATATAAACTGTGCTTGTTTTCGAAACACTTTTTCCAATTAACGCCATAAGGATTAGACGTGAAATCGCCAGGGTCGGCTTTATATACAGATGCTTGCATTTCTAATCTACTGTTGAAATCATATTTGATAAATGCGCCAGGTGCTAACAAAGGGAATATTGATAAAGGCATATTTGCCGATGCTGTTGGTAAAACGCCGTGCGAGCTGTTGATAAACCCTGACGTATAATCATTAACCATAAAGTCGGCATTCATATCTAATTGCCCAACTCTAATTGTTAGTTTTTCTTTTATAACTTGTTCGTACCAAGCTTCATAAAGAGCAATATGTTTCTCTGCTTCGATATTAGAAAATGTTTGGGCATCATATAGATAATTTCCACTAGGAGCTTGCCCAAAAGTTGACATCGCTTGAACAAATAAAGTTCCATTTTTCCAAAGTTTAAGGTCGTCAGACTTGAATTTTGCAGCCAAATCGGCTTCGCCCAAATAGCAAGAAAATGGGCGAGGGGATGTTAAAAGAGTTTGGATGTTGTTGGGAGCATTTTTTATTCCAGGTTTTGTTAGGTTGCTAGCAACGTCATTTCGAAAATGGAAATGAAAATGCGGTGATTGTAAGCTATCTTGAGCCTTTAAAGATGCAATGTTGAAAATTAAAATAAATAGCAATAAATTTCTCTTCATATTCTTTGTTATTTGGCTAAAGCCATAGATTAGTGTTTTTTTTAACCCTCTGGCTGAAGCCAGAGGGAATTGATTTTTTCAATTGCGGCTGGCTTTAGCATTAAAGTCAAAAGGAAAATATATTTTTTTAATTGCAGCTGGCTTTAGCATTTAAGTCAAAAGCAAAATATATTTTTTTAATTTCGGCTGGCTTTAGCATTAAAGTCAAAAGCAAAATATTTTTTTTCAATTGCGGCTGGCTTTAGCATTAAAGTCAAAAGCAAAATATTTTTTTTTAATTGCGGCTGGCTTCAGCCAGCCGCAAAAATAATATAATCAAACGGCTTTAGCCAAATTAAACAGAATCATTAATTTTCATAAAATCATATTTGCTAATAAATTCATCATATTCATCTTGAGATGTTTTTGTTTTATGATGTTCTTCTTGGTTTTTAATGTAAAGTCTGGTTTTTTTTATCATTGAACCTGAAACAGATGCAGCATAATAATCATTTTGCCATTCGAAAGTTTCAGTAGTTAGTTTGTTCTTGTTTATCCAAAAGGAGGATTCTCCTTTAATTAGGTTCATTGTTTTTTGAATTGTTTGATCCGATCCCAATGAAACAAGGCAATGACAATGATCATTGTGTCCGCTGATATAATCAATGAAAATTCCTTTTGATCTTGCATTATCAAAAATATGTTGCCAAACATTTTGTCGCAATTCTTTGTTGTTTAGAAAAGGATATCTGTTTTTTGTGCTCCAAACAAAATGTATATATACTTTTATAAATGGCATATCTTAATTTGATATTTGGCTAAAGCCGATTTGTATTTTATTTTTTTAAACTCTGGCTAAAGCCAGAGAGAATTGATATATTTTTTTTATTGATTGCGGTTGGCTAAAGCCATAAGTGTTTGATTGTGTTATTTATAGAGCCTTTCGCATTAAAGCTCATTTATCGTTTCTCAAAAATCTGAGCATGAGTTGATATTGGCACAAATTTATCACTTAATTTATCAGGCATTTTTTGTGTTTGTTCTGTTGCTAAAATTCCATTTGGCATCAGAGACTTATGAAACATGCTTATTACTTCTTCTCTTTGTGCCGGCGATAAATGCAATAGTACATTTTTACAAATTATTAGGCTAAAATCATTATCTGAAGGTTTTAATTGAGTTAAATCTTCACGTTTAAAAATAATTTTAGAACGTATTTTATAATTTATTTGATAATTTTTGTCGTCGATTTTGTCAAAATATTTTTCAAACAAAGGCTTTGGAATTCTTTGCAATATATCGTAAGGATAAATACCATTTAGAATTATTTCGCCAAACTGGTTGCTTATATCAATATCAGTTGCATGAATTTCAATGTTTTTGAAGCTGAATTGCCCCATTTTTTCTGCTAATAAGATAGCAAGAGTAAAAGGTTCTTCGCCCGATGCACAACCAGCATCCCAAATTTTAATTTTTGAACGTCCAGCAACTCTTGGTATTAGTTCGTCAACAACATATTCTAAGGTTTGTAAATCGCGGAAAAAGAAAGTAAATGCCATATAGTGAGTAGTGATTGGTGAATCGTGATTAGATGCTACGCAGTATAGTGAGTAGTGAGTAGTGAGTGGTGAATAGAAGCTACGCAGTCTGATTGTGTGTAGTGAATAGTTAGTGGTAAGTAGATGCTACGCATCGCTTATCCGCCGTCAGTCTCTACTCACGATTCACTACTCACTTGTATATCTCAGCCAGTAAATTACTTATTGAATCCGACAAATTATTAAGTTCTGCGTTATTTCCTTTATTAAATAAAACAACACCGCCTTTTTCGATGAAGCTTAATGCCATTTTTAGAGAATATTGGCTTTCTGTAAAAATTTCATCTGCGTTGTTGAATCGGATATTTGAATCATTAATAATTCTTTCGATGGTTTTTGCTGTGGTATTATCCACAATATTCATCATTTCTTGTTCTAATTCGTCAAGTAGATGTTCGCTTAAATCAAGCTTTTGAATGTCTACTTTTAATTTTCTTATTTCAACTAGTTTTTTATACGTAGTTAATATATCTATGATTGCACCTGCAAAACACAAACCACTGTTTAAGGGTAATTTAACTGTAAAAAAAGCCTGCTTGCTACTGTAAGCTTGAATGAGAATAGCATCTGTTTCATTTCCTGTTAATATCAGAAACGAACCCAATATTTTATCCCATACTTTTGAATATTGCTCAACATCAGCAAAGGTTTCAATATTCATGTCGTTATTGAAGAAAATGGTAAACAAGGTTTCATCCGAGTTTATTGAAAAATTTTCATTTTCAGGAAAGATGAAATTATGTAAATCGGGTAATTTGTAGGTAGACATGATTGCGTTTTATTTTGATACAAAAACAAAAGTAATTAATAAGTTTTAATTTTTATGATTTTTTTTGTCTTCGACTACGCTCAGACTGACTGAATAGAGACTTTTAATGGTATTTGACTCGCTCAGGCTGATTTTTAAGTCCCCCTGAGCGAAGTCGAAGGGCACTATTTGCCCTTTACCTTTAACTGTTCAAAACTAAAAGCGTTCGTACTCATCTTCTTTGCTATCACCTAAATCAAAAGAAAAGCCTTTGCTTGAAGCAGGTTTAGATTTTACTTGATGACTAGGTTTTTGCGAAAACATTTGAGTTACGTTTGGTTTTTTAGCTTTTATTTCTTGACTTCTTCCCATGTTGTTATCATGAATTTTGAAGAAAGAAACCAATTCTAATAATTGTTCAGCTTGACTTGATAACTCTTCAGAACTTGTTGCCATTTCTTCAGAAGCAGCCGCATTTTGTTGAGTTATTTGGTTCAACTGTTGGATTGCGTTATTAATTTGGTCAGCACCAGAGTTTTGCTCAATACTTGCAGCAGTTATTTCTTGTACTAATTTAGAAGTACGTTGGATGTCTGGAACAATATTAGCTAATAAAGCACCTGATTTAACAGCCACTTCAACACTAGATTTTGATAATCCATCAATTTCAGCAGCAGCAATTTGAGAGCGTTCTGCTAATTTACGAACTTCAGCAGCAACTACAGCAAATCCTTTTCCATGTTCGCCAGCACGAGCAGCTTCAACCGCAGCGTTAAGAGCTAATATGTTAGTTTGGAAAGCTATATCGCTAATGATTGATACTTTATCAGCAATTGATTTCATTGATTCAACTGTTTTGTTAACCGAGTTGCTACCTTCTAAAATGTCGCCAGCCGCTTTGTTAGCAATTTTTTCTGTTTGTTGTGCGTTATCTGTATTTTGTTGAATGTTCGACGACATTTCTTCCATAGAAGAAGAAACCTCTTCGGTTGATGAAGCTTGTTCTGTAGCACCTTGAGAAACTTGTTGAGAATTAGAACTCATTTCCTGACTTGCAGCAGATATATTGTTTGCAGCATTACGAACGCGAGCAACCACATCAGCAGTAGCTTTCACCATATCAGTAAGAGCCATCATTAATTCATCGTTAGTGCTTCTAGGTTTCAGTTCAACAGTTAAATCGCCACCAGCAACTTTTTTAGCATTCACAACTATTTCGTTAAGAGCTAAAATTAAGGTATTTAAGTTGCTCTTAATAGCATTAAAATCACCATTGTAATTATCTGTAATAATCTGAGGATTGTCTCCTTTAGAAATTCTGTCCACGTATTCAGCAGCTACATTCAATGGCCCAATAACAGCGTCTAAAGTGTTATTAACACCATCAACTATTGCTTTGAAATCACCTTGATGTTTAGAAGCATCAGCACGAGTAGCAAGTTTTCCATCAACAGCAGCATTTGCTAACATTTTAGCATCAGAAACAAGTAAATTAACTGCATCAATACATTGATTCAAGTTGTTTTTAATAGTGTTGAAATCACCATTGTAGTTATCAGTGATTTTCGCTGGAATATTTCCTTTAGAAATCATATCTACATAATTAGCAGCAACATTAAGTGGGTTGATAACAGAATCTAAAGTTTCGTTAACACCAACAACAACCGCTTTGAAATCACCTTGGTGTTTAGTAGCATCAGCGCGAGTAGCTAATCGACCTTCAACAGCAGCAATAGAAAGCATTTTAGCGTCAGAAACAAGATTGTTTACAGCTTCAATAGCTTTATTTAGGTTGTTTTTAATTTCGTTAAAATCACCATTGTAATTGTCTGTAATTCTTGGAGGAATATCTCCGTTAGAAATTCTTTCAACGTATTCAGCAGCTACATTTAATGGTCCAATAACAGCATCAAGAGTGTTGTTAACACCTTCAACAACTGCCTTGAAATCACCTTGATGTTTAGTAGCATCTGCTCTAGTGTCTAATTTTCCAGCAACAGCAGCAATAGAAAGCATTTTAGCGTCATCAACTAAATTGTTAACAGCATCAATAGCTTTATTTAAGTTGTTTTTTATTTCATTGAAATCACCATTGTAATTGTCAGTTATTCTAGGAGGAATATCTCCATTAGAAATTCTTTCAACGTATTCAGCAGCTACATTTAATGGTCCAATAACAGCATCAAGAGTGTTGTTAACACCTTCAACAACTGCCTTGAAATCACCTTGATGTTTAGTAGCATCTGCTCTAGTGTCTAATTTTCCAGCAACAGCAGCAATAGAAAGCATTTTAGCGTCATCAACTAAATTGTTAACAGCATCAATAGCTTTATTTAAGTTGTTTTTTATTTCATTGAAATCACCATTGTAATTGTCAGTTATTCTAGGAGGAATATCTCCATTAGAAATTCTTTCAACGTATTCAGCAGCTACATTTAATGGTCCAATAACAGCATCAAGTGTATTGTTTACGCCTTGAACGATAGCACGGAAGTCTCCTTCGTGTTTAGAAGCATCAGCTCTAGTGTCAAGTTTTCCTTCAACAGCAGCAACAGAAAGCATTTTAGCATCGTTAACTAATAAATTAACAGCGTCAATAGCTAAATTTAAGTTGTTTTTAATTTCATTGAAATCACCATTATAGTTATCTGTGATTCTTGGAGGAATATTTCCTTTACCAATTCTTTCAATATATTCAGCAGCAACGTTCAATGGTCCAATAACAGCATCTAAAGTTTTATTGAAGCCAATGATAATTCCACGGAACTCTTCATTGATTTCCTCTGGTTTACCACGTGCATCTAATTTTCCCCCAACTGCAGCAGTAACTAATTCATCTGTTTGTTTTAATACAGATTTTATAATTGTAGTAATGTTTCCAGCAATTACTAAACCTAAAATGATAGCTAAAACTACAGCAATAATAATAAAAATAATTAAAAGTAAAGTTGCACTATTTGCGATTGCAGTATTATCATTTGAAATTTTAGTGCCTGTTGAAGCCATATAATCATTCAATGTGTCAACTGCTTTTTGCATGACCTCATTGGCTTTAAACATGTCAGTTTTAATAAATGACATTGCAGCAGAGTCATTATTTGTTAATACTAATGGACTTATTTTTTCTATAGCATCAACATAGACTTGTTTTGCAGCTATTATAGCTTCGTAATTTTTTTTGTCTTGGTCGTCAATGAAAGATACAGAGTACTTTGCTAAAGCACTATCAAGTTTAATATTTAATTCTTTTATTCTATCAAGTTTTGATTGTGCTTCTTCTTCGTTATTTGCCAAAACAGAATAAAGAACATTCACACGAATGCGTTGGAAATCTGTTGCAATATTTACAACTAATCCATAAGGTTTTACTATCTCTTCATACATTGCCGTGTCAGCAGTATCAATCTTTTTCATTTGAGCGATGCCAAAAATTCCTACTATTGCAGCAATTAATGCTACTACGATAAAGCCAAAAAGCAATTTGGTTCTAATTTTCATTTTGTTAAACATAAATTTTTCCTCCTTTTTATATTATTATTTTATTTTTCTGTTTCTGAATTAAAATCTTTTAAATCTATTATTTCTGCTGTATTGAAAATCAAATCCATGTCTAACAACATGGCAAATTGAGTTTCATCGTATTTATACATGCCTGTAATAAATTCTGATTTAAATTTATTGCCAATGTTTGGTGGAGGAAGAATTTCTTCGCCCTCAATTTCAAGCACTTCAAGAACGCCATCAACTAGAGCACCTACATTAATAACTTCATTGTCCATTTGAATTTCTAATACCAAAATACAGGTATGAGTAGTAAACTCTGTTGGAATCATTCCAAATTTTATACGAGTGTCAACCACTGGTAATACTGTGCCACGTAAGTTAATAACTCCAAGCATGTACTCTGGAGCACGAGGCACTTTCGTTATTTTAGTCATTTCTAGGATATTGAGCACTTTGCCAACATGAGCAGCAAAGATTTCTTCTCCTAGTCGAAATGATAAATACGAATTGATTTTTTCGTTTTGTTCGCTCATAACGTTATATTTAGTTGTTAAATTTTTATTTATTTTTATAGTGAGTGGTGAGTAGTGAATCGTGAGTGGTGAATAGATGCTACGCAGGCTAGCTACGCTTGTTTTTTTTCTTCGCCGTCAAGCTCCACACACTAATTCGCCGTCAGGCTCTACTCACTACTCACTAATATCTACTCACTAATTCGCCGTCAGGCTCTACTCACTATAGTCTACTCATTATTCTTGTTTTTTAAGTATTTTATAAATCCCATTATTAATCTTCCTACTTCTTCAATTTCTATTATAATTTTTTGTTTCTCTTCTACTGATAAGAAACTAAGTCTTTCTGCAATTATTATTTGTGTCTCCAATTCGGCAAGTGAACCTTTGGCAATAAACAAGAATTGTATTAATTCTTTGTCTGATTTTCTTCCACAACCTTCAGCAATATTAGATGGAATTGAAACAGCACATCTTTTTATCTGAGAAATTAATCCATATTTCTCATCGCTTGGAATTAATGATGCAATTTTGTAAGTGCTAACAGTCAAGTCAACAGCCTTTTTCCATACATCTAATTCTTTGTGATTCATGTTGTAATTCGTTTTAAATATTTATTTTCATTATAGTGAATGGTGAATAGTGAGTAGTGAATAGACGCTACGCAACGCTCTTTGAGTGAGTAGTGAATAGTGAGTGGTGAATAGACGCTACACAGGCTAGCTATGCATGTTTTTGTTCTTTTCGCCGTCAGGCTCTACTCACTATTCACTAATGTCTACTCACTAATTCGCCGTTAGGCTCTATTCACTACTCACTAATGTCTACTCACTATAGTCTACTCACTAATTCGCCGTCAGGCTCTACTCACTACTCACTAACGTCTACTCACTAATTTGTCGTTAGGCTCTACTCACTACTCACTAATATCTACTCACTAATTATTCACTAAACTCCCTAATTATCCTATTCGTATCCATCACAATAGCTACCGTTCCATCACCTAAGATTGTTGCACCAGAGAATATCTGTTGTCCTTTAAATAAGCGACCTAAAGGTTTTAAAACAGCTTGATATTCGCCAATAACTCTATCTATTACCAATCCAACAGGGTGATCAAGGTAATCAACAACAATTACTTCTTCTATTTCATAAGCTTCAGATGATACCGAAAAACTATCTCTCAAATAATGGAAGGGGATAGGTTCTCCATCCAATGTAATTACCGAATTATAATTGTTAGCAAAGTCGGTATGAGGAATTGGATATATTTTTTTAATTACAGATAATGGAATAACATAGCTTGTTTTGTCAATTTCAACTAATAGCCCATCAATAATAGAAAGGGTTAGAGGAAGTTTGATAGTTAAAGTTGTTCCTTCGTCTTGTATTGAATCTAATTCTACTTCGCCACGAATTTCTGTTATTTTACGTTTCACTACATCCATTCCAACGCCACGTCCCGAAACATCGGTTATTTTCTCTGCCATCGAAAAGCCAGGTTGGAAAACCAATTCCAACATTTCTTTCTTGGTTAAATTCAAATCGGCGCTAATTAATCCTTTGCTAATTGCTTTTTGGCGTACTTTTTCGGCATTTATCCCTGCTCCATCATCAATAATTTGAATATGAACGTTTGTACCAGAATAAAAAGCTTTTAGTAATATTTTGCCTTTATCGGGTTTTCCTTTAGCTCTACGTTCTTCTAAATCTTCTATACCGTGGTCGATAGAATTTCTAAGAATATGAAGCATTGGGTCGTAAAGACTTTCAACAATTGTTTTGTCTAATTCAGTTTCGGCACCTTCAGCTTCAAATTGAATGCTTTTTCCTAGCTCGGTAGATAAATCTCTAACCAAACGTTGGAAACGGGTAAGCATACTTTGAATAGGAACTAGTGATATGCTAAATGCATTGTCGCGTAGCTGGCGCGAAAGTTTTTGTACCGTTTCCGAAATGCTAGTTAATTCTGGAAGTATTTGTGTTTCGGCATATAAACTAAGACGGGCCTGTACAGTAACCAATTCGCTAACCAAATTCATTAGCTCATCAATTTTTTCAGAAGGTACTCGAATGCTCGACATGCTTTCTTTTCCATTTCCATTGCTGGTTTGCTTTATTGCATTTTGGTTTAAAGGACTAGCAGCAATTGCAGTTTCAGTAATTGTTTCTTCGTCAACAGTATGATGTTTTACTGCAATATCTTTTAATAAAGTAATCGATAATACAGGATTAGCATCAATAAAAGCAGATATTTCTTCAACAAAAGCTTCGTTTTCTAGTAAATCGGTATTTGCTAAAAGTTCAATTTCAACTTCGCATTCATCCTCAACAAAAATAAATACGTCACGTAAATCATTTTCGGTTATAATACCAGAAATTAATACATGCCAATAAACATAGCATTTAGCAGGATTAATAGTTTCAATTGTTGGAATTTGACTGGTTACAGCAAAAACCTTTGTTTTTCCTAATCCATTAATTTCATCAACTAAATATAAAGGATTTGTTCCATTTCTTAGGATGTCTTCTTGTGGGCGAAATGAAAGATAAAAAGTAGATTTGTTTATTTTATTTTTTGCTTCAGTAATTTCAGAACTTTGAACAAGGGTTTGTTCTTCTGTAACCAAAGCCACAACCGAGGTCATGAGTTTTAGGTAAACTGTTTTTAAATTTGCATCTGTAAGATTGAAATCGTCTAACAAACTTCGAAGTAAATCAACCGAAGCCAAGGTAATATCAAAAATTTCTTTTGTAAGGTGTTTTTTGCCTTGACGAACTAAATCGTAGATGTTTTCGAGGTGGTGAGTAAACTCGCCAATCTTCTCAAAGCCAAACATGGCGCTGTTTCCCTTCAATGTGTGCATAGTGCGAAATACAGAATCAACCGATTCCATATCATTGGGGTCGTCTTCAAGAATAAGCAAAGCTTGCTCTAAGGAAACTATCAAATCGTTAGCTTCCTCGATGAATTTTTGTTGGAATTGATCCATTTTTTATCTAATTACTTTCTTTACTACTTCTAATAATTTGTCTGCAACAAAAGGTTTTACAATCCATCCTGTAGCACCTGCTTCTTTAGCTTCTATCTTTTTCTCTTGTTGCGATTCCGTAGTAAGTAATAGAATTGGAACATATTGATAGGTAGAATTCGCTCTAACTGCTTTGATTAGGCCTATTCCGTCAATATTTGGCATGTGTAAATCCGTAATTACAAGGTTAATGTCAGCTCCGTCAAGGAATTTCAAAGCATCTTGTCCGTCAACACCTGCTAAAACCTTATAACCAGCTTTTTCAAGTGTGAAACTTACAACTTCACGGATGCTTTCTGAATCATCTGCAATTAAAATAGTTTTTTCCATATTGTATTATTGTTTGTTCTTTTTTTATCTTTTATTTCCCTTCGACTCCGCTCAGGGTGACTATATATTTTTGTTTCTTTTTTTTTTCTTATACTTCGTCACGCAGAGCGTAGTCGAAGCGCTATTGTTTTTTTCTTTTTATTATTTCCCTTCGACTTCGCTCAGGGGGACTATATTATTTTTGTTTCTTTTTTTTTTCTTATACTTCGTCACGCAGAGCGTAGTCGAAGC
>JBAXGW010000048.1:0-34396 GCA_037139195.1 Bacteroidota bacterium
CATCCCCTAAAGATAGGCATTTTTTAAGATGAGCTAAGGGGATACCCAGTAAATAAAATTCTAAAAAGAATTAGCCAATAGTTCCACACTTAATTTTCTTAACTCTGCAATAGGAACTTTGCAGAATAACTTTTAACAAACAAAATAAAACTACCGCCAATGAAAAAACAAATTACAACAATGAAAAGGGAATTTTCCTTGCCACAAAAATGGCTCAAAACAACATTATTACTTTGTGTAGTAATTGTAACACAATTTGCCTATGGGCAAAGTCCATCAAATCCAATAGTGATAGTTCCAACTGCAGATGCTTGGAATTACCAAACATACAATTTCAATCAAGGAAGTGAAATTTGGTTTAAAACAACTGCCACAAATGAACATCTAATATTCTCATTTTTATTTCCATCGAATAACGTTAATGTTGACATTGTAAAATTTTATAAAAACAACACGAACAATTTGATAAAAACAGATACTTGTAAAGACTCAACTGTTATAAAATTAGAATCGTTAACTGTGAATGATGTTATTTATATTAGCTGTAAAAAGAAAACAAATTCTAGTTCTAATAGTTTTATTCTTTCGGTATTATCAACAAATGTGGTTTACGCTGGAGACAAAAGTTGTGATCTAATCTGGAATGGTGATTTTAGTTTAGGATTATCTATTTCTGCTGCAGCACCAGACCCAAATATACCTTATGTTTGGTCTCCTTTTTTTCAAGATAGAATTTATGGATGGGAATGTGCATGGGGAAGTCCACATGTGAGAGCTTGGCCTGCAAGCCCTGGCTGGCAAACTGTTGGGCACATGGGCGATAATACTGATGGAAGAGGAGCATATATGTTTCACGATGATGACCAAGGAGCAGGGGTAAATAATAAGAATCAAGGAGAAGGGATATATCAAAAATTAAACTATGGAGGAACTAAACATGATTGTCAATATACATTAAGCTACGATTTTGTGGGCGAATCAAACCCATATTATGGACAAAATACTAAAATACTTGTTGTTCTTAATAATAACTCTAATTGGAAAGGCATTGCATTAAACTATGGAGAAAACCCAGTTACCTATTTTGGTTCAGAAAGTCAAGTGATTGAGAATTATGATTTCACTCGTGGCGTACCCAATTCAGCTGGAGTTGGAGTAAGTGCATATCAGATAGAATCAAGAACAATAACTTTTACAAGTACCTATAACTCTCCTAAAATATGTATTTATATAATTGAAAATGGCGGAGTAGTGGGATGGTCTGCTATTTTACTTAAAAACGTTAAACTTGTACCCGTCGACAAAATTACTATAGCACAACCTACTTATAACCCTTCTTATATTTGTGTAGGCGATCAAGTAAGATTATCAGTTAATAGTAATTGGGGCTGTGCTGATTTTGAAAAATACACTTGGGGAACAAATCCAAATATTGTATCAACAGACTATTTGGATAATGATATTTATGTAACACCTACTCAAACTACCACCTATTCCGTTACTGCTACCGATTCTTATCAATGTTCTGATAGCAAAGATGTTGTTGTACCTGTAACGCCATCAACTGTTACAACTATTGGAGCAAGTCCATGGACAATTTGTCCCGGAGAAACTGTTACATTCACGTCTTCGGGAACATGCAAAACTGGCTTTGCTGCTGAAACATGGAATTTTGGCGATGGAACTCCTGTATATACAAAAACAGCAGCGCCTTGGCTAACACCTGTTACTCATGTATTCGCCAATCCAGGTACTTTCAACGTTACTTGTACTATAACGGATATTGCAGGACATGCAATAACATGGCCATATCCTACTACAATTACAGTAGATTCGCCTCCGGCTCCTGCTATTGTTACTGGTTATAATAACACTTGTGCCGCAAATACAATAAGCTATACCGTATCCAATCTTCAGCCAAATACAACTTACTCTTGGGCGATTCCTCCTGGCTCTGGCACCCTGTCATCTGCAATTGGAAATAGCACTAATATTACTTGGAACACCGCTAGTATGTTTCAATCTACACCGTATACCATTACTGTTACAGGAACATCTAATTTCCCTCAAGCATGTAAAAGTACTGGAACTTATGATGTTTTCAAGTGCTGTGCAAACACTGGAACAGTATATACTAATGCTACCTTTAGTGCGCCATTAACTTATACTAGCAATTTCTCGGTACAAGGTGATTTAACAATTAACGCCAATGTAACTTTCTCGGGCATTACTGTATCATTATCGGCTAATTCTAGAATAATTGTAAAACCAGGTTATACGCTTACTATTGTTAATTCAACATTACAAGAATTAGTGGGATTAGCTAAATGCTCGTATATGTGGGATGGTATATATGTAACTGGAACTACCTCAAAAGTTACTATTAGAGGCTCATATATTAAACACGCTAAAAATGCCGTAGTTTCGGACAATAGAGGTTACTATGAAATTCTCAATAGCTACTTTTACGATAATTATATTGGTATGATTGTGAAGAATTGGGCTTATACACCTATAAATCCAACTGCTTTTACAGGTACTGTTATAAATACCGTATTTTCAACACAAACTGGCTTAATTGCTCCAAGAGCAGGCGAATTATGCTATATTGGGATTGATGCCAGAGATATGTATGGCTTAACTATTGGTGCTGATGCAGCTACTTCAACAAATACCTTCAATAATTTATTTTGTGGTATTAGAGGAACAGATGCTCATGTTACTGTGAAAAATTGCAAGTTTACGAATATGGTTACGACGGGAATAGGAAATCCTGTTACATACGGCGACTACAATTCCTTGTTCAATAAAACTGCTATCCATTTAACAAGAGCAAGGTCTAACAATGCCAGTTATCCTTCAGTATTAACTATAAATAGCACTACGTATCCTTCGCAATTTACAAATTGCACCAAATCTATTTATACGTATAAGGCAAATACTTATATAGACAATAATGCTTTTAGTAGCTCGTTAGAACCAATACTTATTATCGACCCTCCTACAAGTGGTTGTACAATTGTTAAAAATACTATTGCAAATGGTTCAGCAAATGCTATATTTGTAAAAAATATTAACCCTGCATACGTGAAATTAACAATTACTAATAATACTATTACAACTCCTACTGCAAGAGGTATTTGGCTGCTAAATTGCAATGCAGTTAGCAATTCACCTACGGTTAAAATTGGCGTTGTTGATAATAATATTACGTTTGCTTCTACCACCGCTTCTATAAGAACAGGTATTCAGACTCAGAATTGCAACAATATTGAAGTTAAATGCAACGAAGTTTCTAATACTGCTTACTGTACTGCTAATGCCAAATTACGAGGCATAAGCGTTGAAAACTGCCTTGGGTCTAGCATTTATAATAACGACAACTTACGCAATTTGGATATTGCTATACGTGGAGCTGGCGACTTATCTACTAGCAGCTTTACTAGCAATAGTATGTTTAGCAGTTATTATGGTATTTACTTCGAACCAGGCGTTACTACTATTACTCTACAAGGCTCATCATTGTTAGCTACCGATAATAATTGGAATTCTATGGATGTTACTCGCAGAATAGGTGGAGGCGTTGCTCAGGCGGGTGTTATTTGGTACACACGCCCTGGATTAGCAAATGCATCGAATATATACTGGACAGGAATTGTACCTGGACATCCTCTAAATACATTAATAATTCCACAAACATGTATTACTGGTTTTACTAGCAATACTATGACATGCACTACAGGAACTGGTGGTGGCGGTGGCGGTACGTTCTCAATTGCTGCAAAACAACAGCAGTTAGAGCCCATAGCAAGCGACCAAATGAGTTATACTGCACTAGAACCCGAACTTAAAGAATACGATAAAACGTATGCTTATAGCGAAATAGTTCGCAACCCTGTTCTTACACAAACTGGAAACAGCAATGCTGCTCTTTTGACAAACTTTGCCGATTATATTAAAAACACCAATATAGGCACTTTCGAAAGCATTAATCAGCTGATTGAAAACTCGAATATTGAAACGGCAATACTTAAAAATGCTACGGTTATTGCACAGCAATTAACCGAAACCAATAAAAAGTATGTGAACGAGGTGTATTTGAATAAAGTATGCAAAAAAGCCATTTTGAGCGAAACCGAAAAAGCAGCATTAACAGATATTGCTTTGCTAACGCCATTTATTGGAGGCAATGCCGTATATACTGCTCGTGCAATAATGGGGATTGACCCCGAAGCTAGCAGTTTAACTTTTGGCTCTATTGGTCAAATTTCTCAAATAGATAGCGACAGTACACTTACATGCAAAATATATCCAAACCCAGCTTCAAACGAAGTAAGCATTGAAATATCGCATAGCGAAAAGCCAGTGCTTGTTCGTATAGTGAATATGCTAGGAGTAGAAATGGTAAAAAGAAACATTACGCTGAGTAATGGTGCTGCTAAACTAGATGTATCTGCGCTATCAAATGGCATGTATTATATAGTTGTTTATATCAACAACGAAATTGTGGAACAACAACGTTTGGTAATATCAAAATAAAATATGCCAAAACGAATAGTTTACATATTACTCTTTTCAATAAGTTCTGTGTCGCAAACTGCGGCACAGAATCTTGTTTTAAATGGCAGTTTTGAAGAGTATTATTTCTGTCCTGTAATGTGGCAAGGCAACATTGATACTTGTAAAAATTGGTTTCAACCACTGAGAACAAGTACAAGCGATTGGTTTAACGAATGTGCTGCTTGGTCAGCGAATGGAGGATTGGGAGTTCCGAAAAACATCTTCGGCTATCAATATGCACGCACTGGCAAAGGCTATGCTGGGATTGGTGGATACTATATACCTACCCCAGGAGCTTTTGATAAAAGAGAATATATAGAAACAAAATTAACTTTGCCCTTAGAAAGCAGAAAAATTTATTGTGTTCGTTTTTTTGTTTCTTTATCAGATACAAGTAGTCGATATGCCATAAATAATATGAGTGCTTACTTTTCCGTCGATTCGGTTCTTTCTGCTGCTGATAGCTATACTTACCCTATTATTGAAAAACCAGCGCAGGTGTCATCGCCACCTAATCAGTTTTTAAACGATTATCAAAACTGGATGGAAATATCGGGCAGCTTTATGGCACAAGGTGGCGAACAGTTTTTAACACTGGGTAATTTTAAAAAAGATAGTGAAATACAAATACAAACAGCTAACTCTAGCATTCTTTATAAAAGTGCATATTATTATATAGATGATGTAGTGGTATACCCATGCGATGCACCCGTATATACTGCCAATGCAGGAGATGATGTGGTATTGTGCAATAAGGAGAAAAACTATGAGCTAAATACCGAATTAATCCCCGAGTATAATTATGTTTGGTACTCATTAAAAGGCGATACCATTGGGCTAACAAATAAATGCACCGTAAATATTACCAAAGATACCGCTTTTGTTTTACAACTTACCGATTTTAAATACGATGTAAGCTATGATACTATTGCTATTTCTATTAAAGATTGTAATGTGTATACCCCCGAATTTAATATTTACCCCAATATTATTAGCGATAATACGTTGCAAATACACTCCAAGCACTTTGAGGGCAACGTAAGCGTGCTTCTCTATGATGCTATTGGCAAGCTAATATACAAACAAGCCATAAACATTAGCCAACCCGATCAAACAACAACCCTAAAAACAATGGATTTGGCAAGTGGCTTTTATGTATGCAAAATAATGAATGGTAACGAGGTTTTGAAAAGCGAAAGAGTGGTGGTGGTTAATTATTAAGGGTACACGGTGAACGGTTCAGGGTAAAGGGTGCCATACGGATGACCTAACGAGAAAAGGTGCACGGTAAAAGGTTCAGGGTAAAGGGTGCCCTTCGACTTCGCTCAGGGTAACACCATACTGATGACCTGACGGCAGCACTTCTCGGCGGTCATTGAGCGAAGTCGAAATGAGCCGAAACAAGTCGAAGACAGAGTTGACAAGTAGACCGATAAATTTATTACATTTGTTAAAATAAAATTAGCATGGGAATAACTAGGAATCTAATATTTGGAAACACTGTTTACCAGTCGGAAAACCAAGTCGCAAGGGAACGAAGTGTCTATTCACGATTCACTAATCACTATTCACTATCTAATCCAAATCCTGCTTCAAGCGAAGTAACAATAGAGCTAACGCATAGCGAAAAGCCGGTGCTTGTTCGCATTGTGAATATGCTAGGTGTAGAAGTAGTAAAAAGAAACATTACACTGAGTAATGGAGCTGCTAAACTAGATGTATCGGGTTTGTCAAATGGCATGTATTATATAGTTGTATATATCAACAACGAAAATATAGAACAACAACGTTTGGTAATATCAAAATAAAATATGCTTAAACGAATAGTTTACATATTACTCTTTTCAATAAGTTCTGTGTCGCAATCTGCGGCACAGAACCTTGTTTTAAATGGCAGTTTTGAGGAATACTATTCTTTCCCCGCTTTTCAAGGCAATATTGACTCTTGCAAGTATTGGTTTCAACCGCTTAAAGAAAGTACCAGTGATTGGTTTCATAAATGTTATCCATGGGCAGCGAATGGAGGAATGGGAGTGCCGAAAAATATATGGGGCAATCAATATGCACGCACTGGCAAAGGCTATGCTGGTATAGTAGGCTACTATAAACCCTATTCATATTGGTATGATAAGCGTGAATATATAGAAACAAAATTAGCTTCGCCCTTAGAAGGGCGGAAGATTTATTGTGTTCGTTTTTTTGTTTCTTTGGCAGATTCTATTAGCAAGTTTTCAATAAATAATATGAGTACTTACTTTACAACAGACTCGGTTTTGAGTAATGGATATTTTTTAGATTACCCATTTATTGATGCCCAAGCCCAAGTATCGTCGCCTCAAAATCAGTTTTTAAACGATTATCAAAACTGGATGGAAATATCGGGCAGCTTTATGGCACAAGGTGGCGAACAGTTTTTAACACTGGGTAATTTTAAAAAAGATAGTGAAATACAAATACAAACAGCTAACTCTAGCATTCTTTATAAAAGTGCATATTATTATATAGATGATGTAGTGGTATACCCATGCGATGCACCCGTATATACTGCCAATGCAGGAGATGATGTGGTATTGTGCAATAAGGAGAAAAACTATGAGCTAAATACCGAATTAATCCCCGAGTATAATTATGTTTGGTACTCATTAAAAGGCGATACCATTGGGCTAACAAATAAATGCACCGTAAATATTACCAAAGATACCGCTTTTGTTTTACAACTTACCGATTTTAAATACGATGTAAGCTATGATACTATTGCTATTTCTATTAAAGATTGTAATGTGTATACCCCCGAATTTAATATTTACCCCAATATTATTAGCGATAATACGTTGCAAATACACTCCAAGCACTTTGAGGGCAACGTAAGCGTGCTTCTCTATGATGCTATTGGCAAGCTAATATACAAACAAGCCATAAACATTAGCCAACCCGATCAAACAACAACCCTAAAAACAATGGATTTGGCAAGTGGCTTTTATGTATGCAAAATAATGAATGGTAACGAGGTTTTGAAAAGCGAAAGAGTGGTGGTGGTTAATGAGTGAACAAGTTACCTAAAGTACATAGAGTGTCTAGAGTGACTAAAGTATTTATAGTTTATAAAGAACTTTCTAACTTTATTAACTTTTAACCTTCAACTCTATTTCCAATCCTAATCTCCGTTGCGCCTACACCATATTTTGCCATCGAAGCATCAAATACTTCTAAGAAGGGATAATCTGTAGTTAATATTTCAGCGATACTGTTTTTTAATTTACCATTTCCAACGCCATGAATGAAAATAATTCTTTTAAGATGATTGGTAATTGCCGAATCTAAAGTTTTTCTGAAATAATTCAATTGCAGGGATAGCATTTGAACATTTGTCATTCCTTCCATATCCTCAACCAATTCGTCAATATGCAAGTCTACTTCAGCTATTTCTTTAGAAACAAGATGTTTTTCGGGGAATTTGTCTTTATTAACTAAATCATTAATATGCCCAACTATTTTCGGCCCTTTTGTTTCTATTTTCTCTTTTAATTCCTTAAAATCGTCATTGTTTTTCGAACTACCACTTTTCAATGTTATGATATAAGCCGTTTCTTCAATTATTTCGTAATATTTAAAATTCTGTCCTTTGAAAACTTTTAAAGGGTGAAAATAGGCTTCGGCAACAAAAGGAAGTTGTTTGTTAGCTTTGCCTTCGTTAAAAGCAAAAAGCTGAATGCTTATATCCGACCATTCTTCAAATTGCGAACGAGATATAACCTCTAAAATAGTGCTTGTATTCGATTCTGCTCTGTCATAATCAATATCTACAAAATTGCCTTCCTTTTTTAATCCATATTTGAAAATAACGTCGTTATCGGTATTGTTGATAAACATTACATAAAAATATTCGGAATTTATATCGTTTTCTTCTGCAACAAAAGCTAGGTGATAGCCCAATTCAATTTCTTTTCGAGCATCCAAATTGATATAGCTTTTTCTAGGAACTTCTTCATCTTCCTCAATTTCTTCAACAACAGTTTTTACAACTTTAACAGGCTGTGCATTTTGATAAATATATACTTTATCTTCGTCTTTTTCTATTGTAAAAAGTGGGTCGATGCTAACTAGTTCGCTTACCATTACTGGAATGTCAAAACCGTCTTCTATTGCAACATGCACTATTTGGCTATTTATTATTTTTGTAATTTTTCCGCTTCTTGCCTCGTTAAGAAAGCTTACCTTTTGTCCTACTTGGAAATTCATTTTGTATTATTTTATTTATTATTTAAGATGTATTCTTTATACATCAGTACTAATTTTATTCTGTCTTCTATTCTTTTATCTACTAATTTGCTCGATTTGAATGCATTCTCTAATAGCTGTTTTGCTTCGTCAAACTGACCAAAGTTATACAAACAGTATATTTTAAATTTTAAAGCAGTTTGATTTGTTGGGTCAATTCGCAATAATTGTTCAAAATAATTTATTGATAAGCTGTACATTCCATTTTTATAGAAATCAACACCTTTTTTAATTAGCAAATTGGTATCTTTAATTTCATTAGGGTTTGAATAATTATTTTGAAAAAACTGTATGCTTTCATACTGCTGATATATTTTTTTGTTCTTAGGATTGAATAATTTTGTTTGTTTGATATCGTCAATTGCCTCTTCAACATTGCCTGTTAGTAGTTCAGCTTTCGACTTGAAAAAATATACTTCGTCAATATTATAAGGCTTTAGTTCAATTGCTTGTTTGTAAAAAGCAATAGCTTCGCTGTTTTTGCCAAACATACTTAATATATTTCCTTTATTAAAAAGGATATTTGCACTATTAGGATTTATCTTTATTGCTTCGCTAATATCTGAATATGCTCCTTTAAAATCGCCTATTCCAGCTTTTATTGCAGCTCTATTTGCTAATGCATCCGATACTTTTACATTTAAGTGAATAATCTTGATTTTTTCTTTAATTATATTTACACTATCGTTTGAGCTTTGATATACATTGGAACGAGACATGTATGGCAAAATAAAATTATGGTCGTTTTCGCTTGCTTTGTTAAATGCAATCATCGCGTTTTTAATGTCTTTATTCATCAAAAGATGGATCCCGTAGTTAAAAGCAGATGTGGCAGAGCTTTCGTTTTTATTATAAGCATCTTCCCATACCGATAGTCCGTTTTTCCAAACATCGGCTCTTAGAAATGTTAAAATGCATAAAATGCCTATATATGCAAACGAAATTATTTTTAGTTGTTTTATTTTTTTGTAGAAGTCGTTGTAAAATACGCCAATAATAATGAAAAAGCCTATTGATGCTACATAGTTGTATCTATCTGGCATTACATTCTCTGCTATGTCAAACCATCTTAGCATCATTCCAATGTTTATTAAATAGAAAAACAACCCAAATATTAGGAGAGGGTGTTTTTTGAATTTCCAAAGAGCTAAAACACCAATAGAGAGTGCAATGATTAAATAAATATAAAGGGATGCAGGAATGCTTTGTCCTATTATATATGGTGAATCGTATTGTGCAGATAAATTGAAAGGTGCGAAAAGTTTAAAAATATAATTATCAAATACATACGATGCATTTAGAAATGGTTCGAAAATACTTGAGTATTTTGCTTCGGAAAAATATCCGGTATATTTTTGAGCCAAAAAATTTAAATACGCACCAATTATGCTTAACGAAAGAAACGGAATTTTTTCAAGCCAAACCCTATAATTTTTAAAATCTCTTTTGTAATAATAGTCAATTAAAATTAAAACAAATGAAAGCGTTATTGCTTGCCCTTTAGATAAAACCGATAAAATAAAAAGTAAAAAAGTAAATATTAAATAATTGATTCTTTTTAAATCTAAATATTTAATGTAGGTAATAAGCGATAACAAAAAGAAAAAGGCATATTGCATGTCCTTTCTTTCGGTAATACGAGCTACCGATTCAACATGAATAGGGTGAATGCCAAATAAAAGTGCTACAATAATTGATAATTGTCTGTTTTTAAATAGTTTTTCGGCTAAAATAAAAACTAAAAACGTATTTAGTAGGTGGAATAATAGATTTGTAAATTGATATAATGCTGGATTAACTTCAGAAAAGCTATATGTAAAACCTAACGATAGAAGAGTTAGAGGATGATAATGTCCGTCGAAGAAACTAGAAAAAATGAATTTAATATTATGCCACGATAAATTTTGAATAATTACATTGTTCAATACATAAACATCGTCGCTATAGAATGTAAACTGATTATTTAAAATCGGAAAGAAAATTAAAGCAGTAATTCCTAGAATTATTGCAATAGGTTGATTTAAATATTTTCTCATCGCTGTGTAATTTATATTGCAAACATACGCAAATATAAAATTTTATTAGTTTTTTAATTAAAAAAAGAGGCTTTTTTAGAGCCTCTTTCATTTTATTTATTTGGATTATATCCTCTTTTTTTTGCCATTTCTTCCAATTTAGCTTGAAATTTTGACTTTTTACTAAAGTTCTTCTTTTTGTTTTCTTGAATCTGAAGGTGAAGTTTTTTCTCATCAACAAAGTATTTCTTGATAACTATTTGCTGACCAAATGTTATCATATTTGCTAAGAAATAATAATAACTCAATCCAGAAGAGTTACTGTTAAATATCCCTAAAAACATTAATGGCATAATATACATCATAGTTTTCATGCCAGGCATTTGATTGCTCGAACCCATTGTATCCATATTCATGCGAGTATAAATCAACGATGAAATTGTCATTAATATAGTAAACAAGCTTATATGATTTCCATATACTGATGAAAGAATAGGAATTTGAGTTGTCCAGCTATAAATAGAATCATAACTAGAAAGGTCATCTGCCCATAAAAACCCTTGTTGACGCAGCTCGAATGACGCAGGGAAGAAACGGAACAATGCAAATAATATGGGAATCTGCAATAACATCGGTATACAACCAGCCATAGGATTAACTCCTGCTTTTTTATACAATGCCATTGTTGTTTGTTGTTTCTTCATAGCATCTTCCGACTTTGGAAATTTGGCATTGATTTCGTCAATCTCTGGTTTTAATACTTTCATTTTAGCAGATGAAACATACGTTTTATAAGCGATTGGAAATAAAAGTACCTTTATAAAGATGGTAAGAAGCAATATTATAATCCCATAATTCATGTTAAAACCTTCTAAGAAGTTAAATACAGGGATAACTAATATCTTGTTAAACCAAGATAATATACCCCAACCAAGAGGGATTTGTTTTTCAAAATCTTGGTCAAATTGCTTTAATGTTTTGTATTTACTTGGTCCGAAATAAAATTGCGATGATATTGGTTCAACCTGTCCTTTTGAATACGGCAAACCTAACTCGGCTTGCATCAATTTCACAACCCCTGTATTTGTGTCAGGAGTTACCTTTAATGATGCATTGGTGAATTTTTCATTAGAAACAAAAATTGTTGTGAAAAATTGTTGTTTGAAACTAATCCAATCTAATTGAGTGGGAATATTTTTTTCATCAGCTTTAGTTTCAGAAAGGTAGTCAACTTCTTTATCAACACTATGTTTGAAATACACAGTTGATACGATTCTTTCATTTTTCAAGTACTTTTCTTTCTGATGTAGCGTTAATTCCCATTCAAAATCTATTGAATTTGAGTTTGTAACAACCTCGTTGCCAAGATTAATAATCTTTACATCGTAACCAACCATAAAAGAGTTGTTCTTTATAGTATAGGTATATTCAATATATTTTCCAGTTGCCTGTCCATTTTCTGGATACAATCTGAAAGAAATAGTTGAAGAATCTTTTTCAATTTTAAGAGCATCAGTTGTGATAGGTTTTCCATCGAAACTTACTGCATTAAAATATAAATCATTTGTACTTATAAGTTTGCTGTCAGAAGTGAAAATTAATCCAAATCTATTTGTGTCGCCATCAAATAAAACTAGAGGTTTGCCAAGATAGTCTTTGTAGTTTTTTAGCTCTACTGAAGCTATTTTTCCGCCTTTATTAGAAAATTTAACTTTTAAAAAATCAGATTCAACAATAATAAATTTATTTTCAGCTTGTTTTGCACAAGCAAAAACTCCAAATTCACTTTTCAATGAAGCGTTTGAAGTTGAATCATTATTTTTAAATGTAGAGTCTTGTGCAATGGTATCATTTGTTGCAGCTGCAATTTCTTTCTTTTGAACAGCTGCTTTTTGTTCTACCTTTTGTTTTTCAATTTGAGCAATAGAATCGAGTCTTCTATTTTGTGCTGCCATTTGTTCTTTGGAAGGTGTAGACCATACTCCCCAAAGTATTACTATTGCTGCTATTAGTACTATTCCTATTATAGACTTTTTGTCCATTTATATTCTCCTTAATTTTAGTTTTTTATTATTTACTGATTTCTATTGCTGCTTTTATTAAATTAACAAAAAGCGGATGAGGGTTTGCTACTGTACTTTTATATTCAGGATGAAACTGAACACCAATAAAAAAAGGATGTTTAGGAAGTTCGATTATCTCAACCAAATTATTTTCTGGATTGATACCCGACATAACCATTCCCGCTTTTTCGTAGTTTTTAATGTATTTGTTGTTAAACTCAAATCTATGGCGATGTCTTTCAGAAATTAGCTCTTTGCCATATATTTTAAACGCTTTGGTTTTTTCTTTTACGCTACAAGGATAAGCTCCTAATCGCATAGTGCCACCTTTTCCTGAAATAGATTTCTGACTTTCCATTAAATCAATAACAGGGTATTTTGTTTTAGGGTTTATTTCAGTAGAATGAGCATCATTATAACCTATAATATTTCTACCAAATTCTATAACTGCACATTGCATACCCAAGCAAATACCTAAAAATGGAATATTGTTTTCGCGAGCGTGTTTAACTGCTAAAATTTTCCCTTCAATTCCTCTTTCTCCGAAACCAGGAGCTACTAATATCCCTTTTAGTCCTGCTAATTTTTCGGTTAAATCTTCTTCTGTAAGTGTTTCTGAATGAATAAGTTTGAGTTTAACCTTGCATTTTATTGACGTTCCTGCATGAATAAATGATTCAATGATTGATTTATAAGCGTCTTTAAGCTCAACATATTTTCCTACCAAACCTATTTCAACTTCTTTTTCTGGTTTTTTCAGTTTTGAAAGAAAATCTTCCCAAGTTTTTAAATTTGGTTTTGGATAGACATTGATTTTTAATTTTTGAAGAACAATTTCGTCTAGTTTTTCTTCCCTCATTAGCATTGGGACTTCGTATATTGAGCTAGCATCAATAGATTCAATTACTGCATTAGGCTCAACATTGCAAAACAAAGCTACTTTATGACGAATAGATTGACTTAATGCGTGTTCTGTTCTACAAACCAAAATGTCGGGTTGAACGCCATATTCTAATAGAGTTTTTACTGAGTGTTGTGTTGGTTTTGTTTTTAATTCACCTGCAGCGGATAAATAAGGGATTAGCGTAAGGTGGACAACTAAGCAATTATTGCCTTGTTCCCATCTAATTTGACGAACAGCCTCAACATAAGGTAATGATTCGATGTCGCCAACCGTTCCGCCAATCTCTGTAATTACAAAATCGTATTTTTTTGTTTCGCCTAATAATTTTATTCTGCGTTTAATTTCATCCGTAATATGTGGAATAACCTGAACCGTACTTCCTAAATAGTCACCTCTGCGTTCTTTTTCAATAACAGTTTGATATATTCTTCCAGTTGTAACATTGTTTGCCTGTGAGGTTGGAACGTTTAAAAAGCGTTCGTAATGACCTAAATCTAAATCGGTTTCAGCGCCATCTTCAGTTACAAAGCATTCGCCATGTTCATAAGGGTTTAAAGTGCCTGGATCGATATTAATGTATGGGTCTAGTTTTTGAATTGTTACAGCAAAACCCCTTGCTTGAAGTAGTTTTGCAAGTGAAGCAGAAATGATACCTTTCCCCAAAGAAGAAGTAACACCGCCAGTAACAAAGATGTATTTTGTCGGAGACATTGTAATAATAATTTATAAAATAGTTCGAACTTTCTTTCGGAGCGTGAAATTACAGATTAATTTTCAAACTACCCACTTTAAAATAAAATAATATCAACTTTTTATTATTCAAAAATTGTTTGAAAATTAGAAAAATTATTGAAAACATTGATTTGCAATGAGTATAATAAAACCTAAAAAAGTTTAAGATTCTATTAAATAAAAAAAGCTTGGATTATTATCCAAACTTTTTTCTATATTGATTTTTTTTTAAAAAGTCAAATTTATACCAATACTAGGCAAAATTGGAAGTTGATAAACGGGTTCTTGCTTTGTTCTTGAAATATAGAAAATATTGTTTCTATCATATACGTTTGTAGCAGATACTACTACTTCTAATTTAGCTTTTTTCTTTAATTCGAATTCGCGCTTCAAACTAAAATCTAAACGGTGATAGTATGGAAGGCGTGCTTTATTATATTCGCTGTATTGTATTCCTAAATCGCCATTTGCAGTTGAAACATCTGTGCCGATGCCATTGTTGAAATTAACATTGTTATAAAAACCCTGTGTTTGTGTAAATGGGAAGCCAGAACCTAAATTCCAACGAGCGTCAAATTCCCATTTTAATTTTTTGCCAAAACGATACACGCCAAGTAAATTAACATTGTGTCTTCTGTCATAATGAGGGTTGTAGGTGATAATGCCATCATATCTATTTACATAGCCCAGAGAATAAGCAGTCCAGAAATAGAACTTTCGTGTTTCCCATTTCAATGAAACATCAATTCCTTTGGCAACTCCTTTTTCGATGATAAAATCTTTTTTTAAGTAATCGGGTTTTTCATAATTATCACCATTATCATCGTAAATTTTGTTTCTATTGATATTAGTAAGTTGATTGAAATTTTTAATATAAGCTTCTACATTCAATTCGATAAAGGCGAATAAGTCGTATTCAAATCCAAATATTCCATGAGTTGCTTTTTGTAGTTTATGTGTAACAGGTTTGCCATCAAATTCTTCTTGAAGGTTGTCGGGACCTGATAAAAATCCGTAAAATAAGTTGACAATATCTCTGTCAGAAGTAGCACTGATTAAGTTTTGTGAATACATTCCACCCGAAGCTTTCAAGCGCAAGCGGTCGCTCAAATTGTATTTGATCCCGATACGTGGTTCTGGCGATGCATTGGAAAGAGAAGCGTAATAATGCAAGCGGAAACCTGGTTCAAGAACAAATTTTTCTTTGCTAATTCGATACTTTAAAAAAGCTGCAATTTCAGTTGTATTATCGTTTTGCTCAATTTTTCGGTCTACAGAATTATAGAAGTTGAAAACGGTTTTAAAGCCTAATACATCAAATCCATAGTTTAATGTGTTTTTTCCATAAAAGTATGAAAAATTAAATCCTAAACTAAACCCATTTATCTCGCTTGTTCTGGGAGCTGAATTCACTTCTTCAAGACCAATTTTATATTTTGAATAGGAAAAGTTCCCTTCCATCAACATAGCAGTTGAGCTAGGTATTAGTACAAAATTACTGCCTCCACCTGATGCTTGCCAGTGGAAATCAGATATTCCTTCATAATGAACTTTGTCATCAAAATTAAATCCAAAGAAATTTATTTTACTTCCATTTTCAGAATTAAAAGAGAGTTTTCCATATAAATCTAAATAATTAAATGGTAGCCCAGCTGTATCAACGTATGAATAAATTGTTTTTGATGTTTCTTGTAAATATGAGTTTTTTGCTGAAAAAATGAATGATGATGAGCTTGCTTTTTTGTCTTTTCTAGAACCCAAAGGCCCTTCAAAAAGCATTTTTGCGCCAAAAGGACTAACGCCCACTTTTCCAGCAAACCTGTTTTTATTTCCATCTCTAGTTGTAATATCCATTACCGAAGATATTCTGCCGCCATATTGAGCATTGAAGCCGCCCGTATTTACTTCAACGTTTCTGATTAAATCCATATCAAAAACCGAGAATAAACCAATTGAGTGAAAAGGATTGTAAATTACCATTCCATCAATTAACACTTTATTTTGAATAGGGGAGCCGCCTCTTACATAAAGCTGACCGCCTTGGTCGCCTGTGAAAATTACGCCAGGTATCACCGATAAATATTGTGCTAAATCGGGCTGACCTCCAACAGAAGGGACTTGACTAATTTCTCTAGGGGTTGCTTTTGTAACCGACATTTGCACATCATTTCTAGCATCTTCATTCTTTGCTGAAATATTAATGGTTGAAAGGTTTACGGCTGATCTAGTAAGATTCAGTTTTTTTGTAATAATATCGTTTGCTTTTAATGTTATATCTTCTCGTAATGTGTCAAAACCTAGTGATGTAATCATCAAAGTATAGGTTCCTGGATTTATTTTTGAAATGTTATAAAATCCATTTTGGTCGGTTGAGCCCCCAATGGTTGTTCCTTTAAAATAAACATTCGTGAATATTATAGGTTCTCCAGTTTCCTTGTCGTAAACAAAGCCTCTTAGAACCGCCTGTTGGCTAAATGATTTTTGAGCGCTAATAGTTATTAGTAAAATAACTAAAAATATGATGTGTTTTATTTTAATTGTCATAATTATAAAAATTTTTCAAAAATAGGAAATAATGTTTAAAGTTTTAATTTTTTTTATACAAAAACTAATACTTTCCCAACGAGCGTATAATCTCGTATTCTTTTTTAGTTAAAGGTATAACCGATAATCTGGATTGTTTTAATAATGCAATGTTTTGTAATTCAGGGTTTAATTTAATTTCAGAAAGTTTAATTTTTTTTGTTAAAGATTCAATTGGAATCAGGTCAACTGCAACCCAATTGCAGTCTGGAGTTGTAGGGTCTTGAAAGTACTCTTTGCTTATTTTCGCTATGCCAACAATCTCTTTGTCGCTAACACTATGGTAAATAAAGGCTAAATCGCCTGTCTTCATTAGTTTTAAGTTGTTTCGAGCTTGATAATTTCTTACTCCATCCCAAGTAGTTGTACCATCTTTAACTAATTGTTCCCAAGAAAATGCGCTTGGTTCGGTTTTCATTAACCAATAATTCATAATTATTTAATGCATTATTTTAAAAATCAATTCTTTAATGAGTTCACCTTCATTTACAGAAATATTATCTACTCCTTTCGATTTCATATCGTAATCTCGTAGATAAGTGAATATTCTGTTAATTTTCTTTAACGAGTAGTGTTTCGCAGCAATTTCAAAATCTTTCAAGAAAAATGGCTTAATTCCTAATGCAGCAGCTTTTTCGTTGGGGGATTTGTTAGCAACTGAATAAATCATTAAGATTTGAGTGAAATATTTGTAAAGCATTTGAATGGTGAGAGGAAATGGGTTTTCTTTGGGGTTTGCGGCAAAATGATTAATTATTTGATAAGCTTTAAATACATTTTTTGTTCCAATAGCGGTTTGTAATTCAAAAATATTAAAATCCTTGCTAATTCCAATGTATTTTTCTATTAAAATTGTTGTGATTTCAGAATTAGCAGGTATATTTAATTTTAGTTTATTAATTTCGTTTGCAATTTTTGTTAGGTCGTTTCCTAAATATTCGCCTAATATTATTGCTGTTTTAGGGTTTATTTGAAGATTTTCTGTTTTAACATAACTTTCAATCCATTCAGGAATTTTATATTCTTTGATTTCTTCCGATTCAAATAAAACATTTTTAGTGTCAATCATTTTAACAAAAGCTTTTCGCTTGTCAAGTGTATCGTATTTGTAACAGAAAACTAAAATCGTTGATTTAAGTGGGTTTTCAAAATAACTATTAATTAAATCTAATGGATTTGATTTTTTATCGTCTTTTTTATAGTCGATAAGTTTTTTTATGTTTTTTATATTTTGAGCTTCTTTTACTATCACAACTTGATGACTCGCCATCATCGGAAACCTTTTAGCTGTGCTTATAATTGTATCTATGTCGACGTCGATTCCGTACAGTACGGATTGATTAAATTCCTTTTCTAAGTCATCTAAAACAGTGTTTTCAATATAATCAGATATTTTGTCAATATAAAAAGACTCCTTGCCTGTTAGAAAGTATATTGGGTGATATACCTTGTTTTTCAAGTCGCTCATTATTTGTTCGTAGCTTTTCATACGTTTTTTAATATTGATTTTTAATGGTCAGAGTAATCGAAATACAAGTGTTTTACTGTTTTACCTTCATTTTTAATAGCAAGTAATGAATTGACTCCGATTTTCAAATGTGATTCCATGAATTTTTCAGAAACATTTTTATCCAATGCTTCGGTTTTTACGCCTTCTGGTATCATTGGTTGGTCCGAAACTAAAAGTAAAGCTCCTGTTGGTATTTTGTTTGCAAATCCAACAATAAATATTGTGGCAGTTTCCATGTCAATTCCCATGCAACGAGTTTTCCTGAGGTATTCTTTAAAATCATTGTCATGTTCCCAAACTCTTCTGTTGGTAGTGTATATTGTGCCTGTCCAATAATCAAGGCCATTGTCTCTTATAGTACTTGATACAGCTCTTTGTAGATTAAAAGCTGGTAAAGCAGGGACTTCTTTTGGGAAATAATCATTAGATGTTCCTTCGCCTCTTATTGCAGCAATTGGCAAAATTAAATCGCCAATATTGTTTTTCTTTTTTAAACCGCCACATTTTCCTAAAAACAAACACGCTTTTGGTTTAACAGCACTTAATAAGTCCATTACAGTTGCCGCAGTGGCACTTCCCATTCCAAAATTAATAATTGTAATGCCATTTGCAGTTGCATTTGGCATTGGACGGTCTTTGCCTTCAATAGAGGTGTTGAAAAGTTTGGCAAATAACTCTAAGTAACCACTGAAGTTAACAAGAATAATATATTCTCCAAAATGTTCTATATTTGTTCCAGTGTATCGGGGTAGCCAATTATTGACTATTTCTTCTTTGGTTTTCATGATATAATTAGTTTTGCAAAACTAAGGGTAAAATTATCAATAATTTTCCGAATTATTTATAATATTATATCAAATATATTTTTCGATATTTGTTAAGATGTATCCTCAATTAAATTTTTTAGATATTAATGTTCCGCTTATTAAAAAAGGGAACACGTTTTTTTTGGCAGATCCTGTCAGAAAAAAGGAAGTTGTGGCTCAACCCGAGGAATGGGTTAGGCAACACATGATCCATTTTTTAAAAGAAAAAAAAGGTTTTCCTTTTAGCTATATGAATTTAGAATTTCCATTAAAATATGGAAAGCTAAATAAAAGAAGCGATTTGTTAGTATATGACAAAGAATTGAGACCGATTTTGTTGTCGGAATTTAAATCGTTTAATGTGAAATTAAGTAATGAAACATTCCTTCAGGCAGCAAATTATAACCATATTTTAAAAGTTCCTTATCTGTTGATTAGTAATGGATTTAATCATCATATAGCTAAAATAAATTTTGAAACAAATGCTATTTTGTTTTTAGATGAAATTCCTAACTACTCGGCTTTATAGTGATTATTTTAGGATAAATTTTGAAATAACTTGTTTTTTAATTACTTTCGTAAAGTATTTGAGTATGTTAATGCACCAATTATGAAAACTTTTATCTTTTGTTTATTTTTTTATATTTCATTCTTATCCAGCGTGATGGCTCAAAAAAAAATGAGCACTGAGTCGCAAGTTTATAAATTGCCAAAAGAACTTAAAGCAGCTGATTATTTGCCAAATACTATAATTATTAAAGTAAAACCTGAGTTTAGCATTAGTTGCGAAAAAAATAAAATTACTATTGATGCTTTAAATAAAAAACTTCAAGAGATTCAGGCTGTTCAGCTTGTTAAAATGTATCCAAATCACAAAAAACCTTTGATTAGCACCAATCGAATAGGGCAAAAATTAGTTGATTTATCGCTTATTTATGAATTTAATTTTAATGCAAATCTATCGCTCGAGAAGGCTATCAATGTGGTTTTATCATCAGGTGTTTTAGAATATGCTGAGCCTTATTATTTGCCAGAATTACTTTATTCCCCTAACGACCCAATGAAAGGTTCGCAATATTCATTATCTAGGATGCTAGTATATCAAGCATGGGATATTTGTAAAGGCGATACAAATGTTATTATTGGAATATCTGATACTGGAATCGATATTGATCACCCTGATTTAGTTGGAAATATTAAATATAATTACGACGATCCAATTGATGGAATAGATAATGATAATGATGGATTTATTGATAATTATAGAGGATGGGATTTAGGAGAGGGAGACAATAATCCTCAAGTAAATTACTCGCGACATGGTATATGGGTTAGCGGAATTGCCGATGCTTCTACTGATAACGGTATAGGTGTATGTGGAGTTGGCTTTAAATCTAAAATTTTGCCTTGTAAAATTGATAATGAATTCGGTTCTCTAAGTAAATCCTATCAATCCATTGTATACTTAGCTGATCATGGTGCAAATATAATAAATTGCTCTTGGGGCGGCGGCGGAAGTAGCGGTCAGTATGGCCAGGATGTTATTAATTATGCTGTTATAAACAATAATTGCTTAGTGATAGCTGCATGCGGTAATAATGGACTAGAAACCAAATACTATCCAGCTTCTTATGACAATGTTTTAAGCGTTGCTGCTACAAATAGCTCGGATGGAAAGTGGTATGGTAATGCTACCACCGCTTCTACATACAACGAAAAGGTAGATATTTGTGCACCTGGACAAGGCGTTTATACTACCGAAGATGGTGGGGCTTATGCTTCAGCGTGGGGAGGTACTTCATTTGCTTCGCCTAATGTAGCTGGTGCAGCTGCAATTGTAAAAGCTTTTTATCCTAATTTTACAGGAGTACAAGTGGGAGAGCAACTTAAAGCTACTGCTGATGTTATAGATACAATGGCTGTTAATTTGCCCTATCTAGGAAAACTTGGAACTGGAAGAGTTAATTTGTACAAGGCACTCACTGTTTTCAATAAATCCTCTGTTGACTTAAGTTCAGTTCTGGTTAAAGATAAAAATGATAGCATTTTTATTTGTGGCGATACCTTGTTGATAACTGCTTCTCTTCTAAATTATTTAGCTCCAACCGGAAATATTTTAGCAACACTTTCTACAGCTTCAAGTTTAGTTTCAATAATAGATGGCTCAACAAATTTTGGAGTTATTGGTACAATGCAATTGAAAAGCAACCAAAATGATGTATTTAAAGTGAAAATAAATAATTTCACAACGTACAACGAGGTTATCCCTTTCACCATTACATACCAAGATACAGCTTTTATTAAAACATATAATTTTAATGTAGTTGTTAACACCGATTATGTTAATTTAATTACAAAAACAATTTCTACATCCATTACTAGTATTGGTCGTATTGGATTTGTTGATGACAGTAAAACAATTGGATTGGGTTATTTATATAATGGAAGCTATTCATTAACAGGCTGTATTGGATTAGTTGTTGGTAATGCAAGTACTCAGGTTTCAGATGCTATTTATGGGTTATCGGGATTTAGTAATATGGAAGATGATTTTGCTTATAGTTCTGTAGTAAGAAATGAATTAAATCCTACTCGCTCCGATTATTTAATTAAGGGAAAGATGACTGATTCTGTAACTGGTGTGAATCAAGTAGGAGTTGATGTTAATTACCAAATTCTTGCTTGGGATTCTGTGGGATGTCAAGATTATATTATTGCTGAATATAAGTTTAAAAACAGGCATCAAACTCCAATTACAAACTTATATATTGGTTTGTATGCTGATTGGGATATTACTGATAGTGATAAAAATACAGCGGCTTATGATGCAAGCAATAAAATGAGTTATATATACAGTCTTACTTCTGGTGAACATTATGGTGCAATTAAATTGCTAAGCGAAGGAAATATTAAAAATTATGCAATTGATAATGATGGAGATTTTGGAAGTGTTAATATTTCGGATGGATTCTCAAGTTCTGAAAAATGGACAGCACTAAGAACAATAAGAAATAATGCCGGAATATCTTCAAGTCATCCCGACGGAAATGATGTTTCGCAAATGCTAAGCACTGGACCGCTGGCAATTATCCCAAATGACAGTATAACTGTTGCATTTGCAATTATTACTGGAACAAGTTTAATAGATATTCAGCAATCAGCGCAGTCAGCTCAAGAGAAGTATTCGCCAACTATTGGACTGAATGAAAATATTTTAGGAAAAATTCAGATTTTTCCTAATCCTGCTAATGACAATATTTATATTGAGCTGAAAAATAAAAAGATAACTCAAATTCAAATTTTTGATGCCCTTGGACGTGAAGTGATGAACAAAAAAGAAGTGGTGAACAATCAAATTTCTATCACTAATCTTGTTAAAGGATACTATCTAGTAAAAGTTTTTACTGATAATAACGAAACATTTCAATCTAAATTAATTATTAAATAGTAATTACCAGTGAAAATTGATGTCTTTAATTTGCCAATTGATTTTATCAATCTTATATTAATTGTTTTATTTTCTTTAATAATAGGTCTTTCACAACGAAAACTTCATTCATATAAAGAAGACAGAAAAGTATTTGGAACTGATCGTACATTTACCTTTATCGGTTTGCTCGGTTTTATCTTGTATTCATTGGATAAAACAAACATGATTCCCTATTTAATAGGCTTTGTTGTTTTAAGTTTTTATTTGGGTATATTTTATATTTTCAAGATTAAGGAATTTTCGTCGTTTGGATTAACAAGTATTTTAATTGGTCTTCTGACATATAGCTTAACGCCAATTATTTATGTTGAACCTAAATGGCTAGTAATTTTAATTGTAGTTACCGTTTTGTTTTTCACAGAAATAAAAGTGCCTTTGTCAGAATTATCAAGCCGGTTTGAAAAAGACGAATTTATTTCACTAGGAAAATTTTTAATTATTGCAGGTGTCGTTCTCCCTGTATTGCCGGATGTGCCTTTGGTTGATTTTGTTAGTATAACTCCTTATAGGATATGGCTTGCGGTTGTGGCAATATCTAGTATCTCTTATTTAAGTTATATACTTCAAAAGTTTGTGTTCAGAGATTCTGGTATTCTTATTTCAGGTGTTTTAGGCGGTTTATATAGCAGTACGGCCACTACTTTTGTTATGGCTAAACTTAGCAAGTCCGATCCATGTAATTATAGAAAATATGCTGGTGCAATAATTATTGCAACTGCTATGATGTACTTTAGAATAATGGTTTTAGTGATTATATTTAATCAAGAATTAGCAAAATTATTAGCCCCTTATTTCTTGTTTTTAACTATTATATCTTTTCTTACAAGTATAGTAATCTATAAATCGAAATACAAATTATCAGATGAACAAAATGATATAGTTGATAATGAAATATCGAAAACAAAAAACCCTTTAGAACTTAAAGTATCTATTGTATTTACCTTGCTATATGTTTTTTTTACATTTGCAACGTATTTCACAATTAAAAACTTCGGGAACTCAGGTTTAAATGTATTATCATTTATTGTTGGGGTTACTGATATCGACCCATTTTTGTTGAACTTATTTCAAGGTAAATACGAGGTAACAATGATGATAATTGCCATTGCAACGCTTCAAGCTACTATGAGTAATAATATCTTAAAAGCAACTTACTCTACTATTTTGTCACATAAAAACCTCAGGAAACTTACTTTAATAGGCTTTCTAATAATCACCACTGCTAATGTTTTAGCAATTATTTTAATTTCACTATTTTAAACCCTAAATTATTATTTTTTTATATGAAAAACACGTTTATTATTTCAGTAGTAATTTTTATTTCAGCTTCTTTCTGTTTAAAAGCTTATTCACAAACAGCTGAGAAAGATGATAAAATAACAGTTAAATTTTCGGGCTTTGTTAATTCTCAGTTGATGTATGATAGCAGAAAAAATGTTGATGCTAGGGAATCAATGTTAGTACTTTATCCTCTTTCTGAAAAATTAGGCAGAAATGGAGCTGATTTAAATTCACAAGCTAGTTTTAATCAGTTGGCTATGATTTCAAGGGTTAAAGCTACAATTAGCGGCCCCGATGTGTTAAAAGCGAAAATGACCGGTATTATTGAATCAGATTTTTCGGGAGCAAGTAATATTGAAAACAACTCGCTTAGATTGCGTCATGCTTATTTGAAAATGAATTGGACAAAGCAGGAATTAATTGTTGGTCAATATTGGCACCCAATAAATGTACCTGAAATGCTTCCATCACTACTTTCATTAAATACTGGAGCTCCGTTTCATCCTTTTTCACGTCATATCCAAGTTAGAACAAGCCGAGATTTTGGAAAGTTAAAGTTAATTGGAGTTTTAGCTTCACAGCGCGATTTTGCAACCTTAGGGTACGACGAAGCAACTAAAGCAGTTGTAGCTTCATCTGCATACATGAGAAATGCTCTTATTCCAAATGCTCATCTTCAATTGCAATATAAAACCGAAAAGCTACTTATTGGTGCTGGAGGTGATTTTAAAGCTATTAAACCTAGAGTTTATACCGATAGCCTTTATGCAAATAATGAAATTCTAAATAGTTATGCAGCTGTTGGTTTTGTTAATTATATTGGCAAAAAAATTGATATTAAGTTTGAAGGCATTTGGGGACAAAATTTATACGAACATCTTATGCTAGGTGGGTATGCTGAAAGAAGAATAGATCCACTAACACGAATAACAACCTATACAAATGTTGATCAGGTTTCTTTTTGGACTCAAGTTTCTACTAAAAAAGAACATTTTAACGTTGGTGTATTTGGTGGCTATTTGAAAAACTTAGGTTCTCTTGATAATTATTTTGGAAAAACCTATACTAGAGGCTCTGACGTTGCTTATATTTATAGAGTAACTCCAATTTTTTCTTATACAGAAAAGAATTTTAAAATTATGGCTGAGGCGGAGTATACCGTTGCAGCTTATGGAAAGCCTGATACACTTGGCGAAATTCAAACTTCAAAAGAATATAAAAATATTAGAGGCTTGCTAGGTGTGTTTTATAATTTTTAGAACTATTTTTTAATTATTATTGATAGGAACTGAAATTAATTTCTTTTTATGGAAAATAAAACTTTAGAGTCGTATAATTTAACAAATACAATTGACAGAAGTAATAAACTTTTACTTTCTGTTCAATTTGAATTAAATGGATTTTCCTTTTGTGTAGTTGATATTGATAATTCTAAAGTTGTGTTGGCAGAGATTATAAATACAAATACATTAAGCTATTCAGATAATATTGTTGAATTAAATAATGTGCTTAAAGCTTATGAGTTTAATAAAAACTCATTTGTTGAAATTATTTTTTCAATTTTTAGTCGCCAGCTACTTGTAGTGCCCGACGAATATTATGGTAAGGATATGACGGATAAATTGTTGAATTTTTCTTTTTCTAATATTGTTAATTCCAAAAATTTATCCGAACATAGCGAGCATTATTCAACATATTTTCTTTATACAGTTGATGCTGACTTTTTGAACGAATTGGCTACAAACTTTTTGCCCGAACCCATTTTTTGTAATTCTACTAAAAAACTAATTGATAATATATATAAGGATTTTACAATTTGTGATTTGTCGAAAACAATTTTTGTGAATTTTTTATCTAAGGATATAGAAATCATTGTTTTAAATTATAAAACATTAGTTTATTATAACAATTTTCAGTATTCACAAGCAGAAGATGTTTTATATTATCTGGCACTAGTAGCTAAAAATGTAAATTTAAGTTTAGCAGATGTTGAATTGGTTTTTTATGGAAACATAAGAAAAGAGGATAGTTCAGTAAATTATTTAAATAAATTTGTTCGTTCTATTAGCTTTTCAAATAATTGTCAAGAAACATGTTTAATCAGTCTGCCATTGAATTTGCAACATCAGTTCTATAATTTATTACACAGTTAAAAATGAGAATAGTAAGTGGTACTTTTAGAGGAAGAAAATTAAATCCTCCAACCAATTTGCCTGTTCGGCCAACTACCGATTTTGCAAAAGAAGCGTTGTTTAATATATTAAATAATTTGGTTGATTTTGACTCACTTGTTGTATTAGATTTGTTTGCGGGCACAGGGAGTATTTCTTTTGAGTTTGTCTCGCGTGGGGCAAAAGAAGTATATTCAGTAGACAATAACCCTTTGTGTATAAAATTTATTGGAAGCACTGCTACAACATTAAAAATAGATAATTTAACTGTTTTTCAAAGAGATACTTTTCAGTACATAGAAAAGACAAACTTAAAATACGATTTGATTTTTGCCGATGCACCTTACGACATGGCAAATATAAAAGATATTCACCGAATTGTTTTTGAACGAAATCTTTTAAACGAAGGAGGTTGGCTTATTCTAGAACATTCTGCAGATAGGGTTTTAATATCAGAAAAGTATTTCAATCAACTCAGAAAATATGGAAAAGTGCATTTTAGCTTTTTTCATTTTGATGATGAAGAGTAATTCAAATATCATAGGTTTCTAATTATTTTCAATTATGAAAAAAATAGCTGTATTTCCTGGTTCATTCGATCCAATTACTATAGGACATGAATCTATTATTAAACGAGCGATTCCTTTGTTCGATAAAATATACGTGGCAGTTGGTGTAAACTCTTATAAAACAAGTTTGTTCACTTTAGAGAAAAGAATTGAATGGCTAAAAAAAGTATTTGAAGATGAACCTTCAATTGTTGTAGATTCCTTTTCGGGCTTAACAGTTGATTATTGTAAAAAAGTAGATGCTAAATATATTTTAAGAGGGTTAAGAACATCTGCCGATTTTGAGTTTGAACGAAGCGTTGGGCAAATTAACAAACAGATTTATGAAAATATTGAAACCGTATTTTTTCTATCTGCTATTACTCATACGCCTCTTAATTCGTCTATAGTTCGAGATATTTTGAAAAATAATGGCGATGTATCTAAATTTATACCACAAAAAATACAGGGTTTAATCAAACTATAAGCAATTTTATTTACTTTTTGTAGTTTATCTTAAATCTACTAGGAAATAATAATGTGTTAACAATTAATATTCTTAGACTTTATCAAAGTAACCGCAGACTGAGCGGTGGTTGCTGAGCGAAGTCGAAGTAAGTCGAAGTCTATCTGGAGAAAGAACAAATAGTTTGCGGTAATAAGGGTTAATAAATACATCAAAATTTCAATTAAAACCAGTTTGCTAAATTCTTTTTTATGTTTAAAGTAATCAAAATTTTCTTTCTGTTTTTTTTATTTACAGTCAATAGTTTAATTGGTTTTACATCTGTTATTCAGGGTGACGGGAAGTCGTTTAAAGGCGAAATTGTTAAATTGAAAATATATTCAAATCCAATTTCTAGAGTTTTAGAAGAAATTTCTCGAGATACAATTGATGCTTCAGGTACATTTGAGCTTAAAGCCGACATTAAAGAAGTTACTTACGCCACCATCCTTATTAAAAACATTTATTTTTCAATATATTTAGAACCTAATTCCACTTATAAAGTATTAATACCAAGCAAATCGGAGGTTCTTGATGGCGATCCAGAAGTTAGGCTCAAGGCTTTTTTGCCAATTGAATTATATGCAAATATCATAAATCAAGATTCTAATTCACTGAACTATAAAATTGCATCATTCAATGAATTTTATAACGACTTTTTAATAAAAAACAAAAAGGACCTAATAAATACCAGAAACAAAAAATTAATTGAAAGCTTCAAAGCTATAATTGATAAAAATTATTCAAATGTAAAGTTTGAATATTTAAAAAACCTTATACAATATAGAATAGCTTCATTAGAAATGATGGAACAATTGCACAGTTCGAAAGGAGCAATCAATATATACTTTAATAAAAAACCCATTTTATATAATAACGACGAGTATATTGAATTTTTTCATAACTTTTTCGAGAAATATCTTCTAAAGCTGAGTAAAGGAAAATCCAGAGATACCATTATTTCGGCTATTAATAAAGAAAAAAGCTATGTGTCGTTAATTAAAATTATGGCTAACGATAGCACACTATTGATGAATGATACGCTCCGAGAGTTTGTTATGATTAAAGGCTTGCAAGAAATATACGGATATAGCGATTTCAAAAAAGAGGGCATAATCGAGATACTGATGTTCATTTCAAAAAACAGTAATGTTGAAATTCATAAAAAAATTGCCGCTTCTATCATTAAAGAATTAACCTATTTGCAACCCGGTTCAAAAGCGCCCGAATTTAAAGTTGTAGATTTAAATAATAATACTAGAACCTTGTCGAGCTATAAAGGTAAAATGGTTTATATCAATTTTTTCGCTTGTTGGAATGTGAAATCTATTGAGGAATTAAAAGCAATTGATACTATTCAGAAAAAATATGGCGACAAGGTTGAATTCGTTAATATATCTACCGACGATAGCCTAAACGAAATAAAAGATGCGATTAGTAATTATAAAATAAAGCAAAATATTTATCATTTTGGGATTGATAAAGATATTATTGACTTATACAATATAAAATCGATACCTAGCTCAGTATTAATTGATGAGTTTGGAAATATTATTGCTTGTCCGGCATTAAAACCAAGTGAAAATATGTTAGGCTATTTAAATAAACTTTTCGATGCAAGGGATCTCGAAAATCTAAGGAAACTGGAAGAGTTGAAAAGTAAGAAGCTTAAGGACAAAGTGGATGATATAAATAATAATAGATAGGCTGAGGTTTGAGATTAAGGTTTGAGGTTAAGGTTAGGGTTGAGGCTTTGAATTGGGCTTAGTTTATCAGTTTAATCCAGTTTCCAATTATTTTGTATCCATAATTAGTCATTATCGATTCAGGGTGAAATTGAACTCCCATTATTGGAAAGGTTTTATGGCGAAGTGCCATTGTGTATTCGCCGTCGCTAGCTGTTTCTATTAGTGTATTGGGTAGGCTGTTGCAAGTAAATGCCCACGAATGGTATCGTCCAACATCAATAGTGTTTGGTATTTCGGTGAAAAGGTAATTGTTTTCTAAAATGTCAATCTTTGTCATTACACCATGCTGAACCATAGCCATGTTTACTAACTCAGCTCCAAAGTATTCGCCAATTGCTTGCATGCCAAGGCAAATTCCTAGTATTGGAATACTTGAATGATATTTATCAATTACATCCATCATTTTTCCTGCATCACGGGGCAAGCCAGGTCCGGGTGAAAATATAATCCCGTTGTAATCAACTAATTCATCTAACTCAAAGGCATTATTTCTTTTCACAGTTGCTTCAATATCATCAAATTGCTCAACTAAATGCAGCAAATTAAAAGTAAAGGAATCGTAATTATCTATGATTAGTATTTTTTTCATTGCTCACACGTGAAATGATTTTTGCAAAACGAGAATAAAAAGCCCTACAGATTGTCTTTTCAAGTTTCATATTTCAGGTTTCACGCTTTTTTTTTATCTTTGTACAAATTTATAAATTAATATACTATGAAAAAAGTTATTTCTACAACTAATGCACCTAAAGCAATAGGTCCTTATAGCCAAGCAATTGAAGCAAACGGAATGGTTTTCGTATCGGGTCAAATACCAGTAAATCCTGAACTAGGAAAAGTAGTTGAGGGCGGAATTAAAGAACAAACCGAACAAGTAATGAAAAATATGGGAGCCATATTGAAAGAAGCTGGCTTAGATTATTCTAATGTTGTGAAATGTACTTGCTTGCTTAGCGATATGGACAACTTTGCTGCTATGAACGAAGTGTATGGTAGTTATTTTTCTGAAAATCCTCCAGCTAGAGCTGCTTATGCAGTAGTTAAACTTCCTTTGGGTGTGTTGGTTGAGATTGAAGCTATTGCAGTTAGATAAAAGGTTCACGGTTAAAGGTTCACGGTTCACGGTCAACGGAGATTGCCCGTTTGCCTTGCACCGTTTGCAATTAACAATTTCAATAAATCAGCAAGGAATATATTCATGTTGGTATTAATACTCTTCGACTTTAGTTTATCCTGAGCTTGACCAAGGGCCAGAGTGTTCGCAGACTGAGCGGAGTCGAAGTCTATCAAGAAAATTATCAAATAGCTTGCTTTATTAGACTTATATTATGAAACACAAATTACTTCTACTTCTACTTTTTGTTTTTTCTTTAAATATTTTTGCCGACGAGGGAATGTGGATTCCGTTGTTATTAAAGCAAAATGGAAATATAAACAAAATGCAGCAGCTTGGCTGTAAGCTGAGTGCCGAAGATATATACAGCGTTAATCAATCGAGTTTGAAAGACGCTATAGTTCTATTTGGCAGAGGTTGCACGGGTGAGTTAATTTCCGACGAAGGCTTGCTGATTACAAATCACCATTGCGGATATGGAAATATTCAGAAACACAGCACTGTAGAAAACGATTATTTAACCAATGGTTTTTGGGCAAAAACAAAAAGCGAAGAACTTGCAAACCCAGGATTACAGGTTTCTTTTTTAGTTCGAATGGAAGATGTTACCAGCAAAGTGCTTAATGGCGTTACCGACAAAATGCAAGAAGCAGAAAGAAATAAAATAATAGCTGATAATAGTTCTAAAATAGAAAAGGAAGCCAAAGGCGACACCTATTACGAAACCAAGGTTAAGCCTTTTTACTATGGCAATCAGTATTACCTTTTTGTAATGGAAGTTTTTAAAGATGTTAGATTTGTTGGCGCTCCGCCATCATCTATTGGTAAGTTTGGTGGCGATACCGATAATTGGATGTGGCCCCGTCATACAGGCGACTTTTCATTGTTCAGAATTTATGCCAATAAAGATAATAAACCAGCCGAATACTCAGCAGATAATGTGCCTTATAAACCAAAAAAATCATTAGCAATAAACATTAAAGGAGTTGCTAAAGATGATTTTACAATGGTTTATGGTTTTCCTGGTTCAACAACCGAGTATTTAACATCGGATGCAGTTGATATTACTATGAATATCGAAAACCCAATAAAAATTGCTCTTCGTGATAAACGATTAGAGATCATGCGAATTGAAATGGACAAAAGCCCGAAAGTTAGAATTCAATACTCAAACAAATATGCAGGCATTGCAAATGGTTGGAAGAAGTGGATAGGGGAGAATCGCGGATTGAAAAGACTAGATGCAATTGAAAAAAAGAAAATGCTCGAATATCAGTTCATTGAATGGACACTTGCTAACGACGAACGCAAAGCTAAATATGGAACTGTGCTTGCCGAGCTTGCCGACCTTTATAAAAAACTAGCACCACTTAGCAAAGAATACGAATACTTTGCCGAAGCAGGATGGGGAATTGAAGCAGTTAAGTATTCGTCGGCATTTCGTAATTTAATTGTTTTGAGCAATGATAAAACAACAACGGATGAAAACCTTAAAAAAGAATCAGAGCGTTTGAAAAATGGAGCTGCTTCTTATTTTAAAGATTATTATATAACTATTGATAAAGAAGTTTGCGTTGCAATGCTAACCACGTATGCCGATGCCATGAAAACAAGCAATAAACCCGATATTTTTAATTATATAACAAAAAAATATAAAAACAACATTGTAAAATATGTTGATGATATTTATGCCAAGTCGATATTTGTAAATCAAGAAAAGCTAACCAAGTTTTTAGATAATTATTCAGCTAGTAAAAGCACAAAAATGGTAAACGACCCTATTTTTGTTTTAATGAATAGCTTTGCTAATTATTATAATGCCAATATCAATAATCAGATGGCTGATATTGATAGCAAAATAGAGATACTAATGCGCAAATATATGCAAGGATTGATGGAAATGGAACAAACAAAAATATTGTTTCCAGATGCCAATTCAACTTTAAGAGTAGCTTACGGTAAGGTGAGCGATTACTCGCCAGTAGATGCCGTACATTACGATTATTACACAACGCTAGATGGAATTATAGAAAAAGAAAACCCCGATATTTACGATTATGCCATACCTCAGAAACTAAAAGACCTTTACAAAACCAAAGACTATGGCATATATGCAAATTCGGATGGCAAAATGCGAGTATGTTTCTCAGCAGCCAATCACACAACAGGAGGAAACTCGGGTAGTCCGGTACTTGATGCTTATGGAAATTTAATAGGAATTAATTTCGATAGAAACTGGGAAGGCACCATGAGCGATATTATGTACGACCCCAATCAGTGCCGAAATATTGTTTTAGATATACGCTATGCCTTATTTATAATAGATAAATTGGCAGGAGCAGAAAATTTAATTAAAGAAATGAAAATAATTCGTTAAAACAGTTTTTACAAATTACAATAGTTGAATTTATTGAGTCTTATTTTTTTTGTTATACAAAATACAGCGTAGCGTGGGTGGGCAGGAAAACTGCGGAGCATTCATGAACACCTATGAAAACAATCAAATCTGTGAATAAATGTCAAGGCGATGTGCGAAGATGCTGGTATAGTCTGGCATGGAAGCGATGCCTGTGCGAAAAACGACTATCGCCGGGCTTTATGTTTTTCTTGATGGTTGCTGAGCGAGAGTCGAAGCATTCTTTGTTTCTTTTATTCACAATAGCAAATTGTTTTTTAGCGGTGTTCATGAGGGCTTTGCCGTTGATCAAGCAAAAGAAAGTAAAATAAAATCTAACACTTAATCAGGATTAAAACCTTGAAAAATCAATTAAAGATGTTAATACAAAAGTAGTAAATAAAAAAAATCACAATACTGTTAAAAAAACATAAATACGAGGCAACCTTTTTATAAAAACCATCGTCTTATAATAGAACAGTCACTTGTTTCATAGTACACTTAAAAAGGTAGGGATTAAAAGGGAGAAGGGATTCTCCCTTTTTTAATTAGCAAAAATTGACAATACAGCACTTGAAGCCCACTATCACCTTTAAATAATTGATATAATTAAAATTCTGATTAGCAATTTGGTTTTTCAGCTTTTTTGTCTACTTTTGAAAAGTTTTAGATGTAAAGTTGAAAATTAATAATTTTATCAATGCAAATTTTAATTCTAAAACTACTATAGAAATAACCGCCATTTGGTGGTTACACATTCGTTATGCATTAGCTAAAAAAATGAGGAACAACTATGACAAGATTAATAAAAAAATATACAATATTAATTGTGGCTTCGATTTTAATTGTACGACTTTTGACAGCAGTTATAATGACAATTTGGCCTGACTTATTAACGACTAAAGTGTCTGACATAGAAACACATAAATTAGGAACAGCATATTTAGAAAGTGGAATAGAATATATGGTTAATGTTTTTTTTATTATTTTAATTTACATAGAAATGAAAAGCCTTAAGATATATTCATTCCCTATCCTGATTTTGACTTTCTTCTCAAACTTGCTTGGAATAATTTTCTTTTTCTTTATAATAGCTTACAATAGTATAAATATTAATTCAATAGAAAATGACTGAATTTGTTAAAACAATAAATAAATATGTGATTCTATTAATAGTTTCTTCACTATTCGGAGTACCTTGGCTTTACTTGCGTTTATTGATTTTTAAGGACATCAATCCAGATGCAATAGAGTCTTATATTCCGACTATTGTTGACTACTTTATTCGACTGGTGACAGTAGTTTTATTAATAATTGATTTTAAAAAACACAATTTAAAAAACGTAGTTGTAACATGTGTTGGAGCTTTGTTTTTTCCATTACTTGGAATTGTGATACTTGCGATAATGTTACTTGAAAAAGCAGGAAAAAAAGCCAATGCATAACAGCACCTTGCTATTCAGTCGGGGCTTAGGTGGCAATTGATAAATTAGAATATATTAATTACATTTGTGACAGGTGGACAGCTAACCCCGCTCGCTAGCGAACAAGCAAAAGTCCGATGGACAATGAAATAGAAAATTGAATTAAAACATAAAAATAAAGGAAGAAAATCCCATGCAGAAAAAGTCTTTAGTAGTAATTGACATTCAAAATGACATTACCAAAAACTACAAAGAAATCATTGACAATG
>JBAXGW010000049.1:0-33971 GCA_037139195.1 Bacteroidota bacterium
TCCCCTAAAGATAGGCATTTTTTAAGATGAGCTAAGGGGATACCCAGTTAATTTTTTTTCCAGTTTTCAGCTTTATATGTCAGGAGAGTGCTAAACAAAAAAGTTCCGTTTAAAATCATAGCAACTGCAATGTTTAAATTAGAGTCCATCCAATTAATTATTTTTGCCAATTTGCTAATAATAATGCTTGGTTTGGTGTTTTTATGATTTAGCGAGTTATTTAATTCAAATAAAAGTGGACTTTTAAAACTGGTGTTCTCAATTAATTGTAAACAAAGCGCGTATTTCGAAATAATTTTATATTTTGCATTTACCACATTTTGTGATTTTATGAAAAACCTCAAAAATAGGCTATTTGTTAAAAGCTGACTTAAAAACAAAATTAGCGGAATTTGATAAGGAACTATTCTAGCAAAATATAATAAAATGCACGAAACAGTAATGAAAATATACGAATACATTACAGGTTTAATAAATCTATTTTGTGGAATAGTACTTTTATGGTTTAGCCAAGCATTGAGTTCTTTAAAATCAGATTCGTTGGGGTTTTGGTCGAAGAAAATGGTTTGTAGTTTTTGACGAAAATCAATATTATCAGCCAATTCTGAAATGGCAGCCTGTCGTTCCGATATTTGTTCTTTAATGTCGATAGCATTGGTGAAGAAATGCGCTAATTTCTTTTTCCCAAAAATAGTAGCTGTGCGGTTAATGTATTGAAAAAGCGAGTTGAGTCCAAATAAATCAAGGTCGTTGGAGTAGGGGTGTTCGGGATTGATAAATTCTAAGCCGCCATCGAACATAGAAAAGTTGTGCTTTAGGGCTTCAATTTCGTTTTCGTTGATTTTGATAAATTGCTCGGTTTTCGCAATTTTGTTTTTCAGCACTAAGTCGAAATAGCTTAAAATTATTAGCGTAATAATTAATAAAATGCTAATTGCTAAATAGATGTTTTGGTAGCTAGTTAGAAACTGATAAAAAAACAAAGCGGCAACAATAAACGAAACAAAACGTAGGGTTGGTAAGTGTTTTTGTTTGTTTTTAAGTTCGGTTTTTGTTTTGTTGTATTGAGAAAGAAGGGTTTGGTAGTTGTTAAGTGGGTTCATGTTGATTTGTTATATTTATAAAAGAGTTAATTTTATAAGATGTTGTCTGGTGAAAAAATGGATAGATTTCTCCCTGCGGTCGAAATGACAGCGTTTTAATGAGAAATTCAGAAGGGAGTGCATGATTGCGACGAAGTCGCAATCATGCACTCCCTTCTCTGTCTTAAGTTGCTGTCATTCTGAGCGCAACGAAGAGTAGCGAAGAATCTAATTGGCAGAAAAAAATATTGGACAATATTGAATTTCTTTTAATCATTAAGACTATTCTTTTTTAATTGTTTTTTTTGAAGATTATATAAAATCATATTTGAGTTTCCAATATATATAAATGGGGAATAAATATTGTTTTGGTATAAGAAGCATGTGTTTTTGATTTCTTGTAACACATAATTCGTAGTGTCCTTAATATCACAAAATATTTCATATTGCTGTATAAGAGGAATCGAATCTAAAAATACTGTGTCATTATTCCATTTAAATCCAGCAATTCCTGTAAAATGATATCCAATAAAATGAATTCTTAATGTGTCAAATTCACTTGCTTTAATTATGAAATTTCCTTTTTTATCAGATATAGCAGAGTTATTGCTTGTCCAAATACTAACATATTCGATTGGCTTTTTATCTTTCGAATCAATAATTCGTCCTTTAATTATGCCGTCAGCAAGCAGATTGAAAGATTGGAATATAAACAATGATAAGAATAATAATTTCATTTGTATTTAGAGTTTGTAAAAATAAATATATGCCTATTCAGCATCTTCTAAAATCTTTTGCACTCTACCAATGCTTCCATCTTCTAGTCTAACTTTAATTCCACGATGATGTTTTGGGGCGCTGGTAAGCAGGTCTTTTACAATGCCTTCGGTTAGTTTGCCCGATTGCTGGTCTTTCTTTAATACAATGTGTACTAACATTCCTTTTTTTATGTCTGATCTGATTGTTCCGTTCATTTTTATTTAGTTTGAAAGTTTGTAAAGTATTTAGAGTGCCTAAAGTATTTAGAGTTCATTTTGAGTTTGTAAAGTTATAAAGTTTTTTTTTAGGTAGCTATGAGTTTATGAAGTTAACGAGTGAACGAGCAGCCAGGAGTGAAGAGGATGGATATGGATGCTTTTGGAGTATGCAAAGCCCTTGCTTTGGTTGAAACTCAAAAAGTAATTAAGAATAAAACTACTTACCATTCACTACTCACTACTCACTACTCACTACTCACTACTCACTATTCACCATTCACCATTCACTATTCACCATTCATAAAAAAAACCTCATCGGTTTCTAAAACCTCAGAGGTCTGATAGTCAGAAATTGAATGCATCATATTACATCGGAATTACTGCAGAAAACATTGGTGTAAGCCCACTTTCTTCTTCTTTGATATTTATCCAGCAGCAATAGCCAAAAATCTTTTTGCCAGCATCCCAAGGACTAAATTTTAAGTGATAGGGCGACTTAGTAATGCTGACAGATTTATTACAATCATCAACTGTGGTGGGGGGAGTATCGCTAATGACATAATAAATTTTCATAGCATGTACTTTTTCGGGTTTACCTTTTTTCTTAACACCCGAGGAGTCGGCTTTTTGTTCGTAAGTGAAAATAAGAGTAGAGCCAGTAGTAGGAATAATTTGCACGAGAGGAGTGTCGCTAGTAATTTTAGTAAGGGTACGAGTGTTGTTGGGTACTGTAATGTGCATGTTAATGCGTTGAGCATTGCTAACTGCTGGGTTCAAGATAAGAAAACGTTTGATAAATATTCGTAGTGCTTTTTCGAGTGCTTTACGAGCATCAATTTTAGTGCTAGTTAGCAAAATAGTACGTGTGTTTCTCTGGCCTTTACCGCCTACTGCATAAGCGGAAGCGAATTGAGTTTGCAGTGTATTAATTGCCGTTAATTCAGGCGTTGGAATTCCCCATGTTGCAGCATTTGCAACAACAATAGTTAGCAAATTTTTTTGCCAATCATTAAAATCTGCATCGGAGCGAGGCACATAGCCTCTAGTTGAAGCTGTCATACTTGTTTTAGTTTTAATTAATAAATAAGGATTATTGTAGTATTAATAAACGATGATTTGTTTAGTAATATCTTTTTTAAGTGAATGTAAATCAGTTTTATACTTTATTTTTTTTAATAATCTAAATTCTGCATGCATTAATTTTTTAATCACTTTCTTGACTTCGACTTCGCTCAGTCTGGCAGTCACTCTGATCGGAGTCGAAGAGCTTTCATAATATGAATGCTAGCGGATTTAAGGAGTAATAAAACCAAGCATTCGAATAAATATCCCATTGATTTGAATTAATATCGCAATGTTTTGAATTATTATTCTGATATTCTGAATAAATATCCAGATATTCCGAATAATTATTCTGTTTTTCGGAATTATTATCCCAATCTTTTGAATAGTTATTCCAAAGATTTGTATTATTATACGTAATATTATCAGGTAAATTTAGACGCTTGAAACAGTTGTTTGTTTTATGAAAAAAAATATATGGTTTCATAATATTATTGTTTAAGCCAATAGAATTAGTGAAGCTAAGCTTTGAATAAATGTTTAGTAAGTATATATATTACAAACATAAATACATAACGTGTAAAAATATTAATTATTATTTCGTACGAAATAAAATAAATAATTATGTTTGTTTTATTAGATTTATTATGCAATGATGAAATAAATTATTATGTTTGCATGTAATTTATTATCTGATTGTAAGTATTTGTAATCGCTTGTAAGTATTTGTTGTCGCTTAGTAAATTAATGATAATTAATGAATTAAGTAGTGAGGTGCAGCAAGCGACGAGTTACCAGCAAGCGTAAAAAGACAGAACGACAGACATAAATTGAAACGTAAACCATTGTGAAAGGACAGAAAGAAAACAAAATATTGACTAGACCAGAAAGCCGACACTCAAGCCGACCTAATGTTTTTTATTTTTTTTCCACCGCACATTTTTTAAAAACAATTTTATTGCCTACCCACAAATGGCACATTTGCTTTTGCCCCGACACACGAAGCCAACGCTTCGGCAAAATCAAAAGAGCCATTTCTTTGCCGTCCCTCAATAATTTAGTACATTTGGACTTTTATTAAAACTGGAATTTAATGTTACAAACAATAATAGAATATCATAAAAATCAATGGCTTAACTCTGATGAATGCACCATCAAACCAATCATTGATTATATAAAAAGCAAGGGGCAATTAAGAGAGGCACAAACGAATGCTCTTGAGACTTATTTGTTCTTAAAAATCAAAGGTCAGAATAAGCCTTTATGGCAACTCTTTTCAGAAGGGTTCTTTTCAAATGGTGATGATTTATCCAAGCTGAACATAAATCTAACAGCTAGAGGAATTTTTGAAAATAACATAGCGGCAAAATCACTTCTTGACTTTTCAAGGTTTAAAATAAAAACAAATGGAAACGGAAATGGAACATTACTGCCCGATTTAGAAAAATACATAATAAACAATGCAGATAAAATAGATTACCTAAACATAATTAAAAAAATATTTTACGGCATAGATTATACAGATTATCTTTTCAGTTTGCCAATGGGAGCAGGCAAAACCTTTTTAATGGCATCAATAATTTATCTTGACTTATATTTTGCATTAAACGAACCTGATAATAAAAATTTCGCTCACAACTTTATTATTCTTGTTCCCTCAGGTTTGAAATCGTCTATTGTGCCGAGCATTAAAACAATTGAAAAGTTTGACCCGACTTGGATTATACCAGAACCATTAAAAACTTAATCAAATTTGAAATCCTTGACCAACCCAAAACTGGAAAAAAAAGTAATAAAGCAAGAAACCCGAATGCTCAGAAAATAAATAACTATCAGCCGTTTGAAGAGCTTATGGGATTGGTTATGGTTGTTAATGCAGAAAAGGTTATTCTTGATAGACTTGAACTAACAGCACAAGGCGAAATTTTTGAAAAAACAGATGACGAAAAAGATAAACAAGCAAACGAATTAAGAAACATAATAAGCAAAATTCCTAATCTTCAAATACATATTGACGAAGTACACCACGCTGCGACAGACGATATAAAACTTAGACAAGTTGTAACTAAATGGAATGAAAACGGAATTATTAATTGCGTTTTAGGCTACTCTGGAACTCCTTATTTAAGTAAGAAAGACGAAGTTGATATTGCAGAGAATATAAAAATTAAATTCTCTCAAATTACCAATACTGTTTTTTATTATCCGCTTACAACTGCAATTAAGAAATTCTTAAAAAAACCAAGAGTAGAACAAGTAAGCGGTTTATCATCTTTACAAATAATCAAAAAAGGCGTTGACGATTTTTTTAAGAATTATAATGCCACAGTTTACGACAATGAGACAATTGCAAAAATAGCGATATACTGCGGGAGTATTGAAAATCTTGAAGAAAAGGTATATTCGTTCTTAACTGATGAAATGAAAATTTCACCTGATATTATTTTAAAGTATCATAAAGGAAACAAAAAATATAAACTTCCAAAAGAAAACGAAACCGAGTTTTCTTCATTAGATACGCCAATTTCAAAAAAGAAAATTATTCTTCTCGTTCAGGTTGGAAAAGAAGGTTGGGATTGCAGAAGTTTGACAGGCGTTATTCTATCTCAAAAAGGCGATTGCCCTACAAATATGGTTTTGCAAACAAGCTGCCGTTGTTTACGTCAGGTTGACAAGGACAAACAGGAAACAGCAATAATATGGCTAAATGAAGACAATGCAAAGTCATTAGATAAGCAACTTAAAGAAGAACAGCAAACAAGCATACAAGAATTAAACAATCTTGGCAAATCTGATAAAGTTGAAATGGTAGAAAGGGTTTCACGATTAGATTATTTAAAATTACCTGTTATAGATTTTTTTCAGTTAAAAGTAGAATACAATACAATAACGGTTGAAGAAAAGCCTGAACCAAAAACAAAAATTGAAAATATTGACGTAAAAAATAATTTCAATAAAGCAATTGTAATTGAAAGAGGTTTAAGCCAAACAGATGCAAAAACAAAGGACTTTGTAAGCAATGTTAAAGGCGAACCTGCAATTTTTTCAAGTTGGTTATTCTGCATTTCTAAAGGCAGTTTTAACTCAATTTCTGTAAATGAATTATTAAACTTTGAAAGCCAACTTGACAAGATTTTTAAAACCATAACTTTTACAGAAAACAAAAAATTGTATTTCAATGACCTTTACAATCACGCCAAAATTCAATCAGAAATTCGATTAGCATTTCATTGTAAAAAAGATTTTGAAACAAAATCAGAAATAATCCCAGACACAGCCAAAATGTTGATTGTTGAAAAGTTGGAAAGCATACCATTTAACAACTTGCTTTATCCTGACAAAGAAGAAACCAAAAGAATTTTATCAATGGATGAAAAAAATATTGAACCCATTGAGCAGACGGATGAGGATTTCCATAAGTCCTATCAATTAATGGTTGAAACAATGGAGCAACAAGGTTTTGGTGCGTTTGCAAGCAGTTATACTTTTGATGAACATAAAAAACGAAATTCTCTTACACCTGCAATAAGTGCTAAAAATAAAACTTTTCAATATCTTCCGTATAACTTTTTTCAAAGCAAATTTGAGTTAAAGTTTTTACAGGAAGCATTAACACTAAAGAAGGTCAAAGAAAGCAATCTTGAAATTTACTATAACGGAGAAAAGCATTTAACCGATTTTAGAATACTTTGTTTTGCACAAAAAGGCACTAATTGGCAAAGAGTTGGTTTATATACTCCTGACTTTTTGGTTATAAAGCGTAAAGACAATGCAATAAATAAAGTATTGATTATAGAAACCAAAGGAAGTGGTTACGCAGAGCAGAAAACATTTAAACTTCGCAAACAATTTATGGAAACTGAATTTTTGAAAATGAATAATGACAAATTCGGTTACAAAAAATTTGAATACCTTTTTTTGCAGGATGATGCTCAATTTGACGATAACCTTGCAAAACTAAATGAAACCATTGTTGAATTTTTTAAAAATTAAAATATGCCAGTAAAATACATTTCACATATTCCGAACACAGTTGAAGGACAAGCGGTATTAGATAATTTTGTTCGCACTCGTAGAGTTTTACGATACAGAGACAACAACAAAGTTTATGACCGAATTAAAAGAGGATTACCTCTTTATGAAGTTGAAAAAATTGAAAGTGTAGGAAACAATCCTAAAAACTTAATAATGCGTGGCGAATGTATTTCTGCTTGTGCTTATTTGAAAGACAAAGGAATTAAAGTTGACCTTGTTTACATTGACCCTCCATTTGCCAGTGGAGCAGATTATGCAAAGAAAGTTTACATAAGGCGAAACCCAAAGCTTGCTGAAAAAATTGCAAAATCAGAGGAAAAACTTGATATTGAAGAATTACGTGCATTTGAAGAAAAAATGTATGGTGATATTTGGAATAAAGAAGATTATTTAAACTGGATGTACGAAAACTTAACTGCTATTAAAAGCATAATGAGTGTTAATGGTAGTATCTATGTGCATTTAGACCATCACATTGGACATTATGTTAAAATACTATTAGATGAAGTTTTTGGAGAAGATAATTTCCAGCGAGAAATTATTTGGGACTTTACTGTTTTATCAGGGTTTAAAGTAATAGCAAAAAATTGGATTAGAGGTCATGATAGTATTTTTTACTATTCAGTTTCTGAAGATAAGGTGTTCAATAAGCTTATACAACCGCATACAGAAGAATATAAAGCTATGTTTAAACCTGATTCCAATGGCAGACTTGCAATGACCGCACATGGAGTTACAAGGTACTGGGATGAAGTTGAACCTAAAGGAAAACCTTTTGGCGATGTTTGGGATGATATTATGTCTTTTCAACAACAACCTACCTCTGCTGAAAAAGTTGACTATGCAACCCAAAAACCAGAAACACTTTTAGAACGAATTATCAAAGCAAATAGTAATGAGGGAATGTTAGTAGCTGATTTTTTTGGTGGTAGTGGAGTAACAGCGAAAGTAGCAAATGATTTAAAAAGAAATTTTATTCACGTTGATGTTGGTATTAATAGTGTACAAACAACAAGAGATAGATTAAATGAAGCCAAAGCAGAATTTGATATTTTAGATGTGAAGGATGGTGTTTCTCTTTTCCGTAATCCTATTCAAACAATGAATAAATTAAAATCATTGATAACTGGTTTGCGTAACGAGGACAGTTTAGACAGTTTTTGGGAAGGTGCTATTAATGACAGTAAACTTGGTTTAGTTCCTGTGTATGTTCCAAACCTTTTAGACCATAGCACAAAAGTATTAGACAAGCCAATGATGAACCGAATAATAAACGAGGCTATTCCTGACTTGCCAGATAACACAAAGCAGGTTATTGTTTTTTATATTGACATTGATGATGAAAAAGAATTAAATAAATTCATTGACGAGTATAATAATACTGATGTAAAAATAGTGCTTCGTGACTTAAAAGAAATTTTAGATGAAGTTGTAATCAATGACATTGTAGAGTTTAATATTAACGAAAATGAAATTGAATTTACTAAATTCCTCAGCGACCGTTTAATGCAAAAAATCAATGAATACAATAAAAAGAAAGGTTTGAATGGAAAAAATAAAACTATTCTTGATGTAATTGAAGAAAATGGAACTGAAGAAAACGGTGATGATGAAGTTGATAACATTGACGACAATGGAAATGATGAAGAAACAGAAACCGAAGAAAAAACTAAAAAGAAAAAATTTGTACCAATTGAAATTAGCGAAACAGGACTTGAACTTATTGAAATGATTTCGCTTGATTGCACAAACAAAGAAGGTATATGGAAAAGCGACTATGAAATAAAAATTGATAAGAACGGATATTTAATAAAGAACGGACAGAAAACAAAAGAATTTTGGGATGGTAAAATCTCAAGCGAAAAAACTCCTTTACGAATGAAAGTAAGGAACATTGCAGGTGATGAAACAGAAATAATAATATCAGAAAATAAAAGTAATACAGAAATAAAAGTAAAATCAAAAGCAAAAAAGAAATAGCCAACGCATTTGCAAGCACATTGCCAAAGCCCCACGAGCCAACGCTTCAACCAATGCTTTGTCAAAGAGCTTGCAAAGCCAACGCTAAAGAAAAATTGTTTTTAAAAAATTTCCCGACCCTTTAAGAAAAATAAAAAACGCAAACACACAAGCCGACACAGACAAGAAAGCAATATGACGATGACAACGAAACTCAATATTGACAATGGTTTACAAGGCCAGATAAAAGAACGCCAGCTGGTAACACGGGCTAAAAGCAAGCGGGCGGATAGTGGTAATTTGAAGGGTAGTGCATCTAATAAAATTTATCGCAGGTTGACAGTTTTGTGCTTCGAAATGCCCGCCAGCTCTTAGCCCCAACCGTTATACAAAAGGCTAAAAAAGCTTCGCGAAAAAAGAAAATGATAAATGAGAAGAAAAAGGGCAGTGACAATAAAGATAAATTTGTTTGATAAAGTATTATTAAATGAAACTGAGATAAATATAGAAAATAGGATATATTGTCTATTTATTAGTTTATTTTGGCTACATTTGTTAAGCAATAAACTTAGATAAAATTACGTTTATGAAAAACTATATTAAACAGAAAAAATAAAAAAGCCCCCAAACTAATGATAAAATATTTAAAGATCTCACCCAATAAACAATTTAAACACTAAGAAAGGAAGCTTATGTAAAGATAAATAAAAACAAATATTTTTCCAAATAATAATTTATAATTAGCACTTTGGACGTTTGAAAATGATTTTTCAATCGAAAATAAACTAATAAATTTAACAAATAAACCAAGAAATTTTATTTATATGAAAAAAGTTTTTTATAGTATACTGGGATTAACAATAATTTCAGCAGTCATTATTACTTCCTGCAAAAAGGAATCAACTCAAAATTCAACTGACAAAATTGAACTTAAAAGTCAATTAGTAGAAAAATTCAAAGTTGTTGGAGAACAACATAATTTAAGTTTAGCATCTGTATATAACGATATGAAGAGTCAAGAAATCGACCTCTCATCAAAAGAAAAATTTGCTAATCAATTTGAAATTTCACTAAATAAGTTTTTTAGTAAATCTACTTTAATAAATAATTCAAATAGCACTTGTATTGACTACAAAGGCAAGTGTAAATACTATTTTAAAACCCAATTAACATCAAAGAATAAATCTGGGTCATCTGAAGAATATAATGATTCATTAATTAATAATTCCGACTTTTCTGCTAATCTAAAAGGGTTGTTGTTGAATTTAACTAAATTCCCAGATAACGACAATTTGACTATAAGTCAATTTAATATATTCATAGATAGTTTAAATAATGTTGCGGTTCAAATATTAGATAATGAAAACGAACTAAATATTTATTTTACAGCATCAAGTGTAGCAAAGGCTTCATTTGAATACTGGGCTAACAACCTTGACAATTGGGTAGTTATGATTGGGTCTAATAAAAAAGATCCTGCATCAATTAATAATGGGGTGCTTGGTGCAGACGTTGGCGGTGCTGTTGGCGGTGCTATTGGGGCAGCCGTAACTGGACCTGGTATTGCTGTTGGAGCTTTTGTTGGAGCCTCTGCGTGTTCAACTGGTAAAGTCGTAGAAAATTTATGGAATTACTTTTTTTAAATAATTATTAACTTTTTTAAATAATGGATAATAAAGCAATTTTTAAATTTGCACTAATAAGTTCGATAATATATTTTGGACTCCAATATTTTACAAATGATATTGAAAAAACTTTATTTCAACAACTAATAAGTGCTTTCATATCATTTGTCTTTATGTTTCTTTTTATGTATTTTTATATTAAATTAAAAAATAAAAAGAACTCAAAAGATAAGAATTAATCTTGTTGGTAAAATCTAACATCTAACAAATTAGAAGCTAAAAAGAGGTGTTGCTTTGATGTAATACCTCTTTTTTATTAGTTACCTTGTTGAAAACATAGTTTCTCTTTGACTAGGACACGACAACATTAATTGATTTATAATAATAAAGCCCTTTGTATAACACGCATTTGCTGTCAGTGGCGGGTTTGTGGCTTGTTGGACAGGAAACTGGGAAGTCAAACATTAGTGCTTTCTATAAAGTTTATCGGTTAAAAACCGCCACCGAACAGCAAGTGCGAGACCGTTAGCCACAAATGAATTGCAACACGGAAAGACATTGAAAAATAACGAATGAGATGAAAGAACTACCAGAATTTGTTCATAGAAAAGTATATTCAAATTATTATCTATTCTCTGATTGTGAAATATTAAGGAATGAATCATTTAATAAAAAAATAAAATTATTTTCGAAGAAAATAAGTGGAGAAAAGGTAGTTATTGAAATGCTATTAATGGATTGGGCATTATCACATATAGGAAGCAAATTCTTTATTATACCAAACAATGAGAGTTATTCATTTGAAAAATTCGACGAAAAGTGTATTGAATTTGGAAATGGGAGTATATTCTTTTATTCCTCTTTCAACTTTTATGTTTACGACGAGACAAATGAATGGGAATTATATTGTTCCACCACTCAAGATATTGCAATATTTGGTTGTAATAGAAGTATTTTAAATGAATTCTTAAATATCTTTAACCCATATAAAGAAGAATCATTTAAAGAAAAAATGAATTGGATTGGAAATATTTTCAAAGAAAGTTACAGAAGTGAATATCTCAACAAATTGAAAAATAATTATCAATTTTCTGAATGACTTTCTTTATAAAATAAAAATTCATTGAAGAACTAGAAAAATCATCTGTGGCTAACAGCGTATTTATTGTATTTGGGCTGATGACGCATTTGGAGTTTTTAACGCTTTTTGGTAACTTTACTATCGCGGGACAAGAAAACGTTTCAAACTCCCAAACACAACAAATACGCAAAACGTTGTGTGTAAGTTTAAAACCAACGACAGAAAAGAATTTGTGTGAGAACGAGAAAATTGATAAATTTGAGAAAAATAAAAATTATATGGCTTATAATTTAATAGACAGGTATTATACCTTAAAAAAACTTGGAAAAGTAAGAATTAAGAAAAAAGAATTTATATTTTCACAAGACGAAGTGTTAGAAATTTTTAAAACTAGCTTTAATGAAACGATTAAAAATAGGTCAAAAGAAAAAACATCAGAAAATAAAAACATCAGAACATTACAACGAGATTTATAGTAACATTTTAGATGATGATAATGATGTTATTGGTAGAGTAGCATATTCTATTTATAAAAAAGATAAATTGGTATGGATAGAAGAAGAAAAAATAAAACAAAATAAAACAATTATAACAAATGAAGATTTAAAACCATTCCACAATTTTGCAAACAGACCAACTGAAATATTAAAATATAAAAAAGAAGCAAAAGAAATTATTGATGTGTCTTTAAATAATATGATGATTATTTGGTTAAGAGACACATCAAAAAAATTTAAAAATAATAGAGTAAAAGAAATTACTAATGGTGTTATTAGAACACTTATTATTTTGTTGATTGTTAATATTTTAACTTTTTTTCTTTTAATTTACAAATTTAATTTTGAAGAAGTTATAGCTATTTATAGAAACAAAGCAAAAGTTATTATAATTGACACACCTATAATTAAAAACGATTCGTTGAAATAAAAACCTACACACAACAGCAAGTTTGTGTCAGTGTTGGTTTTGTTGTTTATTTAACATTATTTGTTTCTATAAACATTATCATAACTTGACAGGAAAGTGGTTTTAAATCCAACACCGAACACAAACTTACGATCCGTTATGGGCAAGTTAAAAAAACATAGCGGCAAGAATAAGGGGCCACCAATTTATTTTGATGACAGTTAGCCTATTGACTGTGTCGAAATAATGGTGATACCTGAAAAGCCGAAATAGAGTAAGGTGCGGTTGTCGAAAAGCAAATGAGTAGACAAAATCCATAAATTTAAAAATTATGGCAGATTACACAAAATGTGCATGGTGTGGACGCACCATTGAGAAAAGTTGGGGAAATAAATTCCTTAGCCATAACACTATGGGTCTTGCAGGTAAGCAAAAAGACTCATATTGTAGTACAAAATGCGAAAAAGAAGCAGAAGCAGCCCAAAGTGGTGGCGGAGGAGGAAATAACTCAAATTCTCAAAGCGGTGGTGGAAATCAAGGTGGTGGTTCATCATCTGGAGGTGGCTTCTTTAGTAAAATGAATGACTCTATGGATGCTTCAAATGAAAGAAGAGAATCGAAAATTGAATCTAGAGTTGATAGCATTGTTGCTATTAAATTCGGTAGTACTGCTGATGAAATTTCTGATGCCTGCAATCAAATGGTTACAATTGCAGCAGGTAAACCAGACAAAGAAGTTAAAAAAGCTATTTATGAAAAAATGGAGTTTGCTATTATGAAACTTCGTCAATTGGGAGCAAATGCAGAAGCTGACTTCTTTGAAAAGAAAAGGACTGATGTTAAACCAAAATGGTATGATTAGAATTTTTTAAACATATATGGGCTGGCGAAAGCCAGCCAATATTAAAATTTAATTTATGAAAAAAATCGAAATTGATATTACAAAGAAAATCGTTGAAATTGAATGCTCAAATTGTGGCAAGTCATTTATCGAGAGTTTTGACGATTTAACAGTTAAAGGTTCTGTGAAATGTCCCCACTGTGGACACGAATATTTTATTAAACTTAAAAAATAAATAAAATGGCAACACCAGACGAAGTATATTATTCAATGTGCGAATTAGCACAAAAACTCATTGATAAAATGGATAAGGAAGCCATTACATTGAGCCAAGACCAATTTAATGAACTTCAAAGAAAAATTGACAAAATCCATAAACATATGGAAGAATATAGTAAAATATTTAGAACTTAATTTAATCCATTATGACTAACAGATTTCAAATTGAACCAGGTAATTGCTACCGTCTTATCTCAGATGATAAAACTGTGTTTTTTAAAGTGACAGGCTGGAATGGTAGCGACTATGTTATTGAAACATTAGATGGTAAGCCAATAACACTTGCAGAATTGACTAAAGGTGGTTTGAGTGAAGACTTTGAATTAACAAAAATAGAATGTCCCAAAATTTAAACAAATTATTATGGCAACAAACCCTGTAAAGAAAGATGGAACTTACGACAACCGCACAAAAGAAGGAAGGCAGTCAAAAGGTAAAACGCTCCATCCAAAAAAGACAGAAAAGCAAATGGAAAGAGCTTTAAAGACAAAGAATAAACCCGGGAAATAAGGATAACCAGCCCATAACAAGCGGTATAAAACATTGGGGTTTAAGTGGTTATTCGAGCGTTCTGCCCCGCATCAAGTTCGGTGTAACTGGACAGGATAGTAGCCCGCAATCCCCAACGATTTCATACCGCCGACCGTTAGCGTTCAGTTTAAGAGAGAACCGCTCCGACTTACAATTAAGAACTATTAATAAATATTGTAATTGACATAATCAAAGCGACTGACTAACTAATATTTTGACTAATTTATTTAATTGACGAATGATTGAAACAATAAGAAAAATAGCAGACAACGACATTATTATTACAATTGCATTTATTGGGACAATTTCTTTTACCATTAAGACGATTATATCATTTTTTACGACTGCTACTAAAGTTGTGAAACACAAAGACAGTAAGAGGCATTTTACAGACAGTTTAATTTCAATTGTCCTAACTTTTTTAGGACTTGCTTGTCCAATATTACTATCATTTAAAGCTATATCTGATTGGTCTGGACTTTTACTTTGGCTGACTTTAATATTATGTGGATATGTTGTATTTAATTTCATTATGCTTGTATATATGATTGCATCAACTTTATTTATATTTAATAAAAAACCGAAATGCTAACAACCGCTTGCTTTTATGGGCGGTATTTCGGTTGGAATTTAGGCTTTGTCCGTTGACTTCGCCCACAAAAAAGCAAGTGGCAGGCGTTAGTCAGAACCTTAACGACCAACACTACAGACAATAATTATGATACGAAAAGTCAAATATGTAATTTCTTCAACACACCTTGACAAACAAGGATATGTAATGGCAAAAAGTGCTCTTGACAGTATGCTGCCTTTCCTCAATGGTGAAAGAAAACCAAGATTAGGGTTAGAACATATTAGGACATTTCCGCCATTTGGTGCAATAATGAATGGGGAGATTGTTAAAGGAGAGGACGAACATCATTACCTAACTGCTGAAATGGCCTACTTTGACAAGCAAGAAACAATTACACTTGCTGACGGAACACAATTAATAAAAGAGTTTTTTAGTGAAGGTGAATATCCTTTTATTGAATGTGCGGACAATGAAATTACAAAGTTAGTTATTGCCACAGACCCAGCTAATTTTGAGACTCGTAAAGACATCACAGAAATATATAGCTTAGTAAAAGAAGAAACCGATTTAGAATTTGAAACACAAGAATTTGGAAGAAAATCTGAATTGCCCGACCCTGAAACTGTTATAACAATTACAAAAGTTATAGCGACAACACTTGGAATAATAAAAACTAAAATTCCTGAAAAAATAGGAGAAGCTATTGGTGACGACTTGGCTAAATTTTACAAACTTATTTCAAAGCTTTCAATCGAAACTATTAAGAAAGTTAGGCCAGCTAATAGACCAAAGAACTTTGTAATTTCATATCCAAATGCCGATTGCAATATTGAATTAGTAATTACAACTCATAAAGCAGACAGAGTCTTAAACGCTTTGAAAAAAGAAAAACTATTAGTTATCGCAGACAAAGTTGAACAACTCAAAAATCTTGACCCCGAAAAAATACAATTTGTATATAATGAAAATGACAGTTGGGAGTTTAACTATTTACTTTCAAAAAACGGCTCGGTAATCGGGACAATTAAATCTTTCAACAAGCGAAACGAACTTTATAATAATATATTAGAAAAGCAGTACAATGAAGAGAAAGGAAGCAGCTAACAGCACCTTGCTATTCAGTCGGGGCTTAGGTGGCAGTTGATAATTTAGAATATATTAATTACATTTGTGGCAGGTGGACAGTGAGGTGGTTTCTAAACCCCGCCCGAAAAGCAAGCTGCCGCCGTTAGTGATAAGGTGCAAAATTGAGAAGCAATTTGATAAATATTAAAATAAAATCAAATGAAAAAAAATACATTATTTGTTATCATATTCTTTATATGCAATATAGTAAATGCTCAATGGGTAAAATTAAACTCAGGAGTAACAGAAAATCTCAATTCGCTTTTTTGCATTAATGACAGCGTTGTTTATGTTGTAGGCGACAATGGCAAAGTATTAAAGTCTACTGACGGTGGTGTAATATGGAATATTGAAACATCAAATACTAACAAAAACTTAAATTCCGTATTCTTCTATGATTCATTAATAGGTCACGCTGTTGGTGATAGTGGCGTGATTTTAAATACAATAAACGGCGGAAATAGTTGGAGTATACAAACCTCAAATACATTAAATAATTTAACTAGCATTTATTTTACAAGTAAAGATACTGGGTATGCAGTAGGTATGTATTCAACATTCATCAGGACAACTGATGGTGGAGAAAACTGGGTAGCAGGACCAAGTTTATATCCATGCTGCATGTATTTAAATAGTATTTGTTTTACCACAAAAAACCAAGGACGCATACTTGGATATGACATGTCTGGAACAACTATACTATCAACTACGGATGCAGGTAATAACTGGAGCTTGTGGACCGATCCTGAAGCAGATCATAATAATTGGTGGTGTGGAAAAGCAATGATAGAAGGTGACTATGGGAAAGTTGTTGTTGCAGGGGCGGCAGCGAGTGCTTATTTTCTTTCGAATGGAACAGGCATGTGGTCTAGTTTTGGTGCCCCACTTGGAGGAGCATCCATTTTGTTAAATTCCGTCTGTTATAATAAGAAAAAGTATTTTGCTGTTGGCACACAAGGAACGGTTGGCTTTTTTCCAAATTACGGTAATGGGAACCAAAACTCAGGAGTATCCTCAGATCTTAACTTTATCTCTTTTGCAGATACCTTAGTTGGTTATATTGCAGGAGATAGTGGAGTTATATTAAAAACAATAAACTCTGGAATAATTACCTCAATTAATAAGTCAGAAATAATTAAACCAAATAAATTTACTATTTATCCCAATCCTACATTCGATATATTAAATATAGAAACTTCAGATGAGTCTAAAGGAGATATCCTAACTCTAATAAATACAAAAGGACAAGTGTTGTTACAGCAACAAATTTATGACAGTAAGACACAAATAGATATAAGATGTTTAGCAAAAGGTATATATATATTAAAGCTGATTTGCGATAAGAAAGTAGAAATGAGAAAAATTATAAAAGAATAGCCCAAATGCTAACCTGTGCTCAAAAATAATGCGGGGTTAAGCGAATTTGGAAATTCATTTTTATTTAATAATTTCATCTCAGCTTATTAAGAACACTAACCTCTAGCCGGACTTCGCTAATACGAGACCAATTGTGCTCAATATTAATACGATAGTGCAATAAGCAAACATTACAGATCGATATCAACTTTTTCGTAAAATTGATTGTTGAACAAAAAAAGTTCATACCTTTGTATTTATTAATTCAAATTAATTAACCTGGGTGAGTTGATGGCTTGGATTGATATTATTACTTAAAAAAATAAATATGAAAAAGATATTATATTATTTTGGACTTTTTTCTATGGCAGCAATTATAATGCTCAGTAGCTGTAAGAAAGATGATAATCAGAATCCTAATAATAACAACAATAACAACAATAACAATAATAATAACAACAACAATAATAATAAGGTATTAAAATTTCTGAATATTGCCAATGCAAAAAGTCTGGTTATAATGAATTCAGGCAGCAAGAAAGGTTGCAATGGAGTGAATGATGATTCAGGAAATAAATTGTTTAAGATCACGGAAGATGGCGTTGTACTTGAAGTGCCTTGTATCGATGAAAATGGCGATACTGTTCAGAACTCATTTTTTCCACAAAAAATATTAAATCTTTCTGCTAATTATTTTATTATTATGTTTCAAAATTACGGTGCTTATTTGGTTCGAAAATCAGACGGAGCCGTGTTTAACAACAATAATAACAGTAAATTTCCTAACCTATATTGGTTCGATCAGGTAACAAACAGAAGAGATCTTTTAATACAACAGGACAGTCTTGGAAACATCTACTATATGAGTGGACAGGAAGTAGAAAAGCTTAATGTTACTGACCCAAACAACCTTACCATTTCTACCTATTCTGCTGTAGGCGATCAGGTGGATATGTTTGCGGTGGATAATGCAGGCAATATGGTATATAGCATGATGCCTTCCGATATCTCGAGGTATCGTCATGTAAATGGAAGTTATAATAATTTTGGAGGTAGTGGATTCTGGACAAATATTGAAAATAATACTTTTTATGCAATAAAACGGACAACCTACTCATTTAATGCTATTAAAATTATTCCATCTCCTTTTAAAGTTGAAAATTATGGCGACAGCACTATGCAAATCTCTAATCTATTCCATATTGCAAAAATAAAAAGTAAGAAGAAAGTTGTTGGTGATGGATATGGTGTTGCTCAGGAAAAATACATCTGGGAAATATATAATGAACAAGGAGTTCTTAGCAAATACCCTTATTCATACTTTAATGTTATGAGTATTGACATGTTGGCATCTTCTGATAATTACTATTACATTGTTGGAACAAATGCATCCTATCAATCAGTATTGTTAAAAGTAGATCCAAATGGACACACGTATACCAATTTACTAACATCGGGCGATTACGACATTTATAATGTAGTAGTGAACAGTGCCGACGAACTTCAATTTTATGCGCTGAGAATGAGCGATGGAAAACGTGTACTTGCAGAGATTGATAACGCAGGTAATGTTACGGTGATCTCTGTATTAGAAAGCAATACAGTTACTGCTTTGGAAAGAATAAATTAGAAAAGTAAAAATTCTATTTTTGAATGGCTCTAATTGAAGGGAAGTAAACATCTTATCATTACAGATTCTAATCACCTTTTTCTTAGCAAAACAAATAACTTCTGTATTATTTATACTTGAGGGCGATAGATGAAAAACTTCCCCTTAACCACTTTATTTAGTTTAATAAGCGAAATTACAACTTTCTTTTTGCCATTTACATTCTGATTTGCAATTTCTATCGAGCCATCATCATTCACTTTTGTTATTATTCCCGTATGCTGAGCCATTGTCATGGTTTCGGCGCCATCTTTTATTTTTATGTTTTTAAATTGAATAATATCACCTGCTAGAGCTTTCTCTTTCGGGTAGGATAGAAGCTTGCCAAATTCCATGTTTTTGTCCCATTTAGCACTAATGCTATTTAGGGCATTGGCAGCTAAAGTCCAGCATTCGCCGTTTCCCACTTTTTTGTTCATTGCATTTAGCGCAAAATCAAGAATCTTTTTGTTTGCTTCGGGCAAAGAGTCGCTTTGAGCAATGATAAATGAGATGTTTAAACTTAAAAATAGTATTATTAAAAGAAATCGCATATTTGTTTGTTATTAAAATTGGTTATGTTCAGTATTGTTATAAATTTTATTGTTTTACTTTTCTTTATATTGTTGCCTTAGGCAACTTTTTGTTTCATAGTGTTTTTCACAGAGTTTCACTGTTTTCTTTGTTTTCTTTGTTTTCTTTCTGTGCAACACTATGCTTTCACCCTGTGTTACACTGTGTATATAGAGCGCTTGCATTAGCAAGCTTCAACATTGTTTTATAAGGCAAAGCTATCAAAGAAGTTAATAAAACCTTAAATTTCATGTGCATTTTTTGTTATTAAATTTGGTTCTTTTTTTTATAAAGTAAATTTTAATTGTTTTTTTTGTTGTTGCCTTAGGCTGCTTCTTGTTTGCGTCATAATGCGATACATAAAAAACAGAGTAACACTGTGTAAACACCGTGAAACACTGTGTTACTAAAAAAAAGTTGCATCATGCAACTATTCTGTTCAAATATAAATTCAGACAATTTTATTAATAATGTTAAAAATACGGTTCATAATTGGAGTGTTTGCTAAAAAAATAGTAAGTTTGTTATTTCAAATATAATTTCTAACTTTACTTTATCACTCAAATTTTGTGCTGAAATTACAAAAAGAATCACATGTTTAAAAGTTTAAGATTAAAAATAGGCAAATATTTTCTGAATAAACAAATTGAATATTTTACCCGAGAGCGTAGAATGACCAATATGGACGATGCGCAATCGATAGGTATTATTTACGATGCATTAGATCAGGAATCTTTTGATATAATAAATAATTTTATTGAAGTTCTGAAAAGAAGCGGAAAATATGTTCAAGTTTTGGGCTTTGTTCCAGCCAAACGCTTTGAACAAGATTATTTTTTAAAACTCGATATTCACCTTTTTAAATATAGTGATTTAAATTGGTATTATAAACCCAGCAAACAGTGTATTGACGATTTTGTAGCCCGTGATTTTGATGTGTTGCTAAATCTTTCGTTAAGAGATGAATTTCCAACTCAGTATATTTCTGCTATTTCAAAATCAAAACTTAAGGTAGGCAAAGATTCGGTTGATAATCAGAAAATACTTGATATGCTTATCACTGTTGATGCCGAAATTGGTCTAAAGGATTTTATTAGAACTATAAGACATTACTTATCGATGATTAATAGAAAAGATAATTCGAATTATGAAGAATAATAAATATAGAGGTACTGGTGTTGCTCTTGTAACGCCATTTAGAAAAGACGGAAGTATTGATTTTAAATCATTGTCGCAATTAACCGAGTATGTGATTGAGAAAGGGGTTGATTATCTAGTGGTTAATGGAACTACAGGCGAATCGGCGACAATAAGTAAAGATGAAAAAAGTGCTATTGTAGCTTCAGTTGTTGAGGTTAATAATAAAAGAAAGCCTGTTGTTGTTGGATTTGGAGGAAATAGCACAAGCGAAGTTGTTAATGCTATTAAGGGTTTTGATTTTGATGGCGTAGATGCCATACTTTCTGTTTGCCCATATTATAATAAACCTTCGCAAAAAGGAATATATCAGCATTTTAAAGCGGTAGCAAATGCATCATCTGTGCCAGTATTTTTATATAATGTACCTGGCAGAACCGTTGTTAATATTGAACCAGAAACAACCTTGCAACTTGCAAAAGATTTTGATAATATTATTGGAATAAAAGAAGCTACCGATAATATTGATCAAGTAATGAAGTTGATTGCTGCTAAACCAAAAGAATTTTTAGTGGTGGGTGGCGATGATGCTCTTGGCTTGCCTTTACTTGCTTGTGGTGTTGATGGAGTTATATCAGTTATTTCAAATGCTTACCCAGAAGAATATTCAGCAATGATAAAAGCAGGCTTGAAAAATGATATTGCAAAGGCACGAACAATACATTATCAGTTGATTCCTGTTATGGAAACGCTACTTACCATGAATAATCCTGGAGGTATTAAAGCCGTATTGTCGATAATGGGATTAATTGAAAATTATTTGCGTTTGCCATTAGTTCCTGTTTCGAAAACTCATTTTGGAAAACTTCAAGAAATGATGGGCAGCGTTAAATTACAAGAAAAAGTATAGTACCATAAATACTTTTCGACTTTACTCAGAGTTACCGCAGACTGAGCGGAGTCGAAGTTTATATCGAAAAGAAACAAATGCGGAAATAAGGTAGTATGAAAATACATTTAATAGCATGTGGCGGAGCGGTAATGCATAATATGACAATTGCATTGCACAAAAAAGGATATGAAGTTACTGGTTCGGACGATGAAATATTCGACCCAGCAAAATCAAGATTAGCTTCGCATGGTTTACTTCCTGAAAAATGGGGTTGGTTTCCTGAAAAGATAACTAAAGATATTGATGTTATTATTTTAGGAATGCATGCTCGAATTGATAATCCTGAATTGCAGAAGGCAAAAGAATTGGGTTTGCAAATATTCTCTTTTCCCGAATATTTATATGAACAATCGAAAGATAAAACTCGTGTAGTTATTGGTGGTAGTCATGGTAAAACTACTATTACCTCAATGATAATGCATGTTTTAAATGATTTAAATATTGATTTCGACTATATGGTTGGAGCTCAGATTGAAGGCTTCGACACAATGGTTAAAATTACAGAACAAGCAAAAATAACAATTTTAGAAGGTGATGAATATTTGTCGTCTCCAATAGACTTGCGACCAAAATTTCATTTGTATAAAGCTCATATTGGCGTAATTAGCGGAATAGCTTGGGATCACATGAATGTATTTCCAACTTTCGATATTTATAAAGATCAATTTTCAATATTTATTGATTCTATGATTGAAAAAGGCTCTTTAATATATTGCAATGAAGATGCAGAAGTAAAGGCCGTTGTTGAGAAATCAAAAAAACTGGTTGATAAAATGCCTTATTCTGGCTTGAAATATGAAGTAGTAAATGAAGAAACCATTGTGAATATTGGGGGAAGAAAAACTCCAGTAAAGGTTTTTGGTCAACATAATATGCAAAATATGAATGCTGCATATTTGGTTTGCAAGCAATTAGGCGTTGGCGATGAGCAGTTTGCTGAGTCTATTAGTAAATTTAAAGGAGCAGCTAGGCGATTAGAATTGATTGCTAGACAAAATGGATTTGTAATGTATAAAGATTTTGCTCATTCTCCTTCAAAGTTAAATGCAACGGTAAAAGCAGTAAAAGAACAGTTTCCGAATAAGCATATTATTGCATGCATGGAATTGCATACCTTTTCGAGCTTAAATGCTGCATTTTTGTCAAATTATGCCAATACGATGGACAATGCTGATGAGGCAATTGTTTATTTTAATCCGCATACAATAGCACATAAAAAACTCGAATTTATTTCAGCTAATCAGGTGAAAGAAGCATTTGCAAATGATGATTTGAAAATTTTCGAATCGTCGTCGGTATTACTTGAAGAACTTATGGCAAAAGATTACTCAAATACGGTATTGTTGATGATGAGTTCGGGTAATTTTGATGGTTTTGATTTAAAGAAAATTTCGGAAAATATAATATTGAAAAAATGTTGTCCGAAATAAAATAATCAAAAATTTGGCTAAAGCCGATATTTATTGTGTTTTATTACCCTTGGCTTAAGCCAAGGGTAATAAATAATAGAACAATTCTTGGCTTTAGCCTAATAGCAATTCAATTGACGGACGTGAAATATAATATTTAATTAAAATAGTTATGAATAAAGTTAAAGTGTTTAGTCTGTTTTTACTGATTTTTGGTAATGTGTATGCTCAAGATACCATTAAAAAGATTACTCAAATAACTTTTGAAAATACCTCTTTTGATTTTGGAGTTATAAAGGAAGAAGGAGGATTGGTTGAGCACGAATTTAAATTTACTAATACTGGACAAGATACTTTACGACTGACTAATGTTCACGCTTCATGCGGATGTACAACGCCTAACTGGACGAAAGATCCTGTTGCTCCTGGATTATCAGGCGTAATTAGAGTTACATATAATCCTTTACATCGACCAAATAAATTTAGCAAAGCAATTTTTGTTTCGGCTAATACAGAACCTGAGCAAACTACATTGATGATTTCGGGTAATGTTACACCTAAACCCAGAACACTTAAAGATGATTATCCTTTTGCGATGGGAAATTTATGGCTTTCTACTAATCATAAGGCATTGTTAGATGTGCTTAATACTCAGACTAAAACGGATACCATTTTTTTATATAATAACTGGGGTAGAATAATGAAAGTATCAGTTGAAAATATTCCAGAACATTTAAAAATAAAATTCTCAACTGATAAAATTAAACCAAATACGAAAGCCTTTTTATTAATAACCTATGATGCAACGAAAAGAAAAGATTGGGGCTTAGTTTATGATAAATTTGAAATTAAAACAAACGACACAATTGAGCCTGCAAAGCTCTTAAATGTTAGTGCTAATATTAAAGAAAACTTTTCGGCATGGACACCACAGCAAATTAAAAATGCTCCAAAATTTAAAATATCGTCAAATTCAATTGATTTTGGGGTTAAAAAAGTAGGCGAAATTTTTACTATTGAAGCTGAAATTGAAAACACAGGTGTTGATGATTTAATAATTAGAAAAAATACGGCTTATAGCTCATGTTTAATAGGTACTCTTTCTTCCGAAGTTGTTAAGGCTGGAGAGAAGGTGAAATTGACTTTAAAAGTAGATTTAACAAACCGTCCAGGTAAATTTAATAAATCGATTACGCTATTATTAAATGATCCATCAAATTCTTCGATTAATGTGTTTGTAAAAGGCGAAGTAGAGAAAAATTGATAGAATAAAACTGCGAGATTCTTCAGTTTTTAAAATCGTTCTTTAAAACGGCATTTTTTACATAGTGTTTCAACAGCTTTGTTGTCAGAAAATCCATCGTGTATTTTAAGAGCTCTTTCAGAATTTATGATAGATTCAAAGGTTTGTAAATGTATGTTTCCTAGATTAATTATTCCATTACAATCAAGGCAACAAGGAACAACAGTGCCATCAACCAATATTGCAGCTTGATCTCTGAGGGCATGACAAAATCCTTTGTCACTTATAATTTCATCTGTTTCATTTGGCCATCTAAATTCATTGTCGAAATTAAGAAAAAGACGTTCACTGATTTTAATGCTATTGCCTGCTTTATACTTTTCAATAATTTTATATGGAAGCTCAAACTCTTCTTCAAGCAAATTAAGAATTTGATGATTCTTTATTAATTTATCTTCATCACCGTTGTCTAAATTCCAAAGTCGGAGAGCTATGAATATTTTGCTGTTTTTAAGTGCTTCTTTGGTAAAAGAAATGATGTTAATAATTGACTGGTTTTTATTTTTTGTGTTTTGATTTAAATCAAAACTATGCAAAGAAAAATTTATTTGACGAACAGCTTTTGATTCAAATAAAATATCTTTTACATTATTAACCAATGTGCCGTTTGTTGTAATATTAACTTGTATATTCTTTGAAAAACAGATGTTTAATAGTTCTTTAAGATGGGGATGAAGAAAAGGCTCTCCTTTTACATGTAAATAAACATAATCAGAATATGGTTTTATTTCATTTATAATATGTTGAAACGAATCAATTGTTATGGCTTCTGTCTTTCTGATACCAGACGAGCAGTAACTACAATTTAAATTGCATGCATTAGTTATTTCTATAAATATTTTTTTAAATTGTTTCAAATTATTAGCAATAGTAAAAAAAAACCATCGATTTTTAAAAAAAAGGTTTTTTTTGAGTTTTAAGATTTACCTATTTATTCAATATTTGTACTGAAATTATTCATCTCTGAAATTTCTGTTGAATCTTCCTCTTTTATTATGTTTTGTGGGTTTGAAAATCGATAGTAAAGTCCTATCATTGATGCTGATAAAAGAGCTAATGTAAAGGAGCTAATAAATATTGGAATTGCTGTTTTAATAACAGTGCCAAAGTATGGTATCAAATTAAAAATGAAGGATATTGCTGATATAACTACTATGATAACAAGTAAAGCCAGAGAAACCAATAAGATAATGCCAAATAATTTCAATGATCTTAACCAAGTAATATTTTGCAAGCTAAATGAAAATGATTCCGAAAGAGAATGATTTTTAATGGTATAAGCAGGTATAACTAAAGTTAATCTTAGCATTGTAATTATTATCATGAAAAAGAGTACAAGAGTAATTAATCCTGATAATTTCACGAAAAGCAAACTTAGGATAATAGCTGCAGAAAGCATTAATTGTAGAAGCAATGTTACTCCAAATAAACTAAATATTTTAGGAGATATTGATTGTTTTAAAACTGATAAAAAATTGGTGTCTTCTTCATTCGCTTCCTTGTCAGTTAAAACTAATGAAAAATAAGTTGCCCACGAATAAATTGCAGTTGATAATATAACAATAACTATAAATAAAAGAATTGTTATTGGAGTAAAAATAGAATTGCCATACATTGATATTTTGTCGCTTAGCGATTGAATATTAGAAAGATCGTCAATTGTAAAAATACCTGTATTAGAAATTATCAAGGTAAAAAATGATAATACTATTAGAGATGTAATGCCATACATTATTGCATAAGCCCCAGTTGTTTTTAACCAAGTTTTAAATGACAAACTGAAAATGGTTTCAGTAATATTTTCTTTAAATCCATCAAGATAAATATTCATAAAGTTTTGTTTTTTAGAGTTGAATTGTAAAAATAATAAAAAATCATTTAAAATAGGGGTGCAATCTAATAAAAATGAAATTATTAATAAATGTGTTGGTCTATAAGTGATTTTATTTCATCGGGTTGTAAATAATACCTTTTAATAAACAGTCGGTACTTATCAGATACAATTTTAGAATTTAGAATAAATAATGTGTATTCAAACAAGTGCCAGCCTGCTCCATGTTTAATGGTTTCTATATCAGTCTCTTTTTCGTATTTACTTCTATGTTTCCTTGAAAGATATAAAATGCCTGTTTTAATTATTTTCATTAGGCTTTTATGTTCATAATCAAGTATATGAGCCAGCTCGTGAGCTATTAATCCAATCTGAGCTTTTTCGGGAACATCGTTAAATAAAATACCAAATTTATTAGATTTCATATTATTGATAAAGATATTGTATTTTCTTTTGTTAAAAAGCAATGATAACACATTTGGACGAGCTGCCATTGTAGTTTTTATATTGGCAAATACAAACTTAATTTCAGTATTTGTTAATTCAGGATAGAATGAAATAGCTTCGTTTACTTGATTAAAAATTTCGAGAGGAACTATTTTGCTTTTATTCATAATAAATTATTGCTTAAAAAACTCTAGTTCTCCAAAGTCAAAATCAGGATTTGGAACATCAATTTTCATTTGTTCAACTTTTGCATCTTTATTTAAAATAAAAGTTGCACTTCCTTTTGGTAAAGAAGGAAATTGAGTAAATTCGATTTCGAAGGTGTCATAATGCGAATGTTTGGTCGACGCTTTGAACATAGGAGCAGGAATAAACTGAATGCTTAGCTGATTGTTTTCTATTTTCACTTCAGCATCACCATAGAGTTTGCTCGTATATCTTCCTGTATAAGCTTCCAAATTGAGCGATGGTTTTGTATTAACTATTTTGTTTTTATGGGCATTTTCAATTTCTTTCTTATCGGCTTCTTTTTGTTTGTTAATTGTTGAAAGGAAATATTTGCTCCAATCTTTATTTTCTTTGCAAGTAGGGCAAAGAAAAGCATCAAGAACTTTGTACATTAGGGGGTAATAAAGCGTGCTATTCATATTAGTTAGAATTACAAACCCTAAATTTTCTTCGGGTATAATTATTGATTGCGAAATCATGCCATCGTAACCGCCATTATGACCAATGATTTTTCGTCCATGATAATCAAACATGCTCCAACCTAATCCGTAAGCTTTAAAATGGGTTGAAGGAAATAAATTTGCACTGTTTTTACTAATATCTTGGGTGGTTTGTGCTTGCCACATTTGCATTTGAGTTTCGGGCAGCAAAATTTGCTTGTCATTAAATTTCCCCTTGTTTAGTTGCATACGAAGCCAATTGCTCATATCGGAGGCAGAAGATATAATAGAGCCAGCAGGTGCAATATTATCCCAGTTTAAAAGTTCGATAGGAATTATTTTGTCATTATACTCTGTATGAGGACTTGCAATATTGCTGTTTTTTGAAATGTCTTTTGTTGAAGTAATTGTATTTGTCATGTTTAATGGTGTAAGAAACTCTTTCTTAATATAATTGTCCCATGTCATGCCAGTAACTTTTTCAATTACAAGTCCTGCTGCTAAAAACATTATATTCGAGTATCCAAATTTTTCTCTGAAGCCATAAGTTGGTTTAAGATACTTGGCTCTTCTAACAATATCCTCTCTCGAATAATTACTGCCATACCAAAGTAAATCACCGCTGAAAGTAGCTAATCCAGAACGATGACAAAGCAAATCTCTTATTTTCATTTCGCTAGAAACATAAGGATTGTAAAGTTCAAAATAGGGTAGATATTTGGTAACAGGATCATTCCACGATAATTTGTTTTCTTGGACTAATTTAGCTAAAGCAGATGCAGTAAAAGTTTTAGAATTAGAAGCAATGGCAAATAACGTATTTTCGTCAACCTTTTCTTTTGTTTCCACGTTTTTTACGCCATATCCCTTAAGTAAAAGAATGCTGTCGTTTCTGACGATTGCAATTGCCATTCCAGGTACTTTCCATTCATTTAATGAAGCTTGAAAGTATAAATCTAAGTCTTTAACGATACTATTTGAAATTTGTGCTGAACAAATATTAAATACAATTGTTAATAATAATAGAACAATAGACCTTTTTTTCATAGTTTTTGTTTTAAGAAGTGCAAATATAGCATAAAGCACAGAATTTCAAAATTTAACGAGAAACAAAATTTATTTTTGCAATGATTTTTTTTCATTTCAATAATTCTTTCATAATTTTTAATAAAGGTTAAAAATTGTTAATATATTGATAATTAGCAGGTAGAAAATTAGTCTAAATAGGTAATATATTCTATATTTGAAGAAATTATTCATCTTATGAAGAAATTTTCGATAAATGTGCTATTGTTATTTATAATAATATTAGCAAATAATATAAAAGCTCAAACATTTCATGGTAATGGTGGTAATGTGCCTGATGCAACTTTGTTTGGGGGTAATCAAGCATGTTTCTCTATAGCTGTCTCAGGTTTAAATCCTGCAAATATTGGTACTTCTTTTGGATTAGAGAAAGTGTGTGTTAACTTAAATTCACCAAATGCAGGTGATTTGGTGATTAGACTTGTTGCTCCAGATGGAACTACTGTTATGTTATCGGCTCAGAATGGTGGAACAGGAGATAATTTTACAAATACATGCTTTATAATGAGTACTGTAAATTTAATTAGCACTGGATCTGCACCATTTAATGGGGAATATAGACCTGATGGAGTTATTGGTGCAGTAAATAATGGGCAAAATGGAAATGGAACATGGCAAATTTGTATTAGAGATACCACTTATAATTTTTCAGGCGGCGGTGCTAGCAATTTGATAGGCTGGGATTTAACATTTTCAACAAATCCAGCGCCCGGAATTCCTGTTTGTGGCTCAAATCCTATTGCAGGAGATTTATGTACTACAGCTACCCCAATTACAAATTTAAGTGGTTATTGCGGTAATACGAGTAATTCTTATGGTCCTGATATACCAGGAGATTTAGGAGAAACAGATGTTTTTTGCGGATCTATAGAAAATAACTCATGGCTATCATTTGTTGCCGACACAGCCATTGCTATTTTAGACGTTTTTGTTAGCAATTGTTTGAATGAGCAAGGTATACAGATGCGAATTTACGAGACTTCAAATTGTTTGAATTTCACTCCTGTTTCAAATTGTTATAGTACAGGAACAGTTGGCGACTTTTCAATTATAGCAACGAATTTAGTGCCAGGAAATACATATTATTTAATGATAGATGGTTTTGGAGGCGATGTGTGCGATTATATGATTGGCGCCTCAGTTGGTGTTCAGGTACCACCTGATACTACTTTTATTACAGTAACCACTACGCCTGCATTTTGTGGAATGGGTGGCTCCGCTACAGTGCAGGCCGAGGGTTGCTCAGGGGTTTATACTTATAATTGGAGCACTGGTGATACAACAGCTGCTGTTGTTAATTTGGCTCCAGGTACATATCAAGTTACGGTGTCAGATGGGTCTTTAGATCCAATGTGTTCGGCTAATAAAACTTTTACTATTGCTGATACTGGAAGTTTATCTTTAAGCACAACTCATGTAGATGCAACTTGTGGAACAGCTAATGGCTCGGCAACAGTGATTCCAAATTATCAAAATATTACTTATACATATCAATGGGATACAAACCCTATTCAAAATACTGCAGTTGCAAATCATGTTGCTAGTGGAACTTACAATGTAACTGTTTCTTATGGTCATTGTTCAGATACTTCTTTAGCAATAATTGATAATATTCCATCATTTCAACTTGATGCAAAAGGGATAAATACAAGCTGTGGATATCCCAATGGTAGTGTATGGGTTGAAATTAATGGAGGAACTCCTCCATATCAAATTCAATGGATGACGAACCCAATGCAAATTACTGATACAATAAATAATTTGTACGCAGGAACATATTATGTTATAGTATCAGATTCTGTATGCTCTGGAAGGGATACAGTCAAAATTAATAATTTAGGTGGAATTGATGCTTACTTTGTTTATGATCCAGCTATAACTGATATATTTAATTCTCAAGTCGGATTTGATGATGTATCACAAGGTGCTATTTCATGGAAATGGAGTTTTGGAAATGGTGATACCAGCAATATTGAAAATCCTCATTATACCTATAATGAAATAGGTAGTTTTGAAGTACAGTTAATAGTTTCAGATTCGCTTGGATGCGTTGATACAACATCAAGGACTGTAATAATTAAAGATATTTTTACATATTATATTCCAAATGCCTTCACTCCTAATGGAGATGGTTTAAATGAAGTTTTTGGTGTTAAGGGTTTAGGAGTTATGGATGATGAATTTGAAATGGTAATATGGAATAGATGGGGTGAGCTTGTTTTCAAAACAAATGACCCAGAAGAAGGTTGGAATGGACAGTATCAAAACAATGGAACAAAGGTTCAAATTGGAATTTACCCTTATAGAATATTGGCCAAGCTTAAAGATGGAAGGTTGAAGGAATATCTAGGAAATGTTACTTTAGTTAATTAGAGTGTTTCTTAATGATGCATTTTCGAAGTAGTATTTTTTTATCAACCTACAAACAAATATTTGATTTTAAAATTTTGTTTTGTAAAAATTACAAGTACAATAAAATGAAAATAAATAGGTTGAATTGACTTGGTTTAGGGCTTTTTCGGTTTTGTATAAACTGCAAAATTTATGGTTCTAATAATTAAAACAAATTATACAATTTAAAATTAGGAGTTCATGTTGGATTTTGCAGTCCAAAAGAATTCTTTTTTTGTGCAAAACACTTAAAATATTCTGTAATATTTTAAGTGTTTTGTTTAAGTAGATCATTAAGAAACAAAAGTGCAAATAGGAAATGAAAAATATATTTTATATGTTTGTAAAATATTTATTTTATATTAACAAATAGTTGAAAATTATGAAGAAGTTAATGATTTTTGTTTTTTTTAATTTTGTGGTAAGTTTTTGTTGTTTCTCACAATCTCAATTTTTTATTGCAGGAAAAACAAGTGATAGTGTTACTGTAGTTGATATTAATCCTGATACAGTTGTTTATACATGGGGTGATAAAACAATTGAATTTGATTTAGATTTTAATTCAACAATTGACTTTCAAATTAAAGTTTTAGGATATGATAATCCGATGATGTCTATACTGGAGTTTATTTCAATTACAGGATTTAATGGGAGCAAGGTGGTTTATGATAAAATAGATACTACAACCTTTAGCCTAATTGGAAATATTCCAACAGATACGATTTGTGATATATATAAAATGGTGAAAGCCTTTAATTATGGAGACACAATAGAAATTGACACAAGCATTGTCTCTAAAGCATACATCCTATTTAATGTAAATGATAACTCTACAAACTGTCGAGGCGAAGGGAGCTCAATTGCTGGAAATACTCAATACATCAACTTGATATTAAATCATAATGATACATTGCTAAATGCTTGGTTAAGATTGACACATATTGATGGATATCTTTCAATAATGGAATATGGAATAAACTATAAACAAATTACAGCAATTGATGAAAACAATGCAAAAACAATAATAAAACTTTTTCCAAACCCTGCGAATGAAAATTTAACAATTTCATTTGACTTGGCAAACTCGAAAGCTGAATACGAGTTTAAGCTTATAAATAGTCTAGGAACAACAATTTTATCTAAAAAAATAACAAATAAAGAAATTATTGATTTAAGTTCTGTTAGATCAGGAGTTTATTGTTGCGTAATAAAAGAGGGTAATCAAAATATTTTTACAAAGAAAGTAATAATTCAGAAATAACATGCTGTAATTGAGAGTTTTTTATTGAAATATTAAAATACAATTTCTTTTGAATTGATGATAATTGAATTTTTTTAATCAATTATTTTTCTAGGTATATAGAATATGTTTTCGGATTTAATAATTAACGTGGGCGAATTGATAATATTTTCTTTATAGTTGTCAATTTTATAAAAATAATTTCTATTCGCAATAAATCGATATGAAAGGTTTTTTGTTTTGCTTTTTATAATCAACTCATTATTAATAATATTTGTATCAAAATCTTTTGAATCGAAAACCTTAGTGTATGGGCTAAAATAGTTTTTACTTAATTCTTCTTTGTTGTTGATGTTGAATAACTTGCAGAAGTATTTGTTTATATCGGTGTTTTCAACTATTCCTGTTAGCATTTTATTTTCAGGATGGTAAACAGCCAGAAAAACATCTTCGCCTGTATGCCCGTGTGTTGTCCATCCAATGAAAGAGCGAGCGCTAAACATTCGACCAATAATATATTCAATTTCGTTGTTATTATTGCAAGATTTAGTTTTGAAAATTTTTAATAATTCAGCATTTTCTTTTTCAGTTAAATTAATTCCATAATATTCTTTAATAATTTGCTGAATTCTCGCAGATGTAATATCTTCTGAATTCTGAATTTCTGCAAAATAATTCCCAATCCATTCGGCACTGTGTTTTGCTTTTTTTATCGAATCGGAAGCCATTCGGTATAATTGAGATTTGTCGTAATAGTATTTTTTTGAGAAAAAAGATGAGGAATCGTTTCCAATTGAAATTCCACCATTTCCGTGATCGGGGCAAATTACAACAACGGTGTTTCCATCTTTCTTTGCAAAATCAATAGCAATGCCCACTGCTTTGTCGAAAGCAGTAAATTCAGAGACAATACCAACTGGGTCATTGGCATGTGCAGCCCAATCTACTTTGCTGCCTTCTACAAGCAAGAAAAACCCTTCCTTTTTATTAGAAAGCTTTTGAATTGCTTTATCGGTCATTTGAGCCAAGGAGGGATAATAATTTGAGTCACGGTCAATATCGTTTGGTATTGAACCAAATTTTGAATTGAAAGATGCCCAAATATTTTCGAAAGAATTGTCAATTTTATTGAATTCTGACATTGTGCTAATAAAACGGTATTTTTCAGAAAGTTTTTTTTGTAAATCGTTTTCAGGAGTTCTTAAGGTAAAAAGACAAGTGTTTTTATTAACTTCAGTTGCATTTATGAAGTTTTTACCACCGCCTGAAAATACTAAATTTATATTGCTGTACAGTTGTTGTTCACTTATAGTTGAATAATCTCTCCTGTTTTCGCAATGTGCAGTAAAATCGGCAGGAGTTGCATTTTGGTGTTCGCAAGTTACAACAAGTCCTGTTGCTTTTCCTTGTAAACGAGCTATTTCCATGATATTTATTATAGGCTCTTTTTTTGAATTTACGCCAATATAACCTGATTTTGATTTTCCCCCGATTGCAAAAGCGGTACTAGCAGGGGCTGAGTCTGCAATGGTGCTATCCGAAGAAATTGTGCGAACCATTCCACAAATATAAGGTTCAATATTTAATGGTTTACCTCCATTGTACCATCTAGTGAGTGCTATAATATCAATACTTGTTCCGTCTGGAACCATGAAAATTATATTTTTAATCGGCTTATCTGTGCTTTGGGCAAAAGAATGGAATCCCAAACATAAAAAAGCAAAAAACAAAGTATAAAATTTTCTCATAAATAAAATGTGTAAAAAAAAAGACTTACAAAAATAATGTAAGTCTTTTAATTCAATACTTCGTTAATATTTAAGCAGCAATTTTGCCATATTCCAATAGTTTCT
>JBAXGW010000050.1:0-33846 GCA_037139195.1 Bacteroidota bacterium
TAATGATAGTAAAATCGAAATAATATTAGATGAGTAAAGGGGATACCCAGTTAAACTTTTTCATTATATAAAATTGTATTAGCTCGCATTACAAAAAGCACACAACGAAAATCAGTTTACTTTTCAGAGGTAGTTTTCAACTAAAAAACTTTCTAGAAAGCACTGCCGCTTAAATTATTACTTTTCTGTCATACGAGTCATATTCCCTCCACTTAAAGCAGAAATATGATATGTGTCGTTAATTATTCTTTAAGTTTTAAAATTATTTTACTTTCAAATATTTCTAAAAGTTCTTTCTTCTTTTCATCACCAGCTGATGCAAAGTTTCCTGGGAAATCATAATTAATATTATGAAGTTCTAATTTTGATTTACTGGAATCTCCAGAAATAATGATAGTTGGATAAACTGAACAACCAACAAAACCTTTCATAATCAAATCATTTGTATCTTTAATAATATTGTACAAAGGGTTCTGTTTAGCCAGAATAGTATCATTGCTATAAGGGTTTATTTTATATTTTCCAGTTGAATCGATTTCGTAGTTTTGAATAACGGCTTGAAAATAATTATCAATGTTTTCAAGTTTTGAAATTTTCATTTTAAGTGTGTCAAGAGGATAATTAAAACAATAGATTTTCTCATATTGAAAATTAACAGAGTTATCTACCACGCCACATCTATTAAATAAAAGTGTAATTAAAGTGAATAGTAATAGACGTAGTAATCTTGTGAATTTAAGAAACCCCCTAGATTTCCAATAAATTCTTGTTAGATATGAATCTCTATATTTTTTCATATTAAGACAGATAACGACTATACAACCTCCATAAGGCAGCTATTTCTTTAGTAGTTTAGATGATAAAACATTAATATTTCATAAATTAAAAACTATTATATTTACAACTAAAACTTCTCAAAAGTAAATATAATAATTGAAAATACAAATTATTTTAAATTAGGTATATTTCTATTGATAATCCTAGTTATATAGCAACGAATAGCTTTGTGCCCAACATAAATTTTAGGCAAATCTGCTTATTGAACTTACTGTCTTTTTTTTAGCTTAAATTATTAAAATGCACGTACAGGACGAACAGAGCCTGAATAGGGCTTACTGTAATAGAACTGACTACCACTGTCAATGATCTGACTCCAAGCGTCGCCGTTATTACCCTCACTAGAACTCCAATATACAGCATTGGGGAAATATCCAAGTGATCCCTTATTTAAATATATTTTATTCAATTCGTCTTTACTTGGCAAATACCAATCGCTGTATCCGCCAATTACTAAATCGTAACAAATTCTTGCTGCATTATTCTCTGTACCATATAATGCTATTATTGCATTTGTATTTGCAGCACCTGTTCCAATTGCAGTACCTGTTGAAGCTACATTTCCAGCAGTAGTTGCATGCCAAACAATACTTGTACTTATATCATTTGTTAAAACTATTAAGCCGTGTGTTTGTCCTGCAATATAGCCAGGATCTCCTGCTTGTAAAATGTAAGCTACTTTACCGCCTTGATAAAAAGACCCTACATCAAGCGTAACATTACCAGACCATACAGGCACTTTAGATGCTGAAAGCTGCAACATTTGACCTGGTATTCCAACAGGCACAACTACCCAAACTGCACCATTCCAATATTGTATATCACCTATATTATTACCAACAGGCTTATTCAATATCTGAGCATCTCCGCTTAAAGCATTCCAGTCGGCATTTACGTTTACTTCTGCGCCATAAGCTATAGATGAAAGCTTTGACTTATCATTATTAGAGTAATCATTTGTTGACAAACCTTTACCCGTTTCTTTGTCCACTTTATTTGATAAACCTGTATTAACCGTTGTTGTTGTTGCATACACGCCTAAGTCTGGTTTATTAAGCACTTGTGCATCGCCTGTTGTTGCATTCCAATCAGCATTTACGTTCACCTCTGCTCCTGTTGCTATTCCTTCCAACTTAGTCTTTTCTGTGTTAGTGTAATCATTTGTTGACAAACCTTTGTTCGTTTCCTTGTCTACTTTACTAGCTAAACCCGTTGCAACTGCTGATGTTGTTGCATATCCACTTACATCGGGTATTTGCGAACGAACAAGTGCAATTGAATCACCTAAAGCACTCTTGCTTGCCAAGTTGCTTAAATCTTGATCTCCTGTATTGGTTCCTGACAAATTGCTCAATTTAGTTATGTCGGTTGTAGTAATATTTGCTGCCTGACTGCTAGTGTATATTGGGTCAGTTTCGGCAATGCCGCCAATAATAGTATCTGCCGTTTTTGCATGCAATGCATAAGGAACACTCAGCAATTGGCTTGTGCTAATATTTGTATAAGTAGTTAATGGAGCAACTATCGCTGTTTTTATTTCGATATAAAAATCATCACTTCCCCAATTAATAGTATTAAATCCTGCTCCGCCACCAATTTCAATACTAACCAAACCTGTAGCATTGGTAGTCGGCGTATGAGTTTCTGTATAAACAATTACACCCGTTGACGAGTCTTGGCGTATGTTTATTTCCATGCCTATTTGGGTATTGGGAACCAAAGCATTGCTACTATTACGAATTACAGCCTGATAGCTCATTTTTTCAGGAGTCTGAGCTTGAACTGCAAGCGAAGCAAATAGGAAGACATTAAAAATTGCAAATACTTTTTTCATATTTATTCTTTTAAAAAAATTCATAATATATTACCCTAAAAAAAACCAATCAACTGCATATTTATCAAGTAGTTAAACAATAACTATTAAAAGGTCCGAACAGCACGCACCCTAAATGAATAATTCTTGTTTAGAGCCATCTGTGGACCACCGTCAAAGTTGCATTCCCATGCGTTATTTACTGTTGTTTCACTTGAACTCCAATAGTATGCAATCGTTAAACCTCCTATCGCCAATCTATTTACATAAAGTTTATTTAACTCATCCTTCGATGGTAAATACCAATCAGAATAACCACCTCCATTATAATCTTTACACAACAAAGCGGCATAAGTACCAGTAACACCTTGAGTTGCAACAATTGCAGCAGTATTAGCACTTCCTGTACCTATAGCAGTGCCAGTAGCCCCTGTTGTTTCATACGAGCCATTGTACCAAGCATTAGAAGTTCCTTGATCAACTGTTGCTACAATTAATCCATGTGTTTGACCAGCAACATAACCTGGCTCTCCAACCTGAAAAATATATGCAACAATACCGCCTTGATAAGGAATTCCTATCGAAAATGTTTTTGCTGAAGTGCCATCATAATTCATCCACTCGGTTCCATTGTAATAATTAGGTTTTTTTGTAGTTGAATTATAAACAATCATCCCTTCTAGTGGAGTTAACGCATCTCTTTGTGTTTGAGTTAGACTCTCAGCCGTTTTTATTATATATGGATTGCTTCCTGTTCCCGAACCACTTACAGTTATATTGCTACCAGCTGTTATTTTTGTTTCAGAGCCATCTGATGCTGGAATAACTGGCTTGTTCAATATCTGAGCATCGCCTGATAAAGCATTCCAATCTGCATTTACATTTACTTCTGCGCCTGTTGCTATTCCCGAAAGCTTAGTCTTCTCTGTAGTTGTGTAATCATTTGTTGACAAACTTTTACCCGCTTCTTTGTCTACTTTATTTGATAAACCTGTATTAACCGTTGTTGTTGTTGCATACACGCCTAAGTCTGGCTTATTAAGCACTTGTGCATCGCCTGTTGTTGCATTCCAATCAGCATTTACATTTACCTCTGCCCCTGTTGCTATTCCTCCCAGCTTAGTCTTTTCTGCATCTGTGTAGTCATTTGCTGATAAAACTTTTCCTGTTTCTTTGTCTACTTTATTTGATAAATCTGCATTAACCGTTGTTGTTGTTGCATACACACTTAAGTCTGGTTTATTAAGCACTTGTGCATCACCTGTTGTTGCATTCCAATCTGCATTTACGTTCACCTCTGCTCCTGTTGCTATTCCTTCCAACTTTGTCTTTTCTGTGTTAGTGTAATCATTTGTTGACAAACCTTTGTTCGTTTCCTTGTCTACTTTACTAGCTAAACCCGTTGCAACTGCTGATGTTGTTGCATATCCACTTACATCGGGTATTTGCGAACGAACAAGTGCAATTGAATCACCTAAAGCACTCTTGCTTGCCAAGTTGCTTAAATCTTGATCTCCTGTATTGGTTCCTGACAAATTGCTCAATTTAGTTATGTCGGTTGTAGTAATATTTGCTGCCTGACTGCTAGTGTATATTGGGTCAGTTTCGGCAATGCCGCCAATAATAGTATCTGCCGTTTTTGCATGCAATGCATAAGGAACACTCAGCAATTGGCTTGTGCTAATATTTGTATAAGTAGTTAATGGAGCAACTATCGCTGTTTTTATTTCGATATAAAAATCATCACTTCCCCAATTAATAGAGCTAAAACCAGCTCCGCCACCAATTTCTATACTTACTAAACCACTTGCATTGGAAGATGGTGTAAGAGTTTCTGTGTATACGATTGCACCCGTTGGAGAGCCTTGGCGTATATTTATCTCCATGCCTATTTGGGTATTTGCAACCAAAGCGCTGCTGCTGTTACGAATTACAGCTTGATAGCTCATTTTTTCGGGTGATTGAGCCTGAACGACCAACGCTGCATTTAGGAGCACAGCTAAAACAATAAATAATTTTCTCATACTTATTCCTTTTAAGTTTTTATTATGGCTTTAAACACAAATAGCTAAAACCTCCCAAAAGTAAATAAAATAGTTGAAACCCTAATTTATATAAAGCAAGCAAAAACCAACTACTAGCTCGACAAAAAAGACTAATTACCTAACAAAACAAAATAAAAAAACTCATAAAATTCAGTTAGATTTAACCTTGCTTTTTATGATTTTTTAATATTTCCAAAGAATTTGTATATTATCAATGTAAGGAAAATTGTAAACGGCTATTGCTAAACCATCATGTCGACTGTGATTTTTTTTTACCACACGAAGCAAATGTTACAAAAAAAATTACTATTGTCCGATAAAATATTATTAAACAAAAACTTAAAAGATTTCTCACTTCGTTCGAAATGACTATCAATATGTTATGTCAAGGAGAGAGGTGGTTGTCGGTGGCAAAACCACCGACAACCACCTCTCTCCTTTTTTCTCCTCAACTTATTGTCATTCCGACAGCAGGGAGGAATCTAATATTATTTTTCCGGACATCAATGAAAAAAAATATAACTAAAATAAAGTCTTTCATATATCTCATAAAAAAAAATCAACATCTCACCTATTAAATCAATGATTTTTATAAAAAAATATGCGCAGAACTTAAACTTTTCCCCCAAGTTTTCCAATTATAATGGCAAATGCAATAATTCCCAATATTATCAAGTAAGCATATAGATTTGCAAAATTCAAAGTCCATCCCATTCCTACATTTCTTTTCGGAACAATAACTCTATAATCTTTTGGATTAAAATAAAAAATTCCCCATTTATAATTGTTTGGATTATTTTTCATTTCATCTAATTCATGCTGTTCAAATGGTGTTTTCATTCTTTCAATTTTATTAAACATTAAACAGAATATGCTTATTTCAATACTACACAAAGGGAAGCAGCTAAAAAAAGTTGTCGATTTAAAAGTATTCTACCATTTGGATATTCAAGATTGTCCAATTTCTTTAACTATTTTCTATCCAAGTCGAAAAAACAACATTTTTTTTAAAGTCACAAATAAAAGTAAAACTAGTTTATAGTCAAATTCTTCTTGTTAAAAACCAAAACGTCGCCCACTTCAACATTAGGAAAAGCAAATAATAAATCGTGTCTGGTATCAGAATTAAAGCCAACAATATATTTAATAGCTCTTAGCGTTTTCGAACCTACATATTCGCTTCCAGGAAAGTAAACACCAATAATTGGCACTTTAGTTCCATCTTTTTTAATAACATATATATTTTTCAAATGACTCTTAAAACGAATAGATTCGAGCTTTTCGCCAGTTATTGTTAATTGCAAAGCTTTTATGCTCTGCATTTTATTAATTTCTTCGCACGATAAAGGTACATTATAACAAGCTACACAGCTAGTATAATTTGGCAAAACTGCCATAGAGTCTAACCTGCAGACACAAAAATTGGTAATATTAAGCATTTTACAAGTTAACTTTTCGCTTTGCGATTTTGCTGTTACTGAAAACAACATTGCTGCAATAATAACAAAAAACGATTTTTTCATATCATCAATACTTTATAAAATAATACAACAATTTAATGTACTCATTATTAACTGTTATCAAACCATTTTCGAATTTCCACCAGCTACCTTCTTTATAATTAGTAGATGGAGCCCCATTTATTAAAACTTGTATATCATTAGTAACGAAAGCTTTTCGAACCGAACGATAAATTCTGCGGGTATGAAATTTATTGGAAACAATTATTACTTTCTTCAAACAATGTCTTTTACAATACGAAACAATTAGATCAACCTCTTCCTTGGTGCTGGTTCCAAAAGGCAAAATATCTATATCAGCAAGCTTCACCCCTTTCCGCAACAAAAAAACCGAAGTTATTAAGGATTCTTTATAATTCAAACCCATGCATTCAAAATCGTTGGGTACGTTTTCGCCGGTGCAAATAATCTTTTTTGAAACACCATCATTGTATAATCTCAATGCTTGTAGTCCTCGGTCGTAAGTTCCACCGCTTAGCACAAATATGGCTTCGGATTTAGAAAGTTCATCCTCGCAAATAAGGTAATTGCCAACAGAACGCAGCAACGAAACTCTAAAAAACAACAATAGCAATGCTATTCCTATTAAAACACCAAATGTAATTGCAATCTTTTTCATTTATTATTCGCTTTACTTCAATTCTTCTCTGTTTCCGCCGTCAGGTCATCCGTCAGGCTTCTTACCTCTTGATTCTTAATTCTTGATTCAACTTCAGACCTCAGAATCCAGACTTCATTCTCCAAATTTTTTATTTCCTGTATCGCTCCCTCGAATATTCCCCATTCTTTCCAACAAAGGCGGATGCGAATAGTTGGCAAACACATACAAAGGATGAGGCAACAGATTAGACAAATGCTTCACCGACATCTTCTTCAATGCCGAAATCAATGCTTCGCCTAAATTTGCTTTTACTGCATAATTATCGGCTTGATATTCAAACTTTCGCGAAATAACATTTCCAAAAACACCTATGAATTCAAACATTGGACTAATAAGCAAGCCAAAAACTAGCAACTGTATATGAAAAACACCTTTAGCTGCTACAGAAGGCTCTACACCAATGGCTTCAACAAAGATTGGATATTTAGTAATTACCGACAATAAGAAAAACACAAAAGCCGATTGAATCAAAGACATTACGGTCATGTAAATTACGTGTCTTTTTTTATAATGCCCAATCTCGTGCGACAATACAGCCAGCAATTCTTCGGTAGTATGGTCTTGAATGAGTGTGTCGTATAATACAATTCGCTTTCGTGGACCAAATCCACTAAAGTAGGCATTTGCTTTTGTAGATCTTTTACTGCCATCAATTACAAAAATATTTTTTACTTTAAAGCCCAATTTAACAGCCAATTCGTTGATACGCTCTCTTAATTCGCCTTCTTCAAGCGGAGTTTGCTTATTGAACAAGGGCACAATAATATCGGAATAAAACATAGAGAAAAACAGCATTAAAAAACTGACTAGCAGCCAAGCCCAAATCCAAAAACCAGTTCCAAACTTTTGATAGATTAACAATATCAAACCCAAAACTATTCCCCCTATAATTATTGAAAGCAGCAAACCCTTGATTTTATCTAAAACAAATAGTTTTTTGGTCATTTTATTAAAGCCATATTTCTCTTCAATTACAAAGGTTTGATACCATTCTATGGGCGTTTTAATAATATCGGAAGCCAGCCCGATGACTCCAAAAAACAAAAGTCCAATAAGCACTTCATTTTCGAAATAAATTCTTATATAACTATCGAGCATGGCTAATACACCACAAGATAATACTAGGATTGTAAGAGGCAAGCTAATCAATTCCATCCAAAAAGAAATTTTAAAATTGTCGAGTTGGTAGTTTCTCGAAGTTTGATATTTCTCTCGATCAACAATATCGATCAATTCAGCAGGAACTTCTTTTTTCCAATGTTTAATATTTAAAATATCCAAACCCATGTCCCAAACAAATTGAACAACAAGAATTGATATTAGGATGATTAAGATTAGGTTTGATGCCATTGTTTTTTTTTTATTTTTTGTTATTTATTACCTTAATTCTGCAAGCAATCTCTAAATCTCCTAGTAGACTTCGACTCCGCTCAGTCTGACAGTCACTCTGAGCCCTTCGTCAGGCTCAGGATAAACCAAAGTCGAAGAGCTTTCATTATATGAGCGTTAATATTTGCCTGCGATACTAGATAATATATCAACCCGTCAACTAGTTAACTTGTCTACTCGTTTACTTTCAAAATCAATAAGAACCATTAAATTTTCGTATAAACCACTCCACCGATAAAAAGCCCAAAATCAAAAAGAACAGCCATTTCAAATTTATTATATCTTCGGTTTTCTTTCGAGTATAAGCCACATCTTTCAACTCTTCCCTGTTATTAATATCCTCAATCAGATTCTTAATATTATTCGAGTAATACATTTTCCCTTTCGACTTAGCAGCTATATTATACATTAGCTGTGCATCTGCAGTTAGATTCGAAGATTCTACATCCAGCTTCATTACTGTAAATTTGCCTTTTGCTTCCAACATTTTATTATTCACCTTTGTTTTAGCGATATACGAATAATCGTCGGGCTTTAATTGTCCGGCATTTAAGCGATAGGCATTAAAGGTTTTGCTAAAGCCAAATTCAAATTTTTTATTGTCCGAAGAAATAACTTCAAGTGTTATTTCTGGCTCATTAATTAATTCATAACTATCATTGTATAATTCAGCATCGAAAACAACTTGCTCATTTTCATAGCATTTAGGCTCCGTTTTTATTTTAAATAAACTCTTATCAACCTTTACGGCAAGGTATTGAACTATCTTCGAAACAAGCTCATCAAACATTTCGGAGTTATTCATTTGGGCATAATTAAGTATTCTCCAGCGCCAAATACCTTCTCCACAAATAAATCCTACCTTCGAATCATCATTATTTGCAAACATAATCAATGGCATATTAGTTTCAACTGCACCAATTTTCTGATATGCTAGCACATTAGAATTTTCAGAAACATTATAACTACCAAACAAAACTTGCAATGGTGGCAATTTTGGCAAAAAATTAATAAGCTTATCATTAATCGTAAACGACGAAAAGTTTTTATCAATAAAACCCTGAGCATCCGACATCGACACTTTTTTTGCAATAATATTCAAGCCTAATTTGAGGCTATTCAATGAACTAACCGAAGTATGCTCGCCAATAACAAACAACATAGGGACATTGGATTGAATAACTTGTTTTACAACTTGCAAACTTTGTGATGTAGCTGTTGGAAGCTGATGCATTAAAACTAAATTGTACTTTCCGAAACTTGCCTTCGATTCAGAATATTGTTCAGAGGTAACTTCGTAGTTTTGATTTTGTTCAAGCGATTTTTTTATTGCACCCAAATCGGGATGTGGCGATTCGTAAAGCAAAAGCACTTTTTGTTTACCGTCTAAAACATCAACATAAATGGTTTTTGAGTTGTTTACAATAATTTTTTCGCCCTCAGCTTTGCTAATTCTAATAGTATATTTCTGCGTTCCAGGTTTTTGAGTTTTTACCTGAAAACTATGCATTTGGTAATAATCGTTGGAAGAAATTTGAATCTGCTTTTCTTGAATTTTAATGCCATTTTCTTCTATACTCAAATTCACTAGGCTTCCTTTTGCTTTTTTTGCTTGAACAAATATTTCTAAAGGAAAGATATTGCCAGCAAAACAAATTTTATTAAAGCTAATATCCTTAACAGCAAGGTCTTTATTAACAGTTGTATCACCCATTAACACAGTAAATACAGGTTTGTTAATTTTTCCTGATGTATACAATGGATTAATACCTTTGTTATAAAGTCCATCCGAGAAAAGAACCATTGCACCTAGGTTTCTGCCAGCATAAATAGTATTAGTATTTTGGAAGAAGGAACTAATATCCGTCAATTTGTCCGAAAAAGTCAATTTATTGAATTTTGCATTTTCTTGACCAAAAGCAAACAATTTTACATCAAATTTTTTGGATAATCCGCCAGTTAACGAATCAATTTTTTGATTGATTTCTTTTATTTTGGCATTAGAATCGGCTGTTGACAAGTATATAGATTCAGAATTATCAATACCTACCGCTATAACTGGCGACTCAACCTCTTTATTTGTAGTTTTTATAAAAGGATTTAAAAGTAAAAACGAAATGATTGTAATTGTTAAAAAACGTATAAACCACAACACAATATTTAAACGCTTACTTACGTTTAGAGCATAATTTTTAAAGTATAAAATTGAAGCAACTAAAATACCAAAAAAAACACATAAAACCAGCCAATACATTGAGTATTCGCTATTTAATAAAAGACTTGTCATATTTATTTTTTAACACTTGCAAAGTAAGCAATTTTTTTACAATTAAATAAAACAAAGAAATAAAACAGAATACAAAAAAGAAAAATAGAATGAATCAAAAAAGAACAAAATTTATCCTGATCACATTATTACTTTTAAGTTCGATGGGATTTTCGCAAACAAAACATACCATCAGCGGTTATATACGCGAAGCCGGTTCGAAGGAACTTTTAATTGGAGTAAATGTATATTTTCCAAAATTAAAAACAGGAACAACGTCAAATACTTATGGATTCTATTCAATAACACTTCCCGACGACAGTTTAGATATTGCATATTCATATATTGGGTATCAAACACAAATAATGAAGATAAAACTCGACAAAGATTTATCTTTTAATATTGACTTAGCAAAAACAATTGAGCTGTCGGAAGTAGTTATTTCTGCACGAAACGAAAAAATTTCGGAAACAACTAAAATGAGTTCGATAGATATTCCAATTGCTCAAATTAAAAATATCCCAACACTTCTAGGCGAAAAAGATGTTTTTAAAGTATTACAGCTTATGCCAGGCGTGCAAAAAGGCTCGGAAGGAAATAGTGGAATTTATGTTAGAGGTGGCGGTCCCGACCAAAACTTAATTATTTTAGACGATGCTCAGGTGTACAATGCCAATCACCTTTTTGGTTTCTTTTCGGTATTTAATGGCGACGCATTAAAAAGCGTTGAATTGATAAAAGGTGGATTTCCTGCTCGTTACGGAGGCAGATTATCGTCGGTTATTGATATGAACATGAAAGAAGGTAACAAAGAAAAACTCACTGGCGAAGCTGGCATTGGTCTTATTTCCTCTCGTTTAACTTTAGAAGGACCAATATTGAAAGGCAAATCATCGTTTATTGTTTCTGGAAGAAGAACATATATTGATATGCTTATACGTCCTTTCCTTAATCCAGAGGTTGGCGTAGCTGGCTACTACTTTTATGATTTAAATGCAAAAGCCAATTACGACTTTGGCGACAAAGACAAACTATATATAAGCGGTTATTTTGGCAGAGATAAATTTGGCATTAAACAAAAAAACAGCAATACCAACATGCAAAGCGGATTATATTGGCAAAACGCCACATCTACTGCACGATGGAACCATTTAATTAACAATAAACTATTTTTAAATACTTCATTTATATTTAGCGATTATACTTTAAATATAAGTTCAAAAGAAAAATACGATCAAAATACGTATGAACTTTTATATAAATCAGGAATTAGAGATTTCAGTTTAAAATCCGATTTTTACTACACTTTCAATCCTAAAAATCTATTTCGATTTGGAGCCGTAGTTTGTAGACACCAATTTACTCCAAGCGCCTTTGTTTTCAAAGATTCATACAACAATTTAAATGAAAGCAAGGCTAAATACATTAATTCGATAGAATCGGGTTTATATGTAGAAGACGAAGCCAAACTAAGCGAACGCCTAAAAGTAAATGGTGGTTTACGTTTATCGGATTTATATAGTCAAAAGAAAAGCTATTTAAACCTTGAACCCCGATTAGCAAGCAATTACAAATTAAACGATGACCTTTCCTTTAAACTATCTTATGCTTTAATGAATCAATATATCCATTTGCTATCAAATACGGGCATAGGCTTACCTACCGACTTATGGGTTCCAGCTACTAGCAGAACAAAACCTCAGCAATCGCAACAAATTGCAGCAGGTTTTGCAAAAGACTTCATCCCTCAAAATTTCACATTAAGCATTGAAGGTTATTATAAAGCATCTAAAAATATTATTACTTACAAAGAAGGTGCAAGCTTTTTAGGTATTAGCGACCCAACCGAAGGAAGCGATTTTACATGGGAAGATAATATTACTTCGGGTAAGGGCTGGTCGTACGGTGGCGAAATATTGCTACAGCGTAAAACAGGAAAATTCTCAGGTTGGATTGGATATACCTTATCATGGACTCAATTACAATTCGACGAAGTGAATTTTGGCAAAAAGTTTTGGGCTAAATATGACAGACGACATGATATATCAGTTGTTATGATTTACGAAATAAAGAAAAACATAACACTTTCAGCAACTTGGGTATATGGAACTGGCAATGCTATTAGCTTACCATTGGGCGAACAACCTGTTTCGGTTCATAATATGGTACAAAGCAGCTCAAAAGGCAATGACCCAAATATGTTTGATTACTTGCCAACACTTCCATTTTATGGCGAAAAAAATGGTTACAGAATGAAAGCATACCATAGAGCCGACATTGGAATACAATGGCACAAAGAGAAAAAATGGGGCGAACGCACCTTCGAACTGGGATTTTATAATGCTTATAATAGAAAAAATCCATTCTTCTATTTTTCACAAGTCGAATTAAATTCAAGCAACCAGTCTGTTAGAAAATTAAAACAAGTATCCATATTCCCAATCATCCCTTCAATAAGTTGGACTTTTAAATTTTAAACACATGAAAATTAGATATATAATATATTCAATATCAATTGCAATGATACTTACTTCGTGTAAAAGCATGATTACCGACGTAGAAATACCCGCAAACAAAACGGAATCAGAGCTAGTTATTATTTCATATATTTCTCCCGACGATAGCTTAGTGAAAGTTAAGCTATACAAATCGGCAGCCTATTTCAATAATGCAGGGATTAACGAGGAAGATTATTATGTTAAAGATGGAACAATTACCATTTCCGACGGCACCATAACTAAACAATTCAGTTATAACGCAGCTAGCAAAGAGTATATATGCACTGATAATACCTTTAAAATACAAGCTGGGGCAAATTATACAATTGAAACTTCTACACCCGATGGTAAAACAAATCGCGCAACATGCACTGCGGTATCTGATAAAGTTGAAGATTTCAGTATTGAAGTAAGCGATTCTATAATAAACGGTCAATATTCTTATGGACAAATAGAATATACTATAGATATTAGCATTCCTGATATTGCAAATCAAGAAAACTATTATCGCATTTTGGCATATAATCGAGAAGACACCATGAATACTTACCCATCGCTTGATGAATATAAAACAGACGAACGCCTCGACGGACAAGACATTAAATTCAGATCAAAATTATTTGTTAGCGATACTACAAAAAAAATGGAAGTTTTTTTATTAACCTGCGACAAAGCTTATTATGATTATCACAAATCAGTTTGGAATAATAATAGCGGTTCACCGTTTTCAGAGCCAACCATGGTTTATTCTAATACCGAAAATGGCATGGGTGTATTTTGCAGCTATAGATGGATAAGAAAAGAATTGCAGCTAAAATAGAACGATAGAACACGGATGACACGGATTGAACAGATAAAAACGGATTAAGAGTGTAGAATAAAATCTGTGAGAATCTGTCAAATCAGCGTCATTCGTGTTCCATTTATCAAGTTGTTACATTGTATCGTGGGCGGGAAAAAGCGGACATAACAACTACAAACTCGCGAAACACAAAGAGAACTCCACTTCCTTATTTAAATTAAATCTAAATAACTTGCAGAACTATAAATATTATTTTATATTTGTTAAATATAGAGGGGTTATAAAAATTAGATTTTTTTAGGCGGACTAAATTTTAAAAGCTGAAGCGTACGTGGGTATGTGAGGATTTTAAAATTGACGTCTAACGACAAAAAAGCAATTTTTAGAAGCCCCACATGTTTATTTAATCTAAATAAGAATCATGTTGCTTTCTGAAGTCAAACCAGGCGAAAAAGTAAAAATCAACAAAATAAAAGGTCGTGAAGCTTTTCGTAAACGATTTATGGAAATGGGCTTTGTTGTGGGCAAAGAAATTACCATTATTAAAAAAGCTCCTTTGCACGGACCTATTGAATACGAAATTTTAGGTTACCGAGGTTTAATTAGATACCATCAAGCTGAATTTATTGAAGTTTCTTATTTCGACGAAAATTCGGATATCAAGGAGTCTTCGTATCAAACAATTAAAGAAGATTCGGCCAAAATATTTTCTACTTATACTAAATACAATAAAAACATCAGTGTATTACTTATTGGCAACCCCAATTCTGGAAAGACCACGCTATTCAACCTTTTAACAAATCAAAAAGAGCGTGTGGGTAATTACAGCGGTGTTACCATCGAAAACAAAGAAAATACGTTTGATTATAAAGGTTATTCAATACATTTAACCGACACGCCGGGTATATTCTCGCTTTCGGCTTATTTGGATGAAACTAAAAACTTTATTCATAAGTTCTTTAATGTACTTCCTGATTTAGTTATTAATGTTATTGATGCTAATAATCTAGAGCGAAATCTTTATTTAACAACCGATTTAATAGATTCGGATGTTAAGTCTATCTTGGCACTGAATATGTATGATGAATACACCGAAAAAGGAAACCAACTCGATTATGATAGTTTATCGAAAATGATTGGGCGACCAATTATTCCTATTGTTTCTACGAAAAATCAAGGCATTGAAAATCTGCTAGATACAATTATTGAAACTCACGAAGACAAAAACCCAATTATTCGCCATACCCATATTTATTATAGCAATGCTATTGAAGAAGGAATAAAAAGGATTCAAGACAAAATATTAAACTCCGAAAATGCTGATTTAACTGACCACTACTCTACTCGTTATTTGGCTATCAAATTGCTTGAAAAAGATTTATTTGCGCAGGAATCAATTAAAACAGAAACAAAAAATGCAGACGAAATTTTATCAACTGCTGCAAAAGAAATTATAAAACTCGAAAAAAACTTTAATACGCTTTCCGAAAATTTAATTTCAGAAGCTAAATATGGGTTTATCAACGGTGCTTTAAAAGAAAATCAAAAAACCAATACTGCTCAAAAAGTTAAAACATCCGAAATAATCGATTCCTTTTTAACTCATAAACTATTTGGCTTTCCGCTTTTTGCATTTTTCATGTGGCTTACCTTTTTTACTACTTTTAAAATTGGCGAATATCCGATGAACTGGATCGACCATGGCGTTGCCCTAATTTCTAAACTCATTAGCGCAAATATGAGCAATGGCATTTTAAAAGATTTGTTGATTGACGGAATTATTGGTGGTGTTGGCGGTGTTATTGTATTCTTACCAAATATTTTAATTCTATTTTTCTTTATCAGTTTGATGGAAGACACCGGGTACATGTCGAGGGCGGTATTTATAATGGATAAATTAATGCACAAAATAGGCTTGCATGGCAAATCGTTTATTCCATTAGTAATGGGATTTGGCTGTAATGTTCCCGCAATTATGGCAAGCAGAATACTCGAAAATAAGAACGAACGCATTATAACCATACTTATAAACCCCTTTATATCGTGCAATGCACGTTTGCCAATTTACATTTTAATGATTGCAGCATTCTTTCCAAACGCTCCAACGCTAGCTTTGTTTTCTGTTTACGCTTTTGGAATAATAATAGCTGTTATTACCGCTTTATTGCTAAAAAAAATAATCTTTAAATCGGAAGAAGCACCATTTGTAATGGAACTGCCACCCTACCGTATACCATCTATTAAAATTATTACTCAACACATGTGGGAACGAGGCTCGCAGTACTTACAAAAGATTGGTGGCGTAATACTTATTGCATCTACTATATTTTGGGCAATGAGCTATTTTCCAAGAGACGAAAAAATCATTAATAAATATAACAACCAAATTTCTGAAATTAATTTAAAATACAAAAACAACATAGAAAACGCTGCATCTGTGCTATCATCACAATCTGCTATTAAGCAACGCAATAGCATTATTTCAAAGATTGAACTTCAAAAAAATGGTGATTTAAAACAAAACTCATATATTGGAATTATTGGCAGAACAATGGATCCAGTACTTGCGCCGCTTGGCTTTGATTGGAAAATTGGAATCAGCCTACTTAGCGGAATTCCAGCTAAAGAAATAATAGTAAGCACCATGGGCGTGCTTTATCAAATAGATGGACCAGACTCAGAGCACAGTTACTCATTATCAAAAAAACTTAAAAACCAAACATTTAGCAGTGGCAAAAAAATCGGGCAAAAAATATTCAACCCATGGATGGCTTATGGCTTAATGATTTTTGTGTTATTGTATTTCCCATGCATAGGCACAATAACAGCAATAATAAAAGAAACTGGCAGTTGGAAATGGGGTGCTTTTTCAATTATTTATTCGCTAGGGTTAGCTTGGCTATTTGCTTTTGCAATTAATCAAATGGGATATATATTATGACACAAGGAATTATAACCGGCATTATTTTAATTATAGCTTGCTTTTTGGCAGTTAAAATGATATTGAAAAGTTTTAAAGAAGCAAATAAGCACGATTGTAACTCATGTTCATCGGATTGTGCTTCTTGTGGAATTGATCCAGAACTTAAGAAAAAAATTATAGACGCGGTTGAGGCTAAAAAGGGGAAGTAATATCAATTGGATATTCAATATAGTCCAATCTCTTAACCCTTCGACTACGCTCAGGTAGACTAATATCAGTCATCTTGAGCGTAGTCGAAAGTTAATTATTGAACTTTTTTAATACTTGTATTGGTATAACTTTGCAATAAAATGATTGTATTTTTAAAACTACCTATATTTCACAAATGCTTTTTTATAATCTATTTGTAGACTTCGGCTTTAGCCTGTCTTGAGCCTGCCGAAAAGCTCAGTCTCACAGTCACTCTGAGCGTAGTCGAAGAGCGTTCATAATTTGAGCGTTAAATGCATGCGGATTTATAGTACTATAAAAGTACCGTTCTGATTTTGATTTTCATATCAACTCTACATCCACACAACCATCAATAATTCATGCACTTACAAACAAATAAAAACCTTTAAGTTGTTAACTTGTTTATAAGTATATGTTTTGGTTTTTTTCTTTTTGAAATTTGTTATTTTATATTTGCACTTTACTAACAATTTAAAATACAAAAAACAATGAGTGGCTTTTTCGGATGTGTTTCAAAAGAAGATTGCGTAAATGATGTGTTTTATGGCACTGATTATCATTCGCATTTAGGTACAAGAAGAGCTGGTATGGCTTTTTTCTCAAAAGAATCAGGATTTCAGCGTGCAATCCATAGCTTAGAAAATGGTTATTTCAGAAATAAATTTGAAGATGACATTGAAGGTTTTAAAGGAAATGTAGGCGTTGGCGTAATTAGCGACACCGAAGCACAGCCAATTATGATTAGCTCTCATTTGGGTCGTTTTGCTGTTGTATCTGTTAGCAAAATAGCAAATATTGCAGAGTTAGAAGCTCAATTTATAGCAAAAAAGAATGTATTCTCCGAAACAAGCCAGGGTCATATTAACCCAACCGAATTGGTTGCAATGCTAATTACCGAGGGCGAAGATTTTAAAGCTGGAATAGAAAATGTTTTTAATAACGTTAAAGGTTCGTGTTCGCTTTTGGTGTTAACTGAAAATTCAATTATTGCTGGTCGCGACAAATTAGGTCGAACACCTATTATTATTGGCAAAAAAGCAAACGCTTATGCTGCAACATTTGAAACGTGTGCGTTTCCAAATCTAGGATACGAAATTGACAAATATTTAGGACCAGGCGAAATTGTCGAAATTACGGCTGATGGACATAAGCAATTACGTGCTCCGAATGAAAAAATGCAAGTTTGTTCATTTTTATGGGTGTATTATGGCTATCCACCATCATTTTACGAAGGAATTAATGTAGACGAATCTAGATTAAAATGCGGTGCTGCATTAGCTAAAAACGACACTGTTGATGTAGACTTTGTTGCTGGTGTTCCCGATTCAGGCGTAGGACATGCAATGGGTTACAGCAACGAAAAGAAAATTGCATTTAAACGCCCATATTCAAAATATACGCCTACTTGGCCACGTAGTTTTATGCCACAAAATCAAAAAGTTAGAGACTTGGTTGCTAAAATGAAATTGATTCCAAACAGTGCAGTTATTAAAGGTAAAAGAGGCGTGTTTTTAGACGATTCCATTGTAAGAGGAACACAATTAAAAGACAATGTAGTTGATTTGCGCGAAGCTGGAATAAAAGAAGTTCACATGCGTATTGCTTGTCCGCCATTAACGTTTCCCTGCGAATTTTTAAATTTTAGCCGTTCGCGTTCTAGCATGGATTTGGCAACGCATACAGCAATAAAAGAAATTGAAGGAACAGAAAACTTTGATTTTAAGAAATATGCCGACCAAAATTCAGAAGAGTATAAAATGATGGTTGAAAAAATAAAAATTCGTTTAGGCTTAGATTCTTTAGTTTTCCAAAATTTAAACGATTTGGTTGAAGCTATTGGCTTGCCTAAAGAAAAATTGTGCACGCATTGTTGGGATGGCTCTAGTTATTTTTAGAAAATATTTTTTATAGCAAGATGTATGAAATCATCGAGCAATTTCAAATAGAGTTTTAACCCAATTTAAAATTAAACAGGAATGCCTAGAAAAGGGATTCCTGTTTTTTCATTTTTAGTCACTAGACTTTCCAAGTTTTAAAACTTGAAAAGTCTTATTTTTTTACATGTTACAACTTTACAAACTCAAAGCACTTTACAAACTTTCAACTTTACAACTTTATAAACTTTATAAACTGAGGAGTAGAAACATTTTTGTCCGAATATACTCTAATATAATAAATTCCACTTTCAAAGGATGATAGGTCAACGAACGTTTTGTTTTCAAAAGACGATGAAAAAATCGATTGTCCAACCATATTTAAAATCTCAAAATTCAATTTTCCATTTTCAGTAGATTCAATTTTAAGAATATCTTGAGCAGGATTTGGGTAAACATTAATATTCAAGCTACCTTCTTTATTTTCAATATTTGTAGCTACATCTTTTATGCAACGAATACTGAATCCATAGTTTTTATCACTGAAAACTCTTAATACTCCAGGAGAAATATAATATAGTTCATGACTCCAACCGCTATTTTCAGAGTATGCGGTCGTCGACCACCAACTGCAATATAGCGTTTGCTGATAATAAGTTCCACTAATTCCTCTGTAGCCTGCTCCCAATGCGGTAAAATTGCTGCTATTCGATGCCCCAGTATTAGGAGTTTTCCAATGTGTAGTTCCAATTTCTTTAAGCTGCCCGCCAGTTCCACTTCCCAGAAAGTCTACTAATGTTTCCCATTCGGCATCTGTTGGTATATGCCAGCCTTCTGGAGCCAACTGATGTGTATTATTTGCTGCGTAGTAATTGTACAAAGCGCCATAGTTATTTATAGTATCTATCTTATTATTAAAATAACAAAATGCACCAATTGAATCATTTCCCCATGCTATGCTATCGCTAATAAGTTCAATTGGGCTACCATCTCGATATTTTGTTGTTTTAAGATTTTGTTTCATCCAGCATTGAGTGCCAATAGTAACTGTTTCATAAACATTTCCGTCAACATCAGAAACAGTTTGAGCATTTGATGTATAATAAAAAAACATCAAAAAAATAAATGATAAAGAGAGTTTTCCCATAAGATAAATTTAGAAATTGATTAAACAAATTTTAAATTACACACAATGCATCTAATCAGATGGCTGTGTTCTGGTGGGAATCTAGCACAACTAAAATTATAGGAGATAAAAAGCCTAAAATATTTAAGTATGATAGCAAAAGTAAAAAATAAATTATAGATAATACCACTCAAATCAATATTAATACGGTTTTGGATTATTAAAAATTGTTAAAAATAAAAAGATTTAATTTATCAAAGCATAACTAAACACTTTACTCTTCAAACTGACTTTGTTTAGTTGCAAAAACTTTATATTGAAAAAATCACTAAACCTTAAGTATTCTGTAATAATTTTTATATTTTTGTCTTTTATAATATAACCTAACGCTATATGAAAAGAGATAAACAGATATTTGGATTAATAAAAGAAGAATTTGCACGCCAAAAAGATGGTATTGAGTTAATTGCATCAGAAAACTTTGTTAGCAAACAAGTTATGGACGCAATGGGTTCATGCCTTACAAATAAATATGCCGAAGGATATCCTGGCAAAAGATATTATGGTGGTTGCCAGATTGTTGACCAAACCGAACAATTGGCAATAGATAGAGCAAAAGCTTTGTTTGGTGCTGAATATGTTAATGTTCAACCACACTCGGGTGCACAAGCTAATGCAGCTGTGTTTTTTGCTGTGTTGAATCCTGGTGATACCTTTTTAGGTTTAGACTTAGCTCATGGCGGTCATCTTTCGCACGGTTCTCCTGTTAATTTATCAGGTGTAAACTACAAACCAATTCCTTATCACGTTAAAGAAGAAACAGGGATGGTTGATTATGATGAAGTTGCTACATTAGCAAAAAAACACAAGCCTAAAATGATTGTTTGCGGAGCTTCTGCTTATTCAAGAGATTGGGATTATGCTAAACTTAGAAAGATTGCTGATTCGGTTAAAGCTATTTTACTTGCTGATATTGCACATCCTGCTGGTTTAATTGCTAAAGGCATTTTAAATGATCCAATTCCTCATTGTCATATAGTTACAACTACTACACACAAAACACTTCGCGGACCAAGAGGCGGTATGATTATGATGGGTGCTGATTTCGAAAATCCTAAAGGCGATAAAACTCCAAAAGGCGAAATCAAACCGATGTCCGCAGCATTAGATTTTGCTGTTTTCCCAGGACAACAAGGCGGACCACTTGAGCATATAATTGCTGCTAAAGCTGTTGCTTTCCACGAAGCACTTACCGATAGTTATTTAGATTACTGTTTGCAAGTTAGAAAAAATGCAATCGTAATGGCTAACGAATTTACAAACCGTGGATATAAAATTATTTCGGGCGGAACTGACAATCACTTAATGCTAATTGATTTACGTTCAAAATTCCCTGACTTAACAGGAAAACAAGCCGAAAATATTTTAGTTGAAGCTGATATTACTATTAACAAAAATATGGTTCCTTTCGATAGTCGTTCTCCATTTACAACATCTGGAATAAGAGTTGGAACATCTGCAATAACAACACGCGGTTTGCAAGAAAAGCAAATCAAAAAAGTGGTTGATTTATTAGATATTGTACTTAACAATGTTGAAAATCCAAAAATTATTGCCGAAGTTAAGAAAAAGGTGAATAAGATGATGGATGAGTATCCAATGTTCGCTTGGTAACAATTTGAAAGAAAACTAAATTCATTAACTTCGTTATTCTTGATAACAAAATCAGTCATTTACTAAAGTAAACTCTTGATTTTATTCTCTGCAAAACCTCGTTACTGTATTTTAATTTTCTGTCAAAGAATTAATTAGAAACAAAATCGGCAATCATTTCTGATTGCCGATTTTGTTTTTATTATGTTTTTAAATTGTTGATATTAAGTATGACTTTTAATATATTTGTATTCTAAAGAATCAAACAATGGACATTATAAAACAACGTGAAGAAATAATTCGGCAAATAAATCAACTCAATGATGAAAGCTTGATAAAATTAGCTCATAGTTTTATGAGTTTTCTTCAAAAGAAACAGATGGAACATGTTTTGAATAATTCAAATGAATTAAATGAAGGAGCAGTAGAGTATGGCAACTCAATTAATTCAAAATCAGATTTAGATTCCTTTTTATTAAGCATAGAAAATGAAATAGATAAATTTCAAACAAAACTATTAAATCGAAAAAGGATAAAAACCGATTGGTGGGATGACTTGTCTGCCAGTGAAAAAGAAGCAATTGAAAATGGCATAAATCAAATCGAAAATGGAAAATGGGTTAGCAACGAAGATGTTGAATGCAAAGTGAATAAATTGCTTGGAAAAAATGAATAAAAAATCATTAAACGTTTTTTGGTCGCCATTAGCAGAGAAAAGCTATTTAGAAACAATAGAATTTATATTAGGAAAGTGGACTATAAAAGAGGCTGATTCTTTCACAGAACAAGTTAAAGATTTAATTGCTAAAATACAGACATTCAATAATCTTTGTCCGCCAACCTCAAAGTTTAAATATTTAAGAAAATGTGTGGTGTCTTTTCAAACCTCATTGGTTTATCGCATAAGAAAAGATAATATTGAAATAATTGCTTTTTTTGATAATAGAAGTGGAAAATGCATCTAATAAATTCAGAAATGATTACCGATTTTATTTTAAAATAATTAGTTAATAAAATTAAAAATTTGTTTTGATTAAAAAACTACTAATAAGCTGCAAGTCTAATGTTTAAAAACAATCTATTTAAAGAATATTTTACAGCACTAAAAATTATAATTGTTTTAACTTTTATTTTAACTCTTTTTTTTTGGTTTAGCTCAGATTCTCGAGGAGGAATAATAGGTGTATTTATTTGCTCAATATTCTCTTTAATATCAGTAATATTATACAATTTATTATATTTTTTACCACTAAAAAGGCTTGAATTTAGGTTAATATTGCCTGGTATTTTCAGCATATTTGTTCCTTTCTTATTATGGAAAAACAAAGATGTTAGCATTATTCAATATATACTTATAGGAACTTCAAATCTAATTATTGGTTTATATTTTTACTTCAAAAAAAACAATTTCAAAAAGGTATAGTTCCGATTTTATTTTGAAATTGTTATTGAAGTTTACATAATTGAAACTACACTAATTAATATATTAATTTTTAATTATGTCTGAATTTATTCTATATTTTTTTGTTATTCTAAATATAGCCCTGATTTTTATAGCTGGACGAATTGTTTTTAATTCATTTAAAGAATTCAAGAAATCATTGTTTTGGGTTTTATTTCCAGATATAATTTCAATGTTTTCAAAAAAACTTTGGCAAAAAGATTTTGAAAATTCTGGTTCTTTTTATGCATTTATTATTTATGCTTTCGCGTTTTCATTGGGTAATTGGCTGATATTTCAGTTCGCACAATTACTATAGAAACAAAAAAAGAGCTACCGAAGCAGCCCTTTTTCAAATTTACTATATTTTTTCTATCACACTATTCGCGAGCATTTCGGCATTTTCCATTGAATCGCTTTCGGCATAAATACGAATAATTGGTTCTGTATTCGACTTTCGTAAATGTACCCAGCCATTCGGATAATCAATCCTTACACCATCAATATCAATTATTGGAAATTCCTTGAAAATTTCTTTTATTTTTAACAAAACACCATCAACATCAATGCTTGGGGAAAGTTCAATTTTCTTTTTGGCAATAAAGTAGTTCGGAAAACTATTTCTAATATCCGATACTTTTTGTTTTCTTTCTGCCATTAAACTTAAAAACAGTGCTACACCAACTAATGCATCACGTCCGTAGTGCAATTCGGGTAAAATAATACCTCCATTACCCTCACCACCAATAATAGCATTAACTTCTTTCATTTTTGTTACTACATTAACTTCTCCAACAGCCGATGCAGAATATTTTTTCCCATATTTCTCAGTTACTTCTTGCAATGCTTTCGACGATGAAAGATTAGATACTGTTGTTCCAGCTTCTTTAGATAAAATATAATCAGCACATGCCACAAGTGTATATTCTTCGCCAAAGCAAGAACCATCTTCTGAAATAATAGCAAGTCTATCAACATCAGGGTCAACTACAAATCCAACATCTACTTTGTTTTCCTTTACCGTTTTTGAAATTTCAGTAAGATGTTCGGGAAGCGGCTCTGGGTTGTGTGGAAATAAGCCATTAGGCTCTGTATACAATTCAACAATTTTTGTAACTCCTAGAGCTTTTAACAAAGGAACAATAGAAATACCTCCTGTTGAATTAACGCAATCTACAGCTACGGAGAAATTTGCAGCTTTTATTGCATTAATATTAACATGTTTTAGTTTTAATACTGCCTGAATATGCTCGTCAATAGCAGTTTCATATTTTGAATAAACACCTATCCTATCTACATCAACAAAATCAAAAGATTCAGTTTCTGCATATCCTAGAATTTCAGAGCCTTCAGCTGCATTTACAAATTCTCCTTTTTCATTTAATAATTTCAAAGCATTCCATTGTTTTGGATTATGACTTGCTGTTAAAATAATTCCACCATCTAGTTTTAATTGAGTTACTGCAACTTCAACAGTTGGAGTTGTTGACAAACCCAAATCAACTACATCAATTCCACAGCCCATCAATGTGCCTGCAACAATATTATTAACCATTTCGCCCGATATTCTGGCATCTCGACCTAAAGCTATTTTTAATTTTTTTGTCTTGTTTTTAGTTAACCACTTTGCATAAGCCGATGAAAATTTAACTAAATCTAGAGGGTTTAAGCTATCGCCGATATTTCCGCCAATTGTACCTCTAATACCTGAAATGGATTTTATTAGAACCATAATTAAAATATAAAATTTTGAATGACAAATTTATTGAAAATTAAATACAAAACTAAACTTGCAATTTACTAAAAACTAAAATTTACTAACTATATTTTGTCAAAAAAAACACACTGCTTTATGAATAATAAAACAATTGTTTCTGTTTTAAAATATTGATATTACGGGGATTGATATTTATAAACTATTTTGTGTTAAAAATATTAGCTAATTAACACAAGTGTTGATTTATTTTCGTTAATTTTGTATATTAAAATATAATATATCAATGAAGGAAGATTTCGATTTTTTTCAAAATGACGAGCAACTTATGTCAATGATTAGCAGGTTTGAGGACATGCTTTTTAATGATAAGGATTGTTATTTTGATATTGAAGAAATTGAAAAGCTAGCAAATTACTACTACGAAAGCACTAATTTGAAAAGAGCAATGCAAGTGGTTAACTACGGATTAACTCAGCATCCTCTATCTTCTGAACTTAAAATTTGCAAAGCACAACTTTTTATTTCTTCAAATAAAGCCGAAAAGGGATTGGAAATCCTTGAATATGTTGAAGCTATTGAACCTCACAACCCTGATTTGCAATTAACCAAAGGCTTAATTTTTAGCCAATTATCAAGATCAGACGAAGCGATAGAGGCTTTTACAAAAGCGATTGATAATATTGAAGATAAAGACGAAACATATATCAACATTGCATTTGAATACGAAAACCTAAACAAATATCCTGAAGCAATAAATTTTCTAAAACTCGCATTAGCAGAAAACCCTGATAATGATTCGGCGCTTTATGAAATAGCCTTTTGTTTTGAGTTAGCTAAAAAAATGGAAGAATCAGCTGATTTTTTTGCCGATTTCACTAAAAAACATCCTTTTAGCATTGCAGCTTGGTTTAATTTAGGATTGTCGCTTCAAAACTTAGGATTACTTGAAAAGGCTATAATGGCTTATGATTATGCAATTGTTATTGACGAAGCATATACTCCTGCTTACTATAACAAGGCTGCATGCTTTATGAATCTTGAACAATACAAAAAAGCAATAACTATATTTGAAGAAACATTTGAATATGCTGAGCCAGAAGCTTTTGCATTGTATAGCATAGGCGAATGTTATGAAAGAGCCGAAGAGCATCAAAATGCATTCGATTATTTTAAGTTAGCCATTGAGATAGATGCAGATTTTGCAGATGCTTGGATAGGTGCAGGTGTTATGCTCGACCATTTGGGCAAAACAAAATCCTCCATTCGCTTTATTGAAAAAGGCATTGAATTATCGCCCGATAATGTTGAGTATTGGTATATTTTAGGCGATACATTTTTCAAATTGAAAGATTTTAAAGTATCTGAAAATGCGTATAGAAATGTTTCTTTATTACAGCCTACTAACAATGAAATTTGGACTGATTTAGCTGCTGTGATCATTGAATATAGAGATGTTGAGACTGCAATAGAAGTTTTGGAAGAAGGCCTGACATATAATAACGACCAAGTTGAAATATTATATTGGCTTGGAACCCTACATTTAATGACAAGCAATAGAATGCAAGCTGAAATATATTTTCAAAAAGCGTTTTCTATCGATTATAATTGTCATGAAATAATTGGAGAAGTTAATCCTGATATGCTATTAAACGAATTAGTTGTGAATATGATTCACGAATATAAAAATAATCAAACCATACAATAAAATGAATTTCAAATTACCCTACATGCCTGAACGTGCAGAAAAGCCACGTAATAATGGATTAACAATGATGATGGACAAGGGTTTAAGCATCAGAGAAACAGAAGATTTAGTTTCAGCAAGTGCTGACTTTATCGACCTTGCTAAAATGGGATTTGGAACGTCGATGATAACAAATAATCTTGAGAAAAAGATTCAAATCTACAAAGAAGCAAATATAAAACCTTATTTTGGCGGCACATTATTTGAAGCCTTTGCTGCTCGTAATCTTTTAAAAGACTACATAAAGTACAATGAAAAATATAAAATGGAATATGTAGAAGTTTCTGATGGTTGTATGAAAATGAATACCGACGAAAAATTGGAATTCATTCATAAGTTATCTAAACATTTTACTGTTTTAAGTGAAGTGGGATCAAAAGAAGCAGGAATAATGATAAGTCCGGCCAGATGGATTAAAATGATGCAAGAAGAGCTTAAAGCCGGCTCCTGGAAAGTAATTGCTGAAGCCAGAGAAAGCGGAAACGTTGGTATATATCGTCCAAATGGCAATGCACATGTTTCGCTTGTAAACAAAATATTAAATAAAATCAATCAAGACGATATTATTTGGGAAACTCCTCACAAACCTCAAGCTGTTTGGTTTATTAAACTTTTGGGTGCAAATGTAAATTTAGGAAATATTGGATCTAACGAAGTTATACCTACTGAAACATTAAGATTGGGACTTAGAGGCGATACGTTTCTTACTTTTATGCCAGAAGAAATGCAATTAAAACTTAAACAACAATAAACTAAACTATTTCCTTCATGATTGATTTAATCAAATTCCTAATAGATTTTGTTTTACACATTGACAAACACTTGGTTGAGATAGTTACTAACTACCAAACTTGGACTTATTTAATCTTGTTTTTAATTATTTTTTGCGAAACTGGTTTAGTAGTAACGCCATTTTTACCTGGCGATTCCCTCCTATTTGCTTCAGGCGCAATTTGTGCAATGGAAGGAAATCCTTTAAACATAGCCGTTTTAATCCCTCTTTTACTTGCAGCATCAATTATTGGAGATAATACAAATTATTTTATTGGCAATTTTTTAGGTAACAAAGTTTATGAGAAGAATTATAAACTAATAAAACGCAAATATATTGATGATACTCACGCTTTTTATGAAAAACATGGTGGTAAAACTTTGATATTTGCTCGCTTTATGCCAATTATCAGAACTTTTGCTCCATTCGTTGCAGGCATTGGCAAAATGAAATATCCAAAATTTATTACCTTTTGTGTAGCTGGTAATGTAATTTGGATTGTGCTTTTTTCTTTAGCTGGTTACTTTTTTGGCAATATTCCAATCGTTCAAAAAAACTTCACAATTGTAATTATGTCGATTATAGTTATTTCAATTTTACCTCCGATTATTGCCGTAATAAAGAGCAAATTTAAAAAATCGGCGTAAAAACATGATGCAATTTGGATTAATTGGCAAAAAACTATCCCATTCGTTTTCACCTATAATATTTGAAGAAAAATTTCTTAAATCAAATATTGAAGCTTCCTACCATTTATTTGAAATTGAAAAAATTGACGATTTTGGGGCTATTTTATCTAACAACCCCAATCTAAGGGGTTTAAATATTACTATTCCTTATAAACAAGAAATAATCCCTTTCCTAACATCTGTTTCTTCTGAAGTTAAATCTATACAGGCAGTTAACACCGTTGTTATTAACAGAAATAACAATGAGATAGAAACTATTGGATATAATACTGATGTTTATGGCTTTGAACATTCTATAAAACCATTTTTAGAAATGCATCATCACAGAGCATTGATAATTGGAACTGGAGGAGCTTCTAAAGCAGTATATTATGTTTTAAAGAATATAGGTATCGATTGCCTTTTTGTATCACGTAATCCAAAGAAAAATAACGAGGTAAGCTATCAGCAATTAAATAAGTTTATTTTCGATAATCATTATCTAATAGTTAATACAAGCCCAGTTGGCATGTTTCCAAATTCAGACGAATTTCCTGATATTCCTTATCAATATATTACTGATAAACATTTGTGCTACGATTTAATTTATAATCCAGCCGACACACAATTTTTAATAAAATCGAAACAAGTAGGCGCAACAATTATGAATGGCTGGCAAATGCTTAATTTTCAAGCAGAAAAAGCTTGGCAAATTTGGAATGATTAATTATCTTAGCAGAAATATTTTCGAGCTATGACACGGAAACTTTTATTTGTATTTTCCTTTTTTCTTTTAATAATAGCATCTTGTTCGCGTGATGAGCTGACCAATTGCAACTGCATAGGAAAAGAAAACACAATTTGTCGTGAAGTTGTTTTTAACAATGATGTATATAGCGGATATATTGAATATGCCTACAATAATTTCGATAGCATCTCGAATATTAAATACTTTTCAAGTCAGGCTAATTCAATTAAAACCATTTTATTTTACTATGATTCAACCAATAACATCTCGCATAAAATATTTAAAAACAGCAATTCGTTTTATGATGAATTAAAATATGCTTACCTTGACAATAAAATAAATGACATTTACTATTTATCACAAAACGATACCGTTTACCAAAATAAATATTTTTATCAAGATAATTTATTAAAAAAAATTGAGTTCTTTTCTTCCGCTTCAGCAGATTCTTCTATTGCTTGGACTTACTACTCTGACAACAAAATCAGACATGAAAAGCATTATGGAAACAATGGAATGATTAAATACTATCGGTTTTTTGAATATTTCTCAAATAATATTGATAAAATTTCAATTTATAATTCTCAAGATTCTCTCGTCGAGTATTATACTATTAATAAAAACAATTCGAGTATTATTAATACATGCACAAAAGCTGGCATAGATTTCATATATCAAACAAGCGAATACTATAATGATGGAAATTTAAAGACAAGAATTACCTTCAACGAAAAAGGAAAAGAAGTTTTAAGAATCCATTATTTATATAACGAAGCTAATTAATTTATTTTCCTTTTCCAAACAGAAGTTCTGCCAACAATAGAAACACCCATAAACCCTCTAACTTCTATTGTATTATTATCAGTCAGTGTTATTTTGCAGCTATATGAATTACCCGATTCTGGGTCGTAAACTTTGCCATCAACCCATACTTTATCGCCATCGTAAACGAAGTTTTTTAATATTTCTAGTTTCACAATTGGTCTTGTTCTTAATTTTGGATCAGGATTTTTTTTATCAACTAATGGCTTTCCGTCTTTTCCATTGGGTTCCTTAACGGATATTATTCTACCATAATACATCGAACTCCATTTGTATATTTCAACAACTCCTTTATTGTTTTCGGTTATCCATTTGCCAACTATAGCATCGGCTTCAGCAGTTTGGGCATGAGTTTGCGCAAAGCAAAACATCAATAAAATGCCTATTATTATTTTCTTCATTGGGTTAAAGATTAGTTAATCAAATAACGCAATAAAAATCAAAATAATATAAATTTTTTTACAAAAAAATCTTAATCAACAACAAAAACATCCGGTATTATACTCATAACAGGGATTGTAGAGTTTCGCATAATTTCTTGAGCAGCAGAACCAACAAAAAATTTCACCCAATTTTTTTCTTGTTGGGTCATTATCATAATTAAATCAGCGTCCGCCAATTCAGCGTAATCTACAATCATTTGCGATAACGAAGATTTTGTTCCAAATTCATCACGAACAATTTCTGATGTACAATAAATACTTCGCTCTTCAATATAACGCTTTACTTCCTCTATTTGCGATTTTAATTGCTCGTAAATATCCTGATCACTTGTAATTAAGGCTGAAACAACTTTAATTGTTGCACCAAAAATCTTTGCAATTTCTATCGCTTTGTTTACTTTTTGCTTGGTTTGTTTTGTTAAATCTAAGGGAAGAACAATCTTTTTGCAGTCTTTTTTATCTTCTCCAGCTGATAAATAACTAATTACCGGGCATTTGGTTTCTCTAACAATCCTGGATGCATTTGCTCCAATATATCGCTTTTCATCACTGCTATCGCTGCTGTTTCGTCCTATTAAAACTAGCGATGCCATAGTTTGATCTGCAAATTCAGAAATTTTTGTATATACTTTTCCTTTATCAACAAGCGTTTCTATCGTTATTTTCGACTTTTTTCTATATTCATTAGCCAGTTCTTCAAGCTTTTCCTTGACAGACGCAATTAATTTCTCGGTGCTTCCATCAAATAAAAACTTAGTAATCATATTGTTTTCTTCTATTACATGATATAATGTAATACTTGTATTTAAGGTTTTGGCAAAGTTAATAGCTTGGCTTATAACATATTTTGACGATTCAGAAAAGTCAATTGGCACCAAAATAGTTTTAAAATAGCGTTCCATTTATTTTTATTTTCTAATACAAAATTAGTGATTTTTGTTAATTAATGTGTTAATTTCTCTTAACAATCATGCAAAAAATCAATTATTTATATCTGTATATTTGAATAATAAAGCTAAAGCCAATTTCAATGATAAAAGCATCAGAGCTTGTTTTGAATCCCGACAAAAGTGTATACCATTTAAAGTTACACCCCGAACAAATTGCAGACACCATTTTGCTTGTGGGCGATCCGGGTAGAGTTGCTGGCATTTCAGCTTTATTTAGTAAAATTGAATTTAAGCAGCAGAACCGAGAAATCGTTACACACACAGGCACTTACAACAATAAGCGCATAACGGCAATGTCTACTGGCATGGGAACCGACAATATCGACATAGTTGTTAATGAACTTGATGTTTTGGCTAATTTCGATATACAAGCGCGTAAACCCAAAGACAAATTGAAATCTCTTACTTTAATTAGAATGGGAACTTCGGGAGCTATTCAGAAAGATATACCTGTGGGTTCATTTGTAGTATCGGAATTTGGTGTTGGACTTGATGGCATGCTAAATTTTTATGATGTACCAAAAGGATTTTTTCATGATGCCATGTCGGAAGAATTTATTAAACACTGTAAATGGAGCAACAAACTTCCTTTCCCCTATATTGCACAAGCTAATACGGAACTATTTAATCTTCTTTCCAAAGGAAATATTTCGGGAGTTACAGCAACAGCACCTGGCTTTTATGGTCCACAAGGTAGAGAGTTACGTCTGAAAACATCAAATCCTGAATTAAATAGCCTAATTGAAACTTTCAGCTTCGATAATAAAAGAATTACTAATATTGAAATGGAAACTTCCGCTCTTTACGGATTGAGTGGTCTTTTAGGACATAAAGCCTGTACAATATGTACAATTATTGCCAACCGAGTTACAAAAGAATTTTGTAATGATTATCATCCACACGTACAACGAATGGTAGAAACAGTTTTAGACCGAATTACAAAAAGCCTATGAAAGAATCGGAAATTGGAGCATTAATTCGTTTATTAGACGACCCTGACACAAGTATATCGGATCATATTTATGCTAAGCTTCTGGAATTAGGAACTGTAAGCACTCCTTATCTTGAAAATGCTTGGGAAACATCCAAAAACTCAGTTTTTCAGAAAAAAATTGAACAACTTATTCATCAAATTCAGTTTCAATCAACAAGTAATAATTTAAAAACTTGGATTAAAGAAGAAAGCATCAATCTATTAAAGGGGATGACGGTTATTGCCCAATATCATTACCCATCAATTCATATAGAAGATATTGAAAAAAAGATTGATTTAATTGCCCACGATGTTTGGCTCGAGATAAGTGAAGACCTTACTCCTCTTGAAAAAGTAAAAGTGCTAAATCATATTATTTACGATATTCATGGATTTGAAGCAAATGCCATCAATTTTCACGCTCCCGAAAATTCGTTTTTAAACATTGTTCTCGATTCTAAAAAAGGCAATCCGCTTACACTTTCGGTTATATATAGTTTAGTTGCACAAAAGGTTTTCATCCCTATTTTTGGAATAAATTTGCCCGAACATTTTATTTTAGGCTACAAAAACACAAAAGAAAATATTACTTTCCTCGATGAAAACCTTATTCTATTTTATATCAACGCATTTAATAAAGGATCGGTATTTACTCGAAAAGAAATTGAGCTTTTTATTAAAGAACTAAAAATTGAAAGCAAGGAATATTATTATTCGCCATGTACAAATATAGATATAGTAAAAAGATTGCTTAACAATTTAATGCTTTCTTTTAAAAACCAAGCCGATTATATCCGCGAAAACGAAATAAAGGCATTGATTGAGTTGTTTGATTAACAATTGTGAATTCCGAAATTTGCAGTCTACTGTTTAAAGATAAACTTAACTTTCCTTAAATCCGCAAGGAATTTATAAGGTGTTAATAATAAATACTCTCCGACTTTACTCAGAGTAACCGCAGACTGAGCGGTGGTTGCTGAGCGAAGCCGAAGTAAGTCGAAGTCTATGTAGAAAAAAAACAAACAGTTTGCGAATATTATGACTTTCACAAAATTGACTCTTGGCATAATAAATTCACAATAATTTAGTTTTATTATAAACCTTATTATTATGAAAATAGAAAGATGTTTAAAGATAATTGGCGTTTTACTTAGCATATTATTTTTGTTTATGATAAATAGCTTTACTACAATTGTGGGTTTCAAAGAAGAACAAATGAAGTTTCCACGTGTAAGGACATCGTATACCGAAAAAGAAGCTATAGTTAATAGCTTACTCGCAAAACAGCAACTTAAACCAAATAATTTACATATTTTCATTCGAGCATTTAAGAAAGAAAACATTCTTGAAATTTGGGGAAAAGATAGAACTGCAAGCAAATTTAAGCTGATAAAATCTTATGAAATTTGTTCGAAATCAGGAACACTTGGTCCTAAACGCAAACAAGGCGACATGCAAGTTCCTGAAGGGTTTTATACGATTAGTGCTTATAATCCAAACAGCAATTTCTATCTTTCGATGATGATTAACTATCCAAATCAATCGGATAAAATATTGGGAGTAAAAGGGGATTACGGGAATAACATCTGCATTCACGGCAATTGCGTTACGGTGGGTTGTATTCCTATTACCGACGATTGCATAAAAGAAGTTTACCTAATGGCTATAGAAGCCAAAAACAATGGACAAGAAAATGTACCAGTGCATATATTTCCATTTAGACTAAATGCAAGCAACATTTTAACTGCAACAGCCGAAAATGGATCAGCTAATATAAAGTTTTGGAAAAATCTAAAATTAGGCTACGATGCTTTTGAAAAGGAAAATATTTTGCCAGCAATTAGTGTTGATGAAAAGGGAAATTATATTGTAAAATAATATTGTCCGGTAAAAAGATAAAAGATTTCTCCCTTCGGTCGAAATGACAAGT
>JBAXGW010000051.1:0-33514 GCA_037139195.1 Bacteroidota bacterium
GATAGTAAAATCGAAATAATATTAGATGAGTAAAGGGGATACCCAGTTTAATTTATTGCTATTTTCTACTACGTGGTAGTTCGTAATAATATAACCAGTTTGCGTGAGCATTAGTCCTGTCCCAGTGGCTTTCACAGACATATCGGAATTAGAAGTAGTTTGAGTGTTTTTATAATCAATTTCTTTCACAATAAGTTTTTTTACAATTATACTTGATTTTCCACTTACTGAAAACCCAATATTTGATCCGTAATTTCTATAGGTATTAATATTATTTTGAACTGCCCCATTAATACTAAGTACTGTTTTTTCTCCCATGCAAAGTATTTTCAACAAATTTTCGCCTTTTAAGTTAACTTCAGATGAATACATAGCATCGGCTTTAACTGAATTTATTCCTTCGTAAACAGTTCCTAAATAGTAGCTTTGATTGCTAACCAAAAAATAATTAAAATTTTGCCAATCTTTAAAACCCCAAATTATTCCGGCTTTATTGCCTTTCGTATTTTCAAAATTTATTATTGCTTCAATTGCAAATTCTGACGATTCAATTGGCAAACTTATATATCTTGAAGTTCCGTCCTTAGTAAGCGACGACAATTCAAAATCTCCATTAATTATTTTAGCAGAGCTTTTATCGCTATTATAAATATCCCAATCATTTACATTGTTGTTAAAGTCGTCCTCCATGATATTCGACACTTTCCCATCTTCGCCAAATTCTTTAAATTTATTATTTAGTATTTTTCCATTTTTATATTCAATTTCTTTGTTAATTTTCCCAGTCTCAAAATAATAAATACTAATCCCATTTTCAATTCCTTTTTCATTGAATTTCCGCTCTGCTTTTTTGTTGCCATTCTTATAATACCAAACACAGTTGCCTGCATAAGAATTTGAGTCGTCTCTTAGAGTTGAGACATCTAAAATTTGACCCTCAAAATAAGGAGTTTCAGTTGAAACATAAAGCGATTTGTAATAATTTGGACTTTTATCTAAAAACCGATAATAATAAGCTTGCTCTTCTGAACAAGAAACTCCTCGTTTATCGAAAAAAAGCTTATTAGAATTTTGAGTATAACTAACGCTAATTGATGAAAGAAAAAAAATTGCAAAAAGACATATATTTCTCATAAAATTTATTTATTAAATTGAAAATGTGCAAGTTGTATAGGATGGGATTAATTAATAAAACTTTACAATATTATTGAAAATAATCTACACAAAAAAATATTATTAAAAAGAATTAAGTGCTATTTAAATAACTAGTAATTTTGACAGTACGAATTGAGGTAATTTCACTTTTCCCTCTATTATTTAGTATATGAAAAACCAACATTTAAAATACAAAAACAAAAAGGCGAAAAAAGTAACCGAAAAAAATGGTCTTCCTCCTGGTAGCATCTATTATATTGGAAATCCTAATGACAATCCTTCACAAATAACTATAGTTAGTTATAGCAAAGATGAATTTTCAGAAATAAAAACTTTACTAGTTGAAGATTGTTTTGCTGAAAAAGATTCTTGTAATGTAAATTGGATAAATATCGATGGCATACATAATACCGATAACATAGAAAAAATAGGTTTGCATTATAAATTACATCCACTGCTTTTGGAAGACATTGTTAACACTGAACAACGACCAAAACTAGAAGAATATGATAACGCTTTGTTTTTAACACTGAAGCTTCTATCGTATAACACAAACACGCAAGAAATAGATTCGGAACACGTGAGTTTTGTTTTAACAGGCAATACGTTAATTTCTTTCCAAGAAAATAATGCCGACTCATTTGAGTTGTTGAGAAAAAGAATTGAAGCTGGAAAAGGAACAATTAGAGCAAAAGGTACTGATTACCTGCTATACTCGCTTTTAGATGTGGTTGTAGATAATTACTTTTCGATTATTGAAAATATAAGCGAAACAATCGAAAATTTAGAAGAAGAATTATTTGAAAATCCAAATCAATCATCGCTTCAAACAATTCAAAACAATAAAAAAGACTTTTTAATTTTACGAAAAGCTATTTACCCACTTCGTGAGTCAATATATAAACTTCAAAATAATGACTCAAATTTAATAAAAGAATCTACAGCCAAATATTTTCGAGATGTGTATGATCATACCATACAAATAATTGAAAACATAGAAAATTATCGCGATATAAATTTAGGATTAAAAGATATTTATCTCTCAAGCATCAGTCTGAAGATGAATAGGATAATGCAAGTTTTAACTATTATTTCCACCATTTTTATTCCACTTACTTTTATAGTAGGTTTATATGGAATGAATTTTGATTTTATGCCCGAATTACATTGGAGATATGGCTACTTTTTTGTTTGGGGTGTTATCGTAGTTGTTACAATTTCATTGACCATCGCTTTTAAGAGAAAAAAATGGTTTTAATTTTATTGTAAGTTACGTTGCAATTTTCAAATACTTAAAAATGAAAGTGTCCAAAAAGTCGTAATTTATTCATTTTGCTCATTTTTGAATTTAGTCATCCGCCAGTTGGCGGACTCCTAAATATCAAAAACTTCACAACCTTGAACTTTTAATTTTAGAACACCTTCTAAGAATATAAGTAGCATTTTAGACAGCCCTATTGTATTAAGCACAAATATGTTTTTTTTGCTTACACTGTGAATTCTTATTAAGGGTTTACTGAAAATTGATTTTTTTTAGACAATAATTCAAAGTACAGTATAAGTTAGCTTGTACGTTTTTTTAATGTCTAACAACAAAATGAAATTTTAATTTTAGTGCTTAGATAGGTAATTTGCAACACCTTCAGCTGTTGGTTTCATTGCCTCTTTGCCTTTTTCCCAGTTTGCAGGACAAACTTCGCCGTTTTCCTCAAAATATTGAAGTGCATCAACCATTCTTATCGCTTCATTAACATTTCTGCCTAATGGCAAATCATTTACTAATTGGTGGCGAACAACTCCGTTTTTATCAATTAAAAACAAACCACGGTATGCTACTGGTGCACCTTCAAAAACAACTTGGTCGTTTTCATCATAGCCCCAACTACCAGCTAAAACTTCATAGTTTTGAGCTATAGACTTAGACAAATCAGCAACTAAAGGAAATTTAACGCCTTTAATCCCACCTTTGTTTAATTCGGTATTTAACCATGCCCAGTGCGAAAACTCAGAGTCAACAGAACATCCAATAACTTGAACATTTCTTTTTTCAAATTCAGCTAATTGCTCTTGGAAAGCAAGAATTTCAGTGGGGCAAACAAACGTAAAATCTAATGGATAAAAGAATAAAACGATGTCTTTTTTGCCTATAAATTGTTCTAATGAAAAATCAACAATATCGTTACCGTTAACAACTGCTTTTGCTGAAAATAATGGAGCCTTTTTTCCTACTAATGACATAATGTTATAATTTTAAATTAATATTATTATTAAGTTTTTGATTGAAAATTTCTACATAAAATAATTAAGTATTTCAATGCTCAAATATAAAACATTTTTTCTTGTTTAGAAAAAATTTAAATAAGAATTTTTGTTAAATTTGTGAAAAATTAAAAAACGAAAATGAATCTTTTATTACTTTCGATATTATTATTTGTAACAGCCTTATTAAGTGGGTTGTCAATTTACATTTTGAAGCCCGACAATAAAAATTATTTAAAACTTTTACTTTCTTTTAGTGGAGCTTTTTTATTTTCTATAGCTGTAATTAATATTTTACCCGAAATATTTAGTCATGGCGACAACCATTACATTGGTATATACATAATCATTGGATTTTTGACTCAACTTTTGCTCGATTATATTACACATGGCGTTGAACATGGACATACCCATAACGAACACGCTCATCATCATCATTCATCAATGCCATACTTAACATTAATGATTGGTATTTGCATCCATTCTTTTCTCGAAGGTATGCCTTTTGTTGAAGCCATTGATGAACACACACGAAATGCTATGTTTTTTGGTATCGTTATTCATAATATTCCAATTGCTTTAGTATTAATGAGTTTGTTTATTCAATCTAATATGAGTAAAAAAAATGCTATTACCCTACTAGCTATTTTTGCGTTAATGACTCCACTCGGAGCCCTTGCTAGCAATGAGTTTAACTATTTATTTGAAAATAGCATAGAAAATTATTTAGGAATTATAATGGCAATTGTTGTAGGAATTTTTCTACATGTTTCAACATCAATTTTATTTGAATCAACTGAACATCATACTTATAACCGTAAAAAACTTATAACAGTAGTAATAGGAATTGCGACAGCAATTTTAACTTCACTAGGACATGCTCATTAATATCACTAAACTATAGATTCAACTATAACAACATTTTCCATATATTTTTCTATAAAACGAGAAATCTTATCAGTTTCAACTTTAGCAAATAGAATTTGCTGTGATTTTGGAATACTAGTTGCTATTCTATTTATTACAACAATACGTTCTGATTTAATTACTAAATCAGCATCATCAATAATAAACATTTTTAAATCATTGATATTTATTGCATTGAAAGAAAACAAATCATTTATTTGTTTTGATGTTCCAATAACGATATCCATTCCAAAATAAATAATTTCCTTTTGCTTTTGCATTGAAACCTTGGGTTTAACGCAATAAACTCTTAAATTAGTATTGCTCCCAAGCATTTTGAAAAGTTCAACCATTTCCAGCCCTCGTTCATCATTTTCAACTAAAATTATTGCCCGTGGCACATCATTTAACTCCCTATCTAGGCGCTGAATTACATTAATAACAATGCTGCTAGTTTTTCCAGATTTTTCGGGTGCAATACATAAAACATTTGCTCCACTTTTAATTTTAGGTATACTCACTTTTTGAATTTCTGTAGGATTAACAATTTCTGCAGCAGATAATGATGAAACTAAGTGAGGATGTAATTTATCTTTAAACATTATTTGGTGATTAGTGAATAGTGATTAGTGAATAGAGCCATTCAGCTAATATCCACTTACAGTTCTAAGGATTTATTGCAAAAATACGCTTTTTAAATCAAACAAAAAAGTCTGCAAACTAAAAGAATGCAGACCTAATAGCCATTTACCTTTTACCGTGAACCATGCTCCATGTCTATATCATTTTCTTCGCATCTACCCATTTACTGAAATCTTCATCAGCAACAAGACCTAACGCAATTGCTGCTTGACGTAATGTTAAATTTTCTTTGTGCGCTTTTTTTGCAATTTTAGCAGCATTATCATAGCCAATATGAGTATTTAATGCAGTTACAAGCATCAAAGAATTTTCGAGATTAAAATCAATCCTTTCCTTATTTGCTTCTATACCATCAGCACAATTATCGTTAAAAGAAACTGCTGCATCAGCTATTAAACGGGCTGACATTAAAAGATTATAGATAATAACTGGCTTAAATACATTTAATTGAAAATGTCCGCTCATTCCCCCAATTGTAATAGCAGCATCATTGCCAATAACTTGTGCACAAACCATAGCCATTGCTTCTGTTTGCGTTGGATTAACTTTTCCAGGCATTATAGAAGAACCTGGTTCATTTTCTGGCAACATCAACTCTCCTATTCCACAACGTGGACCAGAAGCTAACAAACGAATATTATTTGCAATATGCATTAAACTTACAGCAACAGTTTTCAAAGCTCCAGAAGCTTCAACCATAGAGTCTTTTGAAGACAGTGACTCGAATTTATTAGGCGCAGTAATAAATGGCAAACCTGTTTCTTTACTTATATAGGATGCAACAATAACATCATAACCTTTTGGAGCATTAAGCCCTGTTCCAACTGCGGTTCCACCAAGTGCAAGCTCTGAAAGATGTGCTAAACAGTTTTCAAGTGTTTTAATTCCATGATCAATTTGCGAAACATAACCCGAAAATTCTTGCCCTAAAGTAATTGGTGTGGCATCCATCAAATGGGTACGACCAATTTTCACTATTTCAGCAAATTCTTTTGATTTATTATCTAATGTATTTCTTAGTAAATGTAATGCAGGAATAGTGTCTTTTACAATAATTTTATAAGCAGCAATGCTCATTGCAGCTGGAAATGTATCATTTGAAGATTGAGATTTATTTACATGGTCGTTAGGATGTAATATTTTCTTTTCATCTAACAGATTTCCTCCATTCAAAACGTGCGCACGATTTGCAATCACCTCATTAACGTTCATATTACTTTGTGTGCCAGAACCTGTCTGCCAAACAACTAAAGGGAATTGATCCATTAATTCACCTCTCACTATTTCGTCGCATACTTTTGCTATTAGTTCTGTTTTTTGTACATCTAGTACGCCCAGTTCTTTATTTGCATAAGCAGCTGATTTCTTCAAAATAGCAAAAGCTTCAATAATTTCTTTTGGCATCAATTGTCCGCCAATTTTAAAATTATCTTTTGAACGTTGTGTTTGGGCTCCCCAATATTTATCCTCAGGAACTTCAACATTTCCCATTGTGTCTTTTTCAATTCTGTATTTCATAATAAAATAATTTGAAAACTAAATTACGAATTAATTCAATAAACTACGAAATAATTATCTTTTTAGCTTTAAAAAAATCAATTTTAATAGAGTCTTTGAAAAATACTGTCTATGTTGACAGCCATAAAAAAAAATTAAACTGAGTAAAGGCGCACAACGAACTTAATTTGTTTAACCCATTGTTTTTGCGTAAGTTTGTAAATTAAATAAATCAACCCAATTTTCGATGGTTAAAATCAATATTAAAGACAAAACTTTTAAGGTTTATATTAATAGCACTGCTATTGAAAAAAGAATTGAAGATATTGCTACGCAAATTAATTCCGATTACAAAGATAAATCGCCAATTTTCCTTGGTGTTTTGAATGGTTCATTTATGTTTGCTTCCGATTTGTACAAAAAAATTACAATTACAAGTGAAATTTCTTTCGTTAAGCTCGCTTCATACAGCGGAACAGAAACAACAGGTGAAGTAAAAAAATTGATTGGTTTGAATGAAAGCCTAAAGGGAAAAGATATTATTATTATTGAAGATATTGTAGACACAGGTATTACCATTGAAAAACTTGTAAATGAGCTTAACAATCTTGAAGTTTCAAGCATTAAAATTGCTACACTGCTTTTAAAACCAGAATCTTACAAAAAAAATATTAAAATCGATTACTTCTGCTTTGAAATTCCTAATAATTTTGTAGTTGGTTATGGGCTTGACTATGATGGACTTGGCAGAAATTTTCCAGATATTTATTCTTTATAAAATTTTATCTAAATGTTGAATATCGCTTTATTTGGACCTCCCGGGGCAGGGAAAGGAACTCAATCAAAAGATTTAGTTGAAAAATACAAACTAACCTATATTTCCACTGGAGATATATTACGCGAAGAAATTGCTAATGGCACTGAAATAGGACTAAAAGCAAAAAACATCATCGAAAAGGGAGGACTTGCTGCTGATGAATTAATTGTTCAAATTATTGAACAAAAAATGAAAACAAATCCAAAATCAAATGGCTTTTTATTTGATGGTTTTCCTAGAACAGTTGTACAAGCCTATATTTTAGAAGGATTACTTCACAAAAAACACACTTCATTAACTTGTATGTTGAGTTTAGAAGTACCCAAAGAAGAATTAATGCGCAGATTAACTGAACGAAGCAAAACATCTAACAGAGCCGATGACAATGATTTAAATGTAATTAAATACCGCCTTGAAGAATATGACAACAAGACTGCTCCTGTTGCAAAATTTTACGATGAACTAGGTAAATACTACCCAATTGAAGGAACTGGAAGCATGGACCAAGTAAAATGCCTGCTTAGAAGTACTATTCAATCGTTAATAACCAAAGTATGGCATAATATTGTTATTCTTGGAGCACCGGGTGCTGGCAAAGGCACACACAGCGAATTGCTGGCAAAAAAATTGAACTTTGTACATATTTCAACTGGCGACTTGCTTAGAAAAGAAGTAGCAGAAAAGTCGGATCTTGGTATTACGGCAAAAGAGTATATTGATAAAGGAGAGCTCGTTCCAGACGAAATTGTAATTCGTTTGATAGAACGCAAAATTTCTAAAAACCACCATACTAATGGCTTTATCTACGATGGTTTCCCTGTAAACTTAGTTCAAGCATATATTTTAGACGGGCTTTTAAGAAAACAAAATTCGTCTGTTACTGCAATGATATGTATGCAGGCACCAACTTTAGTTTCTATTAAGCGACTTCTTGATAGAGGGAAAACATCAAAGGCTAGAAGTTACGATTCTAATGCAGACATAGTAATACATCGTCTTGAAAGCTATGAAGAAACATCGCCTAAAGTAAAAGAATATTATAAAACGCAAGGCAAATACAACGAAATCAATAGCGATGGTGATATAAGCTTGATTCATGAACAAATAGTTGAAAAAGTAGAAGAAATTCTAATGCTTAAAGAACAAAATTAATACACGATGATAAATGTTATTCTTTTAGGTGCGCCAGGCTCTGGAAAAGGAACACAAGCCGAGAAAATAATTCAACGCTATGATTTAGTTCATCTTTCAACTGGGGATATTTTTCGCGAAGAAATAAAAAAAGGATCAGCAATAGGTCTGCTTGCAAAAAGTTATATCGACAAAGGCGAACTTATTCCCGATAATGTTGTTTTAAAAGAATTATACCGAAGAGCTTTAATGCATAAAAACTCTAAAGGTCTTATTTTTGATGGTTTTCCTCGAAACGAGAAACAAGGCGCTATGCTCGATTTGCTTTTAAGAAAAAAGAAGAAACCTATATCGCTAGTCGTTTGTCTCGAAGTTCCAGAAGAAGAACTATTTATTCGTATATTGAAAAGAGCAAAAATTTCGGGAAGAACAGACGATACCGAAGAAATTATTAAAAATAGGTTACGGATTTATAGAAGCGAAACCGAACCATTGATGGAATACTACAAAAAACAGCATAAACTAATTGAAGTTAACGGTCATCGAGATGTTATAAACGTTGCTCATTCCGTTTCGGAAGCTATTGATGGATTTATCAGCAATAGAAATTTAAAATAACCGATCACTAAAACATAAATAAATGGCATCGTCAAATTTTGTTGATTACGTAAAAATATATTGTCGTTCGGGTAATGGCGGCGCTGGCTCTGCTCATTTCAGACGCGAGAAGTCAGAACCATTCGGAGGTCCAGATGGCGGAGACGGTGGCAGAGGCGGACATGTTATACTTCGAGGCAACAAACAATTGTGGACCCTTTTACACCTTAAATATACCCGACACATACATGCTGAACATGGTGTTGGTGGAGGTGGTTCTAAATCTACAGGTGCAGAAGGCAAAGATTCAATTATCGAAGTACCTCTTGGAACCGTTGTGCGTGATGCTGAAACAGGTGAAATAGAAGCAGAAATTACTGAACATGGCGAAACCAAAATAATTATGACTGGTGGCAGGGGCGGACAAGGAAACACTCGCTTTAAATCTGCAACCATGCAAACTCCACGTTTTGCACAACCAGGTGAGCCTTTTCAAGAAGGATGGAAAATACTTGAATTAAAAATATTAGCTGATGTTGGGCTTGTAGGATTTCCAAATGCAGGAAAATCAACTTTATTATCTGTTATTTCAGCTGCTAAACCCGAAATTGCAGATTACCCATTTACTACTATTGTTCCTAATTTAGGAATTGTAGCTTATAGAGATTACAAATCATTTGTAGTTGCTGATATTCCTGGAATTATTGAAGGGGCACATGAGGGAAAAGGTTTAGGACTTCGTTTTTTAAGACATATAGAACGTAACTCCATACTTTTATTTATGGTTCCATCTACCGAAGAAAGCATTTCTAAAGCATATAAAATTCTTTTAAACGAGCTGAAGCAATTCAATCCAGAATTATTAGATAAAGACCGTGTTTTAGCTATAACTAAATGCGATTTGATGGATGATGATGGTTTGAAAAAACTAAAAAAGAAAATGCCTAAAGATGTAGAAACCGTATTTATTTCATCGGTTACTGGCTTTGGCATTGAGAAATTGAAAGATATGTTGTGGGAAAGAATTAATAAAACAGTAATTTAATAACGTATTAGACCTTAAATCTGCAAGTGTTTATATATTAACTTTTCGACTAAGCCAATATTTGCCGCAGACTGAGCGGAGTCGAAGTCTGTAATAAGATAGCAAAAAAAATTGCGGAATTTTGTAAAAACATGAATATTATAGCTAAATTAATTGATTTCGATAAATCGCTATTCATTTTTTTAAATGGCTTACACCTTGATTTTCTCGACCCAGTTATGTTTGCAATCTCTGGAACATGGCTTTGGATTCCATTATATATTTTTATAATATATACTTTATCAAAATATTACCGAAAAGAAACTTGGTGGATTTTGCTTGCTATTGCTATTACTGTTATACTTTCGGATCAAACTTCTGTTCACTTATTTAAAAACGTTTTCCAGCGTTTGCGACCCTGCCAAAACAGCGAATTCGACTTAATTATTCATCTTTACAAAGGCAAATGTGGCGGCTTGTATGGCTTTGTATCATCGCATGCTGCAAATACGGCAAGTGTAGCAACTTTGCTTTTTTTGTTTTTCTGTAAGAACTGGAAATGGGGAATTGCTTTGTTTTTATATGCTGCCATTACTTCATATAGCCGTATTTATTTAGGAGTTCATTACCCAGCAGATGTAATAGGTGGAGCTTTATTAGGAATATTTTGTGGAATACTAGTTTATCAATTTTATCAACTAATTAAAAAGAAAATATGTTGCAAATAGTAGCTGTTTTTATTGGTGGCGGACTTGGAAGTGTTCTCAGATTTGGCATTTCAAAATTCTCTTTAGCCTATTTGCCGTTTAAATTTCCTTTAGCTACTCTCCTATCCAATATTATAGCATGTTTAGTTTTGGCGCTTGTTTTATATGCTGGTCAAAAGATTCAAATGAGCCAAACATTAAAAATATTAATTGCGGTGGGGTTTTGCGGAGGCTTAAGCACTTTTTCAACTTTCAGTGCCGAAACCTTTGAACTGATAAAATCGGGACTTTTCGCTTATGCAATAGCAAATATTTTAATAAGCGTTGTTGGTTGTTTGGGACTGTTTTACTGGTTTTATAGGAGTTAAATTTCAAAACAATCTTTTCTAAAAAATTTCATTTATTATTAAATCTTCTAAAAAATGAAACTTCTTTTACTCATATTTTTAATGATTTCAATTACTGCGAAAGGCCAAGGTTTTTTTTCGTTTGAATTAGAGTATGAGAATTCAATAATAAATGACAGTATAAATTATCGAATAATCAAAAATTTTCAAGAAAATAAAATTATTGGTTTTCAAAACCAATTTCAACATCCTGTATATTTCAATAGCTTTAATAAATTGTTTCAAACAAACAATTATCCAATTGACTTAATGAGTTTTAAGGCTGAATTCAAATTTGATCTAGTGAAAAGGAAATTTGTTTTACTAGGGATTTATCCGTGCTTTAAAAACGATAAATCTAAAATTTACAATTTAGGCTTTAAAACGAAAGACCTATATGGTTTAATCTCAAAAGAACAAAAAGTTTCTTTGACAAATAATATTTTAACTGAATTTTTCGAAAAACACTATTCGAATAATTATCGATTATTTAATGATTCTGTAGTGATTACAAATTCTTTATATTCTATTGATAGCCTAGAATTTATGAAACAATTTTACTCATTTAAATCTCTTGAAAAAGAACTCGAATGGAGTGTGTTTCTTTATTCAGATTCAACTTTGACAAATAAAATTTCTACATCAATTTTAAATAACATGAAAGTAAAAAACCACCAATCATTCTCATTTAAAAACGGAGATTCAATAGTATCTAGCTATAGCCTTTCAAAACTAGAAAAATTAATTATTTGTGAAAAATGGGAGAAAAACCTTAAAAATGACACAGTTCTATGTCTTAATCGTATATCAATAGGTTTCGTATTTGACAATAGAAACAAATTTTGGATCTCATATCAAGAATTTAAAGAATTTTTAAATATTTATTATAAAAACTGCTCTGTTTCTGAAATTTACGAAGCTTACTTTGATTCACTTTTTTATAAAAGAAACAATATCAATTTAATTGATAATTAAAAAGCCGCATCGAAACTGATACGGCACTCTCAAATATTTTAACTTTGAACAATTTCCAATCGATTTAACTAAATCCTTTATTGAAAAAACTAACAAATCCCGATAAAACAAAAGCCCAAGCTATTACCGAATAGGACAAATATAATAGTACATTTTCTTTATGATGAAAATACCGAAATGTTAAAAAAGTGCCTAATGGGATGGTAAAAAAAATTGGTGTTAGTACTACCAACCCAAGAAGTCCGTAATTCTTTATTGTTTTAACTATCAATCTGTTTCGTTTTGTAAAAATCTTCCTAGGTTTTCTTGGCTTTTTTCGAAATTTATCAATAAAAAACTGAATTTTTGGATTTGCTTTTGCAAACACCTCAACCAGCCACTCGCTTAAAATGTAAAATGAAATAACGCCCAAAATACCACCAATAGCAACCGTAATAAATATTTGAATGAAGCTAAAATTAAAGTTAAATGCCAAAAAAGGGGCGACAAAAAATTTTAAACTCCCTGTTAATATAACCTGAAGTACTTTAGTTAAAGAAGATGATAGAAACAAACTACAAATCATGTTCTTTCTCTCCATACGACAAGTCGCCAGCATCGCCCAAACCAGGAACTATATATGCTTGGGCAGTAAGCTCATCGTCTATTGCAGCAACCCAAAGTGTGCAGTTATCCATTCCAATATTTTTCTTTATATACTCAATTCCTTCTACACTGGCAATTACAGAAACGATATGAACATGTTTAGGCTTTCCTTTTGTAGAAACAAGCTCTTTATATGCTAATACCATCGACTGACCAGTTGCTAACATTGGATCGGCAATTACAAGCACTTTGTCTGCTATATTAGGACAAGAAACGTTTTCTAGCTGAATATGAAATGTTCCGTTTTTTTTATATTTCCTATATGCTGAAATAAAACCACAATTCGATTTATCGTATATATTTAATAATCCCTGCTGAAGAGGCAAGCCAGCTCTAAGAATTGTTGTTAACACAGGATAGCTTTTCAATAGCTTCATATTGGCAGTTCCTAAAGGGGTAACAACCTCTTTGTCTTCATATTCAAGAGTTTTACTAATTTCATAAGCAAACACCTCTCCTATTCGTTCCATGTTCCTTCTGAATCTCATGCTATCTTTCTGAATTAAGCAATCTCTTAACTCTTCAACAAAATGATTAACAATTGAGTTTTCTTTTCCTAGATGTTTTAACATATTATCATTTTTAAAATTTCATACTAAATTTACAAACTTAAAATGCTTAAGTCAATTAAAAAGTTTTTAAAATATTCAACGGGAAAGGCAATCTATTTAAAAACCATGAAATATATTCGGTTTTTTTGGCTCCAAAACTTTTATAAAACCTTGCAACACTCTCTACATCCGACCCTTCAAAATCAATTGTTATGTTTCTTCCCGCATTTAACCTTATAAACTCTGTTAATAAAAAAGACATGGCTCCAAATTCTCGTCCCTTACTATTGGTTGCAGAAAATAAAAAAATTATTTTATTATTGCTCTCAATAAAATACGCTCCTGCTAACAAAACTTTTTCTTTGCTATATACCGACCAAAGCTGACCAATTCCTTTATGCTTCGAGGTAAACATAATATTTTTTAGATTATTAAAATCCTTCGGTTTTGTCTGTCGAAATTGACCTAACTTATCTTTTTGAAACAAATTAATCAAATCTTCTGGCACAAGGGTATTTACAGTAAATAAGTTGTTTTTTAGAGCTCGCTTATAATTTCTTTTATTGTTTTCAGAAAAGCTTTTCTGCAACAAATCAAAGGGCAATATCAAATCTAATTGATAGGTTGTTCGTATTTTTTTCTTTAAATTATCATCAACTAAATCATTATAAGTATTAAGTTGTTGATTTACTACCTTATATTCGCTCGGTATAGAATTGCAGAAAAGAGCTACAATTTCAGAAGAAATAATTTTTGTAGAAAAAACACCCAATTGTTGAGTAAAGTATGGCTGATAAATATACTTAATCCCAAATTTTTTTCGCCAAACTATTGGGAAAACATATTCAAAATTTTCGTCAATTAATGCATCCCAATTATCGGCAATAATGTCTAAATACCAAGAATAAGCATACACAATTCCATTGAAAGAGTTTGCAATAACCTCGTCCCAACGAATTTTGTCAATATTCTCGTTTTTAACATAATTAAGTTTCATTCGGCCATTATGTATTTAATAATGTCATCGTAAATATTTTCCCAATTTACCCAAGGAGAAATTCCAGAAATTGACTCATTATGCCATAATGTAACTAAAGTTCCATTTACTGCCTTCACAGCATCAATGATAGGCGAAACCGATGATAACACATCATCTTCATCCGTTTTATTATAATATTTTAATGTAGCATCCATAATTTGAAATGGATGTACCTTTAAATTAGTTTGCACCTCCATATCAATATCATAAAAATAAAATGGAGTACAAGTGCCTGCTCTAAATCCCAAACACGAAGAATATCCCATTGTATAATCATCTTTGATATCTATATTTATTAAATTTCTATATGTATCGGGCAAAGTAAGCATTAAAAAATGCTGACGGCTTTTGTTTACTTCAATATTCAATACCGAAGACAGATTTTTAATTTCTTTTTTTAATATCGAGCGATTTGAATTTGAAGCAAAAGAAGGATGAATTCCTACATCAAAATAATCGGCAGTTGATTTAATAAGCGATTGGAACGTTTTATTATCAATATGAATATTTTTATCATTAGTAGCATAACTAGCAAATAAATAAAAATAAATTGCTTGCAATTTGTATTGTTTATGAATTTCCTCCATTTTTGTAAAGGTATCGAAAGGGTCTTTCGCCAAATTAAAAACTACTTGCAAACGCTTTATTATAGATTTTGCGTCGAAAATTGTAATAGATTTTGCGATTCCACCTAGTGTACGCATTAGACCCTTGTTTTTAAAGGCAAAAGCATTATCAACGTCAATTGTAGGGATATATTTAAATTTTCTTACAGGAAATAGAAATTCAGGAAAGCGCTGAGAAATAATATCTTTAATCATCAAAGCCCAATGGTCTACAACCGGTAAATCTAAAAAGCCGTTTTCATAAGCTATGCTTTGTTCAGGAGTATATCTAAAATATTGGTCTTTAATATGTGGTAAGTATTCTTCATATCTGCTAACCAAATAAAAAGAAGCGGCAAATGGATCGAAAGGCAATACCGACTTCTTTCCAACCGTAAAAAAGCAAGGAATTTCTTTATGTTCAAAAACTGTAAGTTGCTGGTCGAACATCCCAGTTTCAAATAAAATATTTCTCGAAGCAAAAAACAATTCATCTTCAATAGGGTGAAGCGAATAATTAATTTTAGCTCCTTGTTTTATTTGAAAAGCATTTTTATCAGATGTAATCAAAATCTTAACACCAAGAATTTCTTTAAAAATAAAATTAAAGATATATTTATTTCTAGAAGTAATTTTATTTGTATATACCAGCAATTCTGATTCCATCAAATTTTTATTTTTCTGTGCATTTTACAATTTCCGTGCAAATAAACTCCGACGCTTTTCCATCACCAAATATCGGAAGAAATTGCAAACTATTTTTATTAATAAGTAAATCAAATGCATCAATTATTCTTTTTTTATCTGCATCTGCTAAAATTGCAGTTCCCATCTCAACTAATTCCACCCATTCCGTTTCTGGTCTTAATATAACGCATGGTTTTTCAAAGAAAAATGCTTCTTTTTGAACTCCTCCCGAATCGGTAATAATCAATTTAGCATTTTTTTCTAATTGAATCATTTCAATAAAAGAAACCGCTGATATAACTTTAAAGTAAGGATTGTTAGAAATAGAATCAAATAACTCTTTAGATAAATTAATCTCCAATAGTTTTTTTGTTCTTGGGTGAAGTGGCAAAATTATATTTAAACTATTATTTCTAGAAATTTCATTTAAAGCATCAAATATTGCAGATAGTCTCAAACTATCGTCTGTATTCGAATCTCTATGAATTGTAGCTAAAATAAAATTATTTTTAGTTAACCCGTTAGCTTCCATAATAGCAGATTTTTCTGCAATTTTAGAAAAATACAGGCTATTATCATACATCACATCGCCACAATGGTATATTTTTGGATTATCGTTAGTAAACGGAGGAGTTGAATTATCAGAGAATCCTTCTTTTAATAAGTTTTCGATACCAGCATAAGTAGGTGAAAACAGCAAAGTAGAAGCATGGTCGCACATTATTCTATTAATTTCTTCGGGCATAGCTTTATTATATGAGCGAAGCCCTGCCTCAATATGTGCAATTTTAATATGCAACTTAGAAGCAGCAATAGCTCCAGCTAGTGTAGAATTAGTATCGCCATATAAAACTACGAAATCAGGCTGTTCCTTTATGAAAATTTCTTCAAGTCCTTCAATCATTTTTGCAGTTTGCATTCCGTGTTTTCCTGAACCAACATTTAAATTATAATTTGGTAATGGAATATTTAGTTCATCGAAAAAAACCTTTGACATATTTTCGTCATAATGCTGACCTGTATGAACGATAATTTCAACTATTTGTTCGCTAAATGAATTTCTAATAGCTCTGCTTAATGCAGCAGCTTTAATAATTTGAGGACGGGCTCCTATAACTGTAACTATTTTCATCTGTTTATATTAATCCTTCATCTGCAAAACTAAAGTATTTATTGTCACCAATAATCAGATGATCCAATACTTTAATATCGAAAAATGAAGCGGCATTTTTAATTTTTTTTGTTAGATTTTCATCCTGTATACTAGGATTTATATTTCCAGAAGGATGATTATGACATACTATTATTCCCGAAGCCATATTCATCATTGCTTCTTTAATAATAAGCTTCACATCCACAACTGTTCCGTCAATGCTACCTTTGCTAACTATAAAATGTTTAATTAACTTATTCGATTTATTTAATAAAACAGCATGAAATTCTTCGTGAGTTATTCCAACTAAAAAGGATGAAAAAAAATCGAATCCATTAATACTCGCAATGAAGGCATTTCGATCAATTGCATCGGTTGCTCTTTTTCTGTTACCAAGCTCCAAAGCAGAAATAATTGATATTGCTTTTGCTTCCCCTATACCATCAAATTTTGTCAGATCATCAACGCTAAGTTTCGATAATTCGAGCAAATTATTTTTAACTGAACTTAATATTTCTTTTGATAAATCAACCGCTGATTTAGTTCTAGAACCTGAACTAATAAGAATAGCAATTAATTCAGAATCTGAAAGCGCAGATTTACCTTTGCTTAAAAGCTTTTCTCGAGGACGATCATCCTCTGCCCAATCTTTTATAGATGTTTTAGCCGTTTCCAGATTATTTGCGAATTAAATGAATTCAAATTTAATGTTTTTTTATTGATATGACAACGAATCAATCTTTAAAAACAGAAAAAAATATAGGTAAAAAAAATGGAGGTGTTAAGATATAAAAATGCAAAAAAGTCCGACTCAGAAAAGTCGGACTCTCACTCGTATATTCTAATTATTTATTAAAGAGCGTTTACTAATTTTGTTAATGAAGACTTCAAATTAGAAGCTTTATTATCATGAATTACATTAATCTTCGCTAATTTATCTAACATACTAGAAATTTTAGGTAATAATTCAGTAGCTACTGCTTTATCCTTTGTTTCTCTTAACGTTTTTATAGCGTTTCTAGTGGTTTTAGCATAATATTTATTATGTAACCTTTTTTCATCGTTTGCACGAATTCTTTTTTTTGATGATTTATGATTTGCCATTCTTTCTAAATTCTTTCAAAATTTGTAGTCCGTAGGGGATTCGAACCCCTGTTACCAGGATGAAAACCTGGCGTACTAACCCCTATACGAACGGACCGGTTAGGTTTTCCCTCAATTGGGAGTGCAAATGTAATAGCTTTTTTTTAAATAACAAAAAAAAAAAGAAACTTTTTGCGTTTTTTTTTATTCTTTATCTGCTTGAAATCTAAATCCTAGTCTTTTCGCAGTTTTTAAGCTCATTGCATTTGAATATTCCTTCATTTCAATAATAGGAACCATCTTAACTTCATCAAATGGAGGAGTAAGCAAATCAAAGTTAATTGAATAATCCATTGATGATTCAATAATATTTTTTGAAACTTCTTTGTTCATTTCAGCAACAGCAAAACTGTTATAAAGTAATCCAATTTCTTTTTTGCCCTCAATAAAATAATGCATTTCCTTATTAATAAACAAGCGAGCAACCAAATACCCTAAATCATTGTCTCTATTATATTTATATGAATCTGCTAGAAAATTATAAACTTGAATTAATCCGCAATAAGAGCGTTCACCATCTTCTCTGATATAGGACGTTTTTCTTACCTCATGATTTCTATCAAATTCAAAAACATTGGTATGCATCATAAATACCAAAACATCGCTACCAAAAAGTAACTCGAAATGAAATTCGCCCTTATCTCTGTATTCAAAAGGAATTCTGGTTTTATTACATGAAATTTGTTTTCTATTCTCAGAAACAAGCTGAGATGCTGATTCTTTAAGATTCTTAAAAGTAGTTTGTGTATTATTAAAAACTTGTACTTTAAGTGAATACTTATGAATAAGTTTGTCAATGATTTTATTGTCGGTATTTTCTTTTTGTGTATCCATCTCGTTATTTTAAATCTGTTTTTTCAATTAGTACTACTGCGTAAGCAGATATTCCTTTTTCTTCTCCAACAAAACCTAATTTCTCAGTTGTTGTAGCTTTTATTGATATATCATCAATAGAAATATTCATAACGTTCGCTAAAGCATGCTGCATCTGAGGAATAAATTCTTTTATTTTTGGTTTTTGCAAACACACAGTTGCATCTATATTGCCAATTTCATATCCTTTATTAGAAATAATTTCACAGGTTCTTTTAAGTAAAATTTTGCTATCAATTCCTTTGAATTCTAAAGATGTATCGGGGAAATGAACTCCAATATCACCCATGTTTGATGCTCCTAAAAGAGCGTCGCAAATAGCATGAATAAGCACGTCAGCGTCAGAATGACCTAATGCTCCTTTACTATGGGGAATTTTAATTCCTCCTAGCCAAAAGTCCAAACCTTCATGAAGTTGATGAACGTCGTATCCAAAACCTACTTTGATATTCATCAATTAAGGTTTTTGCTTGTTTTGCTCTTTAAAGGCTTCAAAATCGAAATAAAGAGTAAATCGAAGTGTATTTTCTAAAGGGCTTTTTACATCTGATGACGCTGGCACTAAATAAGCAAAATCTAATCCAAACACATTATATTTTAAACCAGCCCCAAAAGTAATATATTGTCTATTTCCTTTTGTTGGGTCTTCGAAGAAATAACCTGCTCTGATAGCAAATTGCTTATCGTACCAATATTCAGCACCTACAGAATAATTTATTTCTTTCATTTCTTCTTTAAATCCACCTGGCGCATCAGAAAAAGAGCCAAACATTCCAGATACAAGAGGCACATTGTCTTTTTTACCACTTTGAATAACTGGTTTTCCAGAATTATCTACCGAGTCGGCATAATACATTGGCGGCGTTGGGACTAATAATTTATTTATATCAACAGTAAAAGTTAACTTATTATAAGTATCAATATTTAAGGTATAAGATGGTCCAATTCTTAAATTAATTGGAATAAAATCTTTTTCGGTGCTTTCTGTGTAAGAAATTTTTGTCCCAATATTTGAAATATTTAGTCCTGCTGCAAAAATATCATCTTTTTCGCCAACTTTCTTTTGATAATAAAAAGAAACATCAGCAGCATAAGCATTTCCTGGGTGAGTGGCTTGCGAGCCAGCGTTCATTCCTCCTGTTAAGTTTGAATTGATATAACGAAAAGCTATTCCTGACGAAAAATTATCCGACAATTTTCTAGAATAGGCTAAATCTATTGCAAATTCATTTGGTCTGAATTGACCTGTTGGTGTACCTAAAACGTCGGTAAATGTAATATCGCCAAGCGAGAAATACAATAATGACATTCCTATTGCTTGCTTATCATCTAACTTTTTATAACCCGACAAATACGATAAGTTTATATCTGGAACTAATGCTCTTAGCCATGGGCTATAAGAAACACCAACTCCCATGTCTCTATTAGCAAAAACAATTTTTGCAGGATTCCAATGCATTGAACTATGATCAGCCGAAGTTGAAACTCCTGCATCGCCCATTGAACCAGCTCTAGCATCAGGGGCAATCAACAAAAAAGGAACTGCTGTAGTTATTGTATTTATTTGACCAGTAACTTGACCAGTTGTAATCTGCGCTTTAACATTCAACACCGACAAAACAAAGAGTAACAATACTCCTATTTTAATTATTATCCTAGTATTCATATTTTACAAATTAATTTACAAATATACAATGTTAATTTTTTATTTTCAATTATAATATAACAAGCTTTTGAATTTTCTCATCAAAATTGCCATCTTTCGAACGCACTTTTAGCTTATAAAAGTAAACTCCTTTTCCTAATTTATTTCCAAAATCATCTAATCCATCCCACTCTATAGGCTCAGCTCTATACCCGATTGTGTTCACCTGCTGCTCTATTGTTTTAACAAGCTTTCCGTTAATAGTGTATATCTGAATCAAAACCCCTAAGTCGCAACATGGTTGATTATGTTCAAAATAAAATTCTGTTCTTGTAGTAAACGGATTTGGATAATTTAATACGTGATCAATGCTAAAATTTTCTGATTTAGCAACAACAAACTCAGTATATGTTTCAGATGAGTTATTATATGTGTCCCACACTTTTATTTTTAATGTATGCTTTCCTTCTGTTAGGTCTTTTAATCCATATCGAATGGTTCCTTTTTGAAAATTATCTACATCTGCTTCATAATACTCGTTTAATATAATTGTATTATTTGTATTATCATCTAAAACAGCTGTAATATCATGCCCTATTCCGCTTCCTATAGTATTTACACCATTTGAATCGGAAACATAGGCAATCAAAATTGGACTTTCGTTAGTCAAGCCTCCAAAAGCAAATTTCTCCGAATTTAAAAATAATTTTATTTCAGGACCAATATTATCACTTAATGCACTACTGTTTGATCCTCCAATTATTACATTATCAAAATATCCATTGGCATCAACATTAGCATCTGTAGCATAATAACTTATTTTTCCCGCTCCATATTTATAAGCAATATCTTTAGGGGCAATAAATGTAAATGTAAAGTATCCATTAATAACACTAGCTTTCCCTTTATATAATATGTTTTTTTGGATATTAAAATTTGAAATTGGACTTGTAGGATCGTTACCTAAAGTAGAAACCTGTGTTTCTTTATCAAATACTGTTGGGTATATAATTCCATTAAAATTAGTCATTACTATTCCAGCATCATTCGTTATTGCTCCCGTAACAGTTACCTTAGATAAAGCTTTAATTGTATCGTTTGTTGTGCTTATTGGCTTATTGTTTATCGTGTTTGTTACTACTTTATAGTTTGGAAAAGCTAATAATAAAGCAGGGTCGCCCAATAACGAGAAATTTCTGTCATTAGGATAAGTAGCTGCTCCATTTTTTGAAAGCCTAATTACATCTCCCATTCTAGGTAATTTGCCATCAATTTTATCAAAAACATGACGATAAAACTCCTTGTTTAATGAAAAATTGGATGAAGCAAAAACCAAACGAGTAGTTGTAAAAAGCGAAATTCCTCCCCCATTCTTATTTAAAAACACATACTCGCCAGCTGACACTCTTTCTGGATCATCCCATCTGCTAAATTCACATGTTGCAGTCATAAAAATTGGCAAATTGCAATAGTTGCTCCATTTGTTAATATCTGAAACTCCAATTACTCTTTCATGTGCCCAACCAACCTCTCCGCCATGACCAGTATAATTAATTATTAAAGCGCCTTTGTCAACTTGCCTATTGATAGCATCAGTAACCTCTGGGAAACGCTCACCACCGGGAGTAGACAATTGTTGGTATGCATCAAAATATATTTTATTTAAATTATATTGCTTGTAGTTTGCTGTTAAAGTTTCTGCCATTTCGTCGGCTTGTGTAAAGTGCAAACCATTATCTTCATCATCGGCAATTAAACAAACGGTATTTTTCCAATCAGAAAAATTGCTAATAGAATTGTTAGCTGAGCAACCAGTGCTAATCGTATTGTCGCATTTGGTAGAATATCGTATTACTTTTTCAACGGCTTCAGCTGCTTCTTGTTTGGTTGCTACAGGGAATCGTCCAATTCCCATATCAAGAAGCCCTACGCACTCTACTCCCTCATTAGAATCTAAAAGCACATAAAAATCGTCGGAAACAAATGATGATGTGGGAACTACAGAATTTTGATTTTGATAAGTAGGAATAAAATTAGTATTTTCAGCAATTCTATTTTTATTATCGAAAGAACCATCGCCAAACAACAACAAGTAATCTGGCATCTCTTTAGGGGTGGTTACCTTTGTATAAAGCATCTTCATAAAATCTCTAATAGCACCTGCATCTTGTTTCCCACTAGAGAACTCATTATATATTAACTGCGGGGTAACAACATAAACTGTCAAAGAATCATGAGTTCTATGAAAATCAGCGAGAGTGTTTGCTTCTGAATAAAAGTCGGGATGCGTAATAATTATCATATCAACATTCTTTACAGAATGTAAATTTTGATTTGCCACAGCTCCTTCAAAAGTTGGCGAATATGCTGCGCTTGGATTGAATAACATGAATTCCCGCAATGTGTCAGTTGGCAATACAAAAGAAATCATCCCACTGTTAAAATTATACAACTGATTTTTAACGTCAACAGAATTTGTAATATCCCAAAGCACTAAATTACTATTTGTGTTGGTGATTTTAAACTCTGATATATTTGTAGCCCCAACTGATAAAACGTCTCGAAATAAAAATTGCTCTGATGATAAAATCAAATTTCTGCGAGCATTAATTGATATATAATCTAACCATGCAACCGAAGTTTGAGCTCCCGATGCTTTATTAAACTTAGTAGATAAATTAATAGATGATGATAAAGGTTTAAACTTAATATTTTCTATAGCAGTTTTAGCAAACTCTGAATTATACGACGGATTAATTGCCCCAACGGACAGGGTAGATGTATTACCATTTGCATTAAAATTAAAACTTGCATTCAATGTAGACCTGGATGCAACTCTTATGTCAATATCAACATCGCTACTTGTATTGATGTCGGGAAAATTAAAACTAAAATTATAGGTGCTTAATTGATCATAATATTTCCCCATCCACTCTCTTCCAGATTTAATTAAATTTAAGGAGTCTACATCCCAATATCTGTAATCGTTAAAAGTTGTAGTAGAATAATTTGGAACTTGACTCGACGAACTATTATCAACAATTCTTTTTCCAATACCTAAATCCGTATTTAAAAAATAATAATTTACATCTGAATATATATTGGTATTATGAATAAATTTCCCAGTGGACTCATTATACACAACACGGTGTGGAGATTGTCCATAAAATAATATATAATCACCAGCATTAAAAACACCATCCGACTCTCCATAAACATAGATACTATTTTCTGCTAAATCATCATGTCTAAAATCAGAATTTTTTTCGGCAAGCATACCTCCTCCATTATTATATATGCGTAAATTTCTAGGGTCAATTGTACTTGGGTCAATTCCTAAGGATTGCAAATCAGAGTACGTTACTTTATAAACCCCTTCGTATGTTAAAGCCATTTTATACCAACTTCCTGTTGCAAGCACAGAATTATCAGCTGTTTTTAAAACCTTTTGATAGGCGAAATCTTTCTCACTGCTCAATTGAATATTTAATGTACAAGAAATTAATTTCTGCAAAGCTCCAGTTGACAAATTTTTAATTATTGAATTAAAATTGTATTGAACAAATTTTTTCTTTCTATCAATTAATACAAAAGCTTTAGCATCAATATCTTTTGATACATCTATTGATTTCAATGTATTAATTTCTGCATCATTTAAATCTTGAAAAATTGGGTTAGAAATACTAATAGTAACTTTTGTTATATTATCTGCAACATTTTCAATACTAGAATATACAGGAATTACATCATTTTTATACGTGCAATTTAAAAAACTTACTCTACTAAATGACTGATTTTCATTTATCAACAACTTTTCAACAGGCTGCCATTTAAGAATTACATTCTTAGTTATTGATTGTGAAAAAATATTTGCGTATATTGCGAAAGAAATTAAAAATAAAAATGTTTTCTTCATTTTTGAAAATATTTTAAAATAAACTGTACTATTTAATGATAATTATCGTTCTAATATTAAAATTACATTTTTTTTCAACGTAATGAAACAATAATATTGAAATTAATGTATAAGCATTTATATAAAGTTTCTGCTTATTAACGGCATAGTTATATAAATATTGTTTAACGATAATTATAAAATAAATTATTTTAAATAAAAAATATTTCGTATTATTGTCATTTGAAATACAAGTGTACTATGATTAAAAGACTGTTAAAATCCCTACTGCCTCTTTACTGCGTCTTTCTAGCGTCTTACTCGTTTGGGCAAGATCCTGAATTCTCTCAGTATTATGCTAATCCCCTTTATTTAAATCCTGCTTATGCTGGTTCTAACATTTGTCCACGACTTATTATGAACTATCGTAATCAATGGCCAGCAATCTCGGGAACCTATGTAACCTACAATGCCTCGTATGACCAGCATTTTGATGGAATTTCTGGAGGCTTGGGTTTGCTAGTTTATAACGACAAAGCAGGTGAAGGAACCTTAAACACGACTCAAATCTCATTGATTTATTCGTACAAATTTGATGTTTCTAGAAAATTTTCAATCAGAACAGGTTTGCAAGCTTCTTATTTCCAACGTAGAATAGATTGGGATAAGCTTACTTTTGGCGATATGATTGACCGAAAACTGGGCTTCATTAATCAAACACAAGAGGTAAGACCATCAAGTCAAACGATTTCAACCCCCGATTTTTCAGCGGGTATTGTTGGTTATAGCCAAGATTTTTGGGCTGGATTTGCGGCTCACCATATCACTCAACCAAATGAAGGCTTCCTCAGTTATGCTAGGCTACCTATGAAAATCACTGGTCATATTGGTGGGTTTATTCCTCTAAACGGTAGAATTGGCAAGAGAAGAAGAAAATTAGAAGATCCTACAATATCTCCTAACATTTTATTTAATAAGCAACAAGATTTTACACAATTAAACTACGGATTTTACTTCAATAAATACCCATTTGTAACTGGGATATGGTATCGCCAAAGTTTCGAAAACTCAGATGCTCTTATCGTGTTAGTAGGATTCCAACAAAGTGCTTTTAAATTTGGATATAGCTACGATGTTACTGTATCAAAATTAAGCAGCTCTACTGCAGGAGCTCATGAACTTTCTTTTACACTTAACTTTCCTTGTAGACCAAAAAGAAAACGTTTAAGAGCTATTCAATGTCCATCATTCTAAAAAACGAAAAACACAAACGCTATGAATATTAAAAAATCAAATGTACTCCTAATTTTTGCAGCAGCAATTGTTTCGTTATTTTCATCATGTAAAAACGAAATATCTTCTACAACTGGATGGGAATATAACAATACACGTAACGGAGGTTTTGAGGTAGTCCCTTATGCTGAACAAGAAACAGGACCTGGTCTTATTCTTATTGAAGGTGGTACTTTTACAATGGGTCGTACACAACAAGATGTAATGTATGAGTGGACGAATATTCCTCGAAGAGTAACTGTTTCTTCATTTTATATGGACCAAACTGAAGTTAAAAATATTGACTACGTTGAGTACTTATATTGGTTAACTCGTGTTTTTTCTACGGATTATCCTGAGGTATGGAAACAAGCTGTTCCTGATACTTTGGTTTGGCGTGATGAATTAGCTTATAACGAACCTTATGTTGAGTATTATTTGAGACATCCAGCATACAGAGATTACCCAGTTGTTGGAGTAAGTTGGGTTCAGTCTAGCGACTATTGTAACTGGAGAACTGACCGTGCAAACGAAATGATTTTGATTAGAGAAGGTATCTTAAAAATGGATCCAAATCAGCAAAATGAAGAAAATTTTAACACTGAGGCCTATTTAGCTGGTCAATATGAAGGGATGGTAAAAAATGACCTTATTGATTTAAACCCAAATGGATCAGGAACTCGTAAAGTTCGTTTAGAAGATGGTATATTTTTACCAAAATACCGCCTTCCTACTGAAGCAGAATGGGAATATGCAGCTCTCGGTTTAATAGGAAACACTATTTACGAACGTGTAACTGAAAGAAGACTTTATCCTTGGAATGGACATGGTGTGAGAAATCCTAGTGATAAGTATTATGGTGAAATTATGGCAAATTTCAAAAGAGGACGTGGTGACAACATGGGTGTTGCTGGTCATCTTAACGATGCAGCTGATATTACTTCTCCTGTTTTTGCTTACTGGCCTAATGATTATGGATTATATGGAATGGCTGGTAATGTTTCGGAATGGGTAATGGACGTTTACAGACCTATATCTTTCGAAGATGTTAATGATTTCAGACCTTTCCGTGGAAATGTTTTTCAAACTCAACAAAAAGATGAAGAAGGTGCTATTGCTGAAAAGGATTCTTTAGGCAGAATTAAATGGCGCGACGTGAATGAGGAAAAAGACAATCTAGCTAACAGACGTAATTACAGAAAAGCTGATAATATTAATTATTTGGATGGAGAATGGAAACATTCTGTATATTATAAAGACGAAACAATGCAAGAGAAACCTGATAAGTTAATGTACGAATATAGCGTAACTTCTATGGTTAATGATAAAGCTAGAGTATATAAAGGTGGTTCTTGGAAAGATAGAACATACTATATTGGTCCTTATGCTCGTAGATTCCTAGATGAAAAACAATCTAATGATTATATAGGCTTCAGATGTGCCATGACTCGAGTTGGAAGTCCTGTAGGATTCTAACTATATAATGTCAATAAAATAAAAAAACCCAAGTATTCAACTTGGGTTTTTTTATTTAAATTCGCTTATGTTATACATTATATAATATATATGAAAATATCTGAACTTTATAATCTTATAAATAATCGTCAAATTTCTACTGATACTAGAAATATTAAAGCTAATTCCGTTTTTTTTGCTTTAAAAGGGGATTCGTTCAATGGTAATACATTTGCAGAACAAGCACTTAATAACGGAGCAGATTACGCAATAATTGATGAAAAGGAGTATTTGCAAAATGAAAAATGCATTCTGGTTGATGACGTACTAAAAACACTACAAGATTTAGCAAATTATCATAGAAAGCAATTTAAAATACCAGTCATTGCAATTACTGGAACAAACGGCAAAACCACAACCAAGGAATTAACAAATATAGTATTAAGCAAAAAGTTTAAAACAATTGCAACTGAGGGTAATTTAAATAATCATATAGGCGTTCCTCTTACTTTGCTAAATATAAAATCTGAAACAGAAATTGCAATTATAGAAATTGGGGCTAATCATCCAAATGAAATAGCATTTTTATGTGAAATTGCTGAGCCAGAGTTTGGAATCATTACGAATATAGGCAAAGCCCATTTAGAAGGTTTTGGCAGCTATGAAGGAGTTATTAAAACTAAAAATGAGCTTTATCAATACATTAAAAAGAAAGGCAATTTGGCTTTTGTTAATGAGGATGATTTGCTTCTTAATAATCTTTCAAAAGATATTAACAGGCAATTATATAAAACAATTTCAAATAAAGTAATTTCTATTGATTCTAATCAACCTTTTTTGAATCTTAAATATGCAAATTCAATAATCAACACTAAAATTGCTGGAAAATATAATTTTGACAATATTATAGCAGCGTACACTATTGGAAAATATTTTGGCGTAAGCGATAATGAAATTGCTTCTGCACTTGAAGAATATACCCCCAAAAACAACAGGTCGCAAATAACAAATACTGCTAAAAATGCAATTATTATGGATGCATACAATGCAAATCCATCTAGCATGAATGCGGCTTTTGAAAATTTTCTGACAATCAATCATTCCAAAAAAATTGCTATTCTTGGCGATATGTTTGAACTTGGGAATGACAGCATTGACGAACATAAAGCAGTTATTGAAAAATTTATATCTGATACTTCTACTCACACTTTCTTTATTGGTAAGGATTTTTTAAAGGCATCAACTGATTTTACAACTTGTTCAGCATTCGAAGATATTTCTTCTTTTAGAAATTATATTGTAGAAAATCCTATTTTGGATAGTTTAATTTTACTGAAAGGCTCTAGAGGAATGAAAATGGAACAGCTTTTAGAAATACTATAAATATTAAGCGGATGACTAAAAAAGAGTATAAAATACTGGGCTTAATGTCGGGAACTTCTTTAGATGGTTTAGATATGGCATTATGTCATTTTTTTAAAGAAGAAGATAAATGGCAATTCAAATTATTAAAAACAGAAACCATTCCTTATAGCGAAAGTTGGATAAATATTTTAGCTAAAGCACAAAATTTAAATGGACTTGAATTTATTAAACTTCACCATTTTTATGGTTCTTTTTTGGGAGATTTAGTTAATCTTTTCAATGCTAATATCGAAAATAAACCTGATTATATTTCATCGCATGGTCATACTGTGTTTCATGTGCCTCACGAGAACATTACTTTTCAAATAGGCAATGGAGCAAGTATAGCTGCATCATGTAATTTACCTGTTGTTTGCGACTTTAGAACCCTTGACGTTGCATATAATGGACAAGGAGCTCCATTAGTACCCATTGGTGATGAGTCGCTGTTTTCAGATTATGATTATTGCTTGAATATTGGAGGAATTGCAAATATTTCATATTCAAAAAACAATAAAAGAATAGCTTATGATATTTGCCCTGCTAACATGGCACTAAATACAATAATTAGTAGAGACGGCAAAACATTCGATTTTAATGGAGAAACATCATCAACAGGAACTGTAATAAGTGGATTGCTTGAAAAATTAAATGGGTTAAATTATTATTTTTTAGATGCCCCAAAATCGATGGGGAGGGAATGGTTTGAAAAAGCATTTGTCCCCATTCTAAACGAATACTTTCATTTTTCAACTGCTGATTTACTCAGTACGGTTGTTGAGCATATTGCGGTGCAAATTGGCAAACAAATAAAACCCAATTCGACACAAAGCAAACTCTTAGTTACAGGCGGTGGTGCTCATAATGCTTATTTGATGGAACGAATAATTGCACACACCAATATTCAAATTGAAATTCCAACAAAAGATATTATTGACTTTAAAGAAGCAATTATTTTTGCATTTTTAGGATTACTCCGAATTGAAGAACAAAACAACTGTTTATCTAGCGTTACAGGTGCTCAAAAAGATAATTGTGGAGGATGTATTTATATGCCAATTGGAAAACAATTCTAATCAACTAAAAACAAAGAATTTACATTTGTTATTGAGTTATTAACAATATATTTTTCAAATATCCGTTAGTATTAATAACAGAATGTTTTATATTGAATATTTGAATTTAAATACCTTATTTTCTGTACTTTAAACCACATTATTATTAACAATACGGTTTTCATAACTTATTATACATTCAAAAAAGTATAGCACCATTATATTGTAATTTTACGCAGTTGAATAATTTAAAAGTATAATTACATGAATGCAACCATTTTATTACAAGCATTAACCGTTGGAGCAAATGATACTACTGCACAAGTAGTAAATGCAGTTGCACAAACTCCACCATCCTTAAATCTATTTGATTTTATAGTAAAAGGCGGTGTAATTATGATTCCTATTGGAATTTTATTTGCATTAGCAGTTTTTATTTTCTTCGAACGTTTGATTATTATTAGAAAAGCCAGTAAAGATGATAATAACTTCATGCATAATATCGGCGATTCCATTTCTAACATGAAATTAGATTCTGCAAAAACGCTTTGCAAATCTACAAATACTCCTATTTCAAGAACAATTGAAAAAGGGCTTTCTCGTATTGGTCGTCCGATGGATGAAATTGAAAGATCACTAGAAAGTGCTGGCAAATTCGAGGTTTCGAAATTGGAACGAAATTTAAAAATTCTTGGTATTGTAGCAGCAATTGCACCAATGCTTGGTTTTATAGGTACAATCATGGGTGTAATCAAAATCTTTTATACAATTTCTTTAACAAACAATATAAGCATAGGTGGTATTGCAGATGGTTTGTATGTGAAAATGATTACCAGTGCTTGCGGTTTGATTATTGGAGTTTTAGCTTATGCCGGACATCAATATTTAAACATCTTACTTGATAAAGTAATTTTCAAGATGGAAAACAGTGCTATTGAGTTTTTAGATTTATTACATAAAGAAGCATAATATGAACTTTAAGAAAAATAATAGAGAAAACGTGGAGGTTTACACGGGGTCATTAAATGACATCATGTTCTTCCTGCTCCTATTCTTCTTGATTATGTCTACCATGTCGAGCCCACAGGTAATAAAGCTAATGCTACCTAAAGCTCAGTCTGGAACTGCAATGGTAAAAAAACCAATTATGATTTCTATTGATGCTGAAAAAAAATATTATATCGACAGTAAAGAAATAGCTTTTTCAGAAATGGAAAGCAATATAGTTGCAGCTACAAAAGACAGAGAAGACCCAACCGTTGTATTAAATATCGACAAAAGTTTATCGGTTCAAGACCTTGTTGATGTTTTACAAATAGGAAGCAAATTAAAAATCAAAATGGTATTGTCAACAAAAGCAGAACAACAATGACAAATACACAATATGATATAACAAATGCTTATAAAGCAGCAGCTTTAACACTTTTGGTTTTAATTACCACTGGTTTAATTCTGTTTTTTGTACGCATTTTCACTCCCGATCCTCCATTTCCAGAAGCGCCTGGTGGTGGTGGAATAGAAGTGAACTTAGGATATAGCGACGATGGCATGGGAAACGATTTTTCTAATACGGATAAAACATCAGCTCAAACAAATCCACAAGAAAAAGTTGAAACCACACAGACGGCAGAAAAGACAAGCAATACAAACAATGCTGTTTCTGATAAGGTAATCACTTCTGACGACCCAGATGCAGTTGCTATTGACAAACAAAAGAAAGCTAATGAAAAAGCAAATCCTATTCAAACGGTAAATGAGCTAGCACAATACAAGAAAAAAACAAACGGTGGTAGCTCTGATGGAAATACTGGAAAGCCCGGAAACCAAGGAAAACCAAATGGAGATATTAATAGCCACAGCTATACTGGCGATGGCGGTTCTGGAGGAGGAACAGGCGGAGGAAATGGAACTGGAGATGGCATAGGAAATGGCCCGGGAAAAGGCATTAAAGTTGAGGGCGGATTAAAAGGCAGAGTTAAAAGTTTGGTTAAACCAAAATACGATGGAAAAGAAGAAGGAAAGGTGGTAGTTGAAATATCCATTGATGAAGACGGTAACATTATTAATGTAAGAGGTGGAGTTAAAGGCTCAAATACAAACAACAAAATGCTTATTTCTATGGCCGAAAATGCAGCTAAAGGATCAAAATATACAGGTGGTGGAAATGCAGCTAAAGGCACAATCACATACTATTTTGTAAATAATTAATGACTTACCAAGAAACACTTAATTATATGTTTTCGCAGCTGCCTATGTACCAACGCATAGGCAGTGCTGCTTATAAGGCAAACCTTGATAATACCATTGCATTAGATACCATTTTATTTCATCCGCATAAAAATTTCAAAAGCATTCATATAGCTGGCACCAATGGTAAAGGCTCAACTTCACACTTTTTGGCTTCAATTCTTCAAGAAGCGGGCTACAAAGTAGGACTTTATACATCACCACACCTGATCGATTATCGCGAAAGAATAAAGATTAATGGCGAAATGATAGATAAAGAGTACGTTATTAGATTTATTGAAGAAAATCAATTGCATTTTATCAAAATTCAACCTTCATTTTTTGAGATGTCGGTAGCATTAGCATTCAACTATTTTTCTGACAAAAATATTGATATTGCTGTTATAGAAACAGGTTTGGGCGGAAGACTTGATTCTACAAATATAATTACTCCTCTCCTTTCAATAATTACTAATATTGGCTTAGACCATACTCAGTTTTTGGGACATACACATACAGAAATTGCAAAAGAAAAAGGCGGTATTATAAAAAAATCAATACCTGTAGTTATTGGAGAAAGCCAATCAGAAACAAAATCTGTTTTCGAATTAATTGCAAAAGAAAAAGAATCAGATATTATTTTTGCCGACAAAAAGGTGAAAATAATAAATGAATGCATCTCATATCAAAAAGGAATACTGTCGGGTGATTTTATAATGAATGAAATAAATTATCAAATTGAGTCGCCTCTTATTGGCTTATACCAATATAAAAATATTAAAACAGTTCTTTTGGCATGTGATGAATTGAAAAAGCAAAATATAATTTTAAAAACTTCTACCATTGAAGTCGGCATAAGAAATGTTATAAAAAACACTGATTTCAAGGGTCGTTGGCAAGTAATTCAGCAAAATCCCGTTATTATTTGTGATATTGGGCACAACGCCGATGGAATAAAAGCAAACATGTTGCAATTGGAGAAAATTCCTTATAAAAATCTACACATGGTTATTGGAGTTGTAAACGACAAAGATGTAGATTCTATGATGGAATTACTGCCTAAAGTAGCTCGTTATTATTATTGCAAAGCAAGTATACCTAGAGCATTAGACGAAAAAATATTAGCGAAAAAGGGCCTGGCAAAGCAAAAAGAAGGCGAAGCATTTGCCACCGTAAAACTAGCGATTGAATCAGCTAAAATAGCTGCAAAAGAAGATGATTTGATATATATTGGAGGGAGTGCATTTGTTGTTTCTGATGCGCTTGAATATTTTGAAAATAATTAAAAAATATTTTATAAATTTGTCTTTCTCAACTTATTAAATATGAAAAATTCTTACTCCCATTTATTTAAATATTTCGTTTTAACGTTTGCAATTTGTATTTTCTTTCAAGACAGCAAGGCTGATTTAAAAAAAGTTAAAGCCAAATACATTCCTACAATAGAATTTTCAGGGAATCCAAAAATAACAAAGGATTGTACCTTTAATGGAATGAAGCTTTATGGCAAAATAAAATTTGTAGAAGCGTTTCCAGATATTAAAGTTCAGATTGTAGAAGCATTTCCCGATATCAATGTTCAAATAGTGAATGCTTTCCCCGACCAATGTGGCAGATGGCAAATTGTAGAAGCCTTCCCCGATTTAAAAGTTCAGATAGTTGAAGCATTTCCAGATATTAGAGTTAAGTATGTTAATTCTTTTCCTGGAATTAACAAATGAATAACCCCGAGGCAGAGCCTCGAGGTATCAGTGCTACTATCTAACAGAA
>JBAXGW010000052.1:0-32850 GCA_037139195.1 Bacteroidota bacterium
GTCGCTTGAAATTACTCACCCCGAGGCAGAGCCTCGAGGAATTCTTTTGATTAATGGAATTGCAAAAGTACAAAATAGAATGTTCTTAATCTCTAATAGCTGGGATAACAACACTAATCAAAGCACTTATGTTCTTTATTTTTCAGATAATGGCTCTGACTGGAACATTGGAGACACATTGTTTACAGGAAACAATTATTATGAGTTTATACCAAGCAATAATGACTCACTTTATTTCATAGACAACAACAATAGAATGTTACATTCTTCAGCAGACGGTATAAATATATTCGATTTTCCAACTACAGGATTAGATTTAGGCACTCAATTAGGCGATAGAAAAAGCATATCTGTAGATACTTCAGGATCAAACCTATTCTACAAATGCGAAAACAACAGCACCTTTTACAAGTTTAATTTTGGAGCAAAAACTTGGGAAGCTACTATGAATGGAATAACACCTGGAGCCGCTGGTCTTGCTGGAATATATTCATTTGGTAATACTTCATTTGCAACTGCATTCTATTTAGGAACAAACTCAAGTTTAAGTATTACTCTCTTTTCTTCTTCAGATGGCGGTGCAAACTGGAGTCCTGTTACAAATAACGGAGGACTAGCTTATCCTATCTTTGATTATGGAGTTTATCGAATTGGCAATGGCAGATTAATAGCGGCTGATGTGTATAAAAACCTTTATTATTCTGATAACGAAGGTCAAAATTGGACAATGGTTAACACAATTATGGCAGGAAGTTATTATAATATTACCCAGCTAAACAATGGCTCTTTATTTGCACTTAAAAGTAATTGTGGAATTATAACTTCTTCCGATAATGGCTCCACCTGGACTTTGAAAAATGGAGATTTATCCGCTTTCCAAGGAAACTTATTTTTCACTAAACAAATTGCAGGGAAACAATCTACAATGTACCTAACTAATCAGCAAAGTCCTTTTGAAGGCAAACTTGATTTATATAAAAGCTCTAACTCTGGCACAAACTGGACTTTGGTTTCAACCGCTCCAGATTCAACAAATAAAACGCTTCTTTGCTTCAACGGAAACTATCCATTGTTTTCATTTCAAAGTGATAATGGAAATGGAACATATCAATTTTCAACAGACGGCGGCACTTCTTGGACTGATATCACATCGGCAATAAATACTGCAGGAATTAATAAAGTAAAAGGCTTTTGTGGCGATGGCGATACTTTATTTGTTGCAGGACAAAATGGATCAAATAATATATTATTATATTGGTCAACAGATGGAGGCGCTAATTTTGCACCAATTGTTAATGGATTATCAAATAAAACATCTCTTTTAATTGCAAATGAATATTCTGGAGGAGATCTTCCTAATTTCCCAATTATGTCATTTGGTGCAGGAGGTAACAATCCTATTTTAGCAACCAGAGATGACAACAATCAATCGATGTATAAATTCTTTAAATTAAACAGCACAAAAGATGGCTGGGAAGCTGTATCAAATAATGGAATTAATGTTCCAAATGGCAATTTAAGTCCTCGTTTCTTGAAACAACAAGATGGTGTTTGGTATTTCTGTACAGACTTGGGTGTTTATGCCAGCAGCGATGCTTGTGCAACTTGGAAATTAGTATGGGATAACCAAGGTTTTCAATCTGGAATGCAAAATATTGCATTCTTAGCTAAAAATAATTATATCTATGTTGGAACAAGAGGTGCTGGTATTTGGAGAGCTCAAGTTTCTGCTCCAAGCATAACTACTAATGCCGTTTCAAATACTAGTAGCAATTCAACAACAAGTGGAGGCTCTGCTGTTTCTGACGGAGGAATAGCATTAAATACAAAGGGATTATGTTGGGGACTAAATTCAAATCCAACTATTGCTGACGATACTTTAGATTTTGGCAGTGTTTCAATCGATTTTAGCGGATTAATTGAAAATCTTACTTCAAACACAACGTATCATGTAAGAGCATTTGCAATAAACCCTCTTGGAACTACATACGGAAATGATGTTCAATTTACGACAGATGTTAATATTGGAATAAAAACTGCTGACAATTCTAATATGTTAGTATTTCCAAATCCAACAAATAATCAATTATATTTATTAATGAATAATACGGGTTCTGTGGAAATAAGCTTTATTAATACTAACGGACAAGTAGTTTTAAACACAACTCAAGAAGGCAATGCAATTTCTTTAGATGTTGCATCTCTTAAAGCTGGTGTTTACATGCTACAAACAAAATCAAATAATAAAATTGAAACTACAAGAATTCTAATCACAAAATAAAAACAGAACTCAATATTATTAAAAAAGCGGCAGTTAGCCGCTTTTTGCATTTTTACACGTTGAATTTCTACCAATATATTGCCAAACAAATATCTCCTTATTTATTAGGTTTTGGCTGCTTATAACGATATTTTCGTGTATTATCATTTTCCCTTCTTCCAAAAAGGATTTAAGACGCTAAACATCTTTTTCCTTTCTGCGGAAATAAAATAGCCATCTTTAACCGCTCTAACTTCTTCAACGGTATAAAATGCATTTGGGTTATATTTGTTGATTACACATATCACTTTTTTAATGTCTTTACGCTTTACAGTTGTAAAAAACATTTTCGTTTTTCCTACAACCACATCGCCTTCCGTTGTTTTGTTCGACATCACTTCTGCGTCTACACTTGTAATTCCATAATTTAATGAACGCAAACATGCAATAACCTCCGAACTGTCTTTTTTCGGAATTACACGAATAACAGCTGTTCCAATCGATAACTTTTCATCGAGCAAAATTCCTACAAAATTTCCCATTGCATAACCGCCCGAATATGCAACATAACAAGCCCAATTGTCGAGCCTTTTCATGATTTGACTAATTGCAACAAGCCAAATAAACGATTCAATAAATGCAAGAATGGGTGTTATTTTCTTAAAGCCTTTAGATGCAAAGATAACTCTCAACGTTCCTGCACTTTGATCGACAATACGTGCCGAGAATATTAAAATTGGAAGTATAATCCATGCAAAAAAATCGCTATTCAAAAATTCGGTCATAAAATATATTTTTACAAAAATAGACTTTTTGATAAAGCAAAATCATGTAAATTTGATAAAAAATTTATCAATGAACTATTCTGAGATTCTTGCAGAAATACATCACGAAATAACTCCTCTTTTTGGTCAAGGAAAAGTGGCCGATTATATACCTGCTTTAGCCAAAATGGACCCAAATAAGTTTGGAATGGCAATAACAACAATAGACGGAGAGCTGTTTACTTTTGGAAACACAAAAGACGAATTTACAATACAAAGCATTTCTAAAGTGTTTACATTTGTAAAAGCTTTTTCTGGCATTGGCGAAAAAATTTGGGAACATGTTGGCAGGGAACCTTCGGGAACTAGCTTCAACTCATTAGTTCAGTTGGAACATGAATTCGGCATTCCAAGAAATCCTTTTATTAATGCTGGAGCCTTGGTTATTACCGATTTATTAATTTCAGAATATGGCGATGCAAAAAAAGAAATTCTTAATTTTCTTCAAGACCTTTCGCAAGATAGGTCGGTGCGATTTGATTTAGAAGTTGCCGAATCGGAGAAACAACATGGCTTTAGAAATGCTGCACTTGCCAATTTCATGAAGAGTTTTGGCAATATTGAAAACGACATTGAAAGCATCCTCGATACCTATTTCTATCATTGTTCAATTTTGATGAACTGCGAAGAACTTGCAAAATCATTTTTATTTTTGGCGAACAATGGCATTATTCCTGGCTCAAACAAACAACTATTAACAAAAAGTCAAGCAAAACGCACCAATGCACTTATGCTTTCATGCGGACTGTACGATGAATCGGGCGAATTTGCTTTTAGAGTAGGCTTGCCAGGAAAAAGTGGTGTTGGCGGAGCAATAGCAGCAATAATTCCAAATAAAATGGCTATTTCTGTTTGGAGCCCAGAGTTAGATGAATACGGCAATTCGCTGATTGGTATAAAAGCCTTAGAGTTGTTTACTACAAAAACGGGAATGTCGATTTTTTAATTACAAAAAAAGCAGAACGAAGAAATATCATCAAACGTTCTGCTTTATAAAAGGAAGGAAATCTATAATACAAACGGTAAAGCAAAAGAGTTTATTGCAAAAAAATTGAAAATAATAATTATGAACGTCTGCTTTTATATAAAATCACATTTAAGTAAATATATTTTTTAACTTTAGATTTGGATTTTGTTACCCAATTAGGTATCTTTGCTGTATTATTGATGACCAATGGCTGAATTTAAACGAACAATAAAGATTTACAAAAATCATTTTTGGAATTTTTATAATTCACAACCCAAAAAAGTCCAAAACAAAATTGATTGGGCTATTGGATTAGTAAGAGTTTTAAAAATTATTCCCAAAACTCATTTCGATCATATTACTGGTTCAGATGGGCTTTGGGAAATTAGAACTCAGATAGATAATAATATTTATCGAATATTTTGTTGTTTTGATGAAGGAAATTTAGTAATACTGCTAAGTGGATTTCAAAAAAAGACACAAAAGACACCACAAACAGAAATAGATAAAGCAGAACGATTAATAAAAGAATATTTCGATGAAAAAGCTAAATAATAATTTAACCTCATGGGACGACCATCTTGATGAAAAATATGGTGAAATTGGAACACAATCTCGTGAAAAATTCGAAGAAGAATTTGAATCATATAAAATAGGAGTTCTTATTCAAGAAGCCAGAAAAAAGCAACATCTCACCCAATTGCAACTAGCTGAAAAAGTTGGAACAACTAAAAATTACATTTCAAGAATTGAGAATGACGCAAGCGATATTAGATTATCTACTTTAATGAGAATAATAAGAGAAGGACTTGGTGGTCATCTTCGATTTTCTGTAGATTTGTAATTATTTGCAAGTAGACAAAATAATACTACTGCTATTTCCACCAAAACCAGCGGCATTGGTCATTACACAATTTATGGGTTTCAATTTATTAGCGAATCGGTGAGGGTACGGCAATTTGGGCTCAATTTCGCCTTTTAATAATAAAATGGCCGTTTCTAAATTCAAAGCTCCAGATGCTCCATAGGTATGCCCAATTATCCATTTATTATTAAATAGAATGGGTTTGTTTGCTCCAAAAACGTGTTCAATGGCTGCATATTCAGCTGCATCTCCTTTTACTGTTCCAGGACTATGGGTAACAATGGCATCTATGGTTTTTCCCGTCAAAGATTCTAAAGCCATTTTCATTGATGAAACTAAGGTATCTCCTTTTTCGCTTAAGCCTGTGGCTGATGGTATTTCTTCAAAACCAAATCCAACCGACTCCACAATAATATCTCCCTTTTGTAATTCAGATTCGTGCTTCTTCTCAACAACAAAAATTGCAGCTCCCTCGCCTAAAGTCATTGTGTTTTTAGGATTTTCATCTGAAGTAAGCGGTTGACAATGAAATTCTGTATTTGTATTTTTTGAATAAATACCAAGTGCTTCAACCTGAGCAAATGTAAAGTTGGTAAGTGGCGCCTCAGCTCCGCCAACAATAAAGCAGTCGGCCATATCGGCTTTTAACCAAGCTACGGCATTTGTTAATGCCTGAAGAGCGGTGCTACAAGTCATAGAATGACTCATAACAAATCCTTTTGAGCCAATATACTGAGCTACAGAACTCGAAATATTTCCTAAGGTAGTTAGCGGCGAAGTAAGCAGTGCTGTTTCGTTTTTATTATGGGATAAATAATCTTGATGATACTTTTCAAATAAGCCAGTTGCACCGCGTGAAGAACCAATGGAAACGCCAATTCTGTTTTTTTCAAAATCTAGCTTGGCCGTTTTCATGGCAATATCGGTTGCAATAAGTGCAAGAATAACGCTTCTATCTAGCCTTTTCAATTTAACATCTGATTTAATAAAATCGGATACATAAAGTTCAGTTTCGGGGGAAACTTTTCCCGCAAAATAATGCTTGTTATTAAATGAAACCGAGCTAAGAAACGATTTTGATAAATTGCAATTTTCAATAATTCGGTCCTTTTCATGCCCAAGAGCAGAAATAGAACCGTAGCTGGAAATTACAATATGTTTTTTTGATGATTGATTCATGCTGCAAATGTATTTTAAAAGCAGCTAAATTGAAAATTTTAAGCATAAAAAAAGTCCATCATAAAAAATAATGGACTTTGTTTTTAAAAATACCCAGAATCCGCAAGTCTTTTCTGAAATTCTTAGTAGACTTCGACTCCGCTCAGTCTGACAGTCCCTCTGAGCCCTTCGTCGGGCTCAGTATAAACTAAAGTCGAAGAGCTTTCATTATAAGAGCGTTATAATTACTTGCGGGTTTATGTCTACGAATTTAAAAACAGAAACCCTATTATGTATGTCTCTTTTTAAAGAACTAACTAGTGTCTGTCCACAGAGTCAGAGGCTTGTCCATAAAGAACGAATTATTCACTTATTAAATTGTTTTTATAAGTGTTCATTAACTCCCGGTGGTCGGTTCGAGGCGTTCGCAGAATTGAAAATTAGGAGTTTACTGGATTAAATGCGATGCACTGAGCGAGAGTCGAAGTGACTAATTTTCGATGCCAGAACAACGATGAAGGCGACTTTATGGACAAGCTCTAACTAATTGCAAACTATAAATCTGTTCAACTCGTCTATACTACTGCTAAAAGCAAATCCTTGATTTACTATATAAAAATTCTTAGGGTCTAATACATTTCTATAAGCAAACTTGGCAAATTCGAGCTTAGTCGCTTCAAAAGTCATAGAATTCATAAGCTCTAAAACTTGTTGTGATCTTAGCCTATTTGAAGAAGCGGCCTGTTTTGCTATGGTTAATTTTGAATCATCAAATGAAGAATTTGACACAAGCATTTTTAGGTTATTAAACTCATTAGCATTCATTCCGTATTCTTCAACGTAATAATTATCATGATTACCATGGCAGTTATCTTCATCACCTACAAAATAATCAGGTTGAATAGGTATTTGATTAATCACTTTAATAAAATTGAATTTTGTTAAAACAGCAAAAACCTTCATGTTTTTAGGAATGAAAATAATTCCAGAATATAAAACAGTTTTTATTAAGCCTTGATTTGAATGTATTTTCTTTATCACTTGAATATCGTGATTTCCTTGTGTTAAATTACGAACGGTAATTTCTCCAGTTTGATTTATCTGTCGCATATTATCTACGATTAAAACAAACCCTGAATTATCGAAAAGCCGCAAAGAAAATGTAGAGTATGCTGCAAAATTAGATTTGAACATAAATAATGCAAAAACGATAAAAAGTAATGATTTTTTCATGGCTAGTTCCTCCTATATTAAATTCTATATTTTATAAACCAATCATTGTGCCAAAACTGGTTTATTTAAATATCATAAATTTAACAAACAAAAATACATATAATCAAATAAATGCAAACTAAATACATTTTTTTTCACATAAAATTAGCAATTCAACGGTTTAATTAGTATTTTTACTTTTGAAATTTTAACTCTATGAGCAATTTAAAGGCAAAAATTCTTTTAGAATGCAAAAATATTCTCACCCTTTCGCTAGAGAATATTCGCACAGCCATGCACGATGCTCAAACCACCGCTAACGACTATGGCATGCCTAAAGACAGGTACGATTCGTTTAGAACACAAATGCTTAGCAAACGCGACATGTTTGCACAACAGGTTCAAAGGACTTTAGATGAAATTACTTTGATTGAAAAAATTGATCCCGACTTAATTTGCAAGACGGTTGTTTTTGGAGCTGTAGTTAAAACAACAAATCAAAACATGATAATTGCTACAGGCTTGGGCAAAATTATTGTTGATGGCGAAACCTTTTATTCTATCTCAACTGCCGTCCCAATCTACAAAACCATTCAAGGGCTAAAAAAAGGAGACAGTTATAGTTTTCAAGGTAAAAATTATAAAATTATCGATGTTTTATAATTGAAATATATTTCGCAAGCTATTTGTTCATTTTCTTGATAGACTTCGACTCCGCTCAGTCTACGGTCTCTCTGAGCGATGACGAAGAGTATTTGTTACTAACATGTTACATATTCCTTGCGGATTTATGGTTGAAATTCATCTGTTTTTAGAGTTTATTAGTAACTTTACAAAAACAATCAGTTTCAATGTCAAATTTTACCGTTTATAATTCCTCAGCTGGCTCCGGAAAAACATTTACTCTTACCAAAGAATATCTGAAAATTGTGCTCGAAAATCCAAATAAATTCGAGCATGTTTTAGCAATAACATTTACCAAAAAGGCTGCTAACGAAATGAAAGAACGCATTATTTCTTCATTAGTAGCACTTTCCGTAGATTCAACGGTAGAAATAAATCCCAAAACCGAAATACTATTAAATCAAATTATTAACGAAACACAGATTGATAGAGCAATACTGCTTAAAAATGCAAAAATTACGCTAAACAATATTTTGCACCATTACAGCAGCTTTGCAGTTAGCACGATAGATAGTTTTATCAATAAAATTATTAGAACTTTCGCTTTAGACTTAAGATTGCCTGCAAACTTCGACATTGAACTTGATACTGATACAATTTTAACAGAGGTTATAGATATTTTGCTTTCGGAAGCTGGCTCTGATCCTTGGCTTACGCAATTGCTAATAGATTTCAGCATTCATAAAGTGAACGAATCTACTTCTTGGAAAATAGAAACGCCACTGCATACCATTTCGAAAGAACTTTGGAAAGAAGAAGCTATTATTCCAGTGAAATCGCTTAATAATTTAGGGAAAGACGATATTTTAAATGCTATTAAAAATATTAAGCATTTTATTCGCGAGTACGAAAAAGAAGTGAAATTAATTGCCTTAAAAGCAAAATCGGCACAAAAGCAAGCCAGAGTTGAGAATAAACAGTTTTTTCAAGGCGACAAAGGAATTGGCAAGTATTTCGATAAAATAATTGCTGGTGATTGCGAATCGGAGCCAAATTCTTACACTTATCAAACAATAAATGACGGTAAATGGACAGCAGCAAAAGCATCACAAACAGATATTCAAGCAGTAGAACAAATTCAGTCAATTTTTACTGATTGTTTTAACGAAATTGAAAACTATCGGAACAAGAATCTTCAACGTTATAAAAAGCTGAAACTGGTTAGTAATAATATTTATCCCTTAAGTCTTCTAACCGAAATAAACGCAAGAATAAGCGATTTGAAAGCAGAGAAAAATATTATTCCTATTAATGAATTCAATGCCATTATTGCTGAAATTGTTTTGAATGAGCCCGTTCCATTTATTTACGAACGTGTTGGCGAGAAATATGAGCATTATTTATTTGATGAATTTCAAGATACTTCGGTTTTACAATGGATGAACGTGCTTCCACTAATTGAAAACTCTTTAGCATCAGGCAATTTTAATATGTTGGTTGGCGATGCTAAGCAATCAATCTACCGTTGGCGAAGTGGTGAAGTAGAACAATTTACATCTTTGCCCGAAATTTACAAAGCGCCAACACCTGTTATCAAGGAAAAAGAACAAATTCTTAAAGAAAATTTTCTACTTAAAAATTTATCATCAAACTATCGTTCAAAAGTAGAGATAATTTTGTTTAATAATTTATTCTTTAAAACTGTTAAATCTCTACTTTCTGAAAATTATCAAGGCATTTACGACAACGTAGAACAAGAATTTAAGCCCGAAAACACGGGTGGTTACGTTCAAATTGATTTTTTAGAAAAAGATGGAGAAAACGATTATAATACACTAACAATTAACAATATAAATGAAATAATATCGCAGCAATTAGCCGACAACTATAATTATCGAGATATTTCAATAGTCTGTCGCTCTAATAGCGATTCTAGCTATATTGCTTCTGAACTAACAAATTCGGGAATTCCAGTAATATCAAACGAATCTTTGCTAGTAAATTTCTCATCCAAGGTTCGATTTATTATTGCAATATTAGAATATATAAACAATTCTAACAATCATTTGGCGAAAACTCTTATTGCTTATCACATTGCTAAAGATTCTAGTTATTCTTTTTATGAATTAACAGTAAACGAAACACTTTTCAATGAAGAACTAACGCGCATAGGCTTCGATTACAAAAAAATTAAACATTTTGCTATTTACGATACCTGCGAAGAAATAATTCGAGTTTTTGGTTTCGACAAATCTCCCGATGCCTACATTCAGTACTTTTTGGATACAATTTTCAGCTATTCTCAAAAAAATAGTCCTTCCATTTCCGAATTTCTTATTTGGTATGAATCGAACAAGCATAAACTTAGCCTTTCATTACCAGATGGAGAAAATGCGATAAACATTATAACTATTCATAAATCCAAAGGCTTGGAATTTAAAGTGGTAATTTATCCTTATGCCAACAAAAAATTTGGCATTACAAAAGATAACTTTTGGACAGAACTAGAAGATGAAGCAACTGGCGAAATTAAATACTCAATAATAAAAAATAATAAAAAGCAATTAGAAGGAACCGACCTCGAAAAAATTTATACAATTGAAGAAAACAAAAGCGTTTTAGACAGTATAAATATACTTTATGTGGCATTTACAAGAGCAGTAGACCGGTTATATATTCTTTCGGGCAATGATAAGAACCGAAAAGAAAAATTTAATACAGCAAACATTCTAGATTATTTCTTAAAAGAAACTGCACTTTTTGAAGAGGCTAAATTATCATACAGTTTTGGAATAAGAGCAAATCAAATAAACAATAAATTCGAAGAAAGCACAAAGCAACATAATCTATTCATCAGTAGAAACTGGACAGACAGAACGTCGATAAGTTTTTCGGCAGAAAGAGTTTGGGACAATGAAAGCATTGTTTGGGGAACGCTTATTCATCTTCTACTTTCAGAAATTAATCAAGAATCGGATATTGAACTAGCAATTTTAAAAGCTATAAACGAAGGTCTTTTTTTAAGTTCACAAATGGATGAAATTTCGAATAAACTCAAACAAATCATCAACCATCCATTATTAATCAACTATTTTAGCAATGTTAATATTCATAAAAACGAATGTGATATTATTTTGCCTCAATATGCTATCAAGCGCCCCGACAAACTGATAATAACAAAAAATGGGGTAACAATAATTGATTATAAAACCGGCAATGTTGAAGAAAAACATCAAAAACAAGTAAAAGATTATTCTTCATTAATAAAGCAAATGGGTTATCAGATTCACGAACAACTATTAGTTTATATAAACGAAGAAATTCAGGTTATTCCTGTTTTATAAAAGTCGAGAGGTCTGTTTTTTCTAATAATTCAGAAGTATATTCATATCCAATAGAAAAAACATCTTGAATTTTACTAATTTCCAGAACCCCAAATTTTGATAATTTATCAGGTTCAATAAATAGGTCGAATTTCAATCTTTTAACAGGAATATTTCTACTTATCGACAACTGAAACGAGCGTTCAGCAATAGATTTCAATCCTACAATATTTTTTTTTGTGCCAACAGGGTTTACAAAAACACCGATTAATTTTTTTGATTTTCTTATAATTGGTAGTAAAGGTAAATTATCAAGAACACCTCCATCATTATATAAATCGCCATTAATTTCAATAGGAGGAAACAGCACAGGAATTGAAGATGAAGCCAACAAAGGTTTTAGGAGTTCGCCTTTACAAAAATACTCGCTTTTACCTTTATTTAAGTTAGTTGCACATACAAAAATTGGCATATTTAAGTCTTCAAAAACTTTTGCTTTAAGCGAACATGTTAAAATTCTATACAATCCCGACATTTTAAGCAAGCCCATTTTAGGAACACAAATATCGAAGTATTTTGAGAATGAACGGTCATTAAACAAACTAATGATTTCATCTGGAGTATAGCCGTCTGCATACAAAGCAGCAACTACTGCACCAGCGCTTGTTCCAGAAATAACTTCAGGAATAATGCCATGCTCGCTTAGTGCTTTAATAGCGCCTAAATGAGCAAACCCACGAACGCCGCCTCCGCTTAAAACCAATCCGATATTGTATTTTTCTTTTGTCATTCTACTCTCTTTATTACTGTTTTACGCAGAAAAGTTAAGAAACAAACGCAAATTTAAACAATTTTAGCTTTTTTTATCAAAATCAAGTTATTCTTATTTTTTATGTTTAAGATAATTGAATCAAAATCACGATTATAAAAGAATTAGTATCCGAAAATTTGAAAAACCGCAAACTATTCATAATGAATCGATTTGCGGTTTTTTGATTTTGTACCAGTGGAGCTGCAGGGAGTCGAACCCTGGTCCAAACAAGTAGCAACTACGCTTTCTACATGTTTATTCTTTTCTTGGTTTTCGAGATAAGGCAGGTGTAAGACTAAACCATCCAAATCCTTAGCCTCTGAGGTTTTCGTCCGGGCAGCAAGGCGATACACGGCTTATCTCAAACTCGCTGATGCTTCATTCCAAAAAGTGTTGAGCGAACTCTTCGGTGAAGCAGCTCCTGCCTAATTTCTAAAACTAAGCAGCTAGAGCGTAATTGTAATCTGTGCCAGTTATTGGCTTTGTGTATTCGGATTAGCGAGCTAACTCCACAACGCTCGACATGCTTACATAACCACTAACCTTGCTGTCAAAGCCGGTCAGCCCCTTGTCGCTTAAAAAGATAATACAACTACTTTGTGTCTGTCCATAAAGCTCTATAACATCGTTGTCGTCGTCATAAAAACAGTCATTTACGCTTGTAAACTCCTTGATTTTTATCACTTCCTCCGCCTCGTTCTATAACTTTATGAACAAGACACAAATTTATAGAAAACCTTTACGTTCTTTTCTTATTAGAAGCTTCCTTTTTAATTGGGGCTGCAAATATACAATATTTTTCGTACTTCTCGTTTTTGATTTGAAGAAAAAATAATCTATTTGGTTTCTTGATTTTAAACATTTACATTTGTAAAAATCAATTTTCACAAATGCAATCGGCTTCAATCAGCGAAATAAAAAAAGAACTGAAAGAACTTCCACAAGAGGTTTTGGTGAATTATTGTTTGCATTTGGCGAAGTATAAGAAAGAAAATAAAGAACTTCTTAACTACCTCCTTTTTGAAGCTAGCGATGAATTAGCATATATTGCAAAAGCAAAACAAGAAATTGAAAATCAGTTTGCAGAAATGAACCTAAGCAATACATACTTGGCAAAGAAAACCATTAGAAAAGTGCTACGAACTGCCAATAAATACATCAAATATTCCAATATCAAAACTACCGAAGTTGAACTTTTAATTCACTTTTGCAAAAAACTTAAAAGTTCAGGATTTTCGCTGCAAAATAGCAACGCAATTAATAATATTTATCTGCGCCAAATTCAAAAAATTAACCAAGCAATTAAGACTTTACACGAAGATTTACAACATGATTATTCTATTGAGCTGAAAAATGTTTTATAAATTTAAACCCTTCAAATTAATTCGTAGATTCGTACTATCAACTTTATAAACTTTCAAACTTTATAAACTTTTAAACTTATAAATATGTTAGATTCTGACTTACAAAAAATATCTTACAAAGTTTATGCGTGCTACGATGCAAACGACTTTGGCAAAGCAAAACGCATTTTGAAAGAAGCGCTAGAAAAAAATCCGGATGAATACTGGTTAATCAGTAATTTAGCGATTTGTCATTACGAAACTGGAAAGTTTAAATTAGCGCTGGAACTTTCATATCAAGCTTATGCCATTGCTCCATACGACCCAATGGTTCTGAATTACCACGCCTCCATTTTAAAAGTTAACGATTTCTTTAAAGAAGCAATTGATGCTTGGTTGAAAATTCTTAATACACCTGAAGAAGAATTGGCGAACAGTAGATTTGGTGAAGGACTAAAATGGGCAAAATCCTTGAAAGTAGACACACTTTTCAATATTGGAAATGCGTATTATCTAATTGACGACTTCAAAACTGCTGTGAAATATTATCAAGAACACCTCAACAACAGAAAACGCGGACTTTATAGTCTTTTCTCAAAAGCAGAAGTTCAGGCTGAATTAGACGATGCGCTTTGGCGAATGAGCTAAAGCTGGTTCAGGGTGAAAGGTAAATGGCAATGAGTTACAACCCTGCACCTTGAACCTTTTACCTTTAACCGTCTAAATCATTTTTTCAAGAATTTTTTGTGTTAATTCCAAGGTTTTATAATCTCTTTCAAGCACTTCGAAAGGAATTACGAACTTGCAATCTTCTTTGTATCTGCTACATCCATAGGCAGAATTTCCACGCATCATCTCCCCTTTTCCGCATTTTGGACAAATCAACTTTTTAGACTTAACTTCTTTTGTGGCTTTTTCAGTTTCAATTTTAAACTCAGTGATAAAATTATCGTTCAAAATAATAACGCCATTCTGCTTTTCTTTATTAATTTCAAAACCTTTTATAACAGGTGTTTTGCGTTTTTTAATTAATGCAAAAAGCTGTTTATCTGAAAGTTTTTTGCCAAATTGCTCGAAATCTATTTTAAAATTACAACCCGATTTATATTCCGAACAGCCATAAGCCGTTTTCCCTTTAATAATCTCTCCTGTTTTGCACTTTGGACACATCGCTTTTTCTTCAACCTCAGTCTTTTCATTCTTAACCTTAGCCTCGGTCTTAACCTCAATCTTCTCCTTTTTATCTTCTTCTATACTAATAACTTTATGGCTTTCCTGGCGAACCTCTGAAACTAAATCAGTTACCATAAGTTTCATTTCTTCAATAAAAACCTTCACATCATATTCACCACGCTCTACCTGACGAAGTTTCTTTTCCCACTGACCAGTTAACTCAACAGATTTTAGAAGTTCGTTATTAATTGTATTTATCAGTTCAATTCCAGTAGTTGTTGGAACTAAATTTTTATTTTGACGAGTTACATATTTGCGTTTGAAAAGAGTTTCAATGATATTTGCTCGAGTTGAAGGACGCCCAATGCCATTTTCTTTCATTAAATCCCGTAGTTCTTCATCATCAACTTGCTTTCCAGCAGTTTCCATTCCTCGCAGCAAAGTAGCTTCGGTATGCATTTTGGGCGGTTGAGTTTGTTTTTCTTGCAAATCAGGTAAATGTTCGCCACGTTCGCCTTGCACAAAATTTGGCATTATCTGACTTTCTTCTTCGCCTTCCTCTTTTTCATTTTCTTTTTTAGGATATAAAACACGCCAACCTTCTTCCAAAATAACTTTTCCGGTGGCTTTAAATTCAGTGCTATCAACATCTCCAATTACAGTTGTATTTGAAACAATGCAATCTGGATAGAATACAGAAATAAACCTTCTTGTAATAGTATCGTAAACTTGTTTTTCAAACAATGTTAGTCCAGAAGGCCTAATGCCTGTAGGAATTATTGCATGGTGATCGGTGATTTTCTTGTCGTCAAAAACCTTTTTGCTTTTTCTAATTGGTTTTCCTAAAAGTGGCTCAACAAAATTGGCATAAGGCTCCAAGTTTTTCAGAATTCCCTCGCACTTTGGATATATATCGTTTGGCAAATAGGCTGTATCAACACGTGGATAAGTAACCAATTTCTTTTCATAAAGACTTTGAATGTTTTTCAACGTATCATCGGCCGAAAAGCCAAATTTTTTATTGCATTCAACCTGAAGAGCTGTTAAATCAAAAAGTTTCTGAGGATGCTCATTTCCTTTTTTTTGCGTAAAAGAGATAATTTCAAACTCTTTGGATTTAATATCTTCAAGATTTTTAATCGCTTCTTCTTTCGATTCGAAGCGACCTTTTGTAGCATTAAAAACTACATCACGGTATGTTGTTTTAAGTTCCCAATAAGTTTGAGAAACAAAATTCTGAATTTCTAAAAATCGTTTAACAAGCAAAGCAAGTGTTGGCGTTTGCACTCGACCTATCGACAAAACACCTTTGCCATTTGCATATTTCAAAGTATATAAACGGCTTGCATTCATTCCCAACAACCAATCACCTATAGCACGGGCATTTCCAGCAGCATAGAGCAAATCATAATCTTTTCCATCTTTCAAATTGTTAAAACCTTCTTTTATTGCTTCATCAGTCATCGAAGAAATCCAAAGTCGTTTTATTGGTTTCTCGCACCCAGCTTTAGAAAGCACCCAACGTTGGATCAATTCTCCTTCTATTCCAGCATCACCGCAGTTTATAACTTCAGTACAAGTTTCTACAAGCGATTTTATGGTATTAAATTGCTTTTCAACCCCATCGTTTTCAATTAATTTAATCCCAAAACGTGGCGGAATCATTGGCAAATAGTTGAAACTCCATGCTTTCCACTTTTCTGTATAATCGTCAGGATTTTTTAACGTGCAAAGATGCCCGAAAGTCCAGCTAACCAAATAGCCATTACCCTCAAAATAGCCGTCTTTACGATTATTAGAGCCTAAAATGCGTGCAATTTCGCGGGCAACACTTGGTTTTTCTGCTATACAGAGTTTCAAATTTCATCTATTTTATAAGTACAAAAATACAGTTTTTATTTTTCTATTGTATTAAAAAAAAATTTGAATTGACAGATTCCTTAAAAAAAGTTAAACAATTCTCAATTCAACAACCTAATTATTAATTAATTCGTCTATATTCTATAATTTAGACAATTCGACTGCAATAGTTTAAAAGCTCCACCATGAAGAAAATATTTTTTATTGCAATTATAGTTTTAACAAACACTTTTTCATACGCTCAAAACGAAGCCAATAATTGGTATTTTGGCAATAAAGCAGGAATAACTTTTAATAGTGGCTCTCCTGTTGCACTTACAGGAAGCCAAATGAATGCTTGGGAAGGTGTTGCTACCATATCTGATCCAAGTGGCATGATGCTTTTTTACACAGATGGCATTAAAGTTTGGAATAGAAATCATGCTCAAATGACTAATGGTTCTGGATTAAAAGGTGATCCGTCATCAGCTCAGTCGGGAGTAATAGTTCCAAAGCCTGGAAATCCTAATTTGTATTATATTTTTTCTGTCCCTTATCAGGGAGGAAGCGTAATTACACCAGCCAGATTATACTATTCTTTAGTTAACATGAATTTATCAGGAGGGTTAGGAGATGTTGTAACAACAGAAAAAAACGTAAATATTTCGCCCAGCAATCGTGTGCAAGAAAAAATCACGGCTGTTTTACACTGCAATGGAAAAGATATTTGGGTTATTGCACATGAATATGGCACGAATAAGTTTTTAGTATATCTTGTTACAGCAACATCAACTCCCACTTTAATTAGCACTCAGGCAATAGGTGAAACTTGGGCTGGCGATGCAAATGGCTCTATAGGCATATTAAAAGCCTCATCCGACGGGAAAAGAATTGCAGAATCGGCAAACTCAAATGAAAAGGCTCAAGTATTAAATTTTGATAATTCAACAGGACAATTATCTAATCCAACAACTTTAACCAACTTAAAATGGTGCTATGGAGTAGAATTTTCTCCAAATAATAGTTTTCTCTATATTAGTACTTGGTATAATTTGACGCCTCAAAAAATTATTTCTCAATATAATCTTAATGCTGCTAATATTAACTCATCACGTTTTGATATTACAACAGCTGCAAATGTAGGCTCATTACAACGTGGTCCAGATGGCAAAATATATGTTGCTAGAGATACAGATGATGGAGGTGGAGCTACCGAAGGCAAACAACACTTAGGAGTAATTAGCAATCCTAACAACCTTGGTGCCTCTTGCAATTATATCGAGCAAGCCGTTAATTTGGGTGGAAATGAAGCAACTCCTGCAAATGGTGGGCTTTCTCGATATGGTTTGCCAAATTTTATTCAAAGTTATTTTGAAGAACCTAACAATTGGTCGTATACAGATACTTGCTTGGGAAATCCTACCCAATTTACAGCGGATATTCAATCGCAGCACGATTCTGTTAGATGGAACTTTGCTGGTCTTGGGAGTTCTACAAGTGAAAATTCTTCATTTGTTTTTCCTAATCCAGGAAACTATACCATAAATTTTTATATTTTTAAACGTTGTGATATTGACACAATAACAAAAACTATTAATATAAAGAATGGTCCTTTAGCTAGTATTTCAGGCCCTTTATCAATTTGTCCAAATTCAACCGCAAGCTATCAAGTTCCAAACAATTCTAATTATACCTACACATGGTCAATAAACGGAAGTGGCACAATAAATGGTAGCACTAATACAAATCAAATCTCTGTTTTATGGGGAACATCAGGTTCAGGAACTATTTCTGTGTCTATTACCGACAGTCAAGGTGGATGCTCCAGTGATTCAACTATTACTGTTGTAATAGCAAATAATTTAAGTATAAGCATTACTCCAAATGCTCCATCAATTTGCAATGGATCGCAAGTTGCACTAACAGCTTCTGGGGCTACACAATACTCTTGGACTCCAAACACTGGACTAACAGGAACAGGCTCTAATGTATTAGCTTCGCCCAGTACAACAACAATATATACTGTTAATGGCACAGACGCAAGTGGATGCAGTGGTTCTGCAAATGTTACAGTTACAGTTAACAATAATCCAACAATTCAAGTTAATCCAGCAAGTTCAACAATTTGTTTGAACTCAACAGTTAGTTTAACTGCTTCTGGTGCTAGCACGTATACTTGGTCGCCATCAACAAGTTTAAGTTCGGGGACTGGTTCAACTGTAATATCAACCCCAATTGCTAATACAAGCTACACAATTATTGGAACAGATGCTAATGGATGCACAGCTCAAACTACTGCAAATGTAACAATTGCTCAAAATGTTACCCTAAATATAACACCATCAAGCCCAACAATTTGTCAAGGCTCATCTACAAACCTAACTGTTAGCGGAGCAGACACTTATAATTGGTCGCCAAGTGCTGGATTAAACCAAACAACAGGAACAACAGTAGTTGCATCTCCTTTACAAACAACAACCTATTATGTTGTAGGAACTAATGGCAACGGATGCAGTGGAAATGGACAAGTGGTTGTAACTGTTGGTACATCATTAAATATTTTGGTAACACCAAATAATCAAACCATTTGCAACGGCAATTCTGTAAATTTAACTGCATCTGGTGCTAATAATTATAGTTGGACCCCAAGTACAGGACTTTCTGCAATTAGTGGCGCTAGTGTTACCGCAACACCTTCAGATACTACAATATATACTGTTTCTGGCACCGACAATACTGGCTGCACTGGAACAACTGAAGTAATTATCAATGTAAATCCAATTCCTAGTGTTTCTATAATTAGCCCTGATCAATCAATTTGCAGTGGTTCAAACATTCCAATTACAGCCCAAGGAGCCACAAGCTACTCTTGGTCTCCTAGCACCTATCTAAATCAAACATCTGGCAGCACTGTTTCAGCAAATCCCAGTCTGAATATAGTTTATACTGTTACCGGAACATTAAACGGTTGTAGTGCTAGCGATAATATTTCTATAAATGTTGGTAATATCCACGCCCCAAGTTTAAGTGGGGCAACAACAATTTGCAATTTTAGCAATGGAATACCATACACAATTAATGGTTTATTGGCAAACTCTACCTATACTTGGACTTCAACAAATGGAACAATTATATCGAATACAGGCACAAACATTGAAGTTAACTGGGGAGCACAGGGTGTTGGAACGCTTAATTTACATATTACTGACACTGTTTATAATTGTCAATTAGATACGAGCTATAATTTTACTATTATTTCATCTTATCATCCACAAATTATTCCTCAAACTGACACCGTTCACATCTGCCCAACAGCTTTGGTTCAATTAGGAACTGACACAATTTATCCAAGCTATCAATGGCTACCTAGTGGAACAACAAATCCAGAATATTTTAACACAGATACTGGGTGGATAAAAGTTATTGTTGGAACTGGCACCTGTCAAGGTGCAGATAGTATTTTTGTTATAAGAGTGTATCCAAAGGTAATTGCAAATCCTTCTGATACTTTGATATGTAAAAACAGTGAAATACAATTATCAGCATCTGGTGTTGCCAGCTATCTTTGGACACCTAGCGCAGGATTGTCATCAGCAACCATAAGCAATCCAAAAGCAACTCTAACAGCTACTACAAGGTATATTATTAAAGGGACTGACATTTATGGTTGTAGCGCATTTGACACTGTATTGATAAGTGTAAATCCATTTAATCCAATTTTATATGCATCAGCCGATACTATTTGCAGAGGCAATTCGGTTAGCTTTTTAATTTCAGATGGAGAAACATTCAAATGGACACCAGATTCTTTATTAAGCAATGATACTATTAAGAATCCAATTGGAACTCCATTAAATTCGGCAGAGTTTAGTTGCTTAGTAAGCGATTCTATTGGTTGTGTTGAGCGTTTATCGCATATTGTAAAAGTTATAGAACCAGAAACATTTGATTTAGGTCCCGACTTGAGCATTTGCGACACTCAATTGCCATATTTCATTGAAGGACCATCAGGTTACTCGCAATACTTTTGGACGAATGGTTCAACTGAACAAATAACTGAAATAAAAGAAACTCAGTCCTTAATTTTAAACATTGAAACAAATTGCGGAATCATTTCCGACTCAATAAATGTAGAAGTAAAAAATTGCAAATTAACAGTTTACATGCCTAATACATTTACGCCTGATAACGATAACTTAAACGATATTTATGAAATTGAAGGTATGAATATTAAATCATTTAACGCAAGAATTTTCAATAGATGGGGCGAATTAATTTATGAATGGAATGAAACCATTCAAGGTTGGGATGGCAAGTATAAAGGCGAAAAAGTTCAGGCAGGTGTTTATGTTTTGGTACTAGAATTAGTTAGTGAATCCGGATTGAAATTTAATAAAGCTCAATCAGTAAATGTTATGTACTAATACAATTATTTGATGCGTCATGCAACTTTTCGACCGTTTTAGTTGTCTAGTTTATAATTAGACAATAAACTCATGAAATCAATATATCTTTTTTTTCTGCTATTTTTATTTTCATCACAGATATTTTGCCAAAAAGAAGCCAATATTTGGTATTTTGGGAATGCTGGAGTTGATTTTAATAGCGGCTCTCCAGTTGCATTAACTGATAGCAAAATGTCATCATTCGAAGGATGCGCAACGATCTCCGATGCAAGTGGACATTTGTTGTTTTATACGCAGGGCCTTGATGTCTGGAATAAAAACCATCAGATTATGAGCAACGGATCTGGTTTACTAGGCAGTCCAAGTACAACACAATCTGCTATAATTATTCCGAAACCCGGTTCAAATACTATTTATTATATCTTCATAACAGGACAGGATACAGATCCAAATGGCATGACTTATTCGGAAGTTGATATGAGTCTAGATGGAGGACTGGGAGGCATTGCTACAAACAAAAACATCCAATTATTAACACCAACTACTGAAAAAACTACAGCAGTAAAACATTCAAATGGCACAGATATATGGGTTATTTCACATCAGGGGAGCAGTGATGCATTTTATGCATTCTTAGTAACCGCATCTGGCATAAGCAGCAATCCAATAGTAAGTCACTCTGGAACTTTAATAAACACATATTCCATCGGATACATGAAAGCATCTCCTGACGGAAAAAAAATAGCCGTAGCTTATGGTAGTCCACAAAATAAACTTCAACTATTCGATTTTAATTCAACTACAGGAGTTGTATCAAACCCGATAACAATTGGAGAAAATTATGCAGGTGAGGGTCCTTACGGTATAGAATTTTCGTCTTCAAACAAATTTCTTTATCTTATTGTCGAAGGCTCTTCTATGGTTAGGCAATATGATTTAACTGCTCCAAATATTTCTCAATCAGAGCTAGTAATAGGCTCCTATGACACTTATTACGGTTCAGCTGGGGCTCTCCAATTAGCAACCGATGGAAAAATTTATTTTCCATCTGGCAAACATTTAAGTGTAATTAACAATCCAAATGTAGCTGGAGTAGGATGCAATTTTATTGACAAATCATTTTATCTTGGAGATAAATTTGCTAATTATGGATTACCTAATTTTATTCAATCCTATTTTAATGGCTCCAGTTTCTCTTTTGAAAAAACTTGCTATTCCGATTCCACTACATTTATTTTATCTGCATCATCTTTTGATTCCATAACTTGGAATTTTGGAGATCCAAACTCAGGAATTAATAATATTTCAAAAATTAAAAATCCCAAACATCAATTTTCAAACGCTGGAGTTTATAATGTTTCTGTAATTATCTATAATTATGGAAACACTGATACATTAAGCCAAGCAGTTGAAATTTTTAAAACAAAAGTTGATTTGGGAAACGATACCACTTTATGCGAAAGTGAAACTCTTAAGCTAGATGCTTCTTTGCCTAATGCATCGTACAAATGGCAAGATAATTCGAGTAATTCGGAGTTCGTGGTTAATCAAACTAATACATATTGGGTTGAAGTTACTTCGAATGGATGCTCTGATATTGATTCCATAAAAGTAGATTATAATCCTATTCCTTCAATCAATCTTGGTAACGATACGATCATTTGTTCAAATATAGATTTCTTTTTAAATGCTTATACTGAAAATGCAAGTTACTTATGGAACAACGGTTCAAATAATGCTACCTTAAAAGTTTCAAATGCTGGATTTTATAATATTCAAATAACAGTTGATGGATGTATAAATTCAGACAGCATTTTTATTTCACTTAAAACTTGTGATGCCATAATTGAAATGCCCAATGTTATTACTCCTAATGGCGACGGCATAAATGATTTATTTGAACCTATAAAAATTGAAAACGTAGCATCAGCAAACATGAATATTTACAATCGCTGGGGAAATTTGCTTTTTCAATCAAATAATCTACCTATCAAATGGGATGGGAAAACTAAAAATTCAGAATCTACTGAAGGAACCTATTTTTGGATAATTGAATATACCTCTCTAAATGGCGAAAAGCATAATATAAACGGGTATCTTACGTTGTTAAAATAATTCAAAAAACAAATAGCTGCAAGGTTTATTTATTGAATCGAATTTGAAATTCAACAAAATCCAAACAGTAAATGTGATGTACTAATTTAAAAATATTATTATAGATGCAACTTTTCGACCGTTTTAGTTGTCTAGTTTGTAATTAGACCATAAAATATGAAATCGATATATCTTTTCTTTCTTCTATTTCTTTTTTCATCACAGCTATTCTGCCAAAAAGAAGCCAACATTTGGTATTTTGGATGGGGTGCTGGCGTTGATTTTAACAGTGGTAATCCCGTGGCATTAACAGATGGGCAAACGTATACTGATGAGGGAAGTGCCACCATATCAGATGCAAATGGCAATTTATTATTTTACACAGACGGAATGAGTATTTGGAATAAAAACCATTTAGTGATGAGTAATGGTTATGGTCTTTTGGGCAGTTCGACAAGCACACAGTCGGGTGTAATAGTTCCTAAACCAAATTCAACTAGCATTTATTATGTTTTTGCGGTTGATTTTCAGGCTTCAATTAATGGGTTTACTTATTCTGAAGTTGATATGAGTTTAAATGGCGGATTAGGCGATGTTAATAGTAATAAAAACATTCAATTACTCACTCCTACTTGCGAAAAGATTACAGCTATAAAACATGCAAATAATAAAGATATTTGGGTTATAACCCATGCTTGGAACTCGGATGCTTTTTATGCTTATTTAATAACAGCATCGGGAATAAATTTAACTCCAGTAATTAGCAATACAGGAACTTTTATAAATGGCGCTAACCAAAATGCAATTGGGTATTTAAAAGCATCACCAAATGGCAAAAAAATAGCAATTGCCCATTATACTTTTAATGAAGCTCAAGTTTTAGATTTTAATTCGGCTACTGGAAAACTGTCTAATCCTATAACTTTAGGACCATTTTTTTTGGGAAATGGACCTTATGGAATTGAGTTTTCTCCCTCTAATCAGTTTATTTATATGTCGGTTGAAGGCACTTCTAATATTCATCAATTCGATTTAAACGCGGCAAACGTAGCTCAATCAGATGTGATAGTGGGCAGTTGTAGTAATAATTTTGTAGGAGCATTACAACTAGGTCCCGATGGCAAAATATATATTACTGCTTACGATTATCTTAGTGTAATTAAAAACCCTGATATATCAGGTATAGGATGTAATTTTACAGATAATTATTTATTTTTAAATGGGATGTACACAATATTTGGATTGCCTACATTTATTCAATCCTATTTTAATGGTTCCAGTTTCTCTTTTGAAAAAACTTGTTATTCCGATTCCACTGCATTTAATTTATCAGCATCATCTTTTGATTCCATCATCTGGAATTTTGGAGACCCAAACTCAGGAATTAATAATATTTCAAAAATTGAAAATCCCAAACATCAATTTTCAAACGCTGGCGTTTATAATGTTTCTGTAATTATTTATACTAATGGAAATTCTGATACAACAAGCCAATCTGTTGAAATTTTTAAAACAACAGTTAATTTAGGCAACGACACTGCTTTATGCGAAGGTGAAACTCTTAAGCTAGATGCTTCTTTCCCCAATGCATCGTACAAATGGCAAGATAATTCGAGTAATACGGAGTATGTGGTTAACCAACCTAACATATATTGGGTAGAAGTTTCTTCGAATGGATGCTCTGATATTGATTCCATAAATGTCGATTACAATCCTATTCCTTCTATCAATCTTGGTAATGATACGCTCATTTGTTCAAATACAGATTTCTTTTTAAATGCTTATACTGAAAATGCGAGTTACTTATGGAACAACGGTTCAAATAATGCTACTTTAAAAGTTTCTAATGCTGGATTTTTTAATGTTGAAATTTCAGTTGATGGATGCATAAATTCAGACAGCATTTTTATTTCACTTAAAACTTGTGATGCCATAATTGAAATGCCCAATGTTATTACTCCTAATGGCGACGGCATAAATGATTTATTTGAACCTATAAAAATTGAAAACGTAGCATCAGCAAACATGAATATTTACAATCGCTGGGGAAATTTGCTTTTTCAATCAAATAATCTACCTATCAAATGGGATGGGAAAACTAAAAATTCAGAATCTACTGAAGGAACCTATTTTTGGATAATTGAATATACCTCTCTAAATGGCGAAAAGCATAATATAAACGGGAATCTTACTTTAATTAATTAAAAAAGGTTTCAATCGATTTTATAATAAATATCCTTTACAACCATACCTGCGATAGTAAAGCCAAACATAGCAGTAATATGTGCAAGCGAGCCATTTATTTGTGCTTTCAAACTGCACCATTCATGATCAGCAAGCTCAGGATTACCAGGTCCTTCTTTAGATTTAGGGCACATACACTGAGCCGAACCACAAGCTGACTCACTTGCACCATTATTTTCTAATAACTCTTCGCTAAAAACTACTTGAAAATGATTTTTTGGAGCACTAATTTTTCGCAACATTTTACGAAGCTTTCTTGCTAATGGACACATTTTAACACTCCAAAAATCGCCTACCTGAATTTGCGTTGAGTCCACTTTTAATGATGCACCCATTGAAGAATAAAAAACTGCAGTTTTTATTTCCGTAGCAGTTTTTATCAAATGAACTTTACTTCCCAAACTGTCAATTGCATCAATAATATAATCATAACTTTCTAAATCAAATTCTTGATAAGTGTCTTTATTATAAATCTTTTGCAAAGCAACAATATTTGCATTTGGGTTAATATCGAGTAATCTAGCTTTTAACACATCTGTTTTTACAAGACCGACCGAAGATGTAGTTGCATGAACTTGTCTGTTTATATTAGTAACGCATATTCTGTCGGAATCAACAATAGTAATATTAGAAATTCCCGAGCGAACTAAGCTCTCGGCGCACCAACTTCCAACACCACCAATTCCAAAAATAATAACTTTTGCCGAAGCCAATTTTTGCATACGTTCTTTGCCTAACAATAATTCTGAACGATGAAATAATGCATGTTCCATATAAAAACCTTAATATTTTTTGCAAAGTTAAGAAAGTTAAAAGTCATTAACATCTAGCATAAATGGTTTTTTATTAAAAATCACACGAAAAAATTATGTAAATTTGATTATCAAACGATAAAAAAGACGATGAAAGACTTAACAGTAGGGAAAGAAGGAAAGCTAATATTAAATTTTGCGATTCCAATGCTCATTGGAAATGTACTTCAACAGTTTCAGCAAATAATAAATGGAGTAATTGTTGGAAAATTTCTTGGAAACACAGCAATTGCAGCAGTTGGTGCTTCATTTCCAATTATTTTTCTACTGATTTCATTAATAATCGGAATAGCGATGGGCTTAACCATAATGGTATCGCAATACTTTGGGGCAAAAGACTACGAAAATGTCAGAAAATGCAGTGATATCATGTATATCGTCCTGATAATTGCATCATTCGTATTAACATTTGCTGGAATTTTTAGTAGCGAATATATTTTTAAGCTCACACATTTACCCGCGGCGGTTCTGCCCGAAGCAGTATTATACCTAAATACAAATCTTTATGGTCTATTTTTTCTTTTCTTATATCATGGATTGAGCGCCTTATTAAGAGGAATTGGGGATTCAATTACTCCACTTTATTTTTTAGCAACTGCTACTGTAATAAATATAATTTTAGATTTATTATTCATTCTGGTTTTCCACATGGGAGTTGAAGGGACTGCTTATGCAACCATTATTTCGCAAACAATTGCTTGTGTTTGGGGTTTAATATATATCAATAAGAAATACCCAATGGTGAAATTAAGGCTTACAAATGTTACTTTCGACAAAATACTTTTTATTAAAGGGGTGAAAATCGGATTGCCTTCTGGGCTTCAACAGGCTTTTGTCGCACTTGGGATGGTTGCTTTAGGTGGGATTGTAAACGGCTTTGGAACAATTTCACTAGCAGCTTATTCTATAGCAAGCAGAATAGATTCCTTTGCACTGCTCCCAGCTATGAATTTTTCGCAAGCTCTATCAACTTTTACGGGTCAGAATTTGGGTGCTGGAAAATCTGAAAGGGTTAAAACGGGATATATTTCTACTCTTAAGATGAATTCTTATATTTCTATAGCATTATCCGTTATAGTTATGACTTTTAGTCATCAACTTATGCGCTTTTTTACTAACGACGAAGCGGTTGTAGAACAAGGCGTTAATTATCTTTTAATAGTAGGTGCTTTTTACTTGGTTTTCTCAACTATGTTTGTCAACAATGGTGTTATGCGTGGTGCAGGCGATACGCTTGTTCCAATGTTTATAACTCTTTTTGCACTTTGGGTTATTCGCATTCCTGTATCATGGTTTCTTTCAAAACATTTTGGCGAAATAGGAATTTGGTGGGGCATACCAATTGCATGGTTTATTGGTATGCTATTTTCTTACATCTATTACCGAACTGGGAAATGGAAAACTAAAGCAGTTATTAAACAGAAACTTGAGTAACTAAATAATCTATCTAACACAAATATTATTAAAAGAACAATACGAACAAGTTGTTTTGTCTTCGGTTTGTGAAAATTGAGTTTCTGGGCTAAATAGTTCTAAAATCAAACTCTTAATTTCTGCTTCAAATTCAGCATAAAACTGCGGGATATTATCCGTTTCAACTTTAAGTTCTTGTAAGTAACTTTGAATGTTCTTAAAACTTATTATTCCAGAAATCGTATCGATATTTGATGAAGAATACAACAATTGATAAATCATCAACTGAACCACCTTATCGTATTTATTCGAAGCCATTATATCTTCCAGATGTTTAATCTTTAAAGAGGCTGGCTGAACAATTCCTGTTTTGTAATCAATTATGCGTATTGTTTTATTAAACTCGTCTATGCGGTCAATAATACCTTTTATTTTGATAGATTCTGATAAACCATCAATTACCAATTCTTTCTCAAATGATTTTTCTAAATGAAGAATTCTGATTTTATTTCCTTCGTTGAGCTTTTGAACTTCCAGATTTATAAATGTTTCTAAAAGTGTTTCTGTAACTTTTCTAGTTAAAAGATTTTTACCTTCATTATAATTACCATTAGGGAAGTATTTCTCAAATGCTTTGATTAAATAATCTTCAATCAATGTAATATTGGATTTAAGTTCTATTGAGGTTAAATCGATGTTGATGTATTTGGAATATATTTGATGCAAAACCTCGTGAAAAATATTTCCAATAGTTGGCGCATCCACATTTTCCTGAATTTCATCGTTATCGTCGAGCTTTGTGATATATCTAAAATAGAATCGCAAAGGACAAGATATGTAGGTATTTATAGCACTCGGCGAAAATCCTTTTTGTGCTATCTCTTTAATTCGATTTAATATATCATCTGATTTAGAAATAGAAATAGAATCACCTGCCGAAACATCCGGATTATAGCTGAAAAAAGATTGGTTAATCTTTGTATTTGAATTGTATTTGGGCAATTCGTTTTCTAATTGTAATATAAAACGGCTTTTCTCGTTGGTTTCGGATTTGCTATCGCAATCGTAAATTAGATGAATATTCTTTGATTTTTGAATTAATCGATAGAAGTGATATGCAAAAACGCTGTCTTTTTCTGTAAATGTTGGAATTTCATTTGCTTTCTTTACTTCATAAGGAATTAGTGAGTTAAAAGATTTCCCGGTAGGTAATATGTTTTCATTAATTGAAAGCATTATTAAATTCTCAAAATCCAGTACACGAGTTTCCAATATTCCCATTATTTGCAATCCTTCCAAAGGTTCGCCAAAGAAAGAAATGGAATTGCTGTAGCTTATCTGTTGAAATAATTTGTAAAAGGTTTTAACATTTGTAATTGCATCGTATTTCTCAATAAAACCATTGATACGATTGAATATCTTATAAAAACTAAACAGATATTCTAAATTTAGCTTGAAAGAAAATTTGTCGCTTCCTTCGGCTTCTTTTATTTTATGCAAAAGAATTTCTTTGTATGTACTGATAAATTGGAGAATTTTGGCTATTGCCACTTCGGGTTTATTATTCCATTTTGAAAATAGAAGTTCAATAAGTTGTTTATCGGATTCATGACGAAGTATGTAATTTACTTCATTTATGGAAATAAAAACTTTGTTTTTTCGAATCAATTCTTTGATAACAAACCTACTATCTGTTTGTATGAAATTATTAAAATACGGATGCGAAAATAAGGTAATAATGTCTTTATGATAGAATACGGAAGAATCTTCGTTTTTTGTGAGTTTATAAGAGTTTAAATGCATTCGAATCAAAGAATCGAAGAAGCTAAAAGAGGGTGTAACTTTTAGCGGCAAACCCATAGTAATATTGATTTTTTCGATATTATCGGGAATGGAGTTTAGCAGGGGTTGAAGCAAAGTTTCATCTGCTAAAACTATAGCCGTTTTTTCGATTTCTTCTTTAGAAAGATTTGAAAGAATTTGTCCTACAGCTTTTGCTTGTCCTACCTTTTGCGAAACCCCAATTACATTGATTTCTTTGTCGATTTCTTTGTAGTCTTTTTCAATCCAGTTAGTTTCCTTTATGGTTTGGATTTTTTGTTCGCGAATAAATTTCCCCGCTTCGTTTATATTATTCAAGGCATAATATTCGTCAGAATTCCAAAAGATTGTAGATTTGTTAAATATCGAAAAATGCTTAATGATTTTTTCTTCAGATTTGGTTAATGCATTAAATCCACAAAAATAAAATGATTTCGAACTACTTTTGAATTTATTGTTTTCAATATTTTCATAAGCATAACGATATGCTTTTCCTTGATAGGCGTGATTGCTTTTATCTAGATGTTTGTTAAATTCAATGTATATATCGTAGAGCGAATTGTAAAATGCTAAATATCGGGTTTGTAGTTCGGTTAATTCGTGTCTTTCTGGCGACCAAAGCTCAATGGCCTTAATTCGATTGATTTCTGTGAAAACTTCCTTGGCATTTGCCAAATACAAATCTATTTCGTTGAAATCATGAAGCATGCTATTTCCAACCGAAAGAAATTCTTCAAAGGAATTTGAAAATGGCAGGTTTTTGTCCTTTATTATTGAATAAAGCTCAAAAAGAAGCACATCATTTTCAAGCACAAACTTATCTGAAAGTTGCTTTATGAAATCTTCAATAGGTAAAATAGTAGGCGAAAACACGGGATTTGAAATGTGCTCAGAGAAATATTTCTTCAAAAAGACAATTCCTCTTCTATTTGGAATAATTAACCAAATATTGTCATCGATAACGCTTTCATTAGCAATAATTTCTTCAACTACTTTTTCAAGGAATTTCTTCATTTTAATTTAGTTATTGTGCTTAAATGGTGACTGAGCGGAGTCGAAGTCAAAGTTCATATAGTTAGAAAGTTTTTTGCGGTGACTGAGCGGTGGTTGCTGAGCGTAGCCGAAGTAAGTCGAAGGCACAATGTTATATATTTAAAGTGTTTGTAGAAATTTACTCGCTTCTGCTAATTTTTCAGGTGTACCTGTGTCGAACCAGTAGTCTTCGTTATGAATATAGCCTTTTATAATATTCTTTTTTGCTAAATCTATGTAAACATTGGTCATTGAGAATACACCACTATGACTTATTTTATCAAAAATATTTGGTGAAATAATCTGAATCCCACTAAATGCAAATTGACTTAATTTCTGATTCTCTTTAGTGATTATCTTTTTATTTGCAGCTGTATTTTCCCATCCACTTAAATTCATGGTTTTATCAAATAGAAAGTATCTTGAAGAATTTCTATTTCTTACAGCTAAAGTTGCTAATGCTTTTGATTCAGTATGTTTGTTGTAAAGCTCAGTAAGATTGATATTACTCAATATATCAACATTATAAGCCAGAAAATCTCCTTCGTTAAAGAAATCTTTTGCTTTAACTAATCCGCCACCAGTATCAAGAAGTTCATCGCGTTCATCAGAAAAACTTATATTTAATCCTTTATAATCTTTTTCTTTAATGAAATTGATTATTTGGTCGGCATAATGATGAATATTGATAATTATATCCTTAAAATCATGTTTTGCCAAATGCAGAATAGTATGGTGTAGCAATGTTTCGCCATTAACATTAACAAGGGCTTTAGGTGTATTTTTAGATAATTCTTGAAGTCTTGTTCCCAAGCCAGCAGCAAATATTATAGCTTTCATAATCTACGGTTCACGGTAAAAGGTATAGGGTGAAAGGTGTATGGGAAGGTATTTTTAATTCTCGTTTCCCGTGCACCATGCACCTTGTACCGTTTACCCTTTATTTTTTTTAGGTTTACACAATTTTTTTTCTTTGTTTGCGGTTCTATCACACTTGTCGCAGACGAATTTGTCGTCTTTGTCTTTGGTGTTATCTTTTTCTTTGCATTTGGTTTTGCTCATATCAAACTATTTATCCTGTTCTATATGTTTCAAGCTAATTTTTACGTCAAATTTTTCTCTCAGATGTTTGGCTGTTCGTTCTGCACAATAAACCGAACGATGTTGACCGCCAGTACAACCAAAATTAATCATTAAACTGCTAAAGTTTCTCGAAACATACATCGCCACAGATTTATCCAATATTTTAAAACAATTGGTTAAAAATTCACCAACTTCCACTTCTTTTTCAAGATATTCGATTACTTCTTTGTCTTTGCCATTCAGTGTTTTATATTCATCATAGCGCCCAGGATTTGGAAGGAAACGACAATCGAAAACAAATCCTCCGCCATTGCCTGATAAATCTTGTGGAATGCCTTTTTTGAATGAAAAACTATTAAGTTGAATATGAAGTTTTTTATGATTAATATTCTTGAGCTTTTCATTTGTTGTAAGTTGTTTCAAAACACTCCAAAGCGTTGGAATTTCAATTGGAAGTTTTTCATGTTTAAGAATATTTTCTAAATTGTTTAATGCATAAGGAATGCTCAATAAGAAATGTTCTTTTTTCTCATAAAATCCTCTAAATCCATAAGCTCCCATTGCTTGCATAATACGAATCAATACAAATCCGTAATAATGATTCAGAAACTCTTGTTTGTCAACCTTTTTGTAATCTCTAAGCTGTTCAATGTAGAAGTTTAAAAGCTCTTTGCGAAGTTGTTCGGGTAAATTTGCCTTTGCATCATATAAAAGCGAGGCAAGGTCGTATTGCAAAGCTCCTTTTCTGCCACCTTGATAATCGATAAAATAAGGTTCGTTGTCTTTTATCATAATATTTCTCGACTGGAAATCGCGATAAAGAAAATAATCCGATTCGGCAGTTAAAAGGTAATTGGTAAATGTTTGGAAATCATCTTCTAGCTTTTGTTCGTCAAAAACAATTCCTGCTAATTTTAGAAAATAATATTTAAAATAATTCAAATCCCACATCATCGACTGCTTATCAAAGTTAGCTCGCGGATAACAATGCGAATAATCTATGTTTTTACCTCCGTTAATTTGGAAATTTGGAAGTTGTTTCAACACTTTTTTGTACAAACCAATGGTTTCATCCGAAATTTCATCATTCGAGCGGTTTTCTTCAAGAATGCCAAACAAAGTTGTATCGCCTAAATCTTCTTGGATATAGATTTTTTTTTCATCGCTAATGCAGAAGACTTCAGGTACAGCAAGTTTCGACTTTTTAAAAGTATCTGTAAAACTAAAGAACGCGTTATTTTCTTTTACATCTTCGTTGAAAGAGGCAATATATGTTTTGCTTTCGCTTGTAATTCTATAATAACATCTATTAGAGCCAGACTGAGGAAGAAGGTCTATGCTGTTTGCTTGCTTTTTGAAATGGGCTTCAAATAATTGTTCAATTTTCGCAATGATATCCATGAGTATTTTATTAGTTATACAAATTTATATAAATATCCAACAAGAATAACAAGGTTTAAATTATAATGAAAAATTAAGGGTAAAAAAGGGCAAAAAAAAACCTCGAACATAAGTTCGAGGTTAAAAAATTAGGCGACGACATACT